>NZ_FOQF01000011.1 GCF_900113655.1 Pseudobutyrivibrio sp. OR37 | reverse complement strand
AAAAACAAAGAAAATATACATATAAAGCCAACTTTTCAGTTGCTGCTCACATGTGCAAAAAGTTTTACCGCGGTATTACATCTCCACCTGATTTAGAAACCATCATATCAAGAAATCTTGTACCCATTAGACCAGACCGACATCGTGAAAGATACCAGTCAGCAAGAATCTTTAGAGGTTTCTTATATAGAGTAGCATAAAAATGAAAAGTTAAAAATGTTATTTAGGCAGATATACAATCTGTCTTCTTTTAATGTCTAAAAAAGGAAAAAACGAGATTGAAGCATATCACTTCAATCTCGTTTTCTTCATCGTAGCCTCCACCGCAATGTTAACTTAATGACATTGATGTCAATGTCTGGCTCTTTCTTAGAAGGAGAATAATATTATTTAATGAAGAAAAAGAAACTAATTCATTGTAGCGATTACATTTACAGTCTTCTTGCTACCGTCGAATGGGATTACATTACCCTTAACTTCAACGCCATCAACTGTAAGTGAAGCTACACCCTTTTGAACCTTGTTAGGGTTCTTGATTTCAATATTGTAGGTTACGCCGCGGTAAACACGTGTGATATTGAAATCACCGAACTCTGCAGGGATACATGGATTAACTGAAAGTCCCTCAAGTGTTGGATAAATTCCCAAAATGTACTGAGAAATATTTGTAAATGTCCATGCAGCAGTTCCTGTAAGCCAGCTGTTCTTTGCCTCACCGTGGAATCTAGCATCTGCGCCAGCAACCATCTGTGAGTAAACATAAGGCTCTGTTCTATGAATCTCAGAAATGTCCTCAATATATGATGGACAAGTCTTCTTGTAAACTTCAAAGGCTCTGTCACCACGACCAATGCATGTCTCTGCAATAGAAATCCATGGATTGTTGTGGCAGAAGATACCAGCATTTTCCTTGTATCCTGGTGGATATGATGTGATTTCACCAAGCTCAAGATGATATCTTGTGTAAGCAGGCTGAAGAATCATAACACCATACTTTGTATCAAGCTTTTCTTTAACTGAATCAAGGGCCTTCTTTGCGTTGCCATCATCAACACCAACTCCGGCCATTACGCACATACCCTGTGGCTCGATGTAAATCTGTCCTTCATCACATTCCTTAGAACCAACCTTGTGGCTGTATGCATCATAAGCTCTTACGAACCACTCGCCGTCCCAGCCATCCTTCTCAATGGCTTTAATCATCTTATCAACCTCAGCTAAAACTCTGTCAGCTTCAGAATTGTCGCCCATAAGCTTGCAAAGGTCTGCATACTCGCGACCATATTTTACAAACATACCAGCAATAAATACTGATTCTGCAACAGGTCCCTCTGAAGGTCCGAAGCACTGGAAGCTTTCACCTGGATGCTCAGAGAAACAGTTAAGGTTCAAGCAGTCATTCCAATCGGCACGACCGATAAGTGGAAGGTCGTGTGGACCCTTGTGATTTACAATATAATCAAATGAACGCTGTAAGTGCTCCATAAGTGTAGTTGCCACTGACATATCGTTGTCGTATGGAACCATTTCCTTAAGGATTGAAGTGTCACCTGTTTCGCGAATGTAAGCGCTTGTTCCAGCGATTAGCCATAATGGATCATCGTTAAAGCCTGAACCGATATCAGAATTGCCCTTCTTTGTAAGAGGCTGATACTGATGGTAAGCGCTACCATCCTGGAACTGAGTTGAAGCAATATCAATGATACGCTCTCTGGCTCTGTCAGGAATTAAATGAACGAAACCAAGAAGATCCTGACAAGAATCTCTGAATCCCATTCCGCGGCCGATACCTGTCTCATAGTAAGAAGCAGAACGTGACATGTTAAATGTTACCATGCACTGATACTGGTTCCAGATGTTTACCATACGGTTTACATGCTCATCCTTAGATTCGATGTGGAACTTGCTAAGAAGGTCATTCCAATATGTATTAAGAGCTGCGAAAGCCTTATCGAAATCTTCTGTTGTCTGATACTTGGCAAGAAGAGCATTTGCTTTCTTCTTATTAATGATTCCAGGAGCTTCCCACTTATCATCCTCAGCATTCTCAACATATCCTAAAGCAAATACGAAAGTCTTGCTTTCGCCAGCCTCAAGGCTAACATTAATCTGATGAGAAGCGATTGGATACCAACCAGAAGCGATTGTGTTATGAAGCTTTCCTTCAATAACTGCAGCTGGCTTATCTGGTCCGTTGTATGCACCGCGGAATTCATCACGGCTTGTCTCAAAGCCATCAATCTTTGTATTTACAGAGTAAACAGCGTAGTGATTACGGCGCTCTCTGTATTCTGTTTTGTGATAAATAGTAGAATCAACTACTTCAACTTCACCGATTGAAAGGTTACGCTGATAGTTCTTCATATCATCATCAGCGTTCCATAAGCACCACTCTACATAAGAAAAGAGTGTGATGTCTTTTTTAGCAGTGCCCTTGTTTGTTAAGGTTACTTTTGTAAGCTCAACAGGATCACCTATAGGAACAAAAGTTGTAAGAGCAGCTTCGATGCCGTTCTTAGTACCTGTAAATTTACTATAACCAATACCATGGCGGCATTCGTATGAATCTAATTCGGTCTTTGTTGGCTGCCATCCTGGATTCCAAATAGTATCTCCATCCTTAATATAGAAATACTTTCCATTTGTATCTGGAGTAGTGTCATTGTAACGATATCTAGTCATGCGAAGAAGCTTTGCATCTTTATAGAAGGTATAGCCACCGCAGGTGTTAGATATCAAAGAGAAAAAATCCGTACAGCCAAGGTAATTAATCCAAGGCAAAGGAGTTTTTGGTGTGGTGATAACATATTCTTTGTTGTTATCATCGAAGAAACCGTATTTCATATAATCCTCCCTATTTTGAAAAATGAATTTTAGTAAACGTTTAAGTGTATAAAATATGATAAAAGTAGTAAAAAACACTACAAAAACCTATTTATACTAACGTAAACGTTTAAGCGAATAGACATACTATTCACGCATTAAGAATACCATAACCATGTGAAAAAGCAATCCAGGAACACAATATTTGTGCAAAAAGCACTAAAATATGGGTTGAAAATTTAACAGAAACACAAATTTCGAAAAATAGCTTGTAGATTTTCGAAAATAGAGCTATATTTAAGTTACGAAAACGATTAAGCGTTTTCAGAAGGGAAAAGGGATGGAATAATGGTCTCATTAAAGGATATTGCAAGTCAGTGTAATGTATCCGTAGCTACTGTTAGTAAGGCACTTAACGATCACAGTGATATCGGAGCGGAAACCAAGGCTAGAATTAGAAGGACAGCAAGAGAGTTAGGCTACGTGCCAAATGCAGCAGCAAAATCCATGAAAACAAATAGAACCCATAATCTTGGAGTCTTATTTATGGATGATGCAAATAGCGGATTACAGCATGACTTCTTCGCCAGCGTCCTTGAAAGTTTTAAAAAGGAAGTTGAAAAAGAAGGATATGATATAACCTTTATTTCTAATGACAGAACAAGGCCAAGCAGGTCATCTTATCTAAATCATGCAAGATACAGAAGATTCGATGGAGTAATAATTGCAAATGTACATTTTGACGACCCAGAGGTAGTAGAGCTGGTCCGAAGCGACATTCCGGTTGTTACCATTGATCATATCTACAACGACACAACAACAATTCTTTCAGATAATGTAGATGGAATTAACACACTAGTGGATTTCGTAGTAGAAAATGGTCACAAGAAAATCGCTTACATTCACGGCGCAGATTCTTCTGTTACAAGAACAAGAATGATTACCTTTAATAAGAGGTTGGAAGAGTACGGAATCACAGTTCCAGATGAGTATATTCTTGAATCTGCTTATAGAGATACTCACGGGGCGTACGAAAAGACCTTAGAGCTTTTGGAGCTAGAAGATAGACCAACCTGTATCTTTTATCCAGATGATTATGCTGCATACGGTGGTATGCGAGCTATCTCTGAAAAAGGCTTGAAGGTTCCAGAAGATGTATCTGTTGTTGGATTTGATGGTATTAAAGTTGCACGTCATATCAGACCAAGGCTTACAACTTATCGTCAGGATGCTGATGAGCTTGGATTCCAGGCAGCAAAAAATCTAATCGATTTAATAGAAAGACCAAAAACAACACTTGTTAAGCAGGTGGTTGTAAAAGGTAAATTACTTGAAGGTGACACCCTTCAGAATTTGAAATAGGCATTTGGTTGAGGAATCAACTTATTATAAATGCGGTAACAATTATAAAAAACGCGCAAGGCGCGTAAAAATTGGGAGGAACACAAATGAAAAGAAGAATTGTGAGTTTGCTAGCAATAGCAACAATGACAGCAACTATGTTTGCTGGATGTGGAAGCTCTGATACAGCTTCTACAGACACATCTGCTGCTGATGGCGCAACAGAGACAACAGAAGCAGCTGACGCTGCAGTTGAGCTTCCAGAAGACACTGGTAAAGTTCTCAACATCCATTGCTGGAATGATGAGTTCCAGTCAAGACTTAAGTCACACTACAAGAACTACGAGGAAGTAGATGCTACACACGGTAAGATTGGTGATGTTGATGTAGTTTGGACAATCACACCTTCTACAGACAATGCATACCAGAACAACCTTGATGAGGCTCTTTTAGCTCAGGAATCTGCTTCTGCAGATGACAAGGTAGATATATTCCTTGTTGAAGCTGACTACGCTTTAAAGTATGTTGACACAGATTATGCTATGGCTCTTAAGGATCTTGGTATTACAGATGCTGACCTTTCTGATCAGTATAAATACACACAGGATATCGTTACAGATTCAAACGGTAACTTAAAGGGTGCTTCATGGCAGGCTTGCTCAGCTGGTCTTATCTACAACAGAGAGATGGCTAAGGAAGTTCTTGGAACAGATGATCCTGATGAAGTACAGGCACTTGTATCTGATTGGGATAAGTTCAAAGAGACATCAGAAAAGATTGTTGGTGCTGGTTACAAGATGTGCTCAGCATTTGATACATATCGTACATACTCAAACAACGTATCTGGTAAGTGGGTACAGGATGGCAAGTTAGTAATGGATAAGAACATCGAGAAGTGGATCGATGATTCTAAGGAACTTGTTGATGCTAAGGCTGAGACAACAGATGACCTTTGGGGCGATGACTGGGCAAAGGGTAAGAGACCAGAAGGAAATATCTTCTGCTACTTTGGACCAGCTTGGTTCTTCAACTTCTGTCTTGCAGCTGACGAAGAAGGCACAATCGCTAACCAGGGCGGCTGGGGCTACTGCGTTGGACCACAGTCTTACTACTGGGGTGGTACATGGATCTGCGCTGCAACAGGTACAGACAATGCTAACCTTGTAAAGGATATCATCCTTACAATGACAACAGACAAGACTGTTCTTAAGGAAATCGCTCAGCAGGATGCTGACTGCGTAAACTCTAAGACAGTTCTTCAGGAACTTGCATCTGATGAGTCTGGTAACCTTGAGCTTCTTGGTGGACAGAACCCATACGCAGGTCTTGCTGAAGGTGCAGAAAAGATCGACCTTTCTAACCTTTCTGCTTATGATCAGGGATGTACAGAAGAGCTTGAGAAGGCTATGAAGAACTACTTCCTTGGCAACGCTACAAAGGATGAAGCTCTTGATATGTTCAAGAAGGCTGTTCATGAGAAGTATCCAGACGTAACAGTAGACTAATTATTTTGCTTAATTGATGGATAATTAAAATGGGGGCGCATGGGGGATAAGCTCCATGCGCCCTATTTAAAAGAAAAAGGGAGCATTTATGACTAAGAAAAGTAAAGTGGTTAGATATAACAAGTGGGGTTACATTTTTCTACTTCCATTCCTTGTTATATTTATAGTGTTTCAGTTGATTCCATTGGTATCTACTGTATACAATTCATTTTTTGAAAATTATCGTTCAGGATTAACACAGATTGGTCCTAATTTTGTAGGTATCGAAAACTATAAAACAATAATTACAAATGGTGATTTACCATTATATTTCAAGAACACAATGATTATGTGGATTCTAGGCTTTATTCCACAGATTGTACTTTCATTATTATTAGGTGCTTGGTTTACTGATCCTTCACTTAGATTAAAGTGCCAGACATTTTTTAAAACAGTAATTTATATGCCTAACTTGATTATGGCATCTGCATTCGCGATGTTGTTCTTTACATTATTTGCTGATAGTGGCCCAATCAACTCGTTGTTGATTCAGGTTGGTGTTTTAAAAGAAGCATATAAGTTTATGAGCCATGCAGGAACTGTCAGAGGACTTGTGGCTACAATGAACTGTCTTATGTGGTTTGGAAATACGACTATTCTTCTGATGGCAGGTATGATGGGAATTGATCCTTCATTATTCGAGGCGGCTCAGGTAGATGGCGCGACTGCTAATCAGATTTTCTATAAAATTACTCTGCCATTACTTAGACCAATATTGGTATATGTAATGATTACATCACTTATTGGTGGTTTACAGATGTTTGATGTTCCACAGATTTTAACAAACGGTACTGGTGATCCAATGCGTTCATCAATGACTCTTATCATGTACTTAAATAAGCATTTGTTTAGCAAGAACTTTGGTCTTGCAGGTGCTCTTTCGGTTTACATGTTTATAATCACTGGAATACTAAGCATGGTTGTTTATAAGTTTACAAATTCAGAAAAGAAATAAACAAGGAGAATAACAATGGCAGAAAATAAAAAACAATCCGGCGGTGGTATTCATGTCAGAAGACTAATTGCCTACATTGTATTAATATTAATATCTTTCCTTTGCTTGTTCTGGTTCTATGTATTGTTTATTAACGCTACAAGAAGTAATTCGGAATTAAGTGCGGGCTTTACAGCTATCCCAAGTAATCATTTTATTGAGAACTGGGTAAACCTTAAAAACGGAACTTTACCTATTATAAGAGGTATGTTCAACTCATTAATAATTGCATTTTTAACAGCAACCTTAGCTACATATTTCTCAACAATGACAGCTTATGCTATCCATGCATATGAATTTAAGGCTAAGAAATTCATCTTTACTTTCATATTAATGATTATGATGATTCCAACACAGGTAACTGTACTTGGTTTCTTACAGTTAATTGATAAGATGAAGCTTGATAACAGTGCAATTCCTCTTGTTGTACCTGCAATAGCATCTCCAGCAGTATTCTTCTATATGAAGCAATACATGGATGCTACACTTCCTCTATCTCTTGTAGAGGCAGCCAGAATTGATGGTTCTGGAGAATTTAGAACCTTTAACCAGATTGTAGTACCACTTATGAAGCCAGCCATTGCTGTACAGGCAATCTTCAGCTTCGTAGGTAGCTGGAACAATTACTTCACTCCAGCACTTGTACTTCATGATGATGCAAAGAAGACTCTTCCTATTCTTATTGCTCAGCTCCGTAACGCAGACTGGCTTAAGTTTGATATGGGACAGGTTTATATGATGATTGCATTCTCAATCTTCCCTGTTATAATAGTTTATCTAGTATTATCTAAGCACATCGTTGGTGGCGTAACACTTGGTGGTGTGAAGGGTTAATAGTAACAAATAAAAAAAGACTTGACACTTATTGCAAGCTATGATAAATTTAGCTAGCGACTAAGAAAAGCAGGTCTTTTTTTTATGCTCTTTTTTCGCCTCATCAAATTGTTCGCTATGATGAGTGAGTATAAGGGGACCAAAGTAGAAATTTAACGGAGGTGGAAGTTGTGCGCACAAAGATAACATTGGCTTGCACAGAGTGCCAGCAGCGTAATTACAACATGACAAAAGACAAGAAGACACACCCTGACAGAATGGAAACAAAGAAGTATTGCAGATTCTGCAAGAAACACACAATGCACAAAGAGACAAAGTAGTCTAGCGGAGGTGCAGAGATGACAGAAGAGAAGAAGGTAAAGTCAGGACGTTTCGCGGGTCTCAAGGCAGAGTTTAACAAGATTGTCTGGGCAGATCCTAAGGACGTGTCAAAGCAGACAACAGCAGTAGTTGCTGTGTCAGTAGTTGTAGCAGTGATCATCATCGTATTAGATGCAGTGATCAACAAGGGTGTTAATATCCTAGTTAATTTATAATGGAGGCATCGCATATGGCAGAGGCAAAGTGGTATGTAGTTCATACTTACTCAGGCTATGAGAACAAAGTCAAGACAAACATTGAAAAGGCAATCGAGACACAACATCTCGAGGAGCAGATTCTTGATGTACGAGTACCTATGGTTGAGGTTACCGAAACTAAGGATGGCGTTAAAAAGCAAGTTTCAAAAAAGATGTACCCTGGTTACGTTCTTATTGAGATGATTATGAATGATGAAACCTGGTATGTTGTCAGAAACACAAGAGGTGTTACAGGCTTCGTTGGACCAGGAAGTAAGCCAGTGCCATTGTCAGACGCAGAGGTTCAGGCATACTTACTAGGTTCAAACACTGAAAAGGTTAACGTTGAGGTTGACTTTGAGATTGGGGATACCCTTAGTGTTATCGATGGTACCTGGAAAGATACCGTTGGTGTTGTTAAGTTTATCAATGCTAAGAAACAGACAGTCACAATCAGCGTTGAAATGTTCGGACGTGAAACACCAGTTGAGATTGATTTCACGGACGTACGAAAGATGGATTAATTCGGCACTATCTTTTGAATTAATGTGTCGGATAGTTTTGCAGGAGGAATAGGATATCATGGCAAAGAAAATTGAAGGCTATATCAAGTTGCAGATTCCAGCAGGCAAGGCTACACCAGCCCCACCTGTAGGTCCAGCACTTGGTCAGCACGGTGTAAATATCGTGGAGTTTACAAAGCAGTTTAACGCAAAGACAGCTGATATGGGAGATACAATCGTTCCTACAGTTATCACTGTTTATGCAGATAGAAGCTTCAGCTTCATCACAAAGACTCCACCAGCAGCAGTTCTTATTAAGAAGGCTTGCAAGCTTCAGAAGGCATCTGGCACACCTAATAAGACAAAGGTTGCAAAGATTACAAAGGCTCAGGTTCAGGAAATCGCAGAGACAAAGATGCCTGACCTTAACGCAGCTTCACTTGAGGCAGCTATGAGCATGATCGAAGGAACATGTAGATCAATGGGCGTTGAGGTTGTAGAGTAATTTGCAGCTTAGCGAAAACAACGTTCTTACTTATTAATTAATTGAGTGGGAGAGCTGAAAAGCTCGATAAACCACAGGAGGTAAACATGAAAAGAGGAAAGAAATACGTTGCAGCTGTTAGCTCATACGACAAGTCAGTTGCATATGATCCAGCAGAAGCAATCTCACAGGTAAAGAAGAATGCTACTGCAAAATTTGATGAGACTATTGAAGCTCATATCAGAACTGGTTGTGACGGACGTCACGCTGAGCAGCAGATCCGTGGTGCAGTTGTACTTCCACACGGAACTGGTAAGACTGTACGAGTTTTAGTATTCGCTAAGGGTGCTAAGCTTGATGAAGCACAGGCTGCAGGCGCTGATTTCGTAGGCGGCGAGGAACTCATTCCAAAGATTCAGAACGAAGGATGGTCTGATTTCGATTCTGTAGTTGCTACACCAGATATGATGGGTGTTGTTGGTCGTCTTGGTCGTGTACTTGGACCTAGAGGACTTATGCCAAACCCTAAGGCTGGAACAGTTACTATGGATGTTGCTAAGGCTGTTGAGGAAATCAAAGCTGGTAAGATTGAGTATAGACTTGATAAGACAAACATTATCCATGTACCTATCGGAAAGGCTTCTTTCACAGAGGAGCAGTTAGCGGACAACTTCCAGACTCTTATGGACGCTATCAACAAGGCTAAGCCATCAAGCTTAAAGGGTCAGTACATTAAGAGCATTTCACTTGCTCCTACAATGGGACCTGGCGTTAAGCTTAATGTTGCTAAGGTTTCTAACTAATAGTTGACAGTCCTATATACAAATGATATAATGCAAAAAGTTGTTGCCGAAGACAGCAGGTGGCGTTAGCCGTAAAGATTTATTCTACCAGCCGAGGACGATTAAGTATTTATCGATTAATCACCTCTATGTCTTTATGGCATAGAGGTTTTTTACTTATCCTCATATAAGCAACACTAAGAAAATTATAAGGAGGAAAAATTCGTGGCAAAAGTTGAATTAAAGCAGCCTATCGTTGACGAGATCTCAGCTCAGGTTAAAGATGCAGCATCAGTTGTAGTAGTTGACGCTCGTGGACTTACAGTTGCAGAAGACACACAGTTACGTAAGCAGCTTCGTGAAGCAGGCGTTACATACAAGGTATACAAGAATACACTTATGAAGCGCGCTTTCGAAGGAACTGACTTCGCAGCACTTGATGAGGTTCTTGAAGGACCTAGCGCAATCGCTGTATCAAAGGATGACGCTACAGCACCAGCTAGAATCATTGCTAAGTTTGCTAAGACAGCTAATAAGCTTGAGATTAAGGCCGGCGTTGTTGAAGGAACATTCTATGATGCTCAGGGCATGACAGCAGTTGCAGCTGTACCAGGCAGAGAGGAGCTCCTTTCAAAGTTACTTGGCAGCTTACAGTCACCAATCACAAACTTCGCTCGCGTACTCAACCAGATCGCAGAGCAGGGTGGTGCATCTACAGAGGCTCCAGCAGAGGAAGCTCCAGCAGCAGATGCAGAGTAATTTATTTTATTTTTTAATTAATCATTTAATGGAGGAAAATAATCATGGCAAAGATGACAACAGAAGAGTTTATCGCAGCTATCAAAGAGCTTAGCGTATTAGAGTTAAATGACCTTGTAAAGGCATGTGAGGAAGAATTCGGCGTTTCTGCAGCAGCAGGCGTTGTAGTTGCAGCAGCAGCAGACGGTGCAGCAGCAGCTGAGGAAAAGGATGAGTTCGACGTAGAGCTTACAGAAGTAGGTTCTGAGAAGGTTAAGGTTATCAAGGTTGTTCGTGAGGCTACTGGTCTTGGACTTAAGGAAGCTAAGGAACTCGTTGATGGCGCTCCAAAGGTAATCAAGGAAGCAGCTGACAAGGCTACAGCAGAGTCAATCAAGGCTCAGCTTGAGGAAATCGGTGCAAAGGTTACATTAAAGTAATTTAAACTCGATTGTTAATCATTGGCAGGTTCGTAAGAGCCTGCCAAATTTTTTTTAAAATATACAAATAAATACTTGACTTTATTGTTGCTTTTGGCATAGAATGTAGTTTGCACTATTGTGGTGCAGTGTGTACTTCTATGCTTATTTTTATGCATGGATTTTCACACCTAATTTAGTTAAGATTTTTCCAAATTTAAAATATTATGAGAGGTGGAACGTCAATGGAGAAAAACAGAATACGTCCAGTGAAAGCTGGAAAGAACTTGCGTATGAGTTACTCGAGACAAAAAGAGGTACTTGAGATGCCTAATTTAATCGAGGTCCAGAAGGACAGTTACGACTGGTTCGTTAAGGACGGATTAAAAGAAGCATTCGCAGATATCTCTCCTATTCAAGATAGGGGTAACCAGCTTGAGTTACATTTTGTTGACTTTACACTGTGCAAGGATGAGGTGAAATATACAATCCCACAGTGCAAGGAAAGAGATGCAACATATGCTGCACCTTTAAAGGTGAAAGTGCGCCTTGTTAACAAGGAATCCGGCGATATGCAGGAGCACGAAATCTTTATGGGTGATTTACCACTTATGACTGAGACAGGTACATTCGTTATCAATGGAGCGGAGCGTGTTATCGTCAGCCAGTTGGTACGTTCACCAGGTATCTACTATGCAATCGGTCACGATAAGATTGGTAAGGAGTTGTATTCTTGTACTGTAATTCCAAACCGTGGTGCTTGGTTAGAGTATGAGACTGATTCCAATGACGTTTTTTATGTACGTGTAGATCGTAACAGAAAGGTACCTGTTACAGTTCTTATCCGTGCACTTGGTTTAGGAACAAACCAGGAAATTATAGATGTTTTCGGTGAGGAGCCAAAGATTCTTGCTACATTTGCTAAGGATCCATCTATCACAGAAAAGAATCCACAGGGTAGCTATGAAGGCGGCCTTTTAGAGTTATATCGTAAGCTTCGTCCAGGCGAGCCACTTGCTAAGGATAGTGCAGAGTCACTTATCCACGGTATGTTCTTCGATCCTAGACGTTATGACCTTGCAAAGGTTGGACGTTATAAATTCAATAAGAAGCTTATGCTTCGCAACCGTATTGCAGGTCAGATTTTAGCTGAGGATGTTGTTGATACAACAACTGGTGAAATCATCGCAAAGGCTGGAGATAAGATTACTATCGAGAAGGCTGATGAAATCCAGAACGCAGCAGTTACACATGTATATATTCAGGCAGAGACACGCAATGTCAAGGTCCTTTCAAATATGATGGTAGACATCACAAAGTTTGTTGATTGTGATGCAGAAGCTCTTGGTGTTACAGAGCTCGTTTATTACCCAGTTCTTGAGAGAATTCTCTCTGAGAACACAACAAAAGAAGATATCGAAGATGCTATCGTAAGAAATGTAGCAGATCTTATTCCAAAGCACATCACTGTTGAGGATATTTTTGCTTCTATTAACTACAACATGCATCTTGAATATGGCATTGGTAAGGATGATGATATCGATCACCTTGGTAACCGTCGTATCCGTGCTGTCGGTGAGTTATTACAGAACCAGTACAGAATCGGTTTATCACGTCTTGAGAAGGTTGTACGTGAGCGTATGACTACTCGTGACCTTGAGGATATCTCTCCACAGAACCTTATCAATATTAAGCCTGTTACAGCTGCTATCAAGGAATTCTTTGGTAGTTCACAGTTGTCACAGTTCATGGATCAGAACAATCCACTTTCAGAGTTGACACATAAGAGACGTCTTTCAGCTCTTGGTCCTGGTGGTCTTTCAAGAGATCGTGCCGGATTCGAGGTTCGAGACGTTCACTATTCTCACTATGGACGTATGTGCCCTATCGAGACACCTGAAGGACCTAACATCGGTCTTATCAACTCTCTTGCAAGCTATGCTCGTATCAATGAGTACGGCTTTATTGAGGCGCCATACAGACGTATTGATAAGTCAGACCCAGAGAACCCACGTGTAACAGACGAAGTTGTTTACATGACAGCAGATGAAGAGGATAACTACCATGTAGCACAGGCTAATGTCAAGCTTGACGAAGAAGGCCACTTCATGAGAAAGAACGTATCTGGTCGTTTCCGCGAGGAGACACAGGAATACGATAAGAAGATGTTCGATTACATGGACGTATCTCCTAAGATGGTATTCTCAGTTGCTACTGCATCTATTCCATTCCTTCAGAACGATGACCCTACACGTGCCCTCATGGGATCAAACATGCAGCGTCAGGCCGTTCCTCTTCTTACTACAGAAGCACCAGTTGTTGGTACAGGTATGGAACCTAAGACAGCTGTCGATTCAGGTGTCTGCGTAGTTGCAAAGCGCGCAGGTATCGTTGAGATGTCTGAGACAAACAGAATTATCGTTAAGGCTGACGAAGACGGAACAAGAGATGAGTACACACTCTTCAAGTTCACACGTTCTAACCAGTCTAACTGCTATAATCAGCGCCCTATCGTATTTAAGGGTGACCATGTAGAAGCTGGCGAGGTTATCGCTGATGGTCCTTCTACAAAGAATGGTGAGCTTGCCCTTGGTAAGAACCCACTTATCGGTTTCATGACATGGGAAGGTTACAACTACGAGGATGCCGTTCTTCTTTCAGAGCGCCTCGTTCAGGATGATGTTTATACATCTATCCATATTGAAGAGTACGAAATCGATGCTCGTGATACAAAGCTTGGACCAGAGGAAATCACACGTGATGTTGCTGGTGTAGGTGATGATGCTCTTAAGGATCTTGATGAGAGCGGTATCATCCGTATCGGTGCTGAGGTTCGTGCCGGTGATATCCTTGTTGGTAAGGTTACACCAAAGGGTGAGACAGAGCGTACACCAGAAGAGAGACTTCTTCTTGCAATCTTCGGTGAGAAGGCTAGAGAAGTTCGTGATACATCACTTCGTGTTCCACACGGTGCTTACGGTATCGTTGTAGACGCTAAGGTATTCACTCGTGAAAACGGTGATGAGCTTGCTCCAGGAGTAAACAAGTCAGTTCGTATTTACATCGCTCAGAAGAGAAAAATCGGTGTTGGTGATAAGATGGCCGGTCGTCACGGTAACAAGGGTGTAGTTTCCCGCGTGCTTCCAGTAGAAGATATGCCATATCTTCCAAATGGTCGTCCACTTGATATCGTACTTAACCCATTGGGCGTTCCTTCACGTATGAATATCGGTCAGGTCCTTGAGATTCACCTTTCTCTTGCAGCAAAGGCACTTGGATTTGACATTGAGACACCAGTATTTGATGGTGCAAAGGAAATTGATATCCAGGATACACTTGAACTTGCAAATGATTATGTAAACATGCCATTTGACAAGGAAGAAGCTGAAAACGGCGAGGAGACATTCTACGATAAGTATGTAGATATTCTTCGTGATGACGTTATGGATTACCTTTCAACAAACCGTGCACACAGAGCACTTTGGAAGGGTGTTCCAATCTCTCGTGATGGTAAGGTACAGCTTCGTGATGGTCGTACAGGTGAGCCATTTGATGGCCCAGTTACAATCGGTCACATGCATTACCTTAAGCTCCACCACTTGGTAGATGATAAGATCCACGCTCGTTCAACTGGTCCTTACTCTCTCGTTACACAGCAGCCACTTGGTGGTAAAGCACAGTTTGGTGGACAGCGTTTCGGAGAAATGGAAGTTTGGGCCCTCGAGGCTTATGGTGCATCATATACACTTCAGGAAATCCTTACAATGAAGTCTGATGATGTTATCGGTCGTGTTAAGACATACGAAGCTATTATCAAGGGTGAAAACATTCCTGAACCAGGTATCCCTGAGTCATTCAAGGTATTACTTAAGGAATTACAGTCACTTGGTCTTGATGTTCGTGTGCTCGATGAAAACCGTGAAGAGGTAGAGCTCATGGAAACAAGTGAATATGGAAATACAGACCTCAATGCTATCATCGCAGGTAGTGATAGAAACTTCGCTTTCGAAGATGACAATTCATTCGCACAGGCAGGATTTACTAAGAAGAAGTTTGATTCTGATGGTGACCTTGTTGATGATGAAGATGATACACCATTCGAAGATGATGAAGATTTTAGCGATGTAGCAGATGATTTTGATGAGGAATAAATAGGAAGGGAGCTACAAAATGCCAGAGAATAAAGAAGCGACATATCAACCAATAGCATTTGACGCAATACAGATTGGATTGGCTTCACCTGAGAAGATCAGACAGTGGTCTCGTGGCGAGGTAAAGAAGCCTGAGACAATCAATTATCGTACACTGAAGCCTGAAAAGGATGGTCTTTTCTGCGAAAAGATTTTTGGACCTAGCAAGGACTGGGAATGTCACTGCGGAAAGTACAAAAAGATTCGTTATAAGGGTGTAGTTTGTGACCGTTGTGGCGTAGAAATCACAAAGGCAAGCGTTCGTCGTGAGCGTATGGGTCACATTGAACTTGCTGCACCAGTTTCACATATTTGGTATTTCAAGGGAATCCCTTCACGTATGGGACTTATTCTTGATCTTTCACCAAAGACATTAGAGAAGGTTCTCTACTTTGCATCATACATTGTGCTTGATGCAGGTGAGACAGCTCTTATGTACAAGCAGGTTCTTACAGAAGCTGAATACCAGGAAGCTAGAGAGCAGTATGGTAACGGCTTCAGAGTAGGAATGGGTGCTGAAGCTATTCAGGAGCTCCTCAAGGATATCGATCTTGATGAGGAAGCAACTAGACTTCAGATTGAATTAGATAACGCTACAGGTCAGAAGCGTTCACGTATCATTAAGAGACTCGAGGTTGTTGAAGCATTCCGTGAGTCAGGAAACAGACCTGAGTGGATGATTATGACAGTTATTCCTGTTATTCCACCAGATCTTCGTCCTATGGTACAGCTTGATGGTGGCCGTTTTGCCACATCTGACCTTAACGACTTATACCGTCGTATTATCAACAGAAATAACCGTCTTCGTAGATTATTAGAGCTTGGTGCTCCTGATATCATCGTACGTAACGAAAAGCGTATGCTTCAGGAAGCTGTTGATGCTCTTATCGATAATGGTCGAAGAGGACGTCCAGTTACAGGTCCTGGTAACAGACCACTTAAGTCACTTTCAGACATGCTTAAGGGTAAGTCTGGTCGATTCAGACAGAACCTTCTTGGTAAGCGTGTTGACTACTCAGGTCGTTCAGTTATCGTCGTTGGACCAGAACTTAAGATTTACCAGTGTGGTCTTCCAAAGGAGATGGCTCTCGAGCTCTTCAAGCCTTTTGTTATGAAGGAGCTTGTTGGCAACGGAATGGCACACAACATTAAGTACGCTAAGAAGATGGTAGAGAAGTTTGAGCCAGAGGTTTGGGACATCCTTGAAGATGTCATTAAAGAGCATCCAGTTATGCTTAACCGTGCTCCTACACTTCATAGACTTGGTATTCAGGCTTTCGAGCCTATCCTTGTAGAAGGTAGAGCTATCAAGCTTCATCCACTTGTATGTACAGCCTTCAACGCCGATTTCGATGGTGACCAGATGGCTGTTCACCTCCCACTTACTCAGGAGGCTCAGGCTGAGTGTAGATTTATGCTTCTCTCACCTAACAACTTACTTAAGCCTTCAGACGGTGGTCCTGTAGCCGTTCCTTCACAGGATATGGTACTTGGTATTTACTACCTTACACAGGAGCGTGGTACTACAGTTGGCGATACTAGAGAAGAGCCAGGCGAGGGTAAGGTATTCAAGAACCTTAACGAAGCAATCCTTGCATACGAGAACAAGGCTCTTACAATGCATGCTCGTATCACAGTTCGTGTTTCTAAGACACATGCTGATGGTACTGTAGTTACAGGCGATGTTTCATCAACACTTGGTAGACTTCTCTTTAACGAGATCATTCCACAGGATTTAGGTTACGTAGATCGTACAAAGCCTGAGAACGATCTTGTTCCAGAAGTAGACTTCCATGTTGGTAAGAAGCAGTTAAAGCAGATTCTTGAAAAAGTTATTAATACACACGGAGCTACAAAGACAGCAGAAGTTCTTGATGATATCAAGGCAATGGGTTACCACTACTCAACAATTGCTGCCATGACAGTTTCAATTTCAGATATGACAGTTCCACCTCAGAAGCCAGAGCTTATTGCACAGGCAGAAGAGACAGTTGATAAGATTACTCGTCAGTACAAGCGTGGTCTTATCACAGAGGAAGAGCGTTACCGTGAAGTTGTAGATACATGGAAGGAAACTGATGATCAGCTTACTAGAGACCTTCTTGATGGTCTTGATAAGTACAACAACATCTTCATGATGGCTGATTCAGGTGCCCGTGGTTCTGAAAAGCAGATTAAACAGCTTGCAGGTATGCGTGGTTTGATGGCTGATACAACAGGTAAGACTATCGAGCTTCCTATTAAGTCAAACTTCCGTGAAGGTCTTGACGTACTTGAGTACTTCATGTCAGCTCATGGTGCTCGTAAGGGTCTTTCAGATACAGCGCTTCGTACAGCCGATTCAGGATACTTGACACGTCGAATGGTTGACGTTGCTCAGGAACTTATCATCCGTGAGTCAGACTGTGTTGCTGGAACAGATAGAGAAATCCCTGGTATGTGGGTATACGCATTCATGGATGGTCGTGAAGAGATTGAGTCTCTTAAGGACCGTATCACAGGTAGATTCTCTTGCTACTCAATCTACGATGCTAATGGCGAAATGATTGTTAAGGCTAATCACATGATTACACCTAAGCGTGCAGCTGCAATCATCGAGCGTGGTGTAGATGAGAAGGGACAGCCAATCAAGAAGGTTAAGATTAGAAACGTACTTAACTGTCGTTCACACGTTGGTGTTTGTGCTAAGTGTTATGGTGCTAACATGGCTTCTGGTCGTGCCGTACAGGTCGGTGAAGCAATCGGTATCATCGCTGCACAGTCAATCGGTGAGCCAGGTACACAGCTTACTATGAGAACTTTCCATACTGGTGGTGTCGCTGGTAACGATATTACACAGGGTCTTCCTCGTGTCGAGGAGCTTTTCGAGGCTAGAAAGCCTAAGGGACTTGCTATCATCACAGAGATTGCTGGTACAGTTTCTATTGAAGAAGACTCTAAGACAAAGAAGAGAGAGGTTGTTGTTACAAACTCTGCTACAGGTGATGTTGAGAAGTACCTCATCCCTTATGGTTCACGTATCAAGGTTCTTTCAGGACAGGAGCTTGAGGCTGGTGATGAGCTTACAGAAGGTTCTGTAAACCCACATGATATCCTTGCAATCAAGGGTAAGTCAGCAGTTCAGGATTACTTAATCCGTGAAGTTCAGCGTGTTTACCGTTTACAGGGTGTTGATATCAACGATAAGCATATTGAAGTACTTTGCCGTCAGATGTTAAAGCGTATCCGTGTCGATGAAGCAGGTGATACAGGATTTATGCCAGGTTCACTTGTAGATTGGCTTGATTTTGAAGATGCAAACGAAAAGATGGAAGCAGAAGGTAAGGAGCTTGCTACTGGTACACAGGAACTTCTTGGTATCACAAAGGCAGCACTTGCTACTAACTCATTCCTTTCAGCAGCTTCATTCCAGGAGACAACAAAGGTTCTTACTGATGCAGCTATCAAGGGTAAGATTGATCCACTTAACGGTCTTAAAGAGAACGTTATCATCGGTCGCTTAATCCCTGCTGGTACAGGTATGAAGAGATATTCTAACATCCCACTTTCAACTGACAATCAGTTGGCAGAGGCTCAGGCAGCTCTCGAAGCACTTGAGAATGAAGGTTCAGAAGCAGATTCAGCAGATGAATTAGTAGATGTAGAATAATATATTTATAAATATTGAATGGCCTTGGCGTTATACCAAGGCCATTTTTTTCACATTTTTTATCTTGACAGAATGATTTTAAGGAAATATAATGTTCTAGCATGCGCTAATAGGATAACTATACACATTTGCATGCGAAGAAATAAATTAGGAGGTAAAAAAGAATGCCAACATTCAACCAGCTAGTTAGAAAAGGTCGTCAGACATCTGTTAAGAAGTCTACAGCACCAGCACTTCAGAGAGGTTATAACTCTCTTAAGAAGAAGCCTACTAACACTTCTTCTCCACAGAAGCGTGGTGTATGTACAGCTGTTAAGACAGCTACACCTAAGAAGCCTAACTCAGCTCTTCGTAAGATTGCCAGAGTTCGTCTTTCAAACGGAATCGAAGTAACTTCATACATTCCAGGCGAAGGCCACAATCTTCAGGAGCATAGCGTTGTTTTGATTCGTGGTGGTCGTGTTAAGGATTTACCAGGTACACGTTACCATGTAATCAGAGGTACACTTGATACAGCCGGCGTTGCTAACCGCAAGCAGGGACGTTCAAAGTACGGCGCTAAGAGACCTAAGGACGCTAAATAAAATAGCGTAAGGGCTTAAAAATTTATTGTATATCACAAAATTTGGTTAATGTTGTTATTTTTTCTCTATAGAATTAATAATGCATGAACACAAGAAATTTGTGAGTACCGTTGATCTAACAAAAATTTAGTTAAGGAGGGAAGTATCGTGCCAAGAAAAGGACATACTCAAAAGAGAGACGTATTGGCAGATCCTATATACAATAGCAAGGTAGTTACAAAGCTTATCAACAACATTATGCTTGATGGTAAGAAGGGTGTAGCTCAGAAGATTGTATATGGTGCATTTGACAAAGTCGCAGAAAAGACTGGAAAGCCTGCACTTGAGGTTTTCGAAGAAGCTATGAACAACGTTATGCCTGTACTTGAGGTAAAGGCTAGACGTATCGGTGGTGCTACATATCAGGTACCTATCGAAGTTAGACCAGATCGTCGTCAGGCCCTTGGCCTTAGATGGCTCACAATGTTCTCACGTACACGTACAGAGAAGACAATGGAAGAGCGTCTTGCTAACGAGATCATGGATGCAGCTGGTAACACAGGTTCAGCTGTAAAGAGAAAAGAAGAGATGCATAGAATGGCAGAAGCTAATAAGGCATTTGCTCATTACAGATTCTAATAGGAGGGACAAACAGTGGCAGGAAGAGAATATCCACTTGAGCGTACCAGAAATATTGGTATCATGGCTCATATCGATGCCGGAAAGACTACACTTACAGAGCGTATTCTTTATTATACTGGTGTAAACTACAAGATCGGTGATACTCACGAAGGAACTGCAACCATGGACTGGATGGAGCAGGAAGCTGAGAGAGGTATCACAATCACTTCAGCTGCTACAACATGTCACTGGACTGAGCAGGAAAACTGCAAGCCTAAGAAGGGTGCTCTTGAGCACCGTATCAACATTATTGATACACCAGGCCACGTAGATTTCACTGTTGAGGTTGAGCGTTCCCTTCGTGTACTTGATGGCGCCGTTGGTGTCTTCTGTGCAAAGGGTGGCGTTGAGCCACAGTCAGAGAATGTTTGGAGACAGGCTGACACATATAACGTACCAAGAATGGCATTCATCAATAAGATGGATATCCTTGGTGCAAACTTCTACGGAGCTGTTGATCAGATCCGTGATAGATTAAAGAAGAACGCTATCGTTCTTCAGCTTCCAATCGGTAAGGAAGATGATTTCAAGGGAATCATCGATCTTTTCGAGATGAAGGCATACATCTATAACGATGATAAGGGCGATGATATTTCTATCACAGACATCCCAGCTGATATGGCAGAGGATGCTGAGCTTTATCACACAGAACTCGTTGAGAAGATCTGTGAGTTAGATGATGATCTTATGATGGCTTACCTTGAGGGCGAAGAGCCTTCTATGGCTGAGTTAAAGGCTGTACTTCGTAAGGCTACTTGCGAATGTAAGGCTATCCCAGTATGCTGTGGTTCTGCATATAGAAACAAGGGTGTTCAGAAGCTTCTTGATGCTATCCTTGAGTATATGCCAGCTCCTACAGACGTACCAGCTATTCAGGGTGTAGACCTTGATGGCAACGAAATTGTTAAGCATTCATCTGATGATGAGCCATTCGCAGCTCTTGCATTCAAGATTATGGCTGATCCATTCGTTGGAAAGCTCGCATTTATCCGTGTATACTCAGGTACATTGAACTCAGGTTCATACTGCCTCAACGCTACAAAGGATAAGAAGGAGCGTGTAGGTCGTATTCTTCAGATGCACGCTAACAAGCGTACAGAGTTAGACAAGGTTTACTCTGGTGATATCGCAGCTGTTGTAGGTCTTAAGTTTACAACAACTGGTGATACAATCTGCGATGAGCAGCATCCAGTAATCCTTGAGTCTATGGAATTCCCAGAGCCAGTTATCGAGCTTGCTATCGAGCCTAAGACTAAGGCTGGACAGCAGAAGATGGGCGAAGCTCTTGCTAAGCTTGCTGAAGAGGATCCAACATTCCGTCAGCATACTGATCCGGAGACAGGCCAGACAATCATTGCTGGTATGGGTGAGCTTCACCTTGAGATCATTGTTGATCGTCTTCTTAGAGAGTTCAAGGTTGAGGCTAACGTTGGTGCACCTCAGGTTGCATATAAAGAGACATTTACAAAGGCAGTTGATCAGGAATACAAGTATGCTAAGCAGTCTGGTGGTCGTGGTCAGTACGGTCATTGTAAGGTTAGATTTACTCCAATGGATGCTAACGCTGAAGAGACATTCAGATTTAAGTCTTCAGTAGTTGGTGGTGCTATTCCTAAGGAATACATCCCATCTGTTGGTGAGGGTATCGAGGAAGCAGCTAAGGCTGGTATCCTTTGCGGATTCCCTGTACTTGGTATTGAAGCAGATGTTTATGATGGTTCATACCATGAAGTCGATTCATCAGAAATGGCATTCCACATTGCTGGTTCAATGTGTTTCAAGGAAGCTATGGCTAAGGCAGCTCCAGTTCTTCTTGAGCCTATCATGAAGGTTGAAGTTACTATGCCTGAGGAATACATGGGTGATGTAATCGGTTCTCTTAACGCTAAGCGTGGTCAGATCCAGTCTATGGATGACCTTGGCGGCGGTAAGATCGTTAGAGCACTTGTTCCACTTGCAGAGATGTTCGGTTACTCTACAGAGCTTCGTTCATCAACACAGGGACGTGGTAACTACTCAATGTTCTTCGAGAAGTATGAGCCAGTTCCAAAGAACGTTCAGGAACAGATCATTTCTAACCACTCTAAGTAATAGCCTATTGGTTATGAAATAAATGAAAATAGTTGAAAAACCTCAGTACTTTCGATATAATCGAAAGTACTGAGAGTTTAGAACTAACTATGCCCATTTTGGGGCACTAATTTAAGGAGGATTTTTAAAAATGGCAAAAGAGCATTTTGACAGAAGCAAACCACATTGTAACATTGGTACTATCGGACACGTAGATCACGGTAAAACAACTCTTACAGCAGCTATCACAAAGGTACTTGCTGAGCGTGTTGCTGGTAACGCAAAGGTAGATTTCGAGAACATCGATAAGGCTCCAGAAGAGCGTGAAAGAGGTATCACAATTTCTACAGCTCACGTTGAGTATCAGACAGAGAAGAGACATTACGCACACGTTGACTGCCCAGGCCATGCTGATTATGTAAAGAACATGATCACTGGTGCTGCTCAGATGGATGGCGCTATCCTTGTAGTAGCTGCAACTGACGGTGTTATGGCTCAGACAAAGGAGCACATCCTTCTTTCTCGTCAGGTAGGTGTACCTTACATCGTTGTATTCCTTAACAAGTGTGATATGGTTGACGATGAGGAGCTTATCGAGCTCGTAGAGATGGAAGTTACAGAGCAGCTTGAAGAGTACGACTTCAATGATTGCCCAATCATTAAGGGTTCAGCTCTTAAGGCTCTTGAAGATCCAAACGGCGAGTGGGGCGACAAGATCATGGAACTTATGTCTACAGTAGACGAGTACATCCCAGATCCACAGCGTGAGACAGATAAGCCATTCCTTATGCCAGTAGAGGACGTATTCACAATCACAGGTCGTGGTACTGTTGCTACAGGTAGAGTAGAGCGTGGTGTTCTTCACCTTAACGACGAACTTGAAATCATCGGTATCAAGGAAGATACACAGAAGACTGTTGTAACTGGTATCGAGATGTTCCGTAAGCTTCTTGACGAGGCACAGGCTGGTGATAACATCGGTGCACTTCTTCGTGGTGTTAACCGTGATCAGATCCAGCGTGGACAGGTACTTGCTAAGCCAGGTACTGTAACATGCCACACAAAGTTTACAGCTCAGGTTTACGTTCTTACAAAGGATGAAGGTGGTCGTCATACTCCATTCTTCAACAACTATCGTCCACAGTTCTACTTCAGAACAACAGACGTTACAGGTGTTTGCGAGCTTCCAGCAGGTACAGAGATGTGCATGCCTGGCGATAACGTAGAGATGACAATCGAGCTCATCCACCCAATCGCTATGGAGCAGGGTCTTACATTCGCTATCCGTGAGGGTGGTAGAACAGTAGGTTCTGGTCGTGTTGCTACAATCATCGAATAATTTCGAGCGAACAGCCCAACCCAAATTATAAAATTATGCCCTTCGAGGATTTCCTCGGAGGGCTTTTTTATACCCCAAAAATGTGTGGCAAAATAAAACGAGAATATTATTACGTAAAATACTGATATAAATAGTCGAATATGATAAAATTCGAATAATTGAAGAAATTACAAGCACAGGGGCTATATTTATTATAAATACAAGCAAATTAGATGATAGTACTTATGAAAAAATATTAGATTTAATTTACTTTGGGAATTGGGGAGTTAATGTTCAAAAATAGGCATAATAATGAGAATGGAAGAGTATTATGGGAAATATTTTATTTTAAATATAAAGTCCTAAGTGTATGTGTAGCAATAATAACACTTTCAGTTTTCCTAACATCATGTATTGAAAGAACAAATAAATACGTAGAAGACTATGAATATGTATGGAATTTATTAGAATCAAACTATCCATATTATAGATGTATAGAAAACGAAGGCGTAGATATTGAGGATGTAAAAGAAAGATATAGAGACGAAGTTATTAATATTGAAGATGAAGAAAGCTTTGCAGAAGTACTCTCAAGAATGTTTGATGAGCTTGGTGGATTAGCTCATTTATCAGTTGTAGACAACAATACTTACATAGGGTATTGGTCTGTACTTAACAGAGGTGGATTTGGAAATGAAAGGATTGATACTGCTTTCAGGAAGAGGTTAACCAGTAAAAAATTGGCGCCAAGGTATAGTTTGCAGAATAACAAGGAACTTGATGTTAATAGGGAAGACATGTATCCACAAGTGGAAATACAGTACATAGAAGATATCAACACCTTGTTTCTTAAAATTCCGTCTTTTTCCCAAGATTTAATAGATAGAGATAAGGATGTACTGGTAAAAGCATTTGCTGATTACCACAAAACAGAAAATGTTATTTTTGATATTTCAGGTAACTCTGGTGGAAGTGATAAATATTGGATTGAAAATCTAGTTGAACCTTTTGGTGGAAGTTACGAACAAAAATCAATCTTATATTTCAAGGAATCTGATATAACAGAAGATTATTTAGGAAATGATATGCTTAGTGATATAGCATCATTAGAAAATTTTCCTAAATGTGTGCTTGAGCTTAATTTAGATAAGTATATGGATAATAGCCTGTCTGTTAGTGGAGAAACAAAAATAAAATCAAACTGTAAGGATATAAAGAAATGGGTGTTAATTTCAGGAAATACATATTCTTCGGTAGATAGCTTTGTCCAGTTTTGCAAAGATACAAATTGGGCTTGTTTAGTTGGTGATAGTACAGGAGGAGCAGGGGGCGGAATGACGCCAATACTTGAATTATTGCCAAATTCAGGATTACTGGTTAGATTTGCCATTGATGTAGTTATTGATGATGATAAGCTTAACGCAGTAGAAGGAACTAGTCCTAATATACAGTGCATAAAAAATGAAACTCCATTAGATAAATGTATTGAACAAATAAGGCAAGATAGCCAAGTTGGACTCTAGAAGCAATTTGGGCGCTTAGATGTTTATGGAATTGAAAATTAAGGAAAAACTTTTTACAAATGAAATCATAAAGGAGATACAAACTTGCGTAGAAAATACATAATCATAATCCCTCTTATACTTTTAGTGTGCATTGCTGGAGTACTTATATTTTTAAAATCAAGAATAACATTTTACGAGGACTCATACAAAAGAAATTATACCTACTCGGGAGTATTCGACACTATTACAGTAGACTACAATGGTTGTAAATATAATTTCGAAAGCAACATAGTTGAAGAAAAGGAAGCAAAAAAATTAGTAAAAGATTTTGACGAATCACGCAAGCAGATTATACGTTCATCAGATAAGGTGACTCAAGAAAAATTAAACATTTATGTGGTGGCTGATGACAGAATAGTAGGACCAGTTGTAGAGGATGATGCTCTGTTTCTATCGAAGAAATATCTCGATGAATATGATTATAGATATTGGATTGTTCATCTGATGCTGAAAAAAGGCCAATGCAAAGAGACCTTTGAAGAATATAAGAATATTTTCAATGTGGAAACTGCTGATCAACCAGTGATTTTTTCGACTACAGGATTTAGTGAAGAACAACTGGAAACTGCAGAGGAAACCGAACTGTTCATAGATGGTGATAATAATTGTATATTTAAAACTGATGGGTCTGAATTTATTATAAATAGTAATCTAATAGATGATAGTACCTATGAAAAAGTAATAGATCTAATTCAAGTCGAAGCTATCACAAAAGAAAATCTGAAAAAGCTTTTAAAAGATATAAATATTGACCAGTCTATGTATGGTGGAAATGTTGATGATATTACCTATCATATAGAAAATAAAGGTGGAAGAAGTTATACAAGCATAGATTCAGACGGGAAAATAGATATCACATTAAATGATTTGACTGTACGAAAGCTAGAACATGAATTGATGCATGGCTTTTTTGTAGATTATACTGATTTAAATAAGTATTGGATTGAAGAAGGCTTTTGTGAATATGTAGCTTATATTTTATACCCGGACAATAAATTGGTTGAGGGTATAAGTAAAATGTCGGTTGATGATTCATATGAAGATGGTGATTTTAAGCGTTACCTACAATCTAAAAATTACAATGATAATGATATAGTAAGACTGTATTTTGACTATGTTGTAAATCGTCTGTATCAAGGTAAAGATGTTTCGGATTATCCTAAGTTAAAGGAAAAGGTGGCAACAAACTTTGGACCAAACGAGCAATCAAAATATTATGGTTTAGAACTATCATACACAGAAGCCATGAGTTTTACCGCTTATTTGATAGATTTGAAGGGTCTTGATGGCTTATTTGATTTCATGTCTTCTGATAAGTCTTATGAAGAATTTTTCGGAAAGTCCTATGTGGAATTGGAAAATAGCAGAAAACAGAGCGTAAGTGAGTAGATAAAAAGATTAAGTATACTTGTAGATGAGGAAAATATATCATGAAGCTTAGAAACATACTTATAGTTGTAAAAGATATAGAAAAATCAAAGAAGTTTTATCATGACCTATTTGGATTAGATATGCTGTTAGACAATGATGGCAATATGATTCTCACAGAGGGGCTTGTTTTACAGGACGAGGCTATTTGGAAGAAATTCCTTGGTAAAGATGTCAAATACCAGAATAATGCCACTGAGCTATACTTCGAGGAACGAAACATAGAAGAATTTGCAGAAAAGCTTGAGAGACTTTATCCTGATATTAAGTATGTAAACAGATTGATGACCCACTCTTGGGGACAAAAGGTTATACGTTTCTATGATTTGGATGGAAATCTCATCGAAGTTGGAACTCCAATGAGCGATAAAATATAAGATTGAAAGGCTTCCGAGAAATCCTCGGGAGCCTTTTCGATTTTGAGGTAGAGTGATGTTCCTAGTAAAATAGGTAATAGTTTGGTAAGGTTTCTATTGTAAAAAAATAAGGGAATCTTTGTAATATCCAAGTATGTTTTACGGCTATATAAGTGTAAAGCGCTTGCAAATACTTGGATAAAGGGGGACATATATGAAAGACGATGAAATTATTGAGTTATATTTCAAAAGAAATGAACGAGCTATTCAAGAAACGGACTTTAAATATGGAAATTATTTAGAGTCTATAGCTGATAATATTCTCAATAATAAATTAGATACTGAGGAATGTTTAAACGATACATATCTAAAAACATGGGATAGAATACCACCTACTAGGCCAAGAGTTCTGAAAGCTTTTCTAGCAAAAATTACGAGAGAATTGGCTTTTGATAGATATAGAGCTGCTCGAAGTAAGAAGCGTGGAAGTGGCACAATGAATGAGGTTCTAGATGAATTAGAAGAATGTATCCCTGCTTTAAATAGCGTTGAAAGCTCAATTATAGGTAAAGAACTGGAGACGATTATTGCTGATTTTGTAAGGGGACTTCCAGAAAAAGAGGCATATATCTTTCTAAGTAGATATTTTTATGTAGAAGATATATCAGCTATTTCCATGAAATATGGAATTTCAAAAAACAATGTTTCTGTAATTCTTAGCAGATTAAGATCAAAGCTTCAGACACGTTTGGTAAAGGAGGGGTATTTGGTATCATGAACAAGGAAAATCTGTTTTTAGCATTTAATGGTGTGGATGATGATTTAATCACTCAGTGCGCTGGATACCAGGCTAGTAGCAAAGTGGTAAGACTACATAAAAGACTTTCGGTGGCAGCTTGCGTATGTATGATTCTTTTAACTGCGATAACGGCGACAGCTGCGATTCATCATTTTTGGGGTAAGGGACTAAGCAGCTATTTTAATGCTTCTGATGCACAGCAACAGGAACTTACAGAACAGGGACAAGCAATTGTATTCTCTGAAAAAGATGATTATTCAAATTATGCTATTACTGACAAAGGAATAACACTTACGCCAGTGGCAATAATAGCTGATGATAATAAGATAAATCTTGCAATACAATTTTCTGGAGTAGAGATAGAAGAGGGCTGTGAGCCAAATATAAATATTGACGATATTCATATCGAAGGTTTCGACGGTGATACACTAGGAATCGGTATGGGATTTAAAGATGATGAAATCATGCTATCAGTAGATGGCACAGATTCAATTGATTCTGGAATTTCATTAACTGGTAAAACAATACATGTAGAATTAAGCGATTTTAGTATTGTAAATAGTGACTTTTCGGAGAATACTATAGGCGGTAAGTGGACCTTTGATCTACCAATTCCTGAAGTGAGCAACGCTGTTGTAATCGATTTAAATAAATCTCTTCCAGAATTCGAATGTGAAGCAGCATCAATTAAGTTTAGTCCAATTTCAGCAGAGATTAGATACAACCTCACTGATGAAGTAAAAGAAAAATGGTTTGATATTCCATTAGGTAAAGAAGGAGTACCATATATTACAAGCATGACTTTTAATGATGGAACAGTTATAAATTGTAAAGATTGCGATCATCTACATGATATTGATGGAATAAATAACAGTGCAATATATTCCGTTGAGTTTAATAATGTAATCAATCCAAACGCTGTCAAAGCAATTGAGATTGAGGATATAAATGGAAATAAGGCTACAATTGAATTGAAATAGGTATTTTAATATGTACCCCTTTTACTGGACAAATCCAGCGAAAGGGGTTTTTTTATAATCTAAGATTGGCTATTATATTAGGGAAAGGAGAAGGATTATTATGAATGAAAATATTATAAAGCGTAACCAACTGCTGGCACAGAAGGTTATTAAGGGACTTGAGTCAAGAAATATGAAAGGCTATTATGCTGCTGATAAGGAAGAGGCGCTTAAGATAGCACTTGAATTAATTCCAGAAAATACGTCTGTCACTATGGGTGGCGCTATGTCTGCTAGAGAGATTGGATTGGTCGATGCAATTAAAAATGGAAAATATCATTTTATTGAAAGAGAAGGGGCATCTACTGACGAAGAAAAGCGTAAGGCAACACTTGAAGGTTATGATGCTGATTATTTCTTAGCTAGTGCCAATGCGATGACTGAAGATGGAGTAATAGTAAATATAGATGGGAATTCCAACAGAGTTTCAATGATTGCACATGGACCAAAGCATGTTCTTTTCATTGTAGGAATGAATAAGATTTGTGATGATGTGGATGGAGCTATGAAGCGAGCAAGAAATGTGGCAGCACCGATTAATGCTCAGCGATTTGGGCTAAATACACCTTGCGCAAAAACTGGTTCATGCATGAATTGTAAGTCTCCTGACACTATTTGCTGCCAGTTTTTAATTACACGCTATTCTCGCCACACTGATAGAATTCATGTAATTTTGGTTAATGATAATTTGGGATTTTAGATGAAACTCCATTATATAGATGTATTGAACAAATGAGGCGAGCCGAGGCTCGCCTTATTTATGTACAAAATTAAATATCAACCTTTGTTGTTCCGCCAAGAAATGTTGGAAGAGACTTTCCATCGCGCTTCCACTGAGAATATTCTGCAGTAGCGGCAAACATAACATCACCTGATGAATTAAGCGCTGTCTCAACTGAATCTTGAACAACACCAATGATGAAACCGACGGCAACAACTTGCATGGCAACATCTGCGTTAACACCAAATAATGAGCATGCCATTGGAATAAGAAGTAGAGAACCACCAGCAACACCTGATGCACCACATGCAGCTAATGTTGCAATAAATGCAAGGATAAGAGCTGTGGCGAATGAAACATGAATTCCAACAGTATTTGCAGCAGCAAGTGACATAACAGCAATTGTAATAGCTGCGCCATCCATATTGATTGTTGCTCCAAGAGGAATTGAAACAGCATACATTTCCCTATCCATGCCAAGAGCTTCGCAAAGTTCCATATTTACAGGAATATTTGCAGCAGAGCTACGTGTAAAGAATGCAGTAACACCAGATTCTTTAAGGCATCTAAATACTAGTGGATAAGGGTTTGTGCGAAGTACGATAGCGGCAAGTAGTGGATCAACTACTAAGGCAACTACAAGCATGCAACCTACCAAAAGAGCTAAAAGCTTTCCATAATCTGTGAAAATGGCAAGACCATTTGTTGAAACATTTGAATAAACAAGACCCATGATACCAAATGGAGCAAGATTAATTATCCATTTAACAGCAAGAGAAACAATGTTAGCAAAGTCTTCCATTAATTTTTTTGTGTTGTCGCTAGCAATTTTTTTAGATGCGAGGCCAAGGACAACGGCCCAGAATAGAATGCCAATGTATCGACCGTCCACAATAGCACCAATTGGATTGCCAACCATGTTTACAAGAAGATTTGAAAGTACTTCTCCCACGCCAGTGGGAACTGTATCAGCTTCAGCAGCTTCACTAAGCATGATGGTTTGTGGGAAAATATAGCTTCCAACAACAGCCACTACTGATGCTAAAAAGGTGCTTGCCATGTAAAGAAGGATAACAAGTCCGAATCTTCTATCCAGCTTATCATTTCCTTGAGCTAGCGCTGAAACAACCAGGACGAATACAAGTACTGGAGCTATAGCCTTCAACGCTCCTACAAAAATTGTACCTAAAAGTGTAATAACCTGAAGATTATTGAATAGTAGGCCCAAAACAGCACCAATCAATAATCCGCATAAAATCCTAATAATAAGGCTTACGCTATTGTACGCTTTAACAAGTTTCATATAAGAACTCCCTAGTATTTTATTTACCTTACAGCAAGGTATTTATTAAGAGAAAGTTTAACACTTTAAAACACTAAAGTAAAGAAGCAACGGAAAAATACTATTTAAAAATATAAAACGAAAATTTTAGATGAATTTTACCTGCATGAAGTAAAAATACATAAAACAAAAAAGGAGGAAGCTACAAATGATATTCAACATTTTTCTGCTAATGCTTGGATTTATTGCACTTGTAAAGGGCGCAGATTGGTTTGTACTAGGGAGTTCGGATGTAGCTAAGAATCTAAAAGTGCCCTCATTAATCATCGGACTTACAATAGTGGCCTTTGGAACAAGTGCCCCAGAGCTTGCAGTTAGCTTAACTGCAGCCATAGAAGGTGCAAATGAAATATCAGTTAGTAATGTGGTAGGCTCGAATATATTTAACATATTAATTGTGCTTGGTGTATGTGCCATAATTAAGCCGCTTACCGTAGATAATAAAATACTAAAGCGAGACATGCCAATATCCATAATAATCACTGTATTTACATTAATCGCTTGCATTAATTATTCCGTGCTTAACAAAATAGATCTGCAGGCGCTTAACGTCAATGAAAATGTTGGTATGGTTTATAGATGGGTAGGAATAGCGCTTTTAATTGGATTTGTGGCGTACCTGTATTTACTAATTAGGGTTGCACGAAATAGCGGGGCAGATGATGATAATACAGACAGCGTGTCTATGCTAAAATGTATCGTTCTCATAATTATAGGGTTAGCACTTGTAATTGGTGGAGGAAAGCTTGTAGTCGATAATGCAAAAGAATTGGCAAGAATGGCAGGGATGACAGAAACGCTTATAGGTGTAACAATAGTTGCAGCAGGAACATCCCTTCCGGAATTAGTCACATCAATTGTAGCAGCAAGAAAAGGGGAAACAGGGCTTGCCATAGGAAATGTAGTCGGTTCTAACATATTTAATCTGTTATTCATACTGGGTATCTCAGGGGCGATTAGTCCAATGGGCGTAAATTTAGCAACCATAATAGATTTTATTATACTGATAGTATGCACCATCATAACATACATATATTCAAGAACTTCACAGAAAATCGTTAGATGGGAAGGCGCGATCATGGTGATGCTGTACGTTGTTTACGTTGGATATGCTATATTGAGGCACTAAGAAGTCCTAAAGCACGCATACACACTGATTTTATGTTAAAATCAAAAAAGAAGTAAGTGTGGTTGCAAAAGAGGATAACGATATGCACATTGAGAAACTAAAATGCTATATAGATTTATATGAATGTCGAAACTTCACAGAGACTGCAAAGAAGAATTTTATTTCTCAGGCTGCCTTGAGTCAGTTTATAAGCTCCCTGGAGAAGCAGTTTGGACTGCAGTTTTTTGATAGAAATGTTACGCCCATTCAGCCAACATCGGCGGGGACTACATTCTATGAGGAAAGCAAAATCCTTTATCAGCAGTATCTTATAGCAGTAGAGAGGATGGCTCGTGAAAAAGAAGATACCATGCCACCCCTTAGAATTGCATATTCTTCCCCTGTAGATATACAGACACTAATTACAATCATTCCATCCTTTAAGGAGAAATATCCGGATGTAGAGCTGCAGCTTAACAAGATTAATCTAGGTGAGGCAGCAGATTATATTAATAAGAGCTTATGTGATATTGTAGTTTCTTTTTCTACAGAATTTATCGAAGAGGAAAGCATCAAATACAAAATCTTAAGAGAAGGCGAATATTTAGCGATTGTTGGAAAAGGCCATGATTTATTTGATAAAGATTCAATTGCAATCAAGGAGCTTTACCAATATCCTCTTATAATGCTTAGCAAAGCTGTAATCGGCAGCATGTACGACAAAATGGTAGAGCGCGCCAGAAAAGAAGGGTATGAGCCGATTATAGAAAAGACTGTAGACAATGTGGAGACAGAAATGTTTTCCATTATTACCGAAGGCTTCATAGGCTTTTGTCCAGAGAGTCAAAACCTGGCAGAATATGGGGATGACATCAGATTAATAAAATTAGAAGACAGCCCACACAGATATATTGTGGCTGCAGGATATTCAAAATCAAACACGAATATAACCTTGAAAAAGTTCCTACAATTTATTTCCTGAAATTTATAGATTTTACGCAAACCTGTTAGCATAAGTTTTAGTTATAACCTATTGTTTTTTTGAATTGGACGTTTGATAAAAATTTAACTATCATACAAATATAGTTAAATAATTAACAGATTGGCTACGCCAAAAGGAGGAAACATGGGAAAATTATTATTAACAGGTGTTGACGGAAACTTAGGTTCTGAGGCAGCAAGAGTACTTTTAACTCTTGCAAACAAGGAAGACCTTATTTTTGTAGGATATAGCAAGGAAGCTCTTGATAAATTTGCAGCACAGGGTGTTGAGACACGTCAGGCAAACTTCAACGAATACGAAGGTTTGGAAGAAGCTTTCGCAGGAGCAGAAAGATTAGCACTTATCTCTATGCCATTCGTAGGAGCAAAGAGACAGAACGCTCAGAAGAACGTTGTTGATGCTGCAAAGGCTGCTGGCGTTAAGCAGATTATTTACACATCACTTGTAAATGCTGGTGATGAGACAAACCCTTCAGTAGAAAAGAAGGATCACATCTACACAGAAAACTACATCAAGGAAGTTGGTCTTGATTATATCTTCCTTCGCAACTCACAGTATGCAGAGGCTATGATTACAAACTACTTCACATACGTTAAGGGCGATGGCGTTTTAAAGAACAGCCAGGGCGATGGAAAGATGGCTTACATCTCTAGAAAGGATTGCGCAAAGGCAGTTGCTTACGCTCTTTACAGAGGTGCTGAGTACGACCACGCTACACTTGATATCAACGGACCAGAGCTTATGACAATCACAGAGTTCATCGAGATTGGAAATAAGGCTACAGGAAATCACGTTACATACAAGGAGCTCACAGACGAGGAAAATTACCAGGTATTCGATGCTATGGGAGTTCCAAGAACAACTGATGGTGAATTCAAGAAGGGTTCAGAGGCTCCATTCTCATCTGATGGTATGGTTACATTTGCTCAGGCTATCCGCGAGGGCAAGATGGATGTATTCACAGATGATTTCAAGAAGCTTACAGGTTCTGACCCAATGACAGTTCAGTACATGTTTGAGCACAGCGACGACTTCCAGATTGGTGAGCGTCACTCAAAGGATGCATAAATTTTATATTTGAATTATTTATTTGCCCTTCGAGGATTTCCTCGGAGGGCTTTTTTATATAAAAATGAAGTTTTGTATTTTTGTAAAAAAATAATCATAAAATAACAAACAATTTTTAAAAATATCAGAAAAAACACATAAAAACCACAGTGTATATAGTACAATAAGATAAGTAGGGAAGGAGGACACAATGGCAAGGGTGGAAAAAACTAAACGAAGAGGATCGATTAAATTTAATCTTCTGATTATCATCATTCCGATAGTTGCATTTATGATGATAGCATTAGTAGCAATTTCATATCAAATTTCATCGAAAAGTTTAAGAAAAGAAGCAGAAGAGCTATTGAAAACTTCTATCAGAAGCCAAAAGAACGATATTGAAGCATGGATGAAAGATAATCTGGATTCCTTCAAAATCGTAAAAAATACAATAGAAAGCTCAAATGTAGATGAGGAGTCTCTAAAAGCAGTTTTAGACGGATCAGTTGGGTTCAATAGTACATTTGCAGATGGATTTTATATTGGAACAAGTGATGGAAGACTCATTACTGGTGCAGGCTCTACAAAATCAGAGAGTAATGTTTTGACATCAAACTGGTACCAGGAAGGTTCAACCAGAATAAACATGGCCTACGGTGAACCATACGAAAATAGCAATGGGCAAAAAGTAATAAGTGCTACAGGTATGCTTCGAAATGTTGATGAGGGTATAAGTGTTATTGGAGCAGACGTAACACTAGATAGAATAAGCGTTATTGTAAACTCCAATGTTGAAATGGAGAATGCGGAAACATTCCTTGTACAATCCACAACAGGAACAATTATAAGTAATAGAGATTCAACAAAGGTTGGAACAAATATATCCGATTATAGTTCAGACAAATTCTACAAGGGTGTTGCGGAAGCCATAAGCGCATCTGATTTGTACACAAAAGAGATAAATGGAAACATGACAGCATTTTGCGAGGTTAATGGAACGGATTGGATACTGGTTTCCTTTGTACCATCAAATATAATCTTACGTGATGTAAAAACATTAGGTACCATACTAGCTATACTTGCAATAGCAGGAACATTGCTGTTGATAGTATTAATTGAAAGAACAGTACATTTCTTGATTAAGCCTGTAAACACATTGTCAGGAGTAATCAATACTATGACAGATGGTGATTTCACAATGGAGGTTGAAGTTAAGGGAAATAATGAAATAACTTCAATGTCAGAGGGAATCAGAGATTTTGCTGGAACAATGCAGGACCTGATAAGCAAGATTGGAAATATTGCTGTGAATTTGAATAATCAGGCTGATGAAAGTAATGTTGTATCAAGAGAAATGTATGATGCTTCAAAGTTACAAGAAACATCAATGCAGGGATTAAATGAAACTGTTGATGGATTGGCAAGCTCTATTAATGAAATCGCTAATAGCGCAACAACATTGGCAATGGTTGTAACAGATACCAGAACAAATGGAGAAAGCGTAAGTGAGCAGATGTCTGAAACGGTTACTGTTGCAAATAAGGGCCAGAAGGACATGGAAAAAGTAAGCGATGCAATGGGCAATATTATTTCATCCATTAATGAGCTTCAGCAGGCAATTAATGATGTAGGCGTTGCCTCAAATGAGATTACAGAAATTGTTAAGCTGATTGGTAGCATTGCTGAGGAAACAAACTTACTATCATTGAATGCATCAATTGAAGCGGCAAGAGCTGGTGAAACAGGAAAAGGCTTTGCTGTTGTTGCCAATGAGATTGGTAAGCTTGCGCAGACAAGTACAAATTCTGTACAGCAGATAACAGAGCTTGTTTATGGAATAGACAATTTAGTAAAAGATGCTGAAAAGAAAGCAGAAGAAAGTGTTAAGAGCATTGATGAGAGTAGTGAGTATATCAACAATGCTGTAGATACCTTCTCATTAATCTACCAGAATATACAGCAGACGAATGAAATGGTAGCAGATATGATTGAAAAGGTAGGTGAAGTAGATGCAGTTGCAACAGATGTAGCGGCAATTTCAGAAGAGCAGGCAGCAAGTGCAGATATTATCTTATCAACGTCAGAGGAAATAGTTAAACAGTCAGCTAAACTGACAAATAACAGTGAGAAGGTAGCTAAGGAATCTGAAATGTTAGCATCAACTTCAGTGGAATTAGACAGGCAAGTACATCAGTTTAAGATTTAAAGGAGTTAATCGAGATGAGAAAGAAAATACTATCTATAATTTTATTAGTAACATTGTCTATCTCTGGTTGCGGATTATCTTCTTCAAAAGGATCTTCATCAACAACAACTGGTAATGGTGTAAAGATATTGTTCACATATTCACAGGAAGAGGGAAACGCATTCAGAGACACATTAGCAGAAGGTGCTCAGGAATATGCATCAAGTGTTGGGGCAGTTGCAGACTGTGTATATCCAGAGAATTCCTTGGAAACGCAGATTGAGCAAATAAAGACGGCTAAGAGTCAAGGATATAGCGCAATAATGTGCATACCTGAGGATGCATCAACAGCTAGACAGCTAGAAGCTGCAGCAGGGGATTTACCAATTATATTCTGCAATAATTCACCAGATGCTTCCACACTAAAGGAAGATAAATATATTTATTGTGCATCGGATGAAGGGGTAGCAGGAAAGCTTCAGGCTGAATTTATATTAAACATGTTCTCGTCAAAAGATGAAATTAATGTAGTACTATTAAAAGGGCTTGATGGACACGCGGCTACAGTGGGAAGAACAAAAACATTAAAGGAAGACTTAAAGGCAAGTGGAAAAAAGATAAATTATGTTTTCGAGGATTTTGCAGATTTTGACACCAATACAGCTAGAGAAGATGTTAATTTTTTAATAAGCAAAGGAAAAAAATTCGATTTAATAGTGTGTAATAATGATGCAATGGCTAGAGGCGCTATACAGGCATGTCAGGATAATAACATCAATCTAAAGGATATGCCAATATTAGGTGTAGATGCCACACAGGATGGTTGCCAAGCGATTTTGGACGGTGAAATGGTATTTACCGTTTACCAGCCAGCTGCTCCACAAGGTGCCGAGGCCGCGAAAGCAGCAATAGAATTAGCAAAGGGTGGAACGATTAGCAATTTTGAATCGCTTTCAAGTGATAAATTGCATCTTTGGGTTCCATTCGAAAGCGTAGACGCATCAAATGCCAAGAACTACCTAAATTAAACGACGATTAATGCTAAAGGTCCTCCGAGGATTACCTCGGAGGGCTTTTTTTTATGGTGAAGATTGGCTATGATATAAGGAAATAAGCGTTTCTCATTTTGTGTCCTGTCCCTAAAAGCACAATAATGATAGACTCCAAAGAAAAAAAGGGAGAAATAAAATGGACCAAATTAAAATTGGAAAGTTTCTTAGGGAGCTTAGAAAAGAAAAGGGAATAACCCAGGAAAAGCTAGGAGAGATTTTAGGGGTAGCACAGCTAACATGGTAGAAGCAACTTATGTTTCAAAGCTTCCTTCCAATTTAGTTGGGACTACTGGGTATACAATTTTGGAGGCGACATATTCTAAAGAGGATTATGAGCAGGAGCTTGAACGACTTTCAAATATATCTCTTACCATAGAAAATGGTCGTGTAGATAGCGATGAAAAGATAACTCAGAATATCATGTACGATGAAAGCATGTATGCCTATCCAGCCTACATTGCAGCAGATGGTAATTGTGGCACCTACGAATATGCTCTTTTGGATGAAAGTGAGTGCAAGATTATTTATGCACTTGTTAAATACATTTCTGAAATAGATATCGAAGAAATAAATGCAATGGGGAATTATCTTAAGGCGGATACTGCTGAGTATGAAGAAGCAGGTATTGAGACCTGGAAGAAGTTTTCAATTTATTCATATCAATTTCCAGGAACTAAGGAATTGAGTGGATATGGAGAATAGATTTTTTATGTAGTTAAGTGGCATGAATAAAGGGGGAACTATGGGATTTAGAATTGAGCATGATTCAATGGGAGAAATCAAAGTAGCTGATGAGCATTTGTGGGGAGCGCAGACACAGCGTTCCCTGGAAAATTTTGCTATAGGAACGGAAACTATTCCTATGGAAGTGATTAATGCTTTTGTGGTGTTAAAATCAGCAGCGGCCACAGCAAATGCCAAGCTTGGAAAGCTTGATGATGAGAAGGCTACTGCAATAGCAGATGCTTGCCAAGCTATCCTAAATGGAAAGTACAATGAAGAATTTCCGCTAAAGGTGTGGCAGACAGGCTCAGGAACTCAGTCTAATATGAACGTGAATGAGGTCATCGCCCATATCGTAAAGGCGAATCATTCTGACATTGACATTCATCCTAATGATCACGTCAATATGTCTCAGTCATCTAACGATACATTTCCAACGGCTATGAATATGGCTGCAGTGATAATGATTCATGAGAAGCTCATACCAGCTATAGATGGATTAATCGAGACCATGAAGCGCCTTGAGAATGAAAACTATGATGTTATAAAAATCGGACGCACCCATCTGCAGGATGCTGTGCCACTGCGTTTCAGCCAGGAAATTTCGGGCTGGAGGGGAATGCTAGAGGAGTCAAGAGCGCAGATTATCGAAGCATCAAATCACTTGCGGAAAATTGCAATCGGTGGCACAGCGGTAGGAACAGGGCTTAACTGTCCCGAAGGATTTGATAAGATGTGTTGCGAAGAAATTTCAAGACTCACAAAACAAACCTTTGAGCCAAGCGATAATAAATTTCATGCCCTCACATCAAAGGATGGATATGTGTACACAAGTGGCGCCCTGAAAGGTCTGGCAGCAAATCTTATGAAGATTGCAAATGATATCAGATGGCTGGCAAATGGGCCACGTTGCGGATTAGGAGAAATCACCATCCCAGAAAATGAGCCAGGCAGTTCAATAATGCCAGGCAAGGTTAACCCTACTCAGTGCGAGGCTATCACCATGATAGCCATTCAGGTGATGGGAAATGATACCACCATAGGCATTGGCGCATCCCAGGGTAATTTCCAGCTTAATGTGTTCATGCCAGTTTTAGCCTACAATATGATTCAGTCTATCAGACTGCTTGCAGATGGCATCAATTCCTTCAATAAGAATTGCGTATCAGGAATCAAGGCAAAACGAGATAAGATGGAAAGCAATCTGAACAATTCCCTCATGCTGGTTACCTGCCTTAGCCCTGTTATAGGCTATGAGAATGCAGCAGCCTGTGCCCACAAGGCATACGTGGAGGACAAGACATTAAAAGAGGCAGTTCTTGAGCTGGGATTTTTGTCTGAGAAGGAGTATGATGAGACAGTAAGACCAGAGAAGATGGTTTAACACATAGAAAAGGAGAATAATCATGGCAGATGTATCAAAGGAATCACTGAAACTTCATTATGATTTAAAGGGAAAGCTAGAGATTAAATCAAGAGCCAAGGTAGATAGCTCAGAAGCTTTAGCTCTTGCATATACACCAGGTGTTGCAGAGGCCTGCAAGGAGATTCACAAGGATCCCGAAAAGGGCTGGGAGCTGACACGTCGCTGGAACACAGTAGCTGTTGTTACTGATGGAACAGCCATACTGGGACTTGGAGATATTGGCCCAGAGGCGGGAATGCCTGTAATGGAAGGCAAGTGCGTTCTGTTCAAGGAATTTGGAGATGTAGATGCCATTCCACTTTGCATTCGTTCCAAGGATGTAGATGAAATTGTAAATACCATATCACTTCTAGCCGGTTCCTTCGGAGGAATTAACCTAGAGGATATTGCAGCACCACGCTGCTTTGAAATAGAAAAGAAGCTTAAGGAAAAGTGCGATATCTTAGTATTCCATGACGACCAGCATGGAACAGCTGTAGTTGTTGCAGCAGCCCTAATCAACGCTATTAAGGTAACTGGCAAGAAGATGGGAGAAGTGAAAATCGTAATAAACGGAGCAGGTGCAGCAGGCTGTGCTATTGGAAAGCTCCTTGTTACAATGGGCTTTGGAAATGTTGTGCTTTGCGATATCAATGGAATCATCTGCGAGGGTGATGAAGGCTTGAACTCTGGTCAGGAGGAAATGTCTCACATTACAAATAACAACCATGAGCACGGAAATTTAGCAGATGCTATGAAGGGCGCAGATGTATTTATCGGTGTGTCTCGCGCAGGATTAGTATCGAAGGAAATGGTTGCCAGCATGAACAACGGAATCGTTTTTGCTATGGCAAACCCAGTGCCTGAGATTATGCCAGAGGACAGCAAGGCTGCAGGTGCAGCTGTAGTAGGCTCGGGCCGTTCAGACTTCCCAAATCAGATTAACAATGTATTAGTATTCCCTGGAATTTTCCGTGGAGCGCTAGATGTTAGGGCAACAGATATCAACGATGCCATGAAAGAGGCTGCAGCTTATGCAATCGCAGGGCTTGTTTCAGACGAGGAGCTTAGCCCAGAATATGTTATTCCAAAGGCATTCGACCCAAGAGTAAAGGATGCCGTAGCAAACGCTACAGCTGAAGCAGCAAGACGCACAGGAGTGGCTAGAATATAAAAGACATTTATCTATACAGCTTTCGATAATCCCTAGGCGAGTACCCAGTTATTTTATGAAAGGCGTTATTGAAGGCTGTAGTGGATTGGAAGCCTGCAAGAAAGGCACAGTCCGTAATAGATATGGATTTATCCATCAAAAGCTTTGCGGCAGCTTGCACCCTGATATTTGAAAGATAAGCAGGAAAGGACATGTTCATGTATCTTTTAAAAAGCTTAGACAGATAAAAGGTGCTAAGGCCCACATGGTCGGCAACATCCTTTTGGCTGATATCATCGGCAGAATTTTCGATGATATATGTGCAAGCAGCCTTTATGTAATTCCAACTAGTGTCTGGAGTTTCATCGCTATAATTGTAATTGATGGTTGAAAGAACATGCTCGCTAATCTTAATAAGGATATTGTAAATACATAGCTTACATTTGGTTTCCGCAAGGGGATCAGAGGAGCTGTGTATTTTTTTTATTTCCATAATGGAGTCAGAAATATATCTGGTAACTTCGGGATATTTTTTAGCAGAGATATACTTGCAGTTGTACAAGAAACGGGAAATAGATACCAAATCCAGGTTGTTTTCAATGATAACTGCAGAAAACTGGGTAAACATCGCCCCGTCTGCAGGAATAGAAATAGTCTCGTGGATTTGCTGAGGCCATGCTAAAAGCACATCACCTGCATTTAATTCAAACACTTCATCATTTATTCTGTAGACACAGCCATCCTTAAGGGTAACGGTAAATTCAGCTGCATTGTGCCAGTGGGCGTGGTAAGTGCCTGGGGCTGAAACATCTGTTACGCTGACAGATGAAACGGTATCAAATTTGATAAATTCTTTTCCAAAATTCTCCATAAAAGTATGATAACAAAAATCGGGCAAAACTCAACAAATATGAAATTCTATTTGCAAATGGCAGGGCGTAAAATGTCAATTGCTTAGAAAGTAATGTATAGAGGTGTTGAAATGAGTGTTAAAACTAGTGTAAAAGGTGGACAAAGGGATTTTACAAAGGGAAGTCCATTAAAACTGATATTGGCTTTTTATTGGCCATTGCTGTTAACCAGCATGCTGCAGCAGGTGTACAATTTTGTGGATACTTTGATTGTAGGTAAGGGACTTGGCGATAACGCACTTGCAGCAGTTGGAAACATGGGCTCCATTTTCTTTTTGATAGTAGGATTTTCTTTTGGATTGGCAAATGGATTTTCAGTGCTTGTGGCTCAAAGCTACGGCGCAAAGGACATAGAGCAATTAAGACATCGTTTGGCAGCCACAATAGTATTAGGAGTTATCCTTGCCATCACTTTATCTGTAATGAGCGTGGTATTTCTACCAGCATTGCTTAATTTCATGCGTACAGATCCACTGATTATTGGCGATAGTTTAAAATATGGTTACATTTTGTTTGGCGGTTTATCGATTGGTATCTGCTACAATATCGCGGGTTCTATTCTCAGAGCATTTGGTGATAGCCAGACTCCACTTAGGGCGATTATTGTGTCATCTATAGTCAATCTGTCTTTAGACAGCTTGCTAATCCTTGTATTAAAAACAGGTGTAGAGGGGGCTGCTATTGCAACTCTTGTAGCCCAGGTAATATCTGTATTAATCTGCATCAATCGCCTGAAAGAAATACCTGAAATTAAGATGCAAAAGGAACATTTTAGAAATTCAATAAAGGTGTATTTAGAGCTACTTAAGAATGGCCTGCCAATGGCATTCATGAATTCCATCACAGCGGTAGGATGCATGGTTGTTCAAGGCTTTGTTAATAGCTACGGTGTTGTATACACAGCGGCTTATGCGGCATGCGGAAAATATAACAATCTGTTTATGAACCCAGCAGCCACGGCGGGAAGCGCAATGACATCCTACACCAGCCAAAACTACGGCGCAGGAGAATATGGAAGAATCAAGGAAGGTCTTAAGGTGTGCATGGGAATATCTGTTGTATCCTATATCCTTCTAGGCTCACTTATGGTGTTCTTTCCTGCACAGCTGGGCGGATTTCTGCTATCAGGAAAGGACCAGATAGATTTGGTGTGCCAGTACCTACCTAGATGCGGCGTGATGATTATAGCTGTTGATGTACTTTTCGTGGTACGAGCTACTGTTCAGGGTATGGGAAAGCCTATGCTTCCAATGCTTTCTGGTATTTTAGAGATGGTTTTAAGAACCTTTACAGTATCATTCTTCATAGGAAGGATTGGCTTCCCAGCCACAGCCTACGCGGAAATAAGCGCTTGGGTTGGAGCATTGATTGTAAATGTAGTGGCACTTTATCTATCGCTTTATCCTCTGCTCCACGATAAGAGACAATACAAGCTAAAAAGAGCCTTGAATTGACTTGAAGCTACTCTCGTATTAGTATTTACTAAAGATTAAAACGAGAGAGCAAGAGTAATGAAAGCATACTATCACTTACCAGGCTTGTTTGAATTTTACGAATTCTACAAGGTTCTGCTACCACTATTTAAAAATCATAGAGAATATTTTTACGACTGGTGCGAGATTGGCTCTATCTATGGCGCGCCAGCAGATTGTCTGTGGGGTGGCGGCCGTGTAGGCTTTGGAGATGAGCAGGCCACTGATGTAATAAGGCTGATGAAGGAATATGGTATATCATCAAGACTTACCTTTAGCAATTCCTTAATCAGGGAAGAACATTTGACAGATAAAAAATGTAATCGCTTGTGCGAGCTATTTGAAAGGACAGGCGAGGTCAAAAACGGAGTGATAATTTATTCTGACCTTCTACTGGAATATATTAAGAAAAATTATCCAGAATACTATTTTGTCTCATCTACCACAAAGGTGCTTACAGATTTTGATGATTTGAAGGCAGAGCTTGATAGGGATGATTTTAAATATGTTGTTCCAGATTTTCGTCTGAATAAAAAGCTAGAACAGTTAAATGCACTAACTGAAACCCAAAAGGATAAAGTAGAATTTCTTTGCAATGAATGCTGTTCCTTCGGGTGCACAGATAGAAAGTCATGCTATGAGAATGTCAGCAGAAAAAGCTTAGGCGAGGATTGTGAAGACCACGTATGCACATCTCCAAAGGCTGCGCGTGGTTATCGTTTTTCAGATGCTATGACTAATCCAGGGTTTATAAGCGTGGATGATATTCAGAACATCTACATGCCCGCAGGCTTTTCAAATTTTAAGATTGAAGGGCGTAGCTTGGGAAGCGCAATAGTATTGGAATTCATTCTGTACTATATGGTGAAGCCAGAATATCAGCTATTAGTCAGAGAAGAAATATATTTAGATAGTGCTTTGGATTTGTTTTGATTATAATGAACAATTATTACTAGAAATGAGGACAGTTTTATGAAAGCATATTTTGCAGGTGGATGCTTTTGGTGTGTTACACCAATCTACAAGATTTATGGAGTGGATAAGGTTACTTGTGGATATTCTGGTGGTGACGAGGTAAATCCTACATACGAGGAGGTTAAAAGCCAGCGCACAGGCCACAGAGAGACTATCGCTCTAGAGTATGAGGAAGATAATGTAACCTATGACAAGCTTCTTGATATTTATCTTGCAAACGTAGATCCATTTGATAAGGATGGACAGTTTATCGATAAGGGATTTTCTTATACATTAGCTATCTATTATCAGAACGAAAAGGAACTTAACTTAGCGCAGGAAAAGATAAAACAGCTTGAAGAATCTACAGGTAAAAAGGTTTACATCGCCCTGGAACCATTCAAAAGCTTCTATGAAGCGGAGGAAGAACATCAGGATTATTACCTGAAAAATCCAGAGGCTTTTGAAAAGGAAATGGTAGAATCTGGAAGACGAGGATAATTGAGTAATGCAACGTACAAAATGGTGCGTTGCATTTTTTGTTGACAAAAAACATAATTGGTGTTATGGTTAATTACACAAGTAATTAACCACTCAACCAAAGGAGGTGAGTCTGTGTTAGACAACTTAGGGGAAGATAAATCAATCTATCTACAAATAAGTGAGATGATAGAGGACGAAATTTTAAGGGATATTATTAATGAGGAAGAACAAGTTCCCAGCACTACAGAGCTATCAAAGTTTTATAAGATTAATCCCGCAACGGCTGCAAAGGGAATAAATATTTTGGTAGATGAAGGCATTTTATACAAAAAGAGAGGTATAGGAATGTTTGTACAGGCAGGAGCAAAAGAAAAGGTAATGGAGTCTCGAAAGAAAAAATTCAAAGAGACATATCTAAAAAAGATAATCAGTGAGGCAGAGCTAATAGGACTTAGTAAGGCTGATTTAAAGAGATTGATAGACGAAACAACAGATTAGCCTAGGGGTAGGCGAGGAGGAAATATGAGTATTTTAGCAGGAAAAAATATAGTAAAAAAATATGGTAAAGATACAGTTCTAAAGAATGTAGACGTGGAAATTGAGACTGGAAAAATATACGGACTGATCGGAAGAAATGGCGCAGGTAAGACAACACTTCTTTCTATTCTTACAGCTCAGAATCCTGCTACAGAGGGAACTATTACACTGGACGGTGAGCCAGTTTGGGAAAATGAAAAGGCACTTTCACACATCTGTTATTCAAGAGAGATTTCCCAGGTAACAATGTTTGGCCCTAACACAATTAAGGTAAAGGATTATCTTGCAACAGCAAGAGCTTTCTATGCTAACTGGGATGAAGAATATGCTAAGGAATTAATAGAGCTTTTTGGAATTAATCCTAAGAAGCGCATCAACAAGCTTTCCAAGGGTATGCTTTCAGCAGTAACCATCATCGTAGCCATGGCCAGCAAAGCAGATATCACTATTTTGGATGAGCCAGTTGCAGGTCTTGACGTAGTTGCCAGAGAGCAGTTCTACAAGCTTGTAATTGATGAGTATGCTGAAACAGGAAGAACCTTCGTAATCAGTACACACATCATTGAAGAGGCTTCGTCATTATTTGAAAAGGTAATCATCATTGATGATGGACAGATTATTATAGAGGAAAACACAGAGGAGCTTCTTGCCAGAGCGTATCGTGTAAGCGGAGAAGAAACTAATGTAGATGCAGCGGTAAAGGATTTCAAGACATATCATCCTGAATCTATCGGAAGAAACAAGGTGGTAACAGTTCTTGCTGATGAGCCTGTAGATGGTTTCGCTGGTGATGTTCAGGTTGAGCCTGTACCACTTCAGAATCTTTTCTATGCCATGTGTGTAGATGGCAGAAAGGAGGCTTAGTATGAGTAGTCTTGCAAAACGTTCTGCAAAGTACTTTTTTAAAGAGGGAATAAAGACATTAGGATTAGTGCTGGGCATAGAGTGCGTACTAATTATCGAATGGTTGATTATCGGTTCAGATGAGAAATCCCTTGTGGAATATGTACTTAACATGTTTATGAGTGTTGGTAGTATTTTCATCATTATGATGAACATGATGTATTCGTTTTATGGGCCTAACTGGTATGACAGTATGGCATTGTCCATGGGAGCCAGAAGAAAAGATATTTTTGTAGGCGAGTTGATAAAGCAGTTCACTTTCGTATTTGGAAATTTTATAGCATTATCACTTGTTGCCGTAATCTTCCAGCAGTATAAATACGTAATACTCATTTTAATTTCATGCATTATAGCTATCGCATTAGGACCTATAGGACTGATAGTTGGTCATAAGGTAAGCAAGTACGGAAAAGTAATAATAATGATAATAGCAATAATTGGTGGAGTTTTTGGTGCATCCTTGGCTATAGGTGGCTTTTGGATGAAAGAGTATGTTACTGAGCTTCCTGGTTTTACATTTCCACTAATAATCGTAGGTGCAATTGCTATTTTTGCTTTGGCAGAGCTATGGGCATACAAATTGAACCAAAAGAGCATGGTTAAATAAGGGGAAAATCTATGAGTAGAAATAATATTAAAGCAATATGCCAACTTAAAAAGACAGGAGAAATATGGAATTTATTCCTCCTTGCTCTTGCAATTCTAATTGGTGTTGTACTGGAATTCATATTCAGCTCCACAGGAATGGAAGATGATACACCTTATGGAGATTTAATCGCAGGGATTTTAGCCTATGGCTATGTAATAATGAATGTTTTTATAAAAGTCTTTTTGCAGGCAGACGAGGTTCCACGTGGTCTTTGCTTTGGAATGACTAGAAAAGTACTTTTTGGTTACAGTAGAATAGCTGATTTTTTAGAGATAGCCGTTTTTGCAATCATTGTTAGCTTGGTATCAGTATCAATAGCAACAAGTACTATTTTTAAAATCGCAATTATTGTATTTGGCCTAATCATGTGGATAGAAGGCATAGCTGGAAACGGAATGCTTAGATATGGAAAGATAGTATATTGGATTTATTATATATGCTTTTTACTAATAATGATTGGTGGCCCACGATTAATTGGAGAGGTCACAGGTGCATCAGATGTTACAGCACTTCTTGTAGATATGATTATTAATCCATTTTATAATCAGCTTCCAGTTTGGATTGGAATGATAGCCTTTGCAGTAGCAGGATTGGTAGTTAACTGGATTACTTTTAGAAAGATACCAGTAAATGTAAGTATGTAATAAGAAAAGGGGAAAATATTATGACAAATGAAAACAAATTAGAAACAGCCAAGCTATTGATTTTATTTTTGGTGGAAGTAGCAATCGAATTATTGTTAGGGTTTATATTTGGACGATTGGAAAATGCAGGTATAGTAATCCCAACATATCTTCACGTATTTATACTTGATATCTGTTTGCTGATACCAGTATTTGCTTACACTCTCAAAAAGGGCGATGCCATAGTAGAAGCATTTGAATTCAAGAAGATAAAGGTTAGCACATTCTTCTTTACAATATTACTTGTAATTGTTGCTCAGCCAATGGTAATGCTTGCAAATGTTGTATCTCAGTTTTTTGTTCCAAATGTAATGGTACAGTCAGTGAATCAGTTTGCAACAGAATCAGTTGGACTTACACTTCTTGCAACAGTAATAAGTGCACCAATCACAGAAGAAATAGTATGCAGAGGCTTCTTTACTAACCGATTAAAGAAGGTGTTCCCATTTGCAGTAGCAGCCATTATATCAGGCATAATGTTTGGCATTATTCATTTAAATCTGAACCAGTTCTGCTATGCAACAGTACTTGGTATCATTTTCGCCTTTGTAAACAGAGCCAGCGGAAGCATATTTACATCTATCGAAATGCATATGGTATTTAACGGATTAAATATGTGTATGCTTTTCTTAATGAATGCTGCAATGGAAGCAGCTGGAATGGATTTTGCCGAGGTTGCAGAGCAAAGCCGTGCTACCAGTTCAACTCTTCCTACAACAGCTATAGTGCTTGCAATCCTTTCAATACCATCATTCTTCCTTGTGCGCTTAGTCATCCGAGCTATTGCAAAGCGTGAAGGAAATCTAGAAACTAAATAATTAATCGTAAGCCAGGGAGATTTATCCCTGGTTTCTTTTATTTTAGGAATTGGTTATAATATTTATATCTGTAAAAATAGGAGGATACTATGGCTAATATTTTATGGCATGATAGAAAAAGATATTTCGGTCTTCCAATCAGCTTTACTAAATATAGCATGAGCGAGGACAGACTTTTTGTGGAGACAGGTTTGCTTAACCTTTCTCAGGACGAGGTTCGACTTTATAGAATATTGGATTTAAAGCTTAAGAGAAGCTTAGGCCAGAGAATCTTTGGCGTGGGCTCAATTATTGTTAGTTCATCTGATAAGAGCCTTGGAAACTTTGAGATTAAGAACATCAAGAATTCTGCAAATGTTAAGGAGATGCTTTCAGTACAGGTTGAGCAGCAGCGCGAGGCCAAGAGAGTATACACAAGAGAAAACATGGTAGATGATGTGGATGATGATTTCCACGGAGGAGATTTTTAATAAATGAGTAAACAAGCAAAAAACGGACGAGTGGAGTTTTTACGTTTCATTTTTGCCTTGGGGATTTTGTTTTTCCATATACATAAGCGTTTTGCTGTAAATGGAAATATCAGTATAGGAATAAAGGGAATATATTTCTTTAATCACGGATATATTGGAGTGGAGTTCTTCTTCCTCGTTTCAGGCTACCTGCTGGCTGCCAGCGCCTTTGCCAAAAGCGCTAAGCGTTCAGAGTTTATAGGCACTGAAACGGCTGGTATGATGTGGAAAAAGATTAAGAACGTTTTCCCATATCATCTATTTGCAATCATACTTACCATCATTGTGAATGGATATTTTTTGCATCACACTGCAAAGGCTAGAATCGCTTACGCCGTTGATTCATGGGCATCACTTTTCTTTGTCCAGATTTTCGGATTCGATAGCTCTTGGGTAAACAAGCTTACATGGTATTTGGATGTATGGCTTGTTGTCACATTTATTTTCTGGTACTTCCTAAGAAAGCATTATGATGTTTTTGTAAAGATTGCATGCCCGCTGATTGCACTTTTCGTATTGGGCTATATGTCTCATGAATATCATAGCCTTGCGGGCATCGATGGTTGGACTGGTCATTTTTACAAATGCTTCTTACGAGGCCTTGGAGAGATGGCACTTGGTTGCAGCTCTTATAGCTTTACAAGACAGTTGAATAAGATTAATTTTACAGTGGCAGGAAAGAGGATTCTTGCTTTTGTAGAGCTGGCTTGCTATCTACTGGTGTTTGGATATGCAGTCACCGGTATTGATCCAAAGTACAGCTTCGCTACACTATTTATCATGTGCGCTGGATTGATGCTCACATTCTCAAATGTGAATCCATGTCACGAAATCTTTGATAAGCCAGTGTTTGCATGGTGCGGAAAAATGAGTCTGCTTATTTATTTAAATCAGTTCTATAGCATTAGATTGATTCAGTCACTGCTTCCAACGGTAAGCTTTCCAGTAAAGGCAGTGCTTTGCGTTATCACTACCTTCATCGGGGCATATTTATGTGATGTGGTGGTAACCTTCTTTAATAAAACAAAACCTTTCACCAAGCTGATGATTAAAGGAGAGGGAGAGTAACTTGGTTTTCAGCTCACTATTATTTTGTACAATATTCCTGCCTATCTGCCTGTTGGCCTACTATGGCCTTCCAAGGCTGATAGGTGGAGGGTTTGACAAGAGGATATTAATATCTAATTACATATTGCTTGGCTTTTCCCTTCTGTTTTATGCCTTCGGAGGGGTGAAGTATCTAATCCTGATTTCCCTTGTAATTCTAATCAACTGGGGGGCAGGATTTTTGTGCACTAAGAAAAGACATGATGATCACATCAGAAAGCTTGGATTGCTTTTTGCAATTGTGTCTGACTTAGGGCTTCTTTTCTTCTTCAAATATTTCAATCTGTTTATAGCTACAATTGAAAATATATTCTTTGGCGGAGATTTAAAATTTGCGGAAAGAATGCATGGTATATTTACTGGAACGGGTACAGGCTATCTAGGCTTGGCAGAAATAGTGCTACCTGTAGGTATTTCCTTCTTTACCTTCCAGGCCCTTTCTTACGTGATTGATATATATAATGAGCAGGCCGAATTGCAGCCTAATCTTTTATATTTCGCCCTTTATATAGCCTGCTTCCCACAGCTGATAGCAGGTCCTATTGTACATTACAAGGACATTTCCACTCAGCTTACGGATAGGGTTTCAGGAAGCTATGAGTTTGCTGAGGGTATAAAGAGATTTTGCTTCGGACTTGGCAAAAAAGTGATTATTGCAAATACGTTAGCGCAGGTGGCAGATAAAATATGGGCTACCGATATTGGAAGTCTTGATGCCACAGTGGCATGGCTTGGAAGTATATGCTACACCTTCCAGATTTATTATGATTTCAGCGGATATTCAGATATGGCCATAGGCCTTGGAAAGATGTTTGGATTTGAATTTAAGGAAAACTTCAATCATCCATATAGGGCAGAATCAATTCAGGATTTCTGGCGCAGATGGCACATATCTTTATCTACATGGTTTAGAGATTATGTCTACATTCCATTGGGCGGCAGCAGATGCAGCCTAAAGAAGACTTGCGCAAATATTTTCATCGTATTTCTGCTTACAGGAATATGGCATGGAGCCAACTGGACCTTCCTTGTGTGGGGACTTGTGTATGGTCTATTACTGATATTTGAAAGAGTGTGGTTTGGCAAATTATTGAAAAAGAATCCTATAAAGTTTTTCAATCGTCTGCTCACCTTCCTTGTGGTAAATTTCCTTTGGGTAGTGTTTAGGGCAGAAAATATAATTGAGGCTGGCTTGTACTTATCAAGAATGTTTGCAGGTGGAATCAGAATATTAAATCTGTTTACCTATCTGTCAGGAATGAGTGTAATTACCATTATCTGCGGTGCGCTATTTGGCGGATTTATCCAGTCCCACATGAGTGTAAAAGCAGTGAAGGGAAATATGGTTGTGTGTCTCGCGTTACTTCTGATTAGCTTGTTGCTTATGGTAAATGGAACCTACAACCCATTTATTTACTATCAATTCTAAGAAAAACCAGGTGGTACTATATGAATTTTACAGGACTGAAAAATAAAATCTTCATATTGATATTTCTAGCTATACTGGTATTTCCATGGATAGCAGGTGGGACAGTGCGGGTTGTGAGCAAATCTACCTATGAAAAGCTTTCGGTGGTGGAAACGGAAAAGCGTAAGATGGCGGAAATTGAATGGGGGAATCTTTTGAATACTGGTGAGAGTATTTCCAATTATGTGGATGACAGAATTCCCTTCAGATACACCTTCATAGCCTGGTACAAGGGCTTGAACGGGGCTATTGAATCGAAATATCAGTGGATAGAAACTGCAATCGGCTCAAAGCTATACAAACCTGTAGAAGAACCGGTGGTAGTAGATGAGCATACCGATGAGCCTCAGGTGGATGAGGTGGAGGAACCACAGGAAATCTCCCCTTATGAACAATTCTTCCCTTTAAATGTTAATAACGATGTAATTATCGGCAGGGATGGTTGGTTGTTCCTATATGGCGAAAATGAATTTGAATGCTACCAGGGTACAAACATCCTTTCCGAGGAGGAAAAGCAAGTCTACGTTAATAAGCTGAAGGAATTGAAGGCATTATGTGATGCTAGAGGAAAGGAATTGTATGTAATCATCCCGCCAAACAAATCCTCTGTTTATTACAAGTACATGCCTACAGTAGATATTGTAAGTGATTGGAAGAGAATTCAGCAGCTATATGAATACGTAAATACGAATTGCGATGTTCCCTTTATATATCCTCTGGGGGAGGAAATGACGGCAACTGGTAGATATCCTGTTTACTACAAATATGATAGTCACTGGAATCATTTGGGGGCATTGTTTGGTGTTAATACTCTTTATGAAAAAATGGGTATAGGATATGAAGACCCTAGCGTATATATCACAGGTCCTCAGCCTGCGGAGAGATATGATTTGTTTGAATACATGGGCGTGCCAGAGTCTGATATTACTTATGATGATTATGAAATGACTGTAGATTATAAGCCTGATATAACGGTCAATGGTTTAAACATTCACTCGATGATAAACAGGACTACATCCGATGGTCCGATAGACAAAAAGCTGTGTCTTCTAGGCGATAGTTACAGAGAGGGCATGATGCCGTATCTGTCAAAGGATTTCACAAAATGTAGCTTCATCCATAGGGACTATATGAGTGATGCAAAGGATGATATTAAAGCGGCTGATATCATAGTGATAGAAGCAGTTGAACGTTTTGATTATGAAGCCTTTGACTGCGTACAGCGGGTGATAAATACATTATCAGAATAGATATAAATCAAAAGATTGGAGTAGATGTCTTGAAGAAGAAAATAGTTATTACACTTTGGATATCCTTAGTACTACTTATAATAGCATTTGGCCTAACGGTGGTGCAGCAGAATAAAAAAGAGGCTGCAAAGCGGGCTGAAGAGGCAAGAATAGAGGCGGAACAGGAGCGCCTTATGGTAGAAGAGGAGGAGGCCGAGCAAGAGGCCAAAGAGCTTGCAGAGGAAGGCAAGGCAGATGAGTACACCTTCACAGATATGGAAGCAAATTTCTATGCCGTATCTAAAGCTATAGTCAGGGAGAATCCTTATGATTCAGCGGAGATTTTAGGAACCCTTACAGTAGACCAAAAGGTGGCGATTGTAGCTCAGTGTAACGAAACAGATTACTACAAGATGAAAATAAATGGTGATTATGGTTACATCTCTCCAAATGATGTATCAGAGGAATACATTGATATCCCATTGCCAAGTGTGGGCAGCATACCATCTGCCACAAAGGACATACTTTTTATAGGAAATTCCATAACATTATATCCACCTACAGCAGATTGGTGGGGCGCCTACTGGGGATGCGGTGCCACTTCGGCAGAAAACGATTATGTACATCAGACAGTAGCGGCAAAGGGCTATGATAAATTTGATTACATGTCACTGCGCAGCTGGGAATTCTCCAGCACACGAAACTATGAAGTGGATGATTTAGACCAGTACATCAGCAAATACCAATACAAAACAATAGTTATAGAGCTAGGTGAAAATGTCAAAGGCCATGAGGACCACTTCAAGGAAGATTTGACTGACATGATTAAATACATTAAAGCATATAATCCAAATGCCAGAATAGTAATGCTTGATAATTTTTGGAAATATGATAGCATAATCAAAACAAAAAAAGCTGTAGCATCAGAGATGGGATGCACTTACGTGAGCCTTGCGGGTATTCAGGGAGAGTCTGAATATATGCTTCATGCAGGGGATCAGTACACCGCAGCGGATGGTACCGTATATACGATAGGCTCTTTCCTTGCGGGACATCCAAATGATGCAGGATTTGCAGCTATAGCACAGCGTCTGATTGCAGCACTGTAACATATAAATCTTTATAGTAAGAAAGAAGGACTAAAAATGAGAGAGTTTAATGTTGAAAAGCAGACAAAGCAATTAATTGAATACACTAGAGAGTGGTTCAACAAATTTGGAACAGATTCAAGAGCGATTATAGGTATTTCTGGTGGTAAGGATTCATCTGTTACTGCAGCAGTTTTAAAGGAAGCAATTGGTACTGAGCGTATCAGAGCTATCATCATGCCAAACGGTGAAATGAGCGATTTAGACGATGCTAAGCTTTTAGCTGACCACTTAGGACTCACATACGAAATCATACCTATCACAGACTATTACAATGCAGCCATTTCTACATTTGAAAAGGCTACCACCTTCGAAGTAACAAAGGACTTAAAGATAAATCTTGCTCCACGTCTTCGTATGTCTACACTATATGCAGCAGCACAGGGTCAGGGCGTAACATCCTTCGTAGTAAATACATGCAACGCATCTGAGGATTACGTAGGCTACTCAACAAAAAACGGTGATGCAGCAGGTGACGTATCACTTCTTCAGGACTTCACAGTACATGAGGTTCTTCAGATTGGCGAATACCTAGGCCTTCCAGAAAGCCTTGTACACAAGACTCCATCTGATGGTCTATCAGGAATGTCTGACGAAGACAAGCTTGGATTTACATACGCACAGCTTGATGAATATATCTCAGGCAACAAGGAAGGCATCCCAGCCGACATCATCGCATCTATCGAGCGCAAGCACGTGGCAAACCTCCACAAGCTAGAACTTATGCCAGCCTACAAGCGTAGCTAACCCCTGGCGGGCCGGGGCTAGCGCCCGAATACTTCTACATTGAGGTTGAGCTTGCCCTTTTTGGATAGGCCACCTTCGCTTATAAGATTGAATTTGCCAAAGCCGCGGACGGAGACGGTGTCACCGGCAGCAAGAAGCTTGTCGTTGTTTTCTACTATGTGCCCGTTTACAGATACCTTCTTTTCTGTGAAGTAAGGAATGGTGTCCTTGCGACTTAGGTTGTATACTTTTGCGATAACTGCATCAGCCCTAGGGGAAGCTACCTGTATGGTGACTTCTTTTAGGGCTGCTTTTTTGTATGATTCAGGTAGCTCGCTGAAGCTGCATTTTACAGCGTTGCGGCCTACAGATACAAAATTTTCCAGAAGATAGTCAGCAGTGGAATCGTCTACGTACATATAGGCATCCATGCCATCTACAAATATGTCTCCGAATTTCTTTCGGTCTATTCCAAGACTCATAAGGCTGCCCAGATAGTCGCGGTGAGTATATTCCTTTGCAAATTTCTTTGCCAGTGGCTCTACCTTGATGCATTTGATTGGAAAATCCACTTCATAGCCGAAATCCGCTTCACTTCCGAAGCGAGCCATCTGGCGTTCACAGTTTTCATATCCACCAGACAAATCATATTTGATAGGTGCAAAGGCCTTGTCCCTTGCAGCCTGATACAAGACCTCCTGCTGGCTTAGGCTGAGGAAGTCACTAAAGCAATATATGTTGTTTTGATAAGCTCTGTTTGAAAGCTCGATTAAGCGTTTGTATAAAAGCTGTTCATCATCTGTCATCGTGTGTTCCATCCTTCGATAAATATGTATCAATTATACTGAAAATGCGGTAAAATATCATCGATTAGTTTAGAAAGTAAGGTTTTTAACATGAAGAAAATTAACACAGATGGGATTATTTTTGACATGGATGGCACTATCTGGGATAACACCCCAGTGTTTGCGCCTAGCTGGGAGAGAGCCTGTAAGGATATGGGTTATGATGTTAAGTTTGATGAGGATAAGCTAAAGGGGCTGTTCGGCAAGACTATGACAGATATTGCAGATGCCTGCATACCAGATGAAGACGCTGATAGACGCTATGCTACACTTCATTTATGTGAAGAGTACGAAATGAAGGATTTAGCTGAAAGTACAGTTGATACTTCTTATCCAGGCTTGAAGGAAACCCTTGAAGCCCTTAGTAAGCGCACAAAGCTATACATCGTAAGCAATTGCCAGTCGGGCTATATCGAAACCTTCCTTGAGCGAAGCGGCTTAGGGTATCTTTTCACAGATTATATCTGCTACGGAGACAATGGACTTGGCAAGGCTGATAACATCAGGGGCTTAGTTGAAAAAAATCAGCTTAAGCATCCAGTATATATTGGAGACATCCAGGGTGATAAGGATGCTTGCGACAATGCAGGTGTGGATTTCATCTGGGCAGCCTACGGCTACGGCAAATCAGTAGATGGTTATGTGGCAAAGGTTGATGATATAAGAGAGCTTAATGATGTGATTGAGTAAAAAGGGAGAATACTATGGGATATAATGTAGAAAAAATATTTGAAGATGCTGGCCAACTTAGCAAGGTCAACAATAAGAAAGCTTATGAGGACAATATAGAGATGTTCAAAAGCAATAGATATGAATTGCTGAAAGACCTGGTGGGTGCTGATGACAGCCAGCTACAATCACAGGCGAAGCTTCTATGCGAGGATGTTACCGCAGCTTTCAAAAAGTTTGGAAAGGTTCGTGGTGGGGATTTAATGAACCTTAACTATTTTATGATTTTTTATGTTTTTCCATCTATACTACAGATGGAAGAAAATGAAAAAGCAATTCGTATATGCGATATTTTGAAAGATACATGGAACAGTCATTTCAAAAGTAATATCAGCTATACAGATTATGAAACATTAGCAGAAGGCTTCCAGGCTAAGTTTTTTGGAATGCCAATAGGAAAGAATTAGAATGAAGAATATTTTAATGATTGCAACGGGCGGAACTATCGCGTCAAAACAAACAGAAGCAGGGCTTACACCGGGACTTACAGCAGAGGATATTTTATCCTACATACCAGCCGTAGAAAAGGTGTGCCAGGTTCATGCTCTGCAGCTGATGAACATTGATAGCACTAATATGACACCTGATCTTTGGGTGCGTATTGCTAAATGCATTAAGGACAATTACGACGATTATGATGGATTTGTAGTATGTCATGGTACAGATACGCTGGCATATACTGCAGCAGCTCTTAGCTACATGATTCAGAATTCAAAAAAGCCAATCGTTGTAACCGGCTCGCAAAAGCCTATCAGCAGGGATGTTACAGATGCCAAAACAAATCTTTTGGATTCCTTCATCTATGCAGCTGATGATAATTCTCAGAATGTCAGCATAGTATTTGATGGAAAGGTAATCTGTGGAACTCGCGCTAAAAAGGAGAGGGCCAAGAGCTACAATGCATTTTCAAGCATCAATTTCCCATATCTTGCAGTAATACAGGATGGGGTGTTGCTTAGATATATCCCTGAGACAAAGATAACAGGTGATGTGAAATTCTTTTTCGACATGTCGGATAAGGTCACGTTGCTAAAGCTTTATCCAGGTATGAATCCATGTATCCTAAGCTTCCTTTTCGAGCAGTACGATATCATCGTAATCGAAAGCTTTGGTGTAGGCGGAATGCCAGAAACACTGATGGAAGCATTCTACAAGGAGATGGATAAGTGGGCAGGCCAGGACAAGCTGGCAGTTATGACTACACAGGTTGCCAATGAGGGCAGCAATATGACAGTCTACGAGGTAGGCCGTCAGATTAAGCATGATTTCCATATGATAGAGGCTTACGACATGACATTGGAGGCTACTATCACAAAACTTATGTGGATAGAAGGGATGGGCTACACAGGTGAACAGCTAAGAAACACCTTCTACACAGAAATTAATAGAGACATGCTATATAGAAAAAGTAAATAGATTGGTAGGATTATGAGGACAGAAATGCTATATGATCGAGATGCCTATGCAAAAGAATTCATAGCAAAGGTTATCTCTTGCGAAGAAGCAAAAAAAGATGATGTAACAGCCTATAAGGTAGTGCTAAATCATACTCTATTCTTCCCTGAACAGGGTGGACAGAGCAGTGACATTGGAACATTAGACAAAACAAAGGTCATAGATGTTCAGATAGAGAATGGTTTGGTTTACCACTACTGTACCGCTGGTTTTCTTATTGGGGAAGAGGTTCATGGAATAATAGATTGGGAGCATCGCTTCAACAATATGCAGCAGCACACAGGTGAGCATCTTTTTACGGGAATCGCTCATAATAGCTATGGAGCTGAAAATGTTGGCTTCCATCTAAGCGATAATACGGTAACTTTAGATTTGGATATTGAGCTTAGTGAGGAACAGGTTGATTTCATTGAGCGAAAGGCCAATGAAATCATAGCAAGTGATGTGGAGGTTAAGGCTTACTATCCTAATCAGGAGCTACTTGGCGCTATCAATTATCGTAGCAAAAAGGAAATAGATGGACCTGTTAGATTGGTAGAAATTGAGGGAGTAGATTTATGTGCCTGCTGTGCTCCCCATGTGAAGTCTACAGGGCAGATAGGAATGCTCAAAGTAATATCCTATGGAAAATATAAGGGTGGCACACGAGTGTATATTCTTTGCGGCCTGCGCGCACTTGAGGATTACAACAGAAGGATGAAAATCCTTGCCAGCTCATATCAAAAGCTTAACTGCAAAGAGGATGAGCTTCCAGACAAAATTGATGGCTTAATAGAAGATACTAAGCAATTAAAGTATCGTATAAACGATATAGAAACTGGATTATTGAATGATAGAATCGAAACTATTTCACCAAATCTTACAGATGTAACTATCTTTGTGGAAGATGTGGATACAAAGATTATGAGAGATGGTGTTAACACATTAGTAGAAAGACATGATGGATTATGTGCAATCTTCTCGGGAAATGATGATGATGGATATAATTTTGTGATTGGTAGCAAGTCGAGAGATTGTTCTGCAATAGCTACAGGTCTTAGAGAATTGCTTGGTGCTAAAGGCGGTGGCAGCAAGCAAATGGCACAGGGTAGTGTAAATGCTACCAGAACACAGATAGAAAACACATTGTAATAAATTTGTAACATTTACAGGCTTTATGTTATACTTGAGAAAGTTTATGAATTAAGAGGGACGAATAATGGGAGAATTTTTAGATTTAATTGATGATGTGCATTACGGAATGCGCAAGCTTTTTAAAGGCAAAACAGGGACTAAGAGCTTTAAGCCTAGAAGTAATGTGAGAAGATGGTCCATAGAATTATGTGTTGCACTTATCGTAGGAATCCTTGCTGGTTTAATCACTTTTAATCTTCTAAACAAAGAGGACAAGAAGCTTAAGGTAAGCGAGGAAAAGGCAGTAGCGATTGAAGATCAAAAGACTGCCACTACTGGTGCAGCAGATACAAAAGAAGAGCCAGATGAAGATTTCTCAGATGTAGTCATTACTGTAGTAGATCCTAGTGGCTATGCTCCAGCAATTGCAGATTGGTCTGCAGAAGAGATTAATGCAGCAATCAGCGAGCGCAAGGGATATCTTGAAAACAATAAGTACTGGCCAGAGGTTTCAGCTTACTGGGAAGGAACCAGACAGGTAACAGATGTTGCATGCTATTGCCAGTATTTGTTCGACACAGATAAAAAGGTATATTCTGCTTCAGATTTCAAGGGACTTTCGCCAGAGGTTATTCATATTGCTAAAAACGAAATCTATGCAAGACATGGATATTCCTTCAAGGATAAGGAAATCTACAATTATTTCATGGGTCAGATATGGTATACACCATCAATCTTACCAAAGGATTTCACAGAGGATATTTTCACAGAAACTGAGGTAAAGAACCTAGATATGCTTAATTCCTTGGATACAATGTAAATCGTGAGAGGTATAAGATGCTAGAAGTTTTAGTAACAGCTGTTGATGTGATACTTGCAGCTATCCTGTCTTATGGTATATGGCGCTTTAGTGGCTCTATTCTTTTGAATGTAATAGTAGCTATTATTTTTGCAGCAGCCATATTTACTCATTACAAATCAGCAAAAGCTAAAGGAATAGATTTTTTAAAGGATACCTTTGCCATAAGGGAAGCCTCTGGACGAATCTGTATGTATGATTACCTACGAGTACTTGCCGTTTTAATGGTAATTGGTATCCACGTATTCAAAACAGATTTTTCAGATGGATTAATTCAGAATGTCAAAATCTGTAACATACAGCAATCACTTGAGATATGGTTTGAAAGCACTAACGTGATTTTTGTAATGCTTTCAGGCGCCTTCCTGCTTAAATACAAGGAAGAATCCTTAGGCCATTTCTTTAAGCGAAGATTCAGTAAGGTTTTGATACCGATGGTAGTATATTATCTGTTCTACGTGTGGATTACTCAGATAATCACTGATTTTTCTGTTGATTCACTGAGATATGTACTTTTAAACTTTATAACTGCAAATAACCCAAGTTTTCCACATTTTTGGTTTATGTATATGTTGTTATCTGTGTATATTGCAATTCCGTTTTTACGATATATGCTAAAGGACATGCCTTATGAAAAGCTCACCTGGCTTGTGGTATTAACTATCGTATTTTCAGTAATACAGGTAATTGTTCCAGCTATATGGGGATTAAAGATAGGCATATCCTTTGTGTTTGTGTCATGGGTAGGAATAGCCATAATCGGATATTGGATTACCAGGGAAGAAACAGCAGCTTACTATAAGCCAATCATAATGGCTGGCCTGATAGCCTTTATAGTTGCCATCTGGCTGGTTGCAAACAATGAAAACTACAGCCTGTTTACAGGTAATATGTCTCCTATCATGGAGCTTATGGGAATGGGCACCTTCGCCATCTTCCTACAGTGGAAAAAGCTATTTAAAAAAGAACCATGGATAATCCGGATAGCCAGCAAATATAGTTATCAAATTATTTTGATACATTGGTGGACTTTGATGTGGATAACACGAGGCAAGCTGCACATTCGTGTGGATAGTCTACATGGATTTGGAATGTTGGTATCCATATTGGTAACAGCGTTGATTTCACTTGTTGCTGCCATTATAATAGACCACATGGTTACAGATGTATTTTTGAAAAAGGATTAAAGGAGTCAGGATGGAACAGTACAGTTTTACACCAAAGGGAGTTTGCGCTAGAAAAATCAATTTTGAGATTGAGGACGGCAAGCTTTACAATGTTAAATTCACAGGCGGTTGCGATGGCAACACCAAGGCAATCAGCAAGCTTTTAGAGGGCGCTGATGCTGCTCACACAGTAGAAATTCTTAAAGGAAATATCTGTGGTTTCAAAGGCACCAGCTGCGCAGATCAGCTTGCCCTTGGAATTGAACAGGCTATCAATAAATAAGACTAAAGAAGGGCTCGTTACAGCATTTGCTGTAAGAGCCCTTTTTTATTATAAAATCATATTAATTTTATTCGCTTTTTATAAATAACCACTTTCCTTTAATAATGAGCTTAACTAATGCGAAGTAAATATAGTAAGCAACAAAGCCTACTGTAAAAATAGCCAAGGCCCAGGTGAAGAGCTTAACAGCGAAGCCAGAGAAATCGTAATACAGTAAAGTTACCCAATCGTTGGTTTCCCAGATGCTGTAAGCAAAGCCATTGTCGTGAAGTAGGTAAATCATAAAGGTTGGTGCTGCAATCCAGTTTATAACCTTTATAGAAGGCATAGGGAGTCTTCTGAAAAGCTCGAAGATGCAAACCCCAAGGATGATTACCACGATGCTGTAGTTTTCATATTTAGGCATATACTGGACGAATTCTGCAGGCTCTACTGTGGTATCAGTGATGCCGTAGTAATACGCCTGAATTTTTCCGTTGGCAGTGTTGTAATAAGAAATTCCAATCAAAACATTGGTAAGGATAATGATTACAAAAAATACATAAGCTCTAATTCTATCAAAAGGATTAAATCTCTTGATGTATCCGCCAAGTGCGAATAGGAAAATTCCAACAACAACAGTACGAAGGCCTTTCGCTAAATCATCTAACAGTGAGCCAGACCAACCCAGCTGTGACAATGTAAGTATTGCAAGCAAAAATCCTAAATATTTTTTGCTATCAAGGGATGATAAAAATTTGTTAAGGCCCAGGTAAGCAATAAAGATGATGATGAAGTAGTAGCCTACAAACCATGACATCTTGTTGAAATACTGGATTCGGATATAGCTAAACAATGTATCTGAATGTAGTGAATATTGAGCCTTGTAGATGAAGTAAGCAGAAGCGCCAACAAGTACAATGGCTGCAAATAATAGCTGCAACAAAAGCTTCTTAGAAGTCTTAAAAATATCTATTTCTTTCTCTGCCAAAAAATATCCAGAAATCATAATGAATAATGAATTTCCCACAAGACCAAATGGCATCATAAGGGAAACGCCTAAAAGCTGCCTGAAAAACAAAGGCTGATTAAACCATCCGTTTTGTAATCTTTCGATGGAATCAGTGTTTACCAACTGTACATTAACACAATGAATAATGATGTGATATGAAATAATCATGAGCATTGCCAGTATTCTAAGTAGTTCAAAATTAGATGCTCGTGAACTGTTTTTACTCATCAAAAATACCTCTTATTCTTTTTTATTTCTACAACCTTATTATTATACATTTTTGAAATATAAAGTCCAATAAAACATGTAACCTTTTACTGTATTAACTACTGTCTTGTCAGTAGACAATGCATGTGATATACTAGCTGACAATTAAGGCTATTCGTAAAAGGAGAAATGTTATGACACTGGTGGAAGAAATAAAGCAGTTGAAGAAGGAAAAGAATGCTGTAATCCTTGCTCATTATTATGTAAATGATGATGTGCAGGCTATTGCAGATTATGTAGGGGATAGCTATTACCTTGCAAAGGTAGCAGTAGATTTGAAGGAAAGCACTATTGTGTTTGCAGGAGTTCAGTTTATGGGAGAATCCGCAAAGATTCTTAACCCTGAAAAAACAGTGCTCCTTCCAGACGCCAAGGCGGATTGCCCTATGGCACACATGGCTCAGATAGAGCGTATCGAAGAGGTGAGAAAGGAATATGATGACCTGGCAGTGGTTTGCTACATCAATTCCACAGCGGAGCTTAAGATGCACTCAGATGTATGTGTTACATCGGCAAACGCTATGAAGATAGTGAAGGCGCTTCCAAATAAAAATATCTTTTTCATCCCTGATGAAAATCTTGGAAGATATATTGCAAGCAAGGTGCCAGAGAAGAATTTCATTTTCAATGATGGCTACTGTCATGTACACAAGGCTGTTACGGCAGATATGATTAAGCGTGCCAAGGAATCCCATCCTGATGCCCAAGTGCTTATTCATCCAGAGTGTACACTTGATGTGCTTGAGCTTGCTGATTATATCGGAAGCACCTCTGGAATCATTGATTATGCAACCAAATCGGACAAAAAGAAATTCATTATCTCCACAGAGCTTGGTGTGCTTTATCAGCTTAAGAAGAATAATCCTGAAAAGGAATTCTACGCAGCTGGGTCAGTGCAGATTTGCCCAAACATGAAAAAGGTGACACTTGAAAAGGTAAGAGATTGCTTAAGAGATACTAGTGGAGTAGTAGAGGTGAGTGAGGAGAAGAGGGAAAAATCCCTTGTACCTCTAAAAAGAATGTTGGAGTTGGCAAAATAATGGAAAAATATGATGTTGTAATAGTAGGAACTGGTGTAGCAGGTCTGTTTTGTGCACTTAGTCTTCCTACAGATAAAAAGATACTTTGTATATCAAAGGATGCGTTAGATGGATGTGATAGCTTCCTGGCACAGGGCGGTATCTGCATGCTTAGGGACGAGGACGACTATGAGGCCTATTTCGAGGATACCATGCGCGCCGGACATTACGAAAATCGTAAGGAATCTGTTGAGATAATGATTAGAAGCTCACAGGATATTATTGCCGATTTGGAAGGCTATGGCGTGGAATTCGAAAAGAAGGATGGCAAATTCGTATTTACGAAGGAAGGAGCTCATTCCAACAACAGAATTCTGTTCCATGCAGATGTAACTGGAAAGGAAATCACCAGCAAGCTTTTAGCAAGAGTTAAGGAACGTGATAATATCACTCTTAAGGCTCACACCACAATGGTAGACTGGGTATGCCATGATAACACCTGCTACGGAATCGTGGTAGCAGATATGGATGGCAGAACAGAAGCTATCGAAGCAGATGTTACTGTGCTTGCCTGCGGTGGCTTGGGCGGAGTTTACCCACATTCCACAAACTTCCGCCACATATCAGGTGATGCATTGGCACTTGCCATGTATCACAATGTACGCTTGGAAAATTGCGACTATGTACAGATTCATCCAACAACACTTTTTACAAGACAGAACGGACGAAGCTTCCTTATTTCAGAATCAGTGCGAGGAGAGGGTGCAGTTCTTCGTGATAAAAATGGTGACCGCTTTACAGATGAGCTACAGCCTAGAGATGTGGTAAGCAATGCCATCCTTGCAAAAATGAAGGAGCAGGGCACAGAGCATGTGTGGCTTGATTTTTCACCAATACCAAAGGATGAGATATTGAATCATTTCCCAAACATCTACAAGAGATGTGTGGAGGCAGGCTACGATCCACTAAAGACCTGGGTGCCTGTAGTGCCAGCGCAGCATTATTTCATGGGCGGAATCTATGTGGATAAGGACAGCAAGACCACAATGGAGCAGCTTTACGCCGTAGGTGAAACCAGCTGCAATGGTGTTCATGGCAGAAATCGTCTTGCCAGCAATTCACTACTTGAGAGTCTGGTTTTTGCCAAGCGTGCAGCAGCAGATATTACTGCTAAAAACAGCTTTAAACATGCAGAGGATTTTGCTAACCTTGTAAATATGGACGGGTATGAAGACCTTCCTAGCATAATGGAAAACTATCATGCCATGGTAGTGGGAGAAATCGAAAAAGAAGCAAATCTTAGAGCCGAGAAGGAGGCAATATAATGAACGATATTACTATGAGACTGAATGCAGACGAGCTAATCAAAATGGCTCTTAGAGAAGATATATCAAGCGAGGATGTAAGCACCAATGCAGTAATGCCAGAGTCTAAGCCAGGTGTGGTTGAGCTTATTGCAAAGCAGGATGGAATCATCTGCGGTATGGAGGTTTATGAGCGTGTATTCAAAATCCTTGATGAAAATACAGAAGTAGAAAAATATGTTTCTGACGGTGACAAGGTAATCAAGGGACAGCTTATGGCAAAGGTAAAGGGCGATATTCGTGTGCTCCTTTCTGGCGAGCGTGTGGCCCTTAATTATCTACAGAGAATGAGCGGCATCGCAACCTACACTCATGAGGTGGCAGCGCTTTTAGAGGGCAGCAAGACAGTCTTACTGGATACAAGAAAGACTACACCAAACATGAGAATCTTCGAAAAATATGCTGTAAAGTGCGGAGGCGGTCAAAACCACAGATACAATCTTTCAGATGGTGTACTTTTAAAGGATAATCATATCGGTGCGGCCGGCTCTGTTGCGAAGGCAGTAGAAATGGCAAAGGCATATGCTCCATTTGTTAGAAAGATTGAAATTGAGACAGAGACTCTTGAGCAGGTAAAGGAAGCTGCAGATGCAGGAGCAGATATTATCATGCTTGATAATATGGATGTTGCAACTATGCAGGAAGCTGTTAAAATAATTAATGGCCGAGCAAAGACAGAATGCTCTGGCAATGTAACAAAGGAAAATATTAAAAACATAATAGACAGTGGAGTTGATTATGTATCAAGCGGTGCGCTTACACATTCTGCACCAATACTTGATATTTCAATGAAGAATCTGCATGCAATTTAATGGAGGCAAAATGGACGGAGAAACAAGACGAAAAAAGATAATAGAAATAATTCGTAAATGCGATACTCCTGTGTCCGGAACTGCCCTTGCTAAAGAATTGGATGTAAGCCGTCAGGTTATCGTCACAGACATGGCATTGATCAGAGCCAATGGAGTGGATATTACTTCTACCAACAGAGGCTATGTTATTAATGCTGAAAGCAAATGCAAACGAATCATCAAAAGCCATCACACAGATGATGAGATTTTAGATGAATTATATGCAATTGTAGATAATGGAGGATGTGCTGAAAACATCATCATCAATCATAGATACTACAACAGATTAGAAGCTCCACTTAATGTCAGCAGTAGAAGAGCCGCCAAGGAATTTATGGAGGCTATCAAGTCAGGAAAATCCAAATCACTTAGCTCTGCAACCAGCGGATACCATTATCACGTTATCAGCGCTGATAGTGAGGAGACACTGGATGTGATTGAGGAGGAGCTTAAGGAGAAGGGGTTCTGGCTGCCACTGGATGACTGGATATTACAGTAGAAGGAGAATAAATGTCAGCGATTTCTAATGATTGGTTGGAGCCACTTACTCCAGAATTTAAGAAACCATACTACAAGTCACTATATGAAAATGTAAAAAAGGAATACCATGAAAATGTTGTCTACCCACCAGCAGACGATATTTTCAATGCCTTTGATTTCACACCACTTAAGGATGTTAAGGTGGTAATCATTGGGCAGGATCCTTATCATGAGCCTGGTCAGGCACATGGACTTTGTTTTTCAGTAAAGCCTGGGGTGAAGACACCACCTTCACTTGTAAATATTTATAAGGAATTAAATGATGATTTGGGCTGCTATATCCCAAATAATGGTTACCTTGAAAAATGGGCCAGACAGGGTGTACTGATGCTCAACAATGTACTTACAGTTCGTGCTCATCAGGCGGCCAGTCATGCTGGTATGGGCTGGGAGCAGTTCACAGATGCAGTAATAGATGTTCTTAACAAGCAGGACAGACCAATAGTATTCCTGCTTTGGGGTTCTCCAGCAGCTAAAAAATGCGCCAAGCTTAACAACCCTAATCACTTGATTTTAAGAGCACCACATCCATCACCTTTATCAGCCTACAGAGGCTTTTTTGGATGCAAACATTTCAGCCAGACTAATCAGTTTTTAAAGGAACATAATCTTGCTCCTATCGATTGGCAAATAGAAAATATTTAGGACACAAAATCTTCACTTTTTCTACGCCTTCAAGTACTTGTGGAATCCATAATATTTTATTATATTTATCTTAGAATAGCATGCGTATCGCGTATTGCATGCTATTCCTGTAGATAAGTCTAATAAAGTTTGGAGTGACAGTTTTGGAGAAGCTCAAGGCATTTAATAAGCAATTTTTTAGCCAGGACCTGCCTACAGATTTAGTATTGTTTAATATAATTACTATTACTGGTTTTGTGGGTGGAGTCGTAACAATTCCATTTAATATAATAAACGGCATGTCAGCAGTACTGACAGCCGTAATTTTCATATCTATAATTATTGATGGCGTGTGCATTTACATGGCCAATTTCCGTAATTGCCTTAAGAATAGCACCATAGCGGTATGCTTTGCTGTAGCTATTGGTTTGTTCCCGGTTATGTTTTTCGTGACTGGTGGAATAAACAGCGGTATGGTCTGTTGGTTTTCAATGGGCATAATTTTCATCTTTATGCTATTGGATGGCATGGATTTTTTGTTCATGCTACTTACAGATGTAGCCATTATTTCAGGTTGTTATGCAATTTCCTATTATCATCCTGAATACGTTATTAGTCTTGAATCTAGACAGAGTGAATTCTTTGATGTTGTTCAGTCACTGCTCATCAGCGCATTTGCCATGGGATTGATTATCAAATTCCAGCGAAGCATTTACGATAGACTTTACAAGCAGGCGGCAATCAATAATGATGACCTTCTAGAAAAAACGCTGCAGGCAAAGAAGGCTGAGAAACAGGCACAGACTGCGACAGAGGCAAAAAGCAATTTCCTTGCAAACATGTCCCATGAAATCAGAACCCCAATCAACACTATCATGGGTATGGATGAGATGATTTTAAGGGAGACCTCTGAAAAGGTGGTAGAGGAATACGCCCTTGATATAAAGACAGCATCCCAGAATCTTCTTTCACTTATCAACGACATTTTGGATATCACCAAAATCGAATCAGGTAAGATGGGCATCGTAAAAGGCGAGTATGCCTTCATGAGTCTTATGCATGATGTGCTTAACAACGTCACACTTCGCGCCAAGGAAAAGAATCTGGAGCTTAAGCTAAATATCGACAGCAACATCCCATGCGACATGCTAGGTGATGATATTCGTATCAAGCAGGTACTTACAAATATTATTACTAATGCGGTGAAATATACTCAGGAGGGATATATCGAAATATCTGTTAGCTGTGAAAAGGGCTTTGGAAATTTTGTAGATTTAACCTTCAAGGTAAAGGATACAGGTATAGGAATCAAGCAGGAGGATATCAAGCGAATGTTTGAATCCTTCGAAAGATTAGAGGTTAATCGTAACAGAAACATTGAGGGCGCTGGCCTTGGAATGACCATCACTCAGAATCTGCTTAAGATGATGGGAAGTAATCTGGAGGTGGAAAGCGTTTATGGCTCTGGTTCCACATTTTACTTCACTCTTACCCAGGAAATAGTAAACAAGGAGCCAATTGGAGATTTTGCCCAAAAGCTTAAGCAGCTCACATCAAATTATGAGTACAGCACCAGCTTTGAGGCACCAAACGCTAATTTCTTGATAGTAGATGACAATGCCATGAATAGAAAAGTCTTTGTGGCACTGTTGAAGGATTCAAAGGTGAAAATCAAAGAGGCTGCTAGCGGCGCAGAGTGCTTACAGCTTATAAAAAATCAGCACTTTGATATGATTTTCCTGGATCACATGATGCCTGGAATGGACGGTGTAGAAACCTTCAGGGCTATGGCTACGGTTGATGGAAACCGATGCCTTGGAACACCTGTCATCGCCCTCACAGCCAATGCTATTGCAGGAGCAAAGGATAGATATTTGACTATGGGCTTCCATGGATTTTTGTCAAAGCCTGTAGTTCCAGCTCAGCTTGAAAAGATGATTCGCGATTTCCTACCAGAAAACTTGATGGAATATCACGAGCCAGATGCCAAGGATGAAGCAAGAAAAAATCGTACAAAGAAGATTGAATTACCTGACATAGAAGGTATAGACTGGGATTATGCATTACTTCATTTCCCAGATACAAATATGGTTTATCAGACAGCAATAGATTTTTATGATTCAGTAGGATTTGAAAGAGATGAGATTCTAAGGTATTATAATAGTCTAGATGCTTCTATTTTGGAGGATTATCGAATAAAAGTCCACGGTGTTAAGAGTATGTCCAATACGATTGGCGCCACATCCTTAGGTGGACTTGCCAAGCTTTGTGAATATGCTGCCAGAGATGGAGATTTGGACAGAATAAAAGTGCTAACTCCTATTCTAATAGAAGAATTAGATACTATGAAGAATAGATTATCTGTATTATCATCAGAGGTAGAGAAACCAAAAATGGAAGATATGGATGATTTGTTTGCGTTACTTGAGATGCTGAAGATGGCTATCATGACCCACGATTCAGAGGCTGCGGATAATAATATGAAACAGATAATGTCATATTCCTATGATGCCCAAACCCAGGAACGATTGGAGCATCTGAATATGCATGTAATGAATTTAGAAGAAGATGAGGCACTATCTGATATAGAAAAGCTACAGAGTTAAGGAGAATAATATGCGTAAAATACTAATTGTAGGGGATTTTAGTTCGGACTCGCCAACTGATGTTAATTCGTTTTTGTCACAACATTTTCATACACAGTTGTGCACCAGCAATGCAAAAATCGTTAAAAGCATGCTGAAATTATATACACCTGATTTAGTGCTCATGGATATCGATGATTTTGATGCAACTCAGGATGATATCTTCGAAACAATCAAGGAATATAATGGCGAACTACCTGTTATTACTTATGGTAAAGAGCTTAAGAAGCAGATGTTCATTTCTTACTACTACTCAGGCCAGTTTAAGAACGTTCTGCAGGCCAACAGAGAGCTTATTATCAGAGCCATCTGCAAGGAATTTGGAATGAATGCAGATGCTATTTTAAATGCGGTTGTTGAAACAGACAAGCGCCATATCATTGTTGTAGATGATAATCCAGTGCTACTTCGCAATATGCGTAACATGCTTCAGGATAAATACAGAGTCACTCTTGCCACATCAGCAGCTCAGTGTATGAAGGCTTTGGGGCAGGACAGACCTGATTTAATCATCCTTGATTACGAAATGCCAGTGGTAGATGGCAGACAGACTCTTGAGATGATTCGTTCAGAGGATGATTACAAAGATGTTCCAGTTATCTTCCTTACAGGAATAGCTGATAAGGAGCATGTAGATGCCGTACTTGATTTGAAGCCAGCAGGCTATTTTGTAAAGCCACCTATGCAGACCAAGATAATCAATGCTATTGAAAATATTTTCTTAAAGCAGGCAGAACAATAAATTGAATTTAGACCGTCTGGCAGATAGTTGCCAGGCGGTTTTTTTATGCATAGAAAAGTTCATAGTATATCTGAGGAATTTTCAACATTTATACACACATAGGTAATAGAATACATTTTATAACCATGGGGTTACTATGTGGAGGGAACGATATGAGTTTTAAAAAGATTAGTACTAAGATGCTGGTAATGATACTTCCAGTATTAATACTGGCTCAGATTGTGTTGACAATCATGTCTGCTACGTCAAGTGAGATTTTGGTAGATAGGAAAACACAGGAATCAATGAGCGCTGAGCTTCGAGCAAATAGTTCAGAAGTAACGGGCTATTTAAAGGATGTAGAAACCCTGGCAGATTCTATTGCTATCAGTGTTGCATCTTCATACACCTACACAGAGTGGGCAGCTTATGAGAAGATGCTTGAGAATATGATAGCTACAAATGATATTGTCTTAGGCTCTGGACTTTGGTTTGAGCCATACGCATACGACCCTGAGCAGCAGTACTATGGCCCTTATGTATACAAGGATGGTAATGCTGCAGTCACCACATGGGAATACAGTAATGCAGAGTACGATTATTTTAACCAGGAATACTATACAAACGCCATGAATAGTGACAGTCCGATGATTACAGACCCTTACTATGATCCAACATCAGGAATAGTCATGTCATCTTGCTCAACACCAATTGTTGTGGATGGGAAAAAAATCGGTTGTGTTACTGTAGATATCGAGCTGTATGCCATAACAGATATTATTGGACGTATCAAGGTCGGTAAGTCCGGCGTTGGAATACTTACATCTGCAGATGGTCTTCTTATAGCAGGCTATGATGATGCCAAGGTTCAGGAAGGTGCTTTCCTTACTGAAGATGATAATAAATCAGTAGTGACCATGATTGGCGAAGTTCTAAAGAACACTAATGGAATCACAACCTACAATGATGGAAAGACTGATCACAAGGTATATTACGATACTATCGGCTTAACAGGATGGAAGCTGATGGTTTCCATAGATGCTTACGAATTAATGCAGCCTATTTATCTGTTGATTAACAGATTGATTGCAGTATGTATAGTTGCAGTGCTAGTTGCCATTGTAATCATCGTTATCGGAATCGGTGGTGTTGCCAAGACAATCCGCAAGGTTCAGAATTTTGCAACCGAGCTTGCCAGTGGTGATTTCACTATTGATAATCTATCCGTAAAGGGTAAGGATGAGCTTGCTGTTATGTCTACATCTCTTAACGAAATGTATGGAAATAACAAGGGTGTAATCCAAAGCATTGCTGATTATTCTGTAGATATTAATGAGGCCAGCAGTAGATTAAAATACTCTGCTGAAGAGCTAAAGATAGAGTTCGACAAGATTGTTGATGTAATGGGAGATGTTAATGCAGATATGATGAATTCATCTGCAGCAACTCAGCAGCTTTCAGCATCAGTAGATCAGGTTGCACAGTCTACAGACAATCTGAATGATGAGACTAAAGGCAGTCTCGACCTGGCAATCGACATTCAGAAGCGTGCAGCAGAAATTGGCAAGAGCAGCCAGGAAGCATTTGATAAATCACAGACTTTGCAGAGCAGCTTTGAGGAAAAACTTGAAAGCAGTATTGCACAGTCAAAGGTTGTTGAAAATATCGGTGAGATGGCCAGCGTAATCGCAGACATTGCCGACCAAATCACTTTACTATCTCTAAATGCATCTATCGAAGCAGCCCGTGCAGGTGAGCAGGGCAAGGGCTTCGCAGTAGTTGCCACAGAAATCGGAAAGCTGGCAGGCCAGACAACTGATTCTGTTGAAAAGATTCAGGAAACAATTTCTGGAATACAGGATGCATTCGAAGGACTTGCTACAAATGCAAAATCTCTTCTGGATTATGTTTCCGAAACGGTTACACCTGATTACAAGAATTTCGTGGATGTAGCTGAAAGATATGGACAGGATGCTGAGTCTATCAAGGAGACCTCAGAAAAGCTATCTCAGATGACTGATTCAATTCAGGAAATCATGAGCGAGGTACGAGATGCCATCCAAAACATCGCAGAGGCCACACAAAACACTGCAGCCAACAGCGGTAACGTAATGGATTCCATCGAAAATCTTTCAGAAACAGTCACAGGAATCAACGAAATGTCTGATAAACAAAACGAGATTTCCGAAAGCCTTACACAGGTGGTTAGCCAGTTCAGATTATCATCTGAAGAATAAACTCATCAAAAGGTGGGGTCACTTATTTATTTATAGGTGGCCTCATTTTTTAATGCACTCCCAGGCCCCACTACTGCACAGCCCTCCATGGTAATATCATTTGAGCAGATTCGCGATTATCTTAATGTGTGTTATCTTGCTTATGTAGGTGTACTTACATGGCTTTTACAATTCGAAGGTAATGTGTGTAGAGAGCGGACATAATTGTAGGCTGAGAGGCATGTGGATGAAGGGTGTAGGCCCTCCCCTATTTGCCACTCCACTCGCTAAGTAAAATTAAAAAAGTGAGTTTCTCATATATAGGCACCGTGCTCTATGCAACATCGTGTTGCTTTCGCACTTGAACCGCCATCCTAGCGGTTCATGCCAATATATGTGAAACTCACTTTTTATTTTACTAAGCTCGTTCCAAGGCAAATAGGGGAGGGCCTACACCCTTCATCCTCATGCCACTATACTTTCGTTTTATGTCCGCTCCCTACACACCTTACCGACAGAATTGTAAAACCTTGTAAGAACACCTACTAATAGATAAGCAAGATAACACACATTTAGATAAACTAGAATCTGCGATTGTATTACCATGGAGGGCTGTGCAGTAGTGGGGCCTGAGAGTAGAAATAGTAATGTAAGAAGCCCCTTCTACATGGAGGTTGTTAGTTACAAGATGTAACAAATATGATAGAATGTACGTAGTTTTATCGGGGGATAATGCGAATGAAGATTATTCACTGTGCAGACCTGCACTTAGATTCCAAAATGGAAAGTAATTTAGATAAAGAGCAAGCGGCTCTTCGTCGTATTGAGCTGGTGGAGACCTACGAGCGTATGGTAGAATTCGCCAAGCAAAACGGTGTTAGGGCTATTATGATTGCCGGAGATTTGTTTGACAAGACTCATATTCGTAAGGATATTAAGAGACGTGTTGTGGAGCAGATTGTTGATGCTCCAGAGATTGATTTCTACTATCTTAAGGGCAATCATGACAGATGCGATTTTATGGAAGAGGGTATAGATGAAATACCTTCTAATTTTCATATGTTTAATGCTGATGGTTGGACTAGCTATACCTGTGAGGACGTTGTTATTACAGGTATGGAATTGAATGCTGCCAATGTGTCTACTATGGCTCAGCGTTTGGTGCTTGATTCAGCAGCTACCAATATCGTTATGCTTCATGGTCAGCAGTCTGATTATGATGGCAAAGACGGGGCAGAGATTATCAATACACAGGCTCTTAAGGGTAAGTTTATTGATTACCTGGCTTTAGGCCATGTTCATAAGTTTATCTTTGAGGCGCTGGATGATAGAGGCGTGTACTGCTATCCGGGCTGCCTGGAGGGCCGAGGCTTCGATGAGACAGGTGATAAGGGCTTTGTTCTCATGGAGATAGAGGATGGTCAGATTACATCTGAATTCATTCCATTTGCTCTTAGACGCTTGCATGAAATAAATGTAGAGGTTACTGCTGATATGGATTTACAGGCGGTAGCTGCCAAGGCTAGAGAGAATCTTTTAGATGTAGATGATCAGGATTTGGTTAAGTTTGTACTTACAGGCGAGCGTGAGCTGGATGATGAGCTTGATATCATTCGTTTTGTTCGCTTATTCGAAAATAGATACTTCTTTGTAAAGTGTTATGACAGAACCAAGACTCTTGTAGATTACGAAAGCTTCAAATACGATAAGAGTCTGAAGGGCGAATTCGTCAGACTTGTTCAGTCTCAGGATATGGATGAGGACGAAAAGGCTAAAATTATCGAAATCGGCATTAGAGCCATAATGGGGGAGGAATTGTAAATGAAACTGATTTCTTGTTATATTGCCCATTTTGGCAAGATTACAGAATTTAAATATGACTTCAAGGATGGTTTTAACTCAATCCTTCAGGAGAATGGTTGGGGTAAAACTACCTTTTCGGTGTTTATTAAGGCTATGTTTTACGGTCTGGAGTATTCACCAAATACTAGAAAAAAGCTATTAGAGCGAAATCACTATCTGCCATGGGATGGAAGTCTGTGTGGCGGTAATATCGTATTTGCGGTAAAGGATAGACAGTACCGCATTGAGCGTACCTTTGGCAAGACTGATAAGGACGATACCTTTGCTTTGTATGACAATGTTACAGGCATAGAGTGTAATGATTTTACAGAGAACATTGGCGAGGAGCTGTTTTTAGTGGACAGGGATTCTTTCGAGAAGAGTGTTTACATTCCACAGCTTTCTGTGGGCACAGCCATGACAGATTCCCTTAATGCTAAAATGGGAAATCTTACATCAGCCAGGGATGATATCAATAACTTTGATACAGCCCTTAAAAGCGTTAAGGATGCAAGGGTAGAATACACCCGCAACAGTAAGATAAACCCAGGTAAGTTATTTGGCACCAAGCAGGAAATTAATAAATGCAAGGAAGAGTTTGAAAAGCTTCCAGCCATTGAAGAGAGCGTTGAGGCCATGAGCTGCCTTATTGAAGAAAAGCAGCAGAACTTGGATAATCTTAACAATGAAAAGGCAAAGCTTGCAGAAAGAATCCAGCTTCAGAGTAAAAAGGAGCAGGAGCTTGGCGCCTATAAGATTCACAAGGAAAATCTTATGGCCGAGGAGCAAAAGATATCAGACCTTGATAACTTCTTTGCAGCAGGCATTCCTACAGATGATGAGATAATCATGCTGGAACAGACCGAACGTGATTTGGCTGTTCACGAGAGAGCATTTAAGGCCTTAAATGAAGACCTTGATAGAGAAGGAAATGTTTTTGATAAGCCATTTATGAACAGAATCCCAGATGACACAGAGTTTGCCATGTGGAACAAAATGGCTGCGAATCTTTCTGAGCTTAGAGCCAAGGCAGAACATTCAAAGCTATCAGAGGAATCATCTAAACAGCTTACAGAGCTTAAATTCTTCTTTGATAAGCTGGTGCCTACAGATGAGCAGCTGGCTCACATAGAACGTCAGACAACCCAGATTACAGGTCTTCAGGCACGTATTAGCCAAAGCAACGAAAGACTTATTACCTTAAGGGCAGAGCAGGAGGCCAACGAAAAGGTAAGCCGCAACAATACCGTTACGGTTTGGCACATACTTGGCACTATCCTTCTTGTTATATTTATCCTTTCAGGCGTTGTGTTTAGCAATTACATGGCAGATATTGTTGGAAGGATTGTTGAAATTGTCAGCGTTGTGGCTATCATTGCTGATTTGATATTCCTGATAATTAGTGGACGCCGTTCTCACAAGAATAAGCTTAAGCAGTCTGAAGAATATGCAGATAGAGTTGAAGAGGAAGAGGATGCACTTGAGCTTAGCAATTTGGAACTTAGAGAATTAGAGGAAGAATGCGAGGAATTCTTATCACACTTCCTTCTTACACGAGCTTCAACCATGCAGGAAAATGTTTACGAAATCAGACGTAAGCTTGACCAATATAGACATCTTTTAGATGAGGAAAACTCACGCCATCAGGAGGCTGAGGGCACACTTGATGAGCTTGCGGATTTACAGCTGGAGCTTTACACCAAGATTCAGCCATTTGCCAGCTGCTATGGAATTAATCTGTATGATATGGGTGGTGAATACGAATTTTTGGCTCAGCTTAAGAAGGACTCCGATAAATACGCCAAGCACCTTGAAGCTTTAGAGGAACTGGCCAGTCATGAGAACTCAATCAGAACCATGACTGCTGATATTGAAAACATCGTCAAAAGATATCCTGTAGATGAGACGTTGCGTCGCGCTGAGGCTATTCAAAGCATTGGTATTAAAAAGCGTGAATACGAGGCGATTAAGGCTCGTATTGATGAACTTAAGGACTCTATAGCTCAATTTGAAGCTGAATTCGATGTAAACGAAGAGGTTCAATCCGTTGATGATTTGCAGCAGAAGCAGTCAGAACTGGATGAACAGATTATGGAGCTTAATAAGCAGCTGATTCAGGAGAAGGAAAATCTTTCACAGGCTCTTGAAGAGGTAGAGCGATTAAGCGATATATCAGAGCAGATAGAGCGTCTTGAGGTAAAGGAAAAGGAGTACAAAAAGGAAGCTGATATCTTAGGCAAGACAGAAGATTTCCTTAATCGCGCCAGAGAAAGCTTCCAGTCCAAATACATGCAGCCACTTCAGAATGGCTTGCATAAATACTTAAGCCTTATTGATGGTCCAGAGGGAACACAGTCTGGCTACGCCATTGATGATTTCGAGCTTGATATGGACCTTAACATCAAGCTTAGCTATTCAGGAAGTACCAAGAGCGCAGAGTATTTATCTCAGGGATATCAGGATTTGGTGGCACTTTGCTCTCGCCTTGCACTTGTAGATGTGCTCTATCCAGAGGAAAAGCCAATCCTCATTTTGGATGATCCATTCACCAATCTTGACGACAAAAAAATAAAGGAGTCGTTAAAACTCCTTCATACTATAGCGGATGAACGCCAGACCGTGTATTTCACATGTCATGATAGTAGGTTATAATTGAGTACGTTTGTACTCAAGATGACCTTCACGGACCCACTCATGGATGAGACTTCTATCGATTCCAAATTCCTGGGCTACCATCATTTCATTAACATCATAGTTATTTAGAATGAACTCTTTCACTTTTGGAAAGAGTTCATTTTTCATGCATTCCTTACATTTATCGTAAGGTGAGCTGACAGGTATCCTGCAACCACACTTTTCGCAATGTCTTGTGATTGGACCTTCTGGATTTAGGTTTAGTCTTGGCATAGTTTAATCCTCCGGGGATACCCTCTATAGACCAACGTGTTCCTTGAAGAAATCTCCGCGCTGCTCAAAGTTTTTGAAGTGTCCGTAGCTGGCAGCGGCTGGTGATAAAATAACAGCAGTTCCTTTGCTAGCGTTTTCTAGAGCAAATGTGCAGGCGTCAGCAAGCTCTTCAATGTAAGTAACTCTGCTCATGAAATCCTCGCTTGCAGTAGCCTTAAGCTTATCTAAAATAACCTTACCACTGTCGTACATAAGAATAATGTGTTCTAATCTAGTGGTAGGTAAAAATTCTACTAATGGGTCATAATCGATTCCTCTATCCATACCTCCAAGTAAGATAGTGCCAGCATTTGGAATGGCACGAACTGCGCTGATGGCAGATTCTACTGTGGTAGAGATTGAATCGTCGTAGTAATCAACATCATCCTTCTTGCCAATGAACTGAAGACGATGAGCAAGTGTCTTGAAGCTTGCAAGAGCCTTCATAAATTCATCATCAGTGATGTCGTATCTTCTACAAACATCATATACAAAGGCTGTGTTGAAAAGGTTGTGTGTTCCGCGAAGAGTAACACCAGGGATTTCTTCAAATGATTTGAAAGGAAGGTCTGCTGACTTAACCTTGATAACAGCAGCCTTGCATTCTCCAGGTGTTGGTAGGAAATCAGGATTGCAGAAAAGGAAATCGCAGTAGCCCTGATTTCTATAAAGGTTTTTCTTAGCGTTCCAGTATTTTTCAACAGTGCCATAGTGGTCAAGGTGATCCTCGTAAAGGTTTAGAAGGATGGCCTTAGATGGTGAATAATGAGCATATTCAAGCTGGTGGCAAGAAAGCTCAAATACGATAATGGTACGTGGATGAATCTGGTCTGTAATATCAAAAATAGGAAGACCGATGTTACCACCGAATAGCACGTCCTTACCGCATGTTTTAAGTATATGATATAAAAGTGAAGAAGTTGTGGACTTGCCCTTTGTACCAGTGATACCGATTGTCTGAGCACCGTAAACCATAAGGAATAAATCTGCCTGACATGTTATGTGGCATTTGTATTCCTTGATATCCTTAGGAAGAACGATGCCAGGGCTCTTTAATACTACATCATAATCATCCAGGCAATCTAAGTAGTTTGCCCCAGTGATAACGTTGTGCATGGCTGTAAGGTCTGAGCTTACTGCATTAGCATCAGCGATGTCTAAGCATTCATATCCTCCTACTGAAGAAATAAGGCGAAAGCTTGACTGACCTTCGCGACCAAAACCAAGAATTAAAACCTTTTTATCTTTAACTAAATTTCTAATTGTCTCTTTCATTTTATTTTAAAGCGTCCTTTATTATATTTTCGAAATATTCATTTAGGCCATGCTCGTTAGAGTACGCATTTACTATAGCTTTGAAATCGTCTGAAGCTACAGGCTTAGCATCTTTGTAGTGGCTAAGAAGTAGTGGAAGTTCGATTCCCTTGTTATCGTATATGCGAATTGCTTCAATGATAGATGCGTTAACCTCATCACGGCTTCCTACGCATTCAAATGGTTTTTCTGGAAGGATTCCGCAAAGCTTATCAAAGTCTTCCATAAGGCCTTCGTCTTCAAATAATCTTTTGCCGAAGATGGCATCCAATTCCTCTAATGTAAGGAATGGAGAAAGAATAATGTAAACGAAAAGGCACTTAGGACAGTGGCCGCACCAGATGTCCTGCTTGCTACCTACATTGCAGCTTTTGAACACGCTGTGGTATTTCTTGAATTTAGAAAACAGCATAGCAATCTGAAGCTCTGCAAGTGGGCGAAGGAAGCTGAAGTAGTAAACACCGCTTCCGATAAATGTGCGCTCGTAGTATCTGAAGTCTTCTTCGAATTCGTAAGACTTAGAGTACTGATGGTTTACATAGCTGCCAGCAACTGTGGATTCGTTGGCACTGGATTCATTTGAAAGTGCCACGAAGCTAAGGCCGTTAAGATATCCTGCAATAATGCTTGAGAATGCAACCAAGGCTGAAAATGGAGTGTGTCCATTAAGGAATCCCTTTGCATTTAAATCAAGCATGTTTTTATCAAGTGTACGCTTAGCGTAGATAGTTTTGTCGGTAAGCTCACCTACTTCAACAGTGGCATCAGTGGCACCACGTGAATTGATAACGTAGCAGTTAACATCAGCCTTATTCTTAAGAAGCTCGATAGAAACTACCGAATCCTTACCGCCACCAACAGGTATCATTACCTTTGGTGTATCACCTGTTTCAAGATTGTTATTTGTAGCAAACTTAGGCATGTTGCAGGCTTTTTCAGAATCACATTTGATAGACATGAAGCAATCCTGGTTTTCCTCGATGCCGTTGGTGTAATAGAATTCTCCAAGGCCGCCCCAGTAAAGCTTCTTCCACCATTTAACCTGTTCAGCACTAAGCATTCTGTCTTTGATGAAAACAGTTGGTGGGCAGGCAATCTTCCAATAGCTGATAAGCTCAACCATACCAAGTGAGAATACCATTTCATCAATGAGATTCTCATCTAAATCGCAGGTAGCATGGATTCTTGGAATGAACCATGTTGGGTGAAACTCTGAAAGACCATCGATTGAAAAATCGAAGGTCATGCTAACACCTTTATCATCTAATTTGTAAGAATATCCCTGATAAGTAAATGTGGGATAATCTGTTCTACATTTCTTATAAAAATCTTCTCTACTCATATATTTCCTTTAAATCAAAAAATAAATCTTTTATAATCGAAGTATATTATAGCACAATATAATTCAAGTAAAAATAGCGAGGAGTAAGCCAATGCCACACGTCGGGGGACAGAAATTTAAGATATTAAATGAATATCAGATTCTCATGGAAGAAAGCGACGAGAATCATCAGATAAATGCAGTGGAAATGACAAAGCGCCTGAAGGCAAAGGGGATTCCGGCGGAGCGAAAGACTGTGTACAGGGATATGGACATTCTCATGGATGCAGGTATCGACGTGGTTAAGGGAGAAAAAGGCTATTATATTGCAAGCCGAGTGTTTGAACTGGCAGAGCTGAAGCTACTTGTGGACGCGGTAGGTGCATCAAAGTTTATATCTACCACCAAAACAAAGGAGCTTGTGGATAAGCTTACTGGTCTTGCCAGCATAGATGATGCGGCTCAGTTATCACGTCAGGTGGTGGTGCCAGAAAAAACAGCAGCAGGTAATGAAAAAATCTTTTATACTATTGATGTTATTTATCAGTGCCTTGATAACGATAGGAAAATGTCCTTCAAATATCAGGAGTGGACTCTTACCAAGGAAATGAAGCCTAGACATGGTGGTAAAATCTATACGGTAAGCCCTGCGTTTTTGCTTCGAAATGATGAAAACTATTATCTGGTTGCCTTCGATGATGATAGCAAAGAAATCAGACATTACCGTGTAGATAAAATGATATCGGCGTCTATGGCTCTCGAGGAGCGTTCCGGTGTCAAAGAACGTGAGGCTCTTAATCCGCATGAATACGCCAAGCAGCACATCAGTATGTTTTCAGGTGACGAAAGGGTGGTCACTATCAGATTTGAAAAGCGTCTGATTGGTGTTGTGCTGGATAAATTTGGCAAGGAAATCGATGTTAGACCTGACGGAGATAGCCACGTGAAGGCAAGAGTATCTGTGGCAGTATCTCCTCAGCTATATGGATGGCTCACAGGAATTGGGGCTACCATTTGCTTTCCTCCCGAAGAAGAGGCAAAGTTTAAAGAATACTTGAGAAAAATACTAGGGATGTAATAATTTAAAAGTGGGGTAGAAATGAATATTAATAAGATAGAGCTTTCCAAGGTTGACGGCATATCCCTTATGGATGGCCTACAGTATTGCGGAAGCCTGAAGGATTTTGATAAGTTTTTGGAAGCATTTTACACTGATATCGAGGACAATGCTAATACACTGGAAGATGCATATCAAAAGGCTAATATAGAGCTTTTCACTATAAAGGTACATGCACTTAAAACCTCTGCAAGAATGATTGGTGCAAAGGAGCTTTCAGAAGAGGCACGGTTGCTTGAAGTATCTGGTAAATCAGCAAACATGCCATACATTGATGCGAATATTGATAGCTTTCTTTCCTTATACAGAAGCTATTCTATAAAGCTCGCCAGCTACATGACCGAGAAACAGCGCCTTAAAGCAATAAAAAAGCCCATCACCGAGGATGAGCTTGAAGATGCTTATAGTGCCCTTAGGGAAGTGTGCTCTTCCATGGACTATGGTGCTGTGGAAATGATTTTAGAAGAGCTTAGCACATATCAGCTCCCAGAAGTGGATCAAAAACAAATCGCGGATTTCAAAACACATTTCCATAAATTAGAGTGGGACGAAATGGAAAGGACCCTTATGGTCTAGCTTAGATATAGCCACCGTCCACACCAATTATCTGCCCTGTCATGTAAGATGGGGCTTTTATTATTGAAAGAGCTACCTCGGCGATTTCCTCTGGCTTGCAGAAGCGGCCAGCTGGGATTTCGTCGGAAAGCTCTTGCTTTTCTTCGGCAGATAGCATGCCGTTCATGTCAGTGTCAACCACACCGCAGGCAATGGCATTTACGGCTATGCCGCTTAGTGCAAGCTCCTTACCTAATGCTTTAGTGAAGGAATTTACTCCGCCCTTTGCAGCAGAATAAGCCACCTCGCAGCTGGCTCCCACAGTTCCCCACATAGAGCTAATGTTGATAATGCTGCCTGATTTTGCATGAACCATAGCAGGGACAACAGCCTTTGCAGTATAAAAAAGTGGCGAAAGATTAGTGCCAATCATCTCGTCCCACTCATCTAACGACATATCTGTAAGTAGGCCGATGTGGGCGATGCCTGCATTGTTGATAAGAACATCTACCTGGCCAAGCTTTTCTATGGCATCCTCGCAGGCAGGAATAGTGAAGCCGCTGTCAGCAATGTCGCCGGCATAGGTGTAAACTTCTATTTTGTAATCCTTGCGCAGTGTTGCTGCGAAGTCGTTAAGCATATCTATATTGTTGTGACAAAACAGAGCGAGGTGATAGCCTTCCTTGGCAAGGGCAGACGCACAAGCCCTACCTATTCCTCTACTTGCTCCAGTTATGATTGCAGTTTTTTTCATTGTATGTACCTTCCTTTTGATAGTTATTATATCACATCTTTTTTTATTCCTCAGAAAACAGTTATTCCTTAGGAATAGACTCATTGTATATACAATTAATAATTAATTAAGAAAGATTTCAGATAAAAGCCTTGTTAAAAAGTGATAGTCTTGGTATAATTTTTACATGAAAAACCTCTTGGCAAATATCAAATTAGCCTTAATAGCTAATCTGCTTCAAAGTTTTTCAAATACGTCGCAAAGGTGGTAGACATCATGAAAACAACAATCACAGGAAAGAATATTGAGTTAACTGCAGGATTAAAGGACGCTGTGGAGGAGCGTTTCACCAAATTAGACAAATACTTTAATAAGGACACAGAGGCTATAATCACTCTTGACGTAGAGAAAGGACGTCAGAAAATCGAAGTTACTATTCCTATGAAGGGCTCTTATCTTAGAGCTGAGGAAACCACATCAGACATGTATGCTTCAATCGAAGCAGTGACAAATACATTAGAGGCACAGCTTAAAAAGCACAGAAATAAAATCATCGATAGAAAGCAGTCAGATTCAAGAACAATCTTCGCTCAGGATTTCATAGAAGAGAAGGAAGCAGATGAGGAGAAAATCCAGATCATCCGTAAGAAAACATTTGATATGAAGCCTATGTATGCTGAGGATGCTTGCCTTGAAATGGAAATGCTAGGACATGATTTCTTTATGTTCCGCAATGCCGATACCGATGAAATCAACGTAGTATATAAGAGAAAAAACGGAGCTTACGGTTTGATTGAACCAGAGTTCTAAGTTTTAAAATTTGAAAACAGAATAAACAAAAACTATTAACCTCCTCTTGCTATAATCGCAGTACTAGCGATGTTAGTGAGAGGAGGTTTTTTTATGGATTTAAAGGGTTTTGGAAATTACTTAAGATGGTTTAGAAAGAGTAATAATTGGACACAGATGGAGGTGGCCAATATGATAGATTGCTCCTTGCCAACAATATCAAAAATTGAAAATGGGGAAGAGTTTATAGGATATAGATTGTTTAATAGATTAAATGAAATATTTGAAGGCTTTGGAATGGTTTACGATGAAGTTCACATGGAAAAAATTTTCAAGTTTAAGCAGGCGAGAAGTGAATTGTTGCATGCTATAAAAAATGGAAGGCTAAAGGATATAGAAAAGAAGCTGGATAAATTTGAAAAGTACATGAAGGAGAAGCAAAGAGTTAATAAGGAAAGCCTGGATAAATATTATGATGGACAAGTTAGGGATTGGGAAAGAATTCATTATGATTCAGATGATAATATTGATAAGCAATATTTTGTTTATGCTCATCTGGTATGCTCCAGAAGGAGAGGAATGCCCTTGGAGCAATTTTTGGCTCAGGCTATTGGAATATTCGAGCTGAGAAGGAAAATACCTGATTTTAATGATATTCCGAATATAAAGCTTTCCAATATAGAATATGAACTGTTTCTAGTGATTGGAAAAACACACATGGCCCTAGGAGATGACAAAACTGCTGAACAAATCTTTCGAGGTCTTTTAAATAATAAGGGATATTTGGAAAGCCCTAATAATAAGGAACGGTTCATGGAGATTTCTTCCATAATGGCAAGAATGTATTTTGATAGGAAAGATATTTCATCATCCTTCGAGTGCTTAGATTTCATCTTTGCAAAATACTTTAACGAGGCTGATACCAGGATAATCTACAGAGCTATTTGTCTGCTTTCGGAATTATGCACTTTGAACCGAGACTATGTGGGAGCCGAGATAATAGACCGGTTTTTGCAAGCTTCCAAGGAGCTTATGCTACACATATTGAGAAAATATAGATTAAAACAAACTGCATGATATGTGCTATTGTAATTTGCTGCGAAAAATACTATATTAACCAATGAACGTTTTGAAATAATTAAAAGAGGTCTTATTATGGATATAGTAGTTTTAGCCGGAGGACTTAGCTCCGAGCGTGATGTATCTTTTAAATCAGGTACAATGGTAGCAAAAGCTCTTCGTGCAAGAGGACACAGAGCATTAGTATTAGATGTCTTTATGGGATATTCTGATAAAGAATGTGACATTACAGATATTTTTGAAGATAGTGAGAAGAATTCGGTGCAGACAGATTCAATTCCTACAGAAGCACCTGATATTCAGGCGATTATCGCAAGTCGTCCAGACCAAAGCCCAAGCTTCTTTGGTCCAAATGTAATAAAGATTTGCCAGAAGGCTGATATAGTATTTATGGCGCTTCACGGTGGTGACGGTGAAAGCGGTAAGGTTCAGGCTGCCTTTGATTTATACGGTATTAAATATACAGGAAATGATTACATTTCAAGCGCTATTGCTATGGACAAGCAGATGACAAAGGATGTGCTTGATAGAGCAGGCGTTCCAGTACCAGCTGGAACATCCTTGAAAAAGGCTAACAGAGCAGGCTTTACCTTTGATAAATATCCATGTATCGTTAAGCCAAATTGCGGTGGCTCATCTATCGGCGTAACAATAGTTAATTCACCTGAAGAGCTTAGCGCAGCTTTGGATGCAGCCTTTGATTGGGAAGATGAGGTTGTAATCGAGCAGTTCATTTCTGGTAGAGAATTTTCCGATGGTGTTATTGAAGGAAAGGCACTTCCAATCATTGAAATTGCGCCAAAGCAGGGCTTCTATGATTATAAGAATAAATATGCAGCAGGTTCTGCTGTAGAAACTTGCCCAGCTGAAATCAGTAATACAGCTACAGCAAATATGCAAAAGTATGCAGAAATGGCTTTCAAGGCACTTGGTCTTACCACCTATGCCAGAATGGATTTCATGATGGATGCCGATGAAAATCTGTATTGCCTTGAGGCTAACACACTTCCAGGCATGACACCAACAAGCTTACTTCCTCAGGAAGCAGCAGTCGTTGGAATGAATTTTGAAGATTTGTGTGAGCACTTAATTCAGGTATCAATGAAGAAGTATAATAACTAATTTATTAGAAGTAAGAGAGATATATATGAAAAACATGACACTAGAGAGAATCGCTCAAGTTACAGAAGGAAAGCTTTTTCTTCCTGAGGGATTCGAAGAGGCTGCAAAAAAGGAAATAGATGGTGCGGTAAACGACAATCGTAAGGTAGAAAAGGATTTTCTTTTTATACCTATGGTTGGAGCTAGAGTAGATGGACACGATTTCATAGAGGGGGCTTTTAAGGATGGAGCCTTGGCTTCTCTTTCAGAGCGCGAGCTTGAAAATCCAGTAGGCCCATATATCCTTGTAAAGGATACAAAGCTTGCATTAAAGCAGATTGCAACAGCATATCGCCGTGAGCTTACTATCCCTGTTATAGGTGTTATAGGTTCAGTAGGTAAGACCAGCACAAAGGAAATGATTACCTCGGTACTTTCTACAAAGTTCAAGGTCCTTAAGACAGAAGGCAATTTCAATAATGAAATAGGTCTTCCTCTTACAATCTGCCGAATCAAGGCCGAGCATCAGGTTGCAGTTGTAGAAATGGGAATTTCAGATTTCGGCGAAATGCATCGTCTTGGAGATATTGCAAAGCCTGATATTGTTGTCATGACTAATATTGGCCAGTGCCATTTGGAATTCTTAAAGTCTCGTGATGGAATTCTAAAGGCAAAGACAGAGGTGTTTGAGCACATGCCATCAAACGGTTTGGTTATCTTAAACGGTGATGATGACAAGCTTATAGGCGCTGATACACTTGGCCTTAACAAGATTTTCTATGGATTAAACAACGGTGAGGTTAGAGCTACAGAGGTTACTCCAGTAGGTATGGAGGAGACAAAGGCTACTATCACAGCCTTTGGTGAGACCTTCGATGTGACTATACCTCTTCCAGGTAGTCATAATGTAATGAATGCCCTTGCTGCTACAGCAGTAGGCCGTCAGCTTGGGCTTTCTATACAGGAGATTGCTGCAGGCTTAAGCCATGCAGAAACAATCTCTGGTAGAAACAACCTTATCAAGATTCGTGACATCACTATCATCGATGATTGCTATAATGCAAATCCTGTTTCTATGAAAGCATCTATTGAGGTGCTTGGAAAAGCAGCAGGCCGTACAATTGCGGTTTTAGGTGACATGGGTGAGTTAGGTGATGATGAGCGCGCCCTTCATTATGAAATCGGACAGGCTCTTGAAGAAAATCATATTGGATATGTATTTACAGTGGGAGAGCTTTCTGAGGAGATTAACAAATCACTTAGCAATACCAACAGCTCATGTATGGCTCATCACTACAGCGCATTAGAGGATATGCTTGATGATTTGCTTCCAATCATTAGAGGCGGAGATACAATATTAGTAAAAGCCTCACACTTCATGAACTTTAGTCAGGTAGTGGAGGCTCTTAAAACTAGATTAGCTTAGCATCAGCTTCAAGCTGTTTTTCAAGTATTCTTTTTACGTAAGCACCTACATGTTTTTTATCCTCTCCCTCAAGGGCAGTAGGATCAACAGGTGGGCAGAAGGTTACGATAACACGTGTCTTTTTAAGCTTAGGCAGATGTGTTTCGAAAACCTCGCGAGTATTTGTGAATGCAACTGGCACGATAGGGCAGCCTGTTTTGGTGGCAATCTTGAAGGAAGCTTCATGGAAGTCCCCCATCTGGCCTGTTTTAGAACGAGTTCCTTCAGGGAAGATAAACATTGAGATACCTGCCTTGATGAACTCTTGTGCCTTAATAATAAGCTTTAAATCCTGTCGTGGATCTGTTCTTGTAAGGAACAAGCAGTAATTCATGTACATCCATACGTTTAACAAAGGGACCTTTTCGAAGGTCTTTTTTGACATAAAGCCTGTAACAGCTGGGCAAAGGTGATAACCAAGGACTACATCGAAAAAGCTCTGGTGGTTACCGATAAATAAAACGGATTTATCCTTTGGAATGTTCTCTAGGCCCTTAACCTCGTATCTGGCGCCTGCAAGAAAGGCAACCACACCGAAGGCCCATGCAACGATATTGTAGGCAATCACATCTTTAGCGTGTTTGTTGAAGCGCTCTAATATCAATAGAATACCCCAAATAGGTATACTTAAAATCAGAAAAATGGTAACAAAAGTTACAGTAATGATAGTTCTTAACATATCGTCCTCCAAATATAACTATTATTCAGTTAATTCTGAATAATTTTATTATAGAGTAGACTAAGCCTCTTAGCAATCATTACTGAATTTATTATAAATATTCAAAAAATAGAAGCAAAATTTTGACAAATTACACAAAATATGATAAACTCTCTCCAACGACATAAGAATACTTTTAAGTATTCAAATGCTAGAAAAGGGGGAGACATCATGGAGCGCGAGGATTTTGACAAGGTACGCGATTCGGTCAGATCGCAGTGCGGAAGTAGAGTTGTGATTCAATTAGACAGGGGACGTAATAAGGTTGACATCCAAGAGGGTGTTATCCAGGAGGCTTACCCTAGTGTGTTCACTATTTTAGTGGACGACACAGAGACTAGCCCATCTCAGTTGCTTTCCTTCAGTTACACAGATATCATTACTAAGGAAATCCGCATGAAGCTTTGCTAACCTGCAAGACTAGTTATGATTAAAATTGAAAATTGAATATTGAATTTTATGGAGCCATCGTTTCTACGGTGGTTCTTTTTTCGTTTATGAAAAGTGAAGATAGTTTGAATAGTCGGTTTTAATATTGAAAACATTGGAGATAACTTGTATCATTATGTTGTGAGTTTATGAGAAAACCCGCTAGATGTGGGGGCACCCACTAGGTTTGGAGATAGTGTTTATGAAATATAAGAAATTTTTACGGCCAGTGTTAGGCGTGGCCGTTTCGGTATGTTTGCTGGCGTCGGATTCTACGGTTTCCAATGCGGTCCGCTCTATTTCAGAGATTGAAGCAGAGCAGGATTCATTGCAGGAAGAAATCGATACATTAGATGCTGATTTATATAGCTTAATCAGTGAGATTACAGAAATTGAAAATGCCATTTCTGATACAGAGGCAGAAATTGTTGATACAGAGGCTTCCTTACAGGAGGCAAAGGCAGCTAGGGAATCCCAGTATAAATCCATGAAGCTTCGTATCAAGTATATGTATGAAAAGGAAAATCCTAGCATATTTGAAATGCTTGTTGCATCTGGCTCAATCAGCCAGTTTTTAAATCGATTAGAATATGCAAATAGCGTTTATGAGTACGATAGAGAAAAGCTTAATCAGTTCGAGGCCACTCAGGCAGAAATCGAAGAACTGGCAGCAGCTTTAGAGGAAGAAAAAGCAGGACTTGAAGCTTCCAAGAAGGAGCTGGCGTCCCAAGAATCAGCCTTAGAGACTATGATTGATGAAAAACGTGGCGAGATGGATGATTTGGATGCCGAGCTGAAGGAAGCCAAGGAAATTGCTGCAAGAGAAGCAGCACTTAGAGCCGCACGAGCTGCAGCAGCGGCAGCCGCAAATGGAAATAGCTCTGGTGGTGCTAATACATCAGCAAGCTCTAGTTACAATGTTAATGGCGATTTGAACCCTGGATATTCAACTGGCGTCAGTGGTTCAAGCGTTGTATCATACGCGAATCAATATGTGGGCAACAGATATGTATGGGGAGGAAATTCCCTTACAGAAGGCTGTGATTGCTCAGGATTCGTTCAACAGGTTCTGGCTAATTTTGGAATTAGCTATGGAGCAAGAATGACTTCAGGCGGATTTAGGAATGTCGGTCAGGAGGTTAGCTATAATTACATGCAACCCGGTGACATAGTTTGCTACCCAGGTCACGTGGCAATCTATGCTGGTGGAGGTACTATCGTGGAAGCACAAAGTACTGCTACCGGTATTACTAACTATCGCTCAGTCAACTGCCATTCAATTATTACAATACGAAGGGTGCTATGAGAATAAAAACTTTTCTTAAATCGATGGTGCTAGTGATTTGCGTAGGGGTGATACTCTACGCATTTCTTGCCATGGGAACTGGTAGGGGGCCACTTGATTATAATGAGCATCTTGAGGATACAGCCTTTACCGTTGATGAGAAAAATGTCACCTTTGAGGATTTAGCCTTCTACATTCTTTTTGAGGAAAGAAAGGTAGAGGAGCAGGCCAGAATCTATAATAAGGAATACACCAAGGACTATTGGAACATTCATACCAATGATAAATTCATTCAGTCTGAAGCAAAATCCGTAGTACTTGGTATGGCTGTTCATGACCATCTGTTTTATCAGCTTGCTGTTGCAGAGGGGATGGATGAGCTAACAGATGCCGAAGAGAAAGAACTTGAAGGCTCTATTGCAGATTTTTGGGAAGATATGCTGGACGTTCAGTGGGAGCGTTTGCCTTGCGATAAAGCCACTATTAATAATCAGATTCGCATTGCGGCTATCGCTGAAAAATATGGCAATCATCTTGCTAGGGAGAACAACACAAGCCAGGCGGCTTATAAATATGACGGCTATTATTACAGCCTGATTAAGGATACCCATGATATTAAGCTGAATAAAAAGCTGTGGAATAAGCTAGTGCTTGGAGATATTACACTCACACACTCAAAGCTAAATTATATAAATGGATTGACTGATGAGGACAAGAAAAAAAGCAAAAAATAGAAAGGCAATACAAATGGTTAAATTAAACAGAAATGACCCATGCTGGTGTGGCAGCGGTCGTAAATACAAACAATGTCATGAGGCCTTCGATAGAAAAATCGAAAGCTTTGCAGTAAAGGGACACAAGGTTCCAACTCACGATATGCTTAAGACACCAGAGCAAATCGAAAAGATTAAGAAGTCAGCAGTTATCAATATGGCATGTCTGGATGCAGTTGCAGAAGCTATCCATGAGGGAATGGCTACTTCAGAAATCGACAAAATCGTATACGAAACTACAACAAAAATGGGAGGAATCCCAGCACCACTTAACTATGAGGGCTTCCCATATAGTGTATGTACATCAGTTAATGATCAGGTATGCCACGGCTACCCATCAGATGATGTAATTCTTAAGAGCGGCGATATCGTAAACGTAGACTGCTCTACAATATTAGATGGCTATTATTCAGATTCATCACGTATGTTTATGATTGGTGATGTTGATCCTGAAACTAAAAAGCTTGTAGAGGTTACAAAGGAATGCTGTGACCTAGGTCTTGAGCAGGTTAAGCCTTGGGGCTTCCTTGGTGATGTAGGTGCTGCTATCTGCAAGCACGCTCATGCTAATGGATATCAGGTTGTACGTGAAATCGGTGGACACGGCGTAGGCTTAGAGTTCCACGAGGAGCCATGGGTTGGCTATAACACACTTCCTGGAACAGAGCTTTTACTTGTGCCTGGCTTTATGTTTACAATCGAGCCTATGATTAACATGGGTACTCAGAAGATTAAGACAGACCCTAACAACGGCTGGGAGGTTTCAACACTTGATGGTAAGCCTTCTGCTCAGTGGGAATATCAGGTGCTTGTTACAGAGACAGGCTACGAAGTAATTTCTTATTAAGGTGAATTGAATAATGATTAGATTAGACAAGCTTTTGGTAGAATTAAATATCGGAACAAGGTCTGAAGTTAAGGCTCTTCTTAAGAAGGGCCTTATTTTTGTAGACAATGAAAAGGCAACAAAGCCAGAGATGAAGGTGGATGAAAATTCAGTGGTGATTTCATATCAGGGTAAGGAATACACATATAAGAAATTTTCCTACTATGTTATGAACAAGCCTAAGGGAGTTATCACCGCAACTGAGGATGCACATGATAGAACTGTAATGGATGTGTTTTACAGCAAGTGCCCAGATGCTCCGAGAGGCCTATCTCCAGTGGGGCGATTGGATAAGGACACCACAGGACTTTTGCTTATTACCAACGATGGTCAGCTGGCCCATGACATGCTTTCTCCAAAGAAGCATGTGGATAAAACATATTTTGTAACCCTTGATGGCGAATTGACAGCTGATGATGTAGCAGCATTAGAAGCAGGAGTACATATCGGCGAGGGAGATTTGACAGCTCCAGCTACAGTGGAATACGAAGGGGGAAATACCTGCTATATCACTATTCACGAAGGCAAGTTCCATCAGGTTAAGCGCATGTTTTTTGCAGTAGGCCGAGAGGTTGTAGAACTAAAAAGAACAGCATTTGGCCCTCTTAAGCTTGATGAAGAAAAATTAAAAATGGGGGAAATTTGTGAAATCGAGCACTTTAACTAATTAAAGTATTGACTCTTGAATTAATAAGTTTTATTATATGTTTCAACAGAGGGGTTTTAGCCTTTAAAGTGTTAAAGAGTGAAAGTGAAATTGCAACATTGGGGATGGCAGTTTCATAAAGAATAGGAGGGACGGAATATGAAGAAGAAGTTTCTAAGCGTTGGTCTTTGCGCCACAATGGTAGCATCTTTATTTGCAGGATGCGGAGCAGATAATGGTGCAGCTACATCACCGGAAACAGTTGAGACATCAGGAGAGCTTACATGGCGAATTGGTGGTATCGGTCCTATCACCGGGGGTGCAGCACAGTATGGTCAAGGAGTTATGAATGCTATTCAGATAGCAGTAGATGAAGTAAATGCAGAGGGCGGAATCAACGGCTACAAGGTTTCATTTAATTTCCAGGACGACGAGGCAGATAACCAGAAGGCAGTAAATGCTTACAATACACTTAAGGATTGGGGCATGCAAATATTAGAAGGAACAGTAACATCAGGTGCTTGTGCAGCAGTTTCAGCAGAAACATATAACGACAGAATTTTCCAGCTTACACCATCAGCATCATCAACAAGTGTTACTGAAGGAAACGACAATACCTTCCAGATTTGTTTCTCAGATCCTAACCAGGGTACAGTTTCAGCAGACTACATTGCTGATAACGGTCTAGGAACAAAGATTGGTATTATCTACGATAGCTCAGATCCATATTCATCAGGTGTTTACCAGAATTTCGCTAAGGAAGCAGCAAACGTAGGACTTGAAATTGTAGCAACTGAAGCTTTCACAAGCGACAACAAGACAGATTTCTCAACACAGCTTCAGAAGTGCAAGGATGCAGGAGCAGATTTATTATTCCTTCCATTCTACTATCAGGAGGGTTCAGTAGTTCTTAAGCAGGCACACGATATGTCTTATGCACCTGTAATGTTTGGTGTAGATGGTTTTGATGGACTTCTCGGTGTAAAGGATTTCGATGTTAGCCTTGCAGAGGGCGTATATCTTCTTACACCATTCGCAGCAGATGCAGAGGACGATGCAACAAAGAACTTTGTAACTAAGTATGAGGAGCAGTTCGGTGGCACACCAAACCAGTTTGCAGCAGATGCTTACGACGGAGTTTACATCTTAAAGGAAGCACTTGAGTCTGCAGGACTTACACCAGAGGCTTCAAACGAGGAAATCTGTGATGCTCTTATTGCAGCTATCCAGAAGGTAAATTACAACGGACTTACAGGAGAAGGCATGACATGGAATGACCAGGGTGAAGTTTCTAAGAGTCCAAAGGCTGTTATCATCCAAAACGGCGGATACGTATCTGTAGAATAATGGAGTCCGGCTGTTACGTCTACAAACTATATATAACTACGCTCAGCATGGAAAGCTTCGCTTAAGTTACATATAGTTTGTAGACTACAGCCTCATCTAAAATTACAAATATTCGACATCAAGGGCGATGCGGGGAAACTCGCATCGACTTTATTATATGAAAGCGAGAAGATATATGGGATTTTTAACCTATTTGATAAATGGACTTAGCCTTGGTAGTGTATATGCACTTATCGCCTTGGGCTACACAATGGTATATGGTATTGCAAAGATGCTGAATTTTGCCCATGGTGATGTAATTATGCTGGGCGCATATTTGGTATTTATGTGCATGTCGAATTCAGGATTATCTGCTGTACTTTCTATTATTATTGCTATTGTTTGCTGTACAGCCATCGGAATAATTATAGAAAAGATAGCATACAAACCACTTAGACGCGCTACAAATCTTGCGGTGCTTATTACAGCAATCGGTGTCAGCTATTTTCTACAAAACATGGCACTTATGATTTTTGGTTCAAACCCAGTGTCTTTCACATCAGTAGTTTCATGGCCAGGATTATCACTTGCAGGGGGACAGCTTAAAATCACTGGCAACGCAATTGTAACTATCATCACATGTCTCATTATCATGTTTGCCCTTATGTGGTTTGTTAAGAACACAAAGCCAGGTCAGGCCATGCGTGCTGTTTCAGAGGACAAGGATGCGGCAACATTAATGGGTATCAATGTAAATGCCACAATATCACTCACCTTTGCAATCGGCTCAGGCTTGGCAGCAATCGCAGGTGCATTGCTTTGTAGCTCATACCCAAGCTTGAATCCTTATACTGGTTCAATGCCAGGTATCAAGGCCTTTACGGCAGCGGTATTTGGAGGAATCGGTTCAATCCCAGGAGCTCTTATTGGTGGACTTTTACTTGGTGTAATCGAGATTTTGGCGAAGGCTTATATATCCAGCCAGTTGGCAGATGCTATTGTATTTGCAGTACTGATTATCGTGCTTTTAGTGAAGCCAACAGGTATTCTTGGCAAGCAGATCAAAGAGAAAGTGTAGGTGATATTTATGAAAAAACTAAATGGTTCAACCAAAAATTTAATATCATCTATCGCAATAATCGTAGTGCTTTATCTAGTGATGAACGGCATGCAGGCTACAGGAAATCTTAGCTCCCTTATGAGCGGATTGCTGGTTCCTGTTTGCGCATATTCGCTGGTAGCAATCGGACTTAACCTGTGCGTAGGATATCTTGGAGAGCTTTCACTAGGACACGCAGGCTTTATGTGTGTGGGAGCCTTCACATCGGCCTTCTTTTCAAAGGCATTTCAGAATGAGATACCTGATGTGCCAAGATTTATCCTTGCACTTTTAATTGGAACATTTTTTGCAGCATTGTTTGGTTTTCTTATTGCAATCCCAGTACTTAGACTTAGCGGCGATTACCTGGCAATCGTTACACTTGCTTTTGGCGAAATCATCAAAAACGTAATCAATGTTTTGTACGTAGGTAAGGATGTAAATGGCTTCCATTTTTCACTGAAAGATATGATGTCCCTGAATATGGATTTTGATGGAGTTGTTATTGTAAACGGCGCCCAGGGAATCACAGGAACACCACGTCAGTCTACCTTTACTATTGCAGTGGTACTGCTGATACTTGCGTTGATTATCACACATAACTTTGTAAATTCCAGAACAGGTAGAGCGGTAAAGGCTATTCGTGACAATCAAATTGCGGCAGAAACAGTAGGTCTTCCAATTACAAAATATAAGCTTACAGCCTTTACTATTTCTGCGGCTATAGCTGGTGTTGGCGGGGTGATTTATGCTCACAACATCAATTCCTTAACCGCAACAACAAACAATTTTGGTTACAACATGTCAATCATGATTCTTGTATATGTTGTGCTTGGTGGCATTGGTAATTTCTCTGGCTCGGTAGTGGCAACAGTGGTGCTTACCATGCTTCCTGAAATGCTTAGAGGACTTTCAACCTACAGAATGTTGATTTATTCAATCGTGTTGATTGGCCTTATGCTTTTCAACTGGGCACCAGGAATTCTCAAATTCAGAGAAGAGCATGGCCTTACTACAAAGCAGCTTGTTGGCAGATTTAAAAAGAATAAGGAGGTGCAGTAATGGCATTACTAGAAGTTACAAATCTTGGCATTTCCTTTGGCGGACTTAGGGCGGTGGACGAGTTCAACCTGACCATCGAAAAGGGTGAGCTTTATGGACTTATCGGCCCAAACGGCGCAGGCAAAACAACAGTTTTCAACATGCTTACAGGTATTTATAAGCCTACAGATGGCATGATTCATTTAGACGGAAATAATATCACTGGAAAGCACACAGCTGATATTAACAAGGCTGGCGTGGCTAGAACCTTTCAAAATATCAGATTGTTTGGGGACCAGTCAGTTTTAGATAATGTAAAAATAGGATTACACAATTCCTATGAATACGGAACCTTCACAGGAGTGTTCCGATTACCAAAGTATTTTGCAACAGAAAAGAAGATGGATGAAAGAGCCCTTGAGATACTATCAGTATTTGGCTTGGATAAGGAGGCAGATGTACTTGCTTCTAATCTTCCATACGGCAAGCAAAGACAGCTGGAGATTGCAAGAGCCCTTGCTACTGGCCCAAAGCTATTGCTTTTAGATGAGCCAGCCGCAGGAATGAATCCTAACGAAACACAGGATTTGATGGATACCATCGCTCTAATCCGCAAGGAATTCGGCGTTACCATCCTTCTTATTGAACACGACATGAAGCTTGTATCAGGAATCTGTGAAAAGCTTACAGTTCTAAACTTTGGCCGAGTTCTCGCTTCCGGCGAGACCTCCGCCGTCCTAAACGACCCAGAAGTAATCAAAGCGTATTTAGGAGAATAAAAATGTTAAAAGTAGAAAACTTAGTAGTAAATTACGGAGTAATCCAAGCACTTAAAGGAATCTCCTTCGAAGTAAACAAAGGTGAAGTCATTGCCCTCATCGGCGCCAACGGCGCAGGCAAAACCACAACCCTTCAAACAATATCTGGAATGCTTCAGCCAACAAGCGGAAAAGTCCTACTTGAGGGCACCGATATTACAAAGATTCCAGGCCACAAAATCGTTTCAATGGGACTTGCTCATGTACCAGAGGGCAGGCGAGTTTTTAGCGGTTTGACAGTGCTTGAAAACTTGAAAATGGGAGCATATACTAGAAGTAGTAAAGCAGAAATAGCCGATAGTTTTGAACGAATCTACGAAAGCTTCCCAAGACTGAAGGAACGTCAAAATCAGCTTGCAGGAACATTATCAGGTGGAGAACAGCAGATGCTTGCCATGGGCCGAGCTCTTATGAGCAAGCCTAGCATCGTCCTGATGGATGAGCCATCTATGGGTCTGTCTCCAATCTACGTAGATGAAATCTTCAAAATCATCGAAGAAATCTCTAAAGCAGGCACCACAGTACTTTTGGTAGAGCAAAATGCAAAGAAGGCTCTCGCCATTGCTGACAGGGCGTACGTCCTCGAAACAGGCAACATCGTCCTATCTGGCGACGCCGATGCGTTAATGAATGACGATTCTATCAAGAAGGCGTACTTAGGCGAATAATAAGGCTTCCCCCTCTGGGGTTGCTAGGCTCCAGTGGAGCCTGTTCAGCAACGACCGAGCCGGGAGGCGAGACAAGCTGTCAGCGAAGCTGACTGATGAGGGTGGAAAGGAAGTCTATCTATCAGTCGATTAAGCCAAATTACAGGGGGTAATTATGGAAGAAAAGAAGTTAGTTATTAGTATTGCTAGAAGTTATGGTTCAGGTGGTCTTACACTTGCTAAGAAGCTTGGAAAAGAGCTGAATTTGCCAGTGTACGACAGAGAAATCCTAAGAATGGCCTCTGATCAAAGCGGAATCAGCGAGGAAATGTTCGGTCAGGTAGATGAGCACGTTCGCAAAATCTTTTTGAAGGCAAAGGGCAAATATAAAGGAAAGCCTCTTACACCAGAGGATTCAGCCTTCACATCAGATGATAACCTTTTCGAGCTTCAGGCTGATGTAATCAGACAAATTGCTGATACCCAAAGCTGTATCATAGTTGGACGTTGTGCAGATTATATTTTGCGAGATAAAACTAATGTACTTTCATTGTTCTTTTACGCCTCCGAGGAGGATTGCCTGGAGCGTCTTCGTAAGCAGGTAAGCGGCACAGATGAGGAGCTTATCAAACGCATGCACGACATCGACAAACACCGCGCCGAATACTACAAATACTACACTGGCCGTGATTGGAACGATGCCCGCAACTACGACTTCTGCCTAGACACCGGAGTTATGGACTACGACAGATTAATCGAAGTCGTAAAATCTTACATCGAAATTAAAAATAGGGAAATATAAAGATACTAAAAAGCCACCTTGTTACCGTAACCAGGTGGCTTTTTATTTAGTGCTTTTACATATCCTCTAATCTTCCATGTTTTTCATAGCATGTAACGCGGCTGATTCCGTTTTTGTCATCCACGAACACTACGTTAGGCTTGTGGTCTGCAGCTTCCTTGGAATCAATGCTGCAATAGCACATGATAATTACATGGTCGTTTACCTGAACGCAACGGGCTGCGGCACCGTTAAGGCAAATCATTCCGCTACCACGCTCACCAGCGATGGTGTAAGTCTCGAAGCGGTTTCCGTTTTCCACATCAACAATCTGTACCTGCTCGTACTCTAAAATACCAGCAGCATCTAATAAATCCTCATCAATTGTGATGCTTCCAACATAGTCTAAAGCAGCCTGGGTAACGGTTGCTCTGTGAATCTTTCCTTTAAGCATTGTTAAATTCATAATATCCTCATTTCTAATACACTAGCTTATTCAACAATAAAATTATCAATCAATCTAACCTTCTCATCCATGTAAACAGCAACGGCTGTAAGGATAGGTCCATCGATTGTATCCACCTTCTGAAGCTCGTTCCAGTCAACGATTTCCACATAATCAACACGGCAGATTGGCTCTGATTCGATGATAGATCTAACAGTATCCTTTACCTTGTTAGCATCCTTCTCGCCAGAGCGAACCATTTCCTCACCCTTGGTAAGAGCCTGATGAATAATAAGAGCTTTCTTGCGCTCATCATCGTTTAAGTATGTGTTACGTGAGCTCTTTGCAAGGCCGTCCTCCTCGCGGATGATAGGGCAACCAACGATTTCAATGTTGAAATTAAGGTCGCGAACCATACGCTTTACGATGGCAAGCTGCTGAGCATCCTTCTCACCAAAGTAAGCCTTATCAGCCTCTGTGATGTTGAAAAGCTTGCTAACAACAGTGCAAACACCGTTGAAGTGGATAGGACGGCTCTTGCCGCAAAGCTCTGTGGATAAAGTATCCACACCAACGTAAGAATGGAAACCATCAAGATACATCTCGCTTGGTTCAGGATGAAAAATCAAATCAGCTCCCAGACCTTCGCAAAGCTTGCAATCTGCCTCAAAATCTCTAGGGTAAGTGGCAAGGTCTTCCTTAGGTCCAAACTGAATTGGATTTACAAAATCTGAAACGATAACTTTGTCGCACTCCCTGCGAGCACGCTCAATAAGGCTTGCGTGCCCTTCATGTAAATATCCCATGGTTGGAACAAGACCGATTGTAAGACCAGCCTTTTTCCATTCCCTAACGTTGGCTTTTACTTCATCAATTTTTGTTGCTCTTATCATAATATCTCCTTATGCTAAAACCTTGTTTGAATCAATGTTTACTGTAAATTCTTTTGTATTAATCTGCTTTTCAACTTCAGCAATTACCTCTGAATCGATTGCGAAATTGTGCTCTGCAGCAGGGAAAGCCTGTGACTTAACCTCAGCATCATAAGCCTTAAATGCGTTTTTCATTTCCTCACCGATATTTGCAAAATGCTTTACGAACTTTGGCTTGAAGCCAGAGAACATGCCGAGCATATCCTGATATACAAGAACCTGACCATCGCAGTTATTACCAGCACCGATGCCGATTGTAGGAATTGAAAGCTCCTTAGTAATAAGAGTTGCAAGCTCCTCTGGAACACACTCAAGTGTAACCATGAATGCGCCGGCAGCCTCAACAGCTTTTGCATCTTCTACAATCTGAAGAGCGCGCTCGATGTTCTTACCCTGCACCTTGAATCCACCAAATGCATTGATAGACTGAGGTGTAAGACCGATGTGTGCAACTACAGGTATATCAGCCTTTGTAATAGCCTTAATCTGCTCAACAACTGTTGCGCCACCCTCAAGCTTAACAGCCTGTGCGTGACCTTCCTTAATAAGTCGGCCTGCATTTCTTACAGCGTCCTCTACGCTAGTCTGGTAAGACATGAAAGGCATATCTGCTACAAGGAATGTATCCTTAAGTCCGCGAGATACAGAAGCGCAGTGATGAATGATGTCATCAACTGTTACAGGAAGTGTGTCGCTGTAGCCCATCATTGTCATGCCAAGTGAATCGCCGATGAGGATAGCGTTGATGCCAGCCTCCTCCATAAGGCATGCTGTTGTGTAATCGTAGCATGTAAGCATGCTGATTTTTTCGCCCTTAGCCTTCATAGCCTGAAGGGTAGTTACTGTGTTTTTCATAAATTATTCGTCCTCCATTTACGAGTTTAATAATTGCTCCAAAGCTTCATAGTTTACGGAAGGATGCTTATCCTTTGCAATCTCACAGGTCTTTTTTGAAAGAACCCTGTAGATTTCCCTATCAATTCCTTCAAAGGTGTCTAAATGCTTTTTAACGGTTCCAACATCATTTCGTTCAATTGGACCTGTCAAAGCCGCCTTAGTTCCTACAGAAAGAACCTTGTTCACATTGCCTAATAAAAGTGGTGCGATGGCATCAGCCAACTGTTCCTCTGAAAATCCGCATATACGAAGTTCATCCTCCGCAGCCTGAATAAGGGCCACAACTAGGTTTGAACAAAGTACAGCTGCACCGTGATATCTGGTTTTTACATCTGCGCTTATACGAGCAGATTGCAAATCGCTTGCCGTAAGCAATGCTTCAATATCACCTATGTGATTTGCATCTCCTTCGATTGTAAATAAAGCCTTTGGAAGCTCCTGGTATGAAATGTATCTATCTGATACCGCCAGTAATGGATGGACCGAGAAACCGTAAGCGCCAGTTTCTTTTATATCCCTAAAGATTTCTGAAGATAAAGAACCGCTGCAATGACATATCATTTTTCCAGCAATTGACATGTGTTTAAGCTGCTCCCAAACCGCAGTAATAGCGTCGTCAGGAACGGTGATAAACACTGTATCACTATCTTGAATTAAGTCTTCTAAATTTTGAAAATATGTTGAGTTGGTAAATTCAGCTGCAGATTCCGCAGATGATGAAGAACGGCTATAATAGCCTGTGAGATTATGCTGGGTCTCGGCAAAAAGCTTTCCTAAGGAACAGCCCACCTTTCCAGCGCCTATAAATCCAACCTTCATTGGCAACACCTCCTTTATGGGGGTGATACAGTCTCGTTCAAAATGATACGAGCATGCCGTGCGGGTTCTACTATTTTAAAACTTAGAAATTAAAGGGTATAGTTTCTTTCGAATACCATCCGCTGCTCAATATACCATTTGTGTGGAGTAATGTAAATATATATGGTGTTCAAAAATTTTTGTATATAGAATTATACAATTATGAAACTGCTATAGAGGCATAGATAGTAGTGTTTTTTGACCTGGCTACTACCTGTGTCAGAAAATAATTTATAGATAGTAATCAATTTTAATGAGATTACTATCTGAAAAGAAAAAGAGAATATAGGTAGTAAAGAATCAGCTATCAATTACTACCTACAGAGAAAAATATCTCGCAGATAGTAATGCAATGGCTTCTAATTACTATCTATAGCGAAAAAATTATTATAGATAGTAAAGCTATGAATGTTGACTACTATCTGAAGGCAAAAACACATCGTAGGTAGTAAACAAAATGAGAATGACTACTGCCTAGATAGAAAAAAGTATCGCAGATAGTAGTAACGAGCAACCAGCGGCTGACATGAATGAAATATGATGGGTATTTCAAGTTAAGCACTCTGGATTACTAATATTTCGCTTGTGTTAGCCCCCGTATACCTTATAATTATAAAGGATTGATAGAAAGATTCGAAAGGCTTACGTGGCCTATAGATAAAGGGAATAAAAATAAAATGAAAAAACTAATAGTAGTGCTTCTGGTTGGCCTGCTGGCGATTGGTGGAGCTTATTATGGAAAAGAAGCATATGAGAAATACAGTAAGGAAGCTCTATATCAAGAGGCCTTAAAAAGAACTGTCGATGCAGATGAAATAGAGGCTTCCAAGGATGCTGTTGATTTGTCATGGGATGAGTGCAAGGAATTTACAGAGCTTTTGGATTCAGATGAATATAACGGCTTTTACCGAGTAACATTTGATAAGCCAAAGGACATAGATTGGAATGAAGTGTTAGCCGATGGGGCTGGAATTCCAAGGGAGAAGATAACAAAAAAGGATAAAAAATTCTATTTAGATGATGATAGATCTTATAATTCACTGGATTATGAGCTGATAGCCATTTCAGGAGCTAGTATAAAAGATTATATATATAAGCACACAGGCACTAGCATCGATTTAAAAGATGACCTCCTGTGGGTCTATAATAAAGATAAGGATTTTTATTATAAGGAATTAGATTATTTACAGTATAAACCATGCACCTGCGTTTCCGGAGTGAAATTAAAAGACACCTATGTGTTAGAGGTCGCTAGTGACAAAAGAGATATTACAGAACCTAATAAGAAAATGGTTTTGGTAAAGACTGAAAATGGCTATGTAGTTAAGTTAAGCGTAAACATGTGGGAAGTTGGAAATGATAAGAAGCTTACATTTGATGTTGATATTCCACAGCTTTCAGCAGATGCCAGGTTAGTTACCTATCAAAGTGATGATGCTCATTTTGACGATGGTAACTCTGCAAGGATTGCCATTATCGGTGATAATCAGTTGGTGGATTTTGTTAATCTATACGCTTCAGAGGATGATGATATCATTGATATTAGAAAAATCACCCATATTGAAGTTTGCGATTTGAACTGTGATGGCGTGAATGATTTAATTGCCATTGGATATGATAACCATTCCATATTAAAAACAATAATATTTACAACTGAGAAGAAATATGATGATACCTATGGTCTATTTACATCTAGTGATTTATCATTTTCACTTAGTAATGAATTAGCGGATAATCTCACAATAGATACTGTAAAAGAAGCTATTATTGGCACCGAAAGAAAAGCAAACCATAATTGGCAGGAGGCCTACAAACAGTTCCTAAAAGTAGAAGGCTCCGATTATGGTGAAACCTATGCACTAGCCTATATTGACGGTGACGATATCCCAGAGCTGATAAAAAATGCAACAGGAAGCATAAACATATACACGTTCAAGGATGGCTTGGTTACTCCTATTGCAATTGAGTTAGACTATTATGTTACTGGTGAAGAGCCTTATCAGTATTCGCCAAAAAATAATTGGATAAAGCTGCATGATGAAGAAAGTGGTTCAGATTACTATACAAACCAAACTCTCTATTATTCTATAAAAAAGAATAAACTTGAAAGAATATATTGCTTATCCTATGATTATGATAATACAGCTGATGAGGACAATGAGGCAGAAGAGAACTCTCTTATTGCCACAGTTAAGCCAACCGATTACACTAAAAATATCCCTGATGAAGAAGTAATGTCTTTAATAGAAGATATAGAAGAAAATGAATTTGTTGATTTAGTTGGAAAGTATACGGCTAATGAGCTGATTCAGTTGATTTCAAACAAGTATTAATTGAGGAAATAAGATGAATTTAAAAGTATTAAAAACACTAGAATATGACAAGATTATAAATAGGCTTGCAGAGCTTGCTACCTGTGAGTCTGGTAAGAAGCGCTGCTTGGAGCTTCTTCCAATAAACAACATAGAAGATATTAAGGTGATGCAGCAGGAGACTGCCTGTGCCTTTAATCGCCTTATTAAGTTTTCAGATGTAAGCGCCAGCGGCACTACAGATTTACGTCCTAGCCTTGCACGTCTTGAGCTTGGTTCAACATTATCCATCGAGGAGATTCTTGCGGTAGCAAATGTGCTAGAGGTTACAAAGCGAGTAAGCGCTTATGGCAAGCAGATGGAAGAGGAGGATGCTCTTAGCTTCTACTTCAATGGACTTTCGCCAGAGGTAGCCATCTTGAACGAAATCAGACGTTGCATCATTGACGAGGAGACTATCGCAGATGATGCCAGCACTGCCCTTTACGATATCCGTATGGGTATGAAGCGCACCAATGACAAGATTAAAAGTGTCATGAATTCCATGCTTAATAACAGCACTACAAGAGGCTATCTTCAGGAGCCTGTAGTAACAGTCCGCGGCGGAAGATTCTGTCTGCCAGTTCGTTCTGATTACAAATCAAGAGTGCCTGGTATGGTTCACGACCAGTCATCAACAGGAAGCACATTCTTTATCGAGCCTATGCAGGCAGTGGATTTGAATAACGAACTGAGAGAGCTTCAGGTTAGAGAGCAGGATGAGATTGCCCGAATCCTTGCAAACATTTCTAACAGAATCGCAGAAAGCTCAGAAGGCATTATTCGCAATTTCGAATTGCTTACAGAAATAGATTTTATCCTTGCAAAGGGTAGATTTGCCATCGAATTAAACGCTAGCAACCCAGAGTTTAACGAGGATGGTATCATTAATCTTCGCGGCGCCCGCCATCCACTTCTTGATCCAAAGAAGGTAGTGGCAACAGATATTAAGCTTGGCGAGGATTACAATCTTCTGCTTGTAACAGGTCCAAACACAGGTGGTAAGACAGTATCACTTAAGACCTGCGGCTTGCTTACGCTTATGGCCCAGGCGGGACTTCACATTCCTGCAAAGGACCGTAGCCAGATAGCAGTATTTGACGATGTTTATGCAGATATAGGTGACGAGCAGTCTATCGAGCAGTCACTATCCACATTCTCATCTCACATGGTGAACATTGTCCACATTTTAGAGGCAATAAACAGTGGAAACTACAGCCATGAAACCGAGGAGCTTGTGGAAAAGAACGCAAAAGATTTTGTTCATTCCAAGGTATTGCATGGAACCAACGAGCCTAATAAGGTTCCACAGTTCTTAATCCTTATAGATGAGCTTTGCGCCGGAACAGATCCAAAGGAAGGTGCAGCACTTGCCCAGTCTATCCTTGATAGACTTCACACATTAGATGTGCGCACAATGGCAACCACTCACTACAGCGAGCTGAAGGTGTACGCTCTTTCAACAGATGGAGTTGAGAACGCATCCTGCGAATTCTCACTTGAGACACTCAGCCCTACATACCATTTGATTATCGGTGTGCCAGGAAAGTCTAACGCTTTTGCTATTTCATCAAAGCTTGGTATTCCAACAGATTTAATAGAGGATGCAAAGGGACGTCTTTCAGAAAACGATAAATCCTTCGAGGATTTGATGGTAGACCTTGAGCAAAAGCGCCATCAGGTTGAAAAGGATGCAGCAGAGGCTGCGGCAGCACTTAAGGAAGCTGAGGCTAAGCTTGCAAATGCCACAGCAAAAGAAGAAAAGATTAAATCGCAACGTGAGGAGCTTATCCGTCAGGCTCATGAGGATGCAGCAGCTATCCTTCAGGAGGCAAAGGATATTGCTGACGAAACAATCCGTGACTTTAATAAATTCGGCAAGGGCGGCGGAAATATTTCTGCTATGGAAGCAAAGCGTGCCGCACTTGGTAAGGGCGTAAACAAGGCCAAGAGCAAGGCCAAGGAAAAGGTTGAGGTTCAGGAAAACACAAACGTACCTACAGATTTACATGTGGGCGACAAGGTTAAGGTGCTTTCAATGAATCTTACTGGTAACGTATGCTCTAAGCCAAACGCCAAGGGCGATGTAACAGTACAGATGGGTATCATGAAATCCACTGTTAACATCAAGGATTTGGTGCTCATCGAAGAGGAAGACAAGTTCGTTCCAAAGAAGGGCACACGTGTTAAGAACATGACTTACGGCGGCTTCAACAAATCAGCATCTATCTCACCAGAAATCAATCTTTTGGGATGCACTGTTGACGAGGGAATCGCCAAGCTTGAAAAGTATTTGGATGACGCTTACATCAGCCACCTTACATCTGTAAGGGTTGTTCACGGTAAGGGAACAGGCGCACTTCGCGCAGGTGTGCAGCAGTATCTTCGCAAGTGTAAGAACGTTGCCGATTTCCATTTAGGCGAATTTGGCGAAGGCGATGCCGGCGTTACAATAGTCACATTCAAATAATAGTAGAGGATAACTATGTTATTTAATTCGTATATATTTATATTTTGCTTTTTACCAATCTGTATAGTTGGATATTTCCTGTTGAACAAAACAGGAAACTATCGATTGGGACATGGCTTTTTGCTGGGCATGTCGCTATGGTTTTACGGATACTTTAATCCAAGCTATCTGTTGATTATCGTGTCATCGGTCATCATTAACTATCTGATTTACAAGTGGATGAAGACCTTACAGCACAAAACCTTGCTTGAGGCCACCACGGAAAATCCTGAGCTTGATATCCTGCCAGTTTCATCTGTAGGTAGATTGAAATGCAGCAAGCCAGTGATGATTCTTGGAGTAGCTATTAACCTTGGAATAATCTTCTATTTCAAGTACATGGATTTCTTCATTGAAAACGTAAATACGATAGCAAAAACTGACTGGCCACTTATGCATATAGTATTGCCACTTGGAATCAGCTTTTTTACCTTCCAGCAGATATCCTTCATTGTGGATACCTACAGAGGAGAGGTGCCGGATTATGGTTTCCTTACCTATGCCTGCTATGTGACATTTTTCCCACAACTGGTGGCAGGTCCTATCGTTACCCATGATGAATTGATTCCACAGCTTAAGGATGTTAAGAAGAAATCTATCAACTGGGATAATATGGCAAAGGGCTTTTACATGTTTGCTATGGGTCTAGGCAAAAAGGTGCTGTTAGCAGATGTGTTTGGCGTGGCAGTAAATTGGGGCTTTGAGGATGTTCCATCACTTAAGGCTACCAACGCAATTCTTGTGATGATTGCATATTATTTTCAGCTGTATTTTGATTTCAGCGGATATTGTGATATGGCCATGGGACTTGGCAAGATGCTCAATATCGATTTGCCAGTGAATTTTGACAGTCCATACAAATGCTTTAACATTGCTGATTTTTGGAACAGATGGCATGTGACCTTAGGTCGATTCTTTACCAGATATGTGTATATTCCACTTGGTGGAAATCGTAAGGGAAAGGTAAAAACCTATGTTAATATTTTCATAGTATTTTTACTTAGTGGATTTTGGCACGGTGCTGCATGGACATTTGTAATTTGGTCGGTGCTCAATGGTATTTTTGTAATTATCACTAGAATGTTTAAAAAGAAATTTGATGACATGCACCCAGCTCTTGGTTGGATGATTACACAGGCATTTTTCGCAGTGTCATTAGTATTCTTTAGAGCTAACACAATCGGTGATGCAATAGAATTTATCAAGCAGATTATGTATGTGGATTTCACCAACATCGATGTGCACATACTTTATGCCTTCCAGACACCGGCACTTAAGTATTTCCTAGATGGTACTGCAGTGACGAATTCTCTTCCATTTATTTATGTAGGAATGTATTATTTCCTGGCGTTGTTTATAGTGCTAGGTTTCCGTAACTCACATCAGCTGATGGCTTCATTCAAGCCATCCGTTAAAAACATGCTGTGGACAGCGGTGCTAATAGCAGCCAGTGTGATGTCATTTTCTGGTATCAGCACATTTTTATATTTCAATTTCTAGAAATTGCATATTGAGTAATACGAACAGGAGATTCAGAAATGAGTCTCCTGTTTTTTACGTTCAACGAATAATTTTTATCGTAAAACGATAAATTATTATTGCAATTAGATACAGAAAGTGTTATACCATAGATATGGAACTTAGAGTATTAATAAAGTGAGGAAATGATTATGGAATTAAAAGCTTTGGAAAAATGGTTAAAGGTAATATTGATTGGAGTGGCTATATGTGGATTGGTATTATACTTTGTGCTTTTTCCAGCATTAGGTGAAAGCATTGTATATAATAATCCGGAATTTAGTTATTGCTATTGGCCATGGCTAATCTTTCTATGGGTTAGCGGAATCCCATGCTACGCGGTGCTTGTAATTGGCTGGATGATCGCTACTAACATAGGCAATAACAAATCCTTTTCACTAGCGAATGTAGAGCATTTTAAGCGAATATCATGGGTTGCCGCAGGAGATACAGCATATTTCTTCATTGGAAATGTGGTACTGCTATTTCTTAACATGAGCCATCCGGGGATTACACTTTGTTCATTAATGGTAGTTTTTATTGGAGTATCTATTACAGTTGCATCGGCGGTATTATCCAGATTGGTGAAAAACGCAGCAGAACTTCAGGAAGAAAGTGACTTAACTATTTAAGAGGTGGAAGTATGGAAGGTGAAATTGTTTTTAACATAGATGTAATGCTTGCCAAAAGAAAGATGTCTGTTACAGAACTGGCAGAAAAGGTTGGAATCACCGTAGCCAATATGTCGGTTTTAAAAACAGGCAAGGCAAAGGCCTTAAAGGTGTCAACTCTTGCGAAGCTTTGTGAAGCGCTTCAATGTCAGCCAGGAGATATACTTGAATATGTAGAAAAAGCGGAGGAAGAATAGTTATGGATAACGCAGTTACTGAAAATAAATTAGCAGAAGTAGTTGAAAAGGAAAACAAACTAAATGGAGATGCAGTTGCTTTCAAAAAATACGGTCTTGTAGCATTAATATTTGCTATCGTATATACGATATGTTTATACAGCAATAGAACATCAATAACATACCCAATCTTTATGGCAATAACACTGGGATTAATTGCCCTTGTTAGAAAGAGTGATAATCTAACATTTCTAAAGGATAGAAATGGAAAGGTGGGGCTTAATCTTTTCTATGTAATATCGCTGATGTTACTGGCTGTTTCAAAGTGCATGTTTACAAGCCATAGCGTGCAGAACCTAAGTAGTCTTGCAATAGTGCTATTATTTATGTCATTTATCATGCAGCTATATGCTGATACCACAGGCTGGGATATTGCTGGCTGGATTTGTGGAATATTTTTTACAATAGTTCGCCCGATAGAATATTTCCCTTGGCCATTTAGAGATTTTGCTGTATGGGTTAAAGATAAGGGTAGTGAAACCAGCAAGGAGAGAAAGAGCGCTCTTATGGCTGTCGGTCTTGGAATTATCATTGCAATTCCACTTCTTGCAGTGGTAATTAGCCTTCTTATATCAGCTGATGCAGTGTTCAGCAGAGTGTTAGAAAAGGCCTTTAGTGAGATACATCTTCCAGATAATATTTGGGATATTGTTGGAATCGCATGGACATTATTTGCAGCATTTGTATGCGCATACACCATACCTTATTCGCTCAATAAGAAAAATATAAATATCAGCCCAGCAAAGCAGGGAAATAACAATCCATTAATAGCTATTACATTTACTATTTTGCTTGGAATAGTATATTTATTCTTCTGCTTGATTCAGGTACTTTTCCTGTTCACAGACAGCATGAAGCTTCCAACTGGCTACACATACGCAGAGTACGCTCACGAAGGCTTCTATCAGTTACTTGCAGTCTGCATGATTAATGTTGCACTTGTTTTGGTGTGCTCACGTGCATTTGCCAAGAATAAATTACTTACAGTTATTCTTTCAGTAATAGGAGCTTGTACATACATCATGGTAGCATCCTCTGCCATGAGAATGATTCTTTACATCCAGGCATTTCAGCTTACCTTCTTAAGAGTTTTTGTACTATGGTTCTTATGCGTACTTAGTCTCTGGTTGGCATTTTTGATTGTATCTATGTACAAATCAACCTTCCCAGTGTTCAAGGCTGCCATGGTCACAATCACTGTTGCCTACATCATATTTGCATTTGCAAATCCTGATTACCAAATCGCAAAATATGATTTAGCTCACGTGGAAGCTTATGTAGACGAATCCGAAAATGTAGCTGAATACATTACTGGAAACCTTTCACCAGATGCAGCCCCTGCACTAAAAGGTAACAAGAAGCTACTGAAGGATTTGGAAGAAGAGGTGCGCTACACCTATCCAAAGGAAAACTATGAGGGAATAAGAAAGTTCAACATTTCTTACGCCCGCGCCAAGGCATTGTTTGAGGAAAATTAATAAATAGTCTAGCGGTGATATGTCAAGATGAAAAATCTTGAAAAGTCCCTTTCTTTTTGGTTATTTTTCAAAAAAGAAAGAACGACCGCCTAAGCCCTGCCGTACTGTTTCAAAAAAACAGGGCGTTAACTCCTAAAGTAGTATTTACTACTTTGAAACAGGAGCTTTGTATAGCTGATTAGTCTTCAGCATACTGTAGACCAATCTAGCAAATTTACGGGCAGTAAGTGCGAGTGCGCGTTTGTGCTGGTTCCTGTTGACTTCTTTGTATTTGATGTCATAGAAGCGCTTGTATTCTGTGTCGCAACACACGTGAGACCAAGCTCCTTCACACAGGTAGTATTTT
>NZ_FOQF01000080.1 GCF_900113655.1 Pseudobutyrivibrio sp. OR37 | reverse complement strand
CCATGTCTTTTAAACTTGTCAGAACCACTCATCGCCATTGCGTTTTCACTATCCCCGAAGAACTTAGACAATTCTTTCTTGATGACAGAGATTTACTAAACTGTCTTTTCTCTTCTGTTCGTTCTGTAGTTTTAGAAATGTTTCATAAAGATAACAAATCTGAATGCTTTACTCCTGGTATGATTTGCGTATTACATACTTTTGGAAGAAGTCTTCAGTGGAACCCTCATATTCACTGCTTAGTAACTGAAGGCGGTGTTGGCAATAACACTGTGTGGCGTCCAAAAAAACATTTTAACTATACATATCTAAGAAATGCCTTTCGAACTGCTCTCCTAAATGAAATGGAAATGAAAATCGGCCCTTCCTTTAAGAAAACAAAGGCATATATCTATAAGCACTGTGCCAATGGCTTTTATGTCTATGCAAAACCTAATCAGTGTGATCCAAAACAAATTGCCAAATACATTGGCAGATATCTAGGCAGACCCGTTATCTCTACAAAGCGAATAGACAGTTATAAAGATGGTATTGTTACCTATCATTACAATCGTCATGAAGATGATAAATTAGTGGTGGTTAAACTTCCTGCCATTGAATTTATGAAACTTATTTCTCAACACATCCCAGAAAAGCACTTTAAACAAATCCGCTACTATGGCATCTATGCTAGAAATAGGGAGCAAGATCAAAAAGTTTTCAAAGCCATACCTAAAGAAAAACATCGTTTTCTTTTGAATAAAACTAAATGGCGCAACTCCATTGCTGCAACATTTGGCTATGACCCAATTCAATGTCCTTGCTGTAAGGAAACAATGACTATACTTGAAATCAAGTATGCTCATCATTCATACACTCTACAGGAACTCTACGAAAGAGCTTGGGCTAAAGCTGGATAGGTTCCTATATCTTTCTCCAAGTGTTAAAATCATTAAAAAGCTTGGAGGTGATTCTTATTAGTAACAACAATCCTGTAGATGAAATAAGAACTAAATATATCCAAAATCCACCTGAAGGAATGACGGCATCTGACATCAAAGCTATGAGCGATGAT
>NZ_FOQF01000015.1 GCF_900113655.1 Pseudobutyrivibrio sp. OR37 | reverse complement strand
GTGAATGTTTTGAAAACAACTTCCCCAACAGAGTTCTTGATAATGCAATCGTGTTTGTCTTTAGCGACATCAATTCCTACATAGATCATATAGGACCTCCCTAATAATAGTATTGATACTGTTTCAGATCCACAGGGCTCCTTGCAATCGTAACCTACTTCTTGATAAACCGTCATGCGGTAACTAACTGATTAACAAATAAACAAAGAGACTGTGGTTGGAGCCTTTCGTAAACCGTCTATGCGGTAGGAGGCGAAAACCAATCCACAGTACCTTAAACAGCATAGTCGAACCTATAGAAAAGGTAAAGAATGACTATGACTAATACTAATAGTAGGAGGTAACACATGAAAAACATCTTATGTTTTGGTGATTCAAATACATACGGATTAAGACCAGATAATGGTGATAGATATTCTAGCAATGTCAGATGGACAGGGATTCTTTCTAAAAGACTAGGAGTGGAAGATTACAGAATCGTTGAGGAAGGCCTTTGCGGAAGAACCACTGTTTTTGAAGATAGCACGCGTATTGGTAGGAATGGTTCTCTTTACTTACCGGTTTTCTTAGAGTCACATTATCCAATCGATACAGTAGTGCTTATGCTTGGAACGAACGATTGTAAATCAATTTATAATGCCTCCTCTACCGTGATTGGTAGAGGGATTGAAATCCTTCTTAGACAAATTAGAGCATATAAAAAAGATATGGATATCATCTTAGTATCACCTATTCACTTGGGTGAAAAGGTTTGGATGAAGGAATATGACCCTGAATTTAATGAAAACTCTGTGGTTACCTCCAAGGAATTGAAGGCGGTCTTCAAGAAGCTCGCCGAGGAATATGATTGTAAGTTTTTGGCAGCATCTGATGTGGCGGAGCCTTCAGAATTGGATCAAGAGCATATGGATGATAAGAGCCATAGGAATCTTGCGGGGGCAATTGAGAAATTGATAAAAATATAAATGAAAGAGGACAAATAAAATGAGAAACAAATTATTTAACAGATTAACAAGTGGATTACTTATTACAGCGCTTACAGCAACTACACTTACAGCATGCGGCTCAAATAATGATACAGCAGCTGCTTCAGATAAAACTACAACTGAGACTTCTGCCAAAGCAGATGCATCAGGCTTTAGAACATTAGATGAAATCAAAGAGAGCGGCACAATCAATATCGGTGTTTTTTCGGACAAAAGCCCATTTGGGTATGTAGATGAAAATGGTGACTATGCTGGCTATGATGTTTATTTAGCCGAAAGACTTGGCGAGGATCTTGGAGTAAAGATTAATTATGTATCAACAGAGGCAGCCAACAGAATCGAATATCTTCAGACTGGAAAGGTAGACATTATTCTTGCAAACTTTACCGTGACAGAGGAAAGAGCAGAAGAGGTAGATTTTGCACTTCCATATATGAATGTTGCGCTTGGCGTAGTATCTCCATCAGATGCAGTAATTGAAAGTCTTGATGATATTGGGGCAGATGATCAGGTGATTGTAATTTCTGGAACAACAGCAGAGACTTATCTTACAAAGAATTATCCAGATATCAAGCTTCAGAAGTATGATGCATACGCTGAGGCAAAGACAGCCTTTGAAAATGGTAATGGTGTAGCATGGGCAAATGATAACACAGAGGTTATCGCATTTGCGATAGAAAATGAGGGCTACACAGTTGGTATCCCATCACTTGGTGATAATGATACTATTGCTCCAGCTGTAACAAAGGGCAATGAAACACTTCTTACATGGCTCAATGATGAGTTAAAGGCTCTTGGATCAGAACAGTTCTTCCACGCTGATTATGAGGCAACTCTTATTGATACATACGGTGCAGAGTATGAAGATACTTTAGTAGTAGAGCAATAATTCATCAGATTAGATGGTGGAAAAGTACAATAATTGAAAGGCTATTTATTTAGTGATGGATATAGATATTCTTAAAAGTTATATTCCACTATATAAGGACGCACTTATTCTTACAATGAAGATTGGATGGCAGGGCATACTTCTTAGCTTGGTCCTTGGACTAGCTGGCGCTGCCATTCTTCATTTTAGAATCCCAGTCCTTAAGGTTATCACCGGAATATATATTGAAATTTTCAGAAACACCCCACTTTTAGTGCAATTATTTTTTATCTATTTTGCCCTGCCAAAGGTGGGAATAAAGATTACAGCAGAAACCTGTGGCGTCCTTGGCTTAGGAATGCTTGGCGGCGCCTACATGATAGAGACAATCAGAAGTGGATTAGAATCAATCCCAGTAATTCAGACAGAAAGCGCATTAAGCCTTGGCATGACAAAGGAGCAGACATTTATACATGTGATTTTACCTCAGGCTATTTCAATGAGCGTACCAGGACTTCTTGCAAATGTCATTTTCCTTTTAAAGGAAACATCAGTATTTTCCACAATCAGTCTGATGGATTTGATGTTTACTGCAAAGGATTTAATAGGAATGTACGCAAAGACTATCGAGTGCTTATTCCTTCTTGTAGTTTTCTATTTGATAATGCTTCTTCCAGTTTCAATACTTGGAGCATTTGTAGAAAGGAGGATGCGCTATGGCCAATTTGGGGATTGATGTTTTATTTAAAGGCACCAATTTTTTTAGACTTTTACAGGGACTGTGGGTGTCAGTAGAAATCAGCCTTGTATCAGTTGCAATCAGTATTGTATTTGGATTGCTGGTGGGTGTTTTGATGACACTTAACAAGCTATGGCTAAAGGCTATTTTGAAAATCTATCTTGAAGTGGTAAGAATTATGCCACAAATGGTACTGCTATTCATTGTATATTTCGGAACAACAAGAATTTTTGGCTGGGATATTACTGCAGAGGCCTCCGCTATATTCGTATTTAGCTTTTGGGGCATTGCAGAAATGGGAGATTTGGTAAGAGGCTCTATAAAAAGCATTCCAAAGATTCAGTTTGAATCTGCATACGCGCTTGGCATGGATAAAAAGCAGACGTACTTTTACATCATACTACCACAGACAATTAGAAGGCTGATTCCACTTTCTATAAATCTGATTACAAGAATGATTAAAACTACATCTCTTGTAATGATGATTGGAATTGTTGAGGTTTTAAAGGTGGCACAGCAGATAATCGAGGCTAACAGAAAGGTATCACCTAACGCAGCCTTTGGAGTATTTGCAGTGGTGTTCTTATTATATTTCATAGTTTGCTGGCCTATCAGCAGGCTTGCAATTTATTTAGAGAAAAGGTGGGCGTAATGAGCGAATTATTAAAGGTTACACATTTACAAAAAAAATTTGGAGATAATGTTGTATTAAAAGACATAAACCTATCTGTGAAAAAGGGCGAGGTTGTGGTTATCATAGGTCCATCTGGCTGTGGAAAGAGTACTTTTCTGAGGTGTCTTAATGGGCTAGAGGAAATTCAGGATGGTGTGATAGTGGTGGATGGACTTCCTGTCGAAGCTGGTAAAAGAGAGATTACTAAGCTTAGACAAAAAATAGGAATGGTATTTCAATCTTATGAGCTCTTCCCACATAAGACGGTCCTTGAAAACATAATTCTTGCGCCAATGAAGGTGCAGAAGCGTTCAAAGGATGAAGCTATCAAGGAAGCCCTTGAGTTATTGGATAAGGTAGGACTTGTTGATAAAAAGGATTATTATCCAAGACAACTTTCAGGTGGACAAAAGCAACGAGTAGCAATCGTTCGCGCACTTCTTATGCATCCTGATATTTTATTATTTGATGAGGTTACAGCTGCACTTGATCCAGAGATGGTGCATGAGGTATTAGAGACAATGCTTTCTCTTGCAAAGGCTGGTTCAACTATGCTGATAGTTACCCATGAGATGTCGTTTGCAAGAGCTATTGCAGATAGAATAATATTTTTAGACAAGGGGGAAATTGTGGAAGAGAGCAATGATGCAAAAAGCTTTTTCATCAAGCCTTCCACTGAAAGAGCCCGTAAATTTTTGAAAACATTTGCTTATGAATAGAATAATAAACAAATCAGGCTGGTTATAAATCAAATTAATAGCCAGCTATAATTTTTGGCAATTATAAAACCTATTGACCTAGTAGGTAATAACGTATATTATAATCTCATCTTAAAAAACAAACGAAAAATAAAAGGGAAATAAAAGGAGGAAACGTATATGAGCAACTATAGATTTGAAACATTAGCACTTCATGTAGGTCAGGAAAATCCAGATCCAGCATCTGATGCAAGAGCAGTACCTATTTATCAGACAACATCTTATGTGTTTAGAGATTCTCAGCATGCAGCTGACCGCTTTGGTCTTGCAGATGCAGGTAATATATATGGAAGACTTACAAATTCTACACAGGGAGTTTTAGAAGCAAGAGTGGCAGCACTTGAGGGCGGCTCGGCAGCACTTGCAGTTGCATCTGGCGCAGCAGCAATCACTTATACTATTCAGGCACTTGCAGCAAACGGCGGACATATCGTAGCCCAGAAGACTATCTACGGTGGCAGCTACAATCTACTTGCACATACTCTTACACAGTATGGTGTTTCTACAACATTTGTAGATGCTCACAACCTTGATGAAGTAAGAAATGCTATCCAGGATAATACAAGAGCTATCTACTTAGAGACACTTGGAAATCCAAACAGTGATATTCCAGATATCGATGCTATTGCAAAGATTGCTCATGAAGCAAATCTTCCACTTGTTGTAGATAACACATTTGGAGCTGCTTATTGGGTTCGTCCAATTGAACACGGTGCAGATATCGTTGTTCATTCAGCTACAAAGTTCTTCGGTGGACATGGAACAACACTTGGTGGTGTTATCGTTGAGGCTGGAAAATACGATTGGAAATCATCAAGAAAATATCCAAATATTGCAGAAGCAAACCCTAGCTATCATGGCGTATCATTTGCTGAGGTGGCCGGACCTGCGGCATTTGTGACTTATATTAGGGCAATTCTTCTTAGAGACACAGGGGCAACAATCTCTCCATTTAACGCATTCCTCCTTTTGCAGGGAATTGAGACATTGCCTCTACGTCTCGACAGACATGCAGAAAACACAAAGAAGGTGGTAGAGTTCCTTAAGAATCATCCAAAGGTAGCTCATGTAAATCATCCATCACTTGAGGATCATCCAGACCATGAGCTTTACAAGAAATATTTCCCTAAGGATGGCGGTAGCATCTTTACATTCGAGATAAAGGGTGGCAAGGAAGAGGCTTACAAGTTTATTGATAATCTTGAAATCTTCTCAATTCTTGCAAATGTTGCAGATGTTAAGAGTCTTGTAATTCACCCAGCAACAACTACTCACTCACAGCTCACAGAAGAAGAGCTTATCGACCAGGGAATTACTCAAAGCACAATTCGTCTATCAATTGGTACAGAGCACATCGATGATATTATCGAAGACCTTGAGAAGGGCTTTGCAGCAATCGACGACGAAAAGATTGATGGAATTTTTAATGCAGAAAAATCGGCGAATGCTGTATAATAAGTTTTAAATGAGATTTAAATGAGCCTGTAGTTAACAAGCTATTATATTTCTTAAGGGAGACGTGCTGTCGACCGTAGAAATATAATGCTTGTTAGCGTAACAGGCGGACTATATTATTAAAAAAACAGGAGGATATTGAAATGTCAAAGATATATAAGGGAGCAAGTGAATTAATCGGAAATACTCCACTTGTTGAGGTTACAAATATTGAAAAGGAGCTCGGCTTAGAGGCTACAGTGTTAGTTAAGCTTGAGTATTTCAATCCAGCTGGTTCTGTAAAGGACAGAGTTGCTCTAGCAATGATTGAAGATGCAGAGGAAAAGGGATTATTAAAGGAAGGCTCTGTAATCATCGAGCCAACAAGTGGTAATACAGGTATTGGTCTTGCAGCTATCGCAGCAGCAAAGGGATATCGTGCAATTCTTACAATGCCAGAAACAATGTCAGTAGAACGTAGAAATATTCTTAAGGCATACGGCGCAGAAATCGTTCTTACTGAAGGTGCACAGGGTATGAAGGGTGCTATTGCCAAGGCAGAAGAGCTTGCTAAAGAAATCGAAGGAAGCTTCATCCCAGGTCAGTTTGTTAATCCTGCAAACTCAGCAGCACATCGTTCAACAACAGGTCCTGAAATTTGGAAAGATACAGACGGAAATGTGGATATCTTCATCGCTGGTGTAGGTACAGGTGGAACAGTTACAGGTGTTGGTGAATATCTTAAGAGCCAGAATCCAAAAGTAAAGGTAGTTGCTCTTGAGCCAAAGGATTCTCCAGTTCTTTCAGAGGGACGTGCAGGTGCTCATAAGATTCAGGGTATCGGTGCCGGCTTCGTGCCAGACGTTCTTAATACAAAGATTTATGATGAAGTATACCAGGCAGACAGTGCAGATGCATTTGCAGCAGCAAAGCTTCTTGCTAAAAAGGAAGGTATCTCAGTAGGTATTTCATCTGGCGCAGCACTTCATGGTGCAATCGAACTTGCAAAGCGCCCAGAAAACAAGGGTAAGACAATCGTAGCACTTCTTCCAGATTCAGGAGACCGCTACTATTCAACACCATTATTTACAGAATAATTTAGATTTTAGACAGCCAGGGCATAGAGCTCTGGCTGTTTTTTGAATAGAAGCATCACCTACTTGCGCACAACCAATTTTTGTATTATTTTATAGTCATGATTAGTATATGTATTGTTGAGGATGAGCTTAGCCAAGCTGAGCTTTTGAAAAATTATATAAATAAATATGGAAATTCCACAAAGCAGCCCTTTAACATCACACATCTTAGTGATGGAATTGACCTTGTAGATGATTATAAGGGCCAGTTTGATATTATCCTGCTGGATATTCAGATGAAGCATTTGGATGGAATGGCAGCAGCAGAGAAAATTCGTAAGGTAGATTCTGATGTTATCATTATCTTTATCACTTCCACAGTGCAGTATGCTGTTCAGGGCTATGCTGTTGATGCATTAGGGTACGTCCTTAAGCCTGTTCCTTACACTCAGTTTGAGCAGCTTTTTGACAAGGCCATCACCAGAGTAAATGCTAAAAAGCAGCATGTGTATGTGAAGGTTTCTGTGGATGACAAGCAGATTAAGCTGGATTGCGACACCATTTCATATATTGAAAGCCAGCGTAACAATGTAATCATTCATACCGATGAACAGGACTATACTACTGCTGGACCGCTTAAGAGATTTGATGAGATGCTTATGGAGCATGGCTTTAGCAAATGCCATAACGCATACATCGTTAATCTTTCAAGGGTTGAGGCAGTGCAGAAGGAAGAGGTGTTACTTACAAACGGAGTAGCGCTTCCTATTAGTAGAGCCAGAAAAAAGGAATTCATGGCAGCCCTTACAGAGGACATTCTATAAACTAGGAGATTAAAATGGATTTACAAGCTTTTTTAGACCCAGTTAAATTACAGGATACACCGCGACTTTTTACCGCTATTGCTGAATGGCTAGCGGTTTTTGTTTATTTCAATATTTATAAAAGAAGACGCCACGACAAGGTTTATGTTTTTCAGTGCATAGGAACACTTTTTATGCAGGTTTTATATCAATTCATTGCAGGACTTCTTCCTTTGGAATTTTGGATTCCAAGTATGATTGGTGCAGTTGGTCTGATGTATTTTTCATTATATTATGTGCTTGATATCAAGCCTAAGGATTGTGGAGTTATCACTACTCACGCATTTGTTTTGGCAGAATTTGCTGCCTCACTTTACATACAGCTTTATGTATGGTGCGTTTATTTTTCGAATGTGGATGATTTTACAGAATCGGTGGTTGTAATGTGTATCGTATATACGATAACCTTTATTGCTTATCATAATTTTGAAAAGGGCAATTTTTCACCTAACAGAAATCTTAATATTAAGACGAAGGAATTAACTAGCGTCATCGTTACCGGTATCGGCGCTTTCATCATGTCCAATCTAAGCTTTGTTACGCAAAAGACACCGTTTTCAGCTTCTGAAAATATGCTATATGTTAGAACATTGGTTGATTTCGGAGGAATGCTGATGCTGATGACAGAAATGGGCCGCCGTAACGAGATGGCAGCTAAAAATGAAAATGATGCCATCAATCAGCTGTTCCAAAAGCAGTACGAGCAGTACAAGCTGGCGGTCGATAATTCCGAGGCCTTGCGCAAGGAAATGCATGATATGAAGCATTACGTAATGGCGTTAAAGGAAGAGGATAATCCAGCAAGACGTGCTGAAGTGTTAGAGGACATGGAGCAGGCAATCGCCATCCAAGAATCCTTTATGAACACAGGAAACAAGGTTTTGGATGTTATCCTCACCACCAAAAGTCTTCAGTGTGAGAAAAAGAACATCACTCTTAATGCCATGATAGATGGAGATCTGCTTTCCGGCATTCACGTTAAGGATATCTGTTCATTATTTGGTAATGTCCTTGATAATGCCATCGAGGCAACCCAGCAGGTAGAAGATAAAGACAAAAGATTAATCACCCTGTCAGTTCGTTCACGTAATCAATTCATTATAATAGAATGCGAAAACTATTCTGATAGTGATAATGTAAAGCTTAGAAAAAGTGAAAAGAGGCGAATCTTCAAAAACGATAATCTGCCTCGCACAACTAAAAAAGATAACGTAAAGCACGGCTTCGGCCTGAAATCCATAGGCCAGGTAGCCGAAAAATACGGCGGCGCCATGAACGTAAGCTACGAAGATGGTTGGTTCAAGGTAAAGGTCCTTCTCAGCAATAAGAAGTAGGCTTCCCCCTCTGGGGGAAGCTGTCACCGCAGGTGACTGATGAGGGTAAATGCAAGTTATCACGGATTTTTGACAAGTTGTCCTTCGGGACAGCTTGTTTTTTTTATATCGTGGTAGATTAATATCAGAAATGGTTAAGAACGGTAAGCCGATGAGCCTGAGCCAGTCAATGAGTCTGAGTCGGCCAACGAGCCTGTAGCTAACAAGCTCTTATATTTCTTAAGGGAGACGTGCTGTCGACCGTAGAAATATAATGCTTGTTAGCGTAACAGGCGGACTAACGGCTAGCCATAGATTAAATGGAGGATATAGATGGACGCTAAAGAAATAATTTCAAAGCTTACATTGATGGAGAAGGCCGCACTTTTAAGCGGTAAGAATGAGTGGGAGTCACGTGATATTCCACGCTTGGGGATACAGTCAATTACTTTTTCTGATGGCCCTCACGGGTTACGTCGTCAGGAAGGCGCTGGTGATCATTTAGGACTTAACGCATCACTTCCAGCTACATGCTTCCCAACAGCAGCAACAGTTGCTAACAGCTGGGATCCTAGCCTTGGCGAAGAAATCGGTGCAGCTCTTGGTGAAGAAGCAGTGGCACAGAACGTAGATGTGTTACTTGGACCTGGTCTTAATATGAAACGCTCTCCACTTTGTGGTCGTAACTTTGAGTATTTCAGCGAAGATCCAATCCTTGCAGGTAAGATGGCAGCTGCTTATGTAAGAGGTATTCAGAGCAAGCATGTTTATTCTTGCCCAAAGCATTTTGCAGTTAACTCTCGCGAGTACCGCAGAATGGCTATGAACGCTGTTGTTGATGAGCGTACACTTCGTGAGATTTACCTTACAGCATTCGAAATCGCTGTTAAGGAAGGCGGGGCAAAGACAATCATGTCAGCCTACAACGAGGTTAACGGTCAGTATGCAAACGAGAACAAGCATCTTCTTGTAGATATCCTTAGAGAAGAGTGGGGATTTGACGGTATCGTTGTTACAGACTGGGGTGCTAGTAACGACCATGTTGCAGGTGTTAAGTGCCAGTCAAACGTTGAGATGCCAAATCCTGGTCTTGATTCAGCAAGAGAGCTTATCAAGGCAGCTACAGAAGGCGAAGGACGCATCACAGAAGAGGAAATCGACAAGGCAATTCTTCCTATTATAGAAGCAGCTATCTACTTCAAGGAGAATGACCATACTAAGGGATTCGATAAGGAAGCACACCACGCGATTGCTAAAAAGGCAGCTGTTAACTCAGCAGTGCTTCTTAAGAATGATGAAGATATCCTTCCACTTAAGGCAGGTACAACAGTTTGCTTACGCGGACCATTTGTTGATAAGCCACGTTACCAGGGTTCTGGTAGTTCACAGGTTAACTCAACAAAGGTTGAGACAATAAGAGAGCAGATTGCAAACTATGACTTAAACGTAACAGATGATCCAGAGAAGGCAGATGTAGTTTTATTCTTCTTCGGATTAGATGAAATCGCTGAAAGCGAAGGCGCAGACAGAATGTCAATCGATGTGCCTGAGTATCAGATAAAGGAGCTTGAGGAGCTTACAGTTTACAACAAGCACATCATCGGTGTTATGAGTGCTGGTTCATCAGTAAAGATGCCATGGCTTGGCAACTTACAGGCTTTACTTCACGGATATTTAACAGGACAGGCTGGCGCATCAGCAGTTCTTGATATCATCGTTGGAAAGGAAATCCCAACAGGTAAGCTTTCAGAGTCTTATCCATTCGCATATACAGATTGCTCAATCGTAAATTATGCAAACACAGATAAGAGAAACCTCCAGTATCGCGAGGGACCATTCATCGGATATCGTTATTACGATACAGCTGATGTGGCAGTTCAGTTCCCATTCGGATACGGCTTAAGCTACACAACATTCGAATACTCAGCACTTTCAGTATCAGAAGAGGGTATTAAATTTACTATTAAAAATACAGGAAATCGCGACGGCGCTGAAATCGCTCAGATGTACATTGGTAAGTCTGAATCAGGTCTTATCCGTCCTAAGAAGGAACTTAAGGGCTTCAAAAAGGTTTGGATTAAGGCTGGCGAATCAGTAGATGTAGAGATTCCATTTGATGACAAGTCATTCCGTTATTTCTCAACTGTAAGCAACAACTGGGAAATCGAAGATGGCGAGTATCAGATTTACGTAGGTGGAAACGTTCGTGATATCGAGCTTACAGGCAGAATCACAAAGAAGGGCACAATCACAGAATTGCCTTACGATATCGAAAGCCTTCCAAGCTACAAAACAGGAAAGGTTAGAAACGTTCACTACGAAGAGTTCGAAAAGCTTTACGCAGCTCCACTTCCAGAGGAAAAGGTTGGACCACTTGATATCAACGATGCCCTTTGCCAGATGAAGGATGCAAAGAGCGGAATTTGCAGATTAGTTTACAAGGTACTTAAGAACAACCTTGATAAATCTTATGAAAAGGGCGTACCTGATCTTAACACAATGTTCATCTACAACATGCCTTTCAGAGCAATTTGTAAGATGTCAGGCGGAATGGTAAGCCGTGATATGGTAGAAAGCATTGTAAAGATTGCCAATGGACACTTCTTCCGTGGCCTTGGCGGCGTAATCGGTGGCTTCTTCAGAAACGCCCGCGCAAACAAAAAATACGAAGCACGTTTAAATCATAAGGAATAAACAGTTATAAATCCAAACCTAAAGATAGCTTGTAGCTAACAATTATTTATATTTCTGCAGGAGACATCCTAGTCGACAAAGGAAATATAAATGATTGTAAGCGTAACAAGCGAGAGACTAAAGGAGAATGAAAATGAATTTTTGGAATAATTTTGTAGAGAAGCACCCTGCAGTTGCTAAGTGGGTTCGCGAGGGTGGTTTATTCGTAATCGTAAGTAACTTAATCACAGTATTCAAGTATTTGTTACTTACATTTTTACCTGCAGCTTTTGCATTCTTAGGAGACAGAACTTTCGGCTGGCCAGGTATTCCACTTACAATCGCTGGTGAAACATTCCAGTGGAACATCTTAGGTTACGACCAGGCACACGGTGGTCTTGCTTACTTCACAGCATACATGATTGCCATGGTAATCGGCGAGGTTATCAACTTCCCAATTCAGAAGCTTGTAGTATTCCGTAACCACGACAAAGCTGGCAAGCAGATTGCATGGTACATTCTTGCATTCATCGTAATCACTTGCATCGTAAACTCAATCAACTGTATTTGGGTTGCAGTAGCTGGTAAGTTCGTTCCTGCATTTGTTTACAACATCGGAACAACAGTACTCAACGGCGGAGTTTCTATGGTAGTCTTCTTCTTCGTGAACAAGATTATCTTCCCAGAAACCCCAAAAGCCGATATGAGATAAATTTACTATTAATGAAGAGTTAATAGGAAGGAGAAGAGAGAATGTTATCAATCAACATTGCGGACGTTATTGCCGTCCTACAAACAATGATTCCACAGCTTATCGTCTTAGGCGTGGCACTCGTTGCAGCTATCATCGTTACTATTTGTGCGATGAAGGCTAAGAAGCCTCTTAAAGGCTTCATCAGAAAGGAAGCTTGGATTGCTTTCTTATTAGTAGTGGTTGTAGTTGCAAACACTATTGTACTTGGCCCTATGTTCTCCATGATTAACATGGCTATGGGTGGTGGCAAGATTTCAGAAGATGCCATCGCAGAGGCTAAGGAACTTTGTACAGATATCGCAGAGGAAGGTATCGTTCTTTTAAAGAATGATGATAAGGCTCTTCCACTTGCTGAGGGTGCAAAGGTTAATGTATTTGGTTGGTCTTCAACTAACCCTATCTATGGTGGTACAGGTTCAGGTGCTCTTTCAGATGCATACCCAACAGTAGACTTTTTAACAGGTCTTACAGATGCAGGTATCGAGTACAACCAGGATCTTGTAGATTTCTACAAGGGTTGGAGAGATACTAGACCTACAGTAGGTATGATGGGACAGGATTGGACAATTCCTGAGCCAAAGGTTTCTGAGTATGGCAACCTTATCTCAGACGCTAAGAACTATTCAGACACAGCTATTTTCTTCATCGCTCGTTCAGGTGGTGAAGGTGCTGATCTTCCACAGTCTTATGATGGAAAGGACACATTCTCAACAGAGGGTATGTTTGGTGCATCAGGTGTTCGTTACTCTGATCAGAAGGATGATTTAGATGCTTCTAAGTCTTACCTTGAGCTTTCAAACAGAGAGCAGGCACTTCTTGATGAAGTAACAGCAAACTTCGATAATGTTATCGTTGTTGTTAACTCAGCAAACGCTATGGAGCTTGGCTTTGTTAACGATTACTCACAGATTAAGTCAGTTCTTTACTGCCCAGGTACTGGCCAGACAGGTTTTGATGGACTTGGCGAGATTCTTGCAGGTCAGGTTAACCCATCAGGTAAGACAGCTGACACATTCGTAGCAGATTTATTTGCTACACCAACAGTTAACAACTTTGGTGATTTTGATTATACAAACATGGAAGCTTACGGTGTAGATAACATGTTCGCTGAAGGCGGCAAGGCTTATCCTACATTTGTAAACTACGTAGAAGGTATCTATGTTGGATACAAGTTCTACGAGACAGCAGCTGCTGAGGCAGAGGCAGGCAACTTTGAATTCGATTACGATTCAGCAGTTGTATATCCATTCGGTTATGGATTATCTTACACAAACTTTAAGCAGGAAATGGGACCTATCACAAACGATGGCAAGACAGTTTCCTTTGATGTTACAGTTACAAATACTGGCGATGTTGCTGGTAAGGACGTAGTAGAGGTTTACTACAACCCACCTTACACTAATGGTGGTATTGAAAAGTCTGCAGCAAACTTAATTCAGTTTGCAAAGACACAGACACTTGAGCCAGGTGCTTCTGAGACAGTTTCAATTTCATTCGCACTTGAGGATATGGCTTCTTATGATACATACGGCAAGGGCTGCTATGTACTTGAAGCTGGTGATTATGAGATTTCTATTAACTCAGATGCACACAACAAGATTGCTACAGATACAGTTAACGTAGCATCAGATATCGTATATGACGATTCAAACAAGCGTGATAGCGATGTAGTTGCAGCTAAGAACGAGTTCCAGTTTGCAGAAGGTGATGTAACTTACCTTTCACGTGCAGATGGATTTGCTAACTACGCTGAAGCTACAGCAGCTCCTACATCATTTGAAATGTCAGATGATTACAAGGCTACATACTTCAACGAGACAAACTATGATCCTACAGATTACAACAACGACGCTGACGAGATGCCAACAACAGGCGCTAAGAATGGTGTCGAGTTAAAGGAACTTCGTGGTCTTGACTATGATGATCCTAAGTGGGAAGAGCTTCTTGACGAAATGTCAGTAGCTGATATGAACACACTTATCGAGCTTGGTGGATATGAGACATCAGCAGTTGATTCTATCGGCAAGGTTATGACATACGATTGTGATGGTCCTGCTTCAATCAACAATAACTTTACAGGCCAGGGTTCTATCGGATTCCCAGCAGCAGTTATGATTGCTTGCACATGGAACAAGGATATGGCTCTTGCATTTGGTCAGTCAATCGGCCGTATGGCTAACGATATGGATGTATCTGGTTGGTATGCTCCAGCTACAAACACACACCGTTCAGCATTCGCAGGACGTAACTTCGAGTACTACTCAGAGGATGGCGTACTTGCAGGATGGATGTGTGCAAACGCTGTTAACGGAGCAAGAGAGTGGGGCGTATATGCATACGTTAAGCACTTTGCTACAAACGATCAGGAAACAAACCGTACAGGACTTCTTTGCACATGGCTCAACGAGCAGTCAATGCGTGAGATTTACTTAAAGTCATTCGAAATTACATTTAAGAATTCTAACCCAGGTGCTACAATGGTAGCTTTCAACAACATCGGTACAGTACCTGCAGAGGCTTGCCCAGAGCTTCTTAACGACGTACTTAGAGGCGAGTGGGGATTCCGTGGATTCGCTGAAACAGATTACTTCGGTGGATACGGATACCAGGATTCAGATAGAATGATTAGAAATGGTTGTGACCTTATGCTTGCAACATACTCTACACCACAGTCAACAGTTACAGATCAGACATCTGCAACATCTGTGATTGCTATGAGACAGGCATCTAAGAATATTCTTTACACAGTAGTAAACAGCCGTGCTTATGACAAGGATATCCAGGGCGGTCTTCCAACATGGGAGAAGGTTCTCATCATTATCGATGTAATCCTTGGATTACTTATCGTTTGTCTTGAGTACTTCGCAGTAAAGAAGTATCTTGCAAAGAGAAAAGAAATGGCACCTACAGTTGAGGCAGAATAATTAATCTTTTCAATTAATTTAATCGGTTGATGATATTAATCATATTTGATAAAATCATAAAGGTTACTAATAAGGGGACGGGCAACCGTCCCCGATTTTATAGGAGATAATTATTATGAAGTTATTGAGTTTTGCAGTACCATGTTATAATTCTGCAGCTTATATGGAACATTGTGTTGAGACACTTCTTCACGGTGGTGAGGATGTTGAAATCATCATTGTAGATGATGGCTCACAGAAGGATAACACAGCTGAAATAGCTGATAGATTAGCAGCAGAACATCCTACAATCATCAAGGCGGTTCACCAGGAAAATGGTGGTCATGGCCAGGCAGTTAATACAGGTCTTAAGAATGCAACAGGTTTATTTTTTAAGGTTGTAGATTCTGATGATTGGGTTGATGAGGAAGCATATGATAAAGTATTAAAGGTACTTCGTACTTCTGTGGAGCATGGAAAGAACCTTGATATGCTTATTTCTAATTATGTATATGAAAAGGAAGGGGCACGCCATAAAAAGGTAATGTCTTATTCTAATCTTCCTACTAATCAGTATTTCACATGGGATGAGACAAGACATTTTAAGAAGGGACAGTACATTTTGATGCACTCTGTTATCTACCGTACAAAGCTTCTTAGAGATTGTGGATTAGAGCTTCCTAAGCATACCTTCTATGTAGATAACCTTTATGTATTCTATCCACTTCCTTATGTTAAGAATATTTACTATCTCGATGTTGATTTTTACCGTTACTTCATCGGAAGAGATGACCAGTCTGTTAACGAAAAGGTTATGATTAGCCGTATCGATCAGCAGATTAAGGTTAATAAGCTAATGTTTGAAGCTTATGATTATAAGAACATTAAGGATGAGCACGTTAAAAAGTATATGTTCAATTATCTTGAGATGATAACAGTTATCTCTACAGTGCTTCTTATGAAGAGTGGTACAAAGGAACACCAGCAGAAGCGTAGAGAGCTATGGAAATACATCAAGGAGCATGATTATTATCTATATCGCAAGCTTAGATATGGATTTATGTGTGCAACTACAAATCTACCAGGTCATGGCGGACGAGCTATTTCCATCACAGCCTACAAAATTGCACAGAAGGTAGTAGGATTCAATTAATCATCAAGATTAATTGAATCCGTACATGGCATCACTTTTGGAAACAAAAGTGATGTTTTTACTATTATTAAAACATGATTAAATATTTATAATATAAAATCAAAATTAAATATCGATGACAAATAGCGGATTCTAGGCATTTTTTAAATGCCTAGAATCTTTTTTTTACGCGTTATATAAATAATGTCTAAAAATTGCACATCTATTTTTATAGTTTTTGCCAAATTTTGGCATTTCTTGCCAAACCCCTTTAATTCGTGGATTATTTGGTCTATATTGACAAAGGACACAAAATAAACACAAATTCGTGACATTTTGTTCACATCTAATACATTTTTCAAATTTTTTCTTAGGGGTGGAGTATTTTTTGTATGAAAAATAATCTAGTTTTAAAAAGGACAATTTCATTTGGTCTTGCTATGGCTTTGCTTGTTTCTGCAGCTGTAAGTGTTTATGCAGATGAAAAGGTGGATAAGCCAGTCGAGACTACTTTCGTCGATACAACAAAGGCTAATGAAGCTGGTGCTGGAAGGGAGACCACATCAGAAACTGAGTTAGCCACTGAAGAAAAGGGAGAATCTGAGCCATCGGCTGGAGCAACAGAAGCTACAGCCGAAAAAGACTCGGAGGAAGAGCCTACTGGAGATGTTGTGGAAGAAGTTGAAGCTACAAACCCAGCTGATGTAGATACAGAGGAGAATGAGTTAGAGGAAAACACTGAAACAGAAATAGAGATATGCGATGATGCAAATCTCGTAAGGATTATAGCTAAGCAGGACGTTCTTAACGGAGCTGTAAAAGTAATCGTAAATGAAATCACTCAGGAATCTGACGAGGGTGAATACAATCAGATGGCTGATGTGCTTAACAACGAAAGCGGAGCTGATGTTTCTGTAGTTGATTTTGTTGCTTATGATATTTCACTCTTGAATGAAAATGATCAGGAGGTTGAGCCAACAGGAGAGGTTAAGGTTGAATTTAATAATCCTTCAGTAGAGGGGCTTGACGACAATTCCCTTACCACAGAGGTTTATCATTACGAAAATGCATCAGTTAACAAGATGAATTCTGTAACACCTGGTAGTGATTCGGTGGAAATGATTACTAATCATTTTTCAACATACATCATCGCCATTAAGGAAAGAAATAAAAAGGATATTTCACATAGCAACTACATAACAGTAGAAGAAAAGGATACAGGCATTCATCATAGATGGCATTACAGAGATGATCTTCCTACAGATATAGCTAGTAATGGCTATCAGCAATTTTTTAGAGGAATACAATTTAGAGTCTATCTTAATGATGATTTAGTAGAGGTTAGTAAATACATCTTCAATCAATCGATAGAAGAAGAGAAAAATGTAAAACTAATGGTATCTGCATCTCCTGAGTACGCGGTAGATAAAATGATTAAGCAGGAGCTGCCTCAATATACCAAGAACATATATAATGGGCAGAATTTTGTTTCTGACTATAGTGATGTAAACATTGCGATGCCTGATTATTTAACATCTAAGAACATAATTTATTTTGATATTTTTCTACGTGATAATTCAAGAGGTACTGAAGTAGTTCCTATAGGAGGAGCCAGATTCGTTAAGTATGGTCACTATAGTGATTATTCTATGGCTACAATCTATGATAAGTACAAGGAAGAAGGCAAGGAACCTTCCAAGGAAAGGGGAAAGGACAAGACACCAGGATTTACCTTTAATACTGGTGGAACGGGACATATTTTTGCAGGGGATGATGTTCAAGGTCAAAGCTTTTATAGAGGAATCTACACTGGATTGGCATCTGACACTATAGATTGCTCACTAAATCATTTATATGACTTTAGGCTTAATGAGAATGTGTTTAGTAGCCAGGAGGAGCTTTTCCCTGACGACATTAGTAAATGTACAAACCCAGGCTCTAATAACGAAGAACCACGAAATGGTGCAGTATATAATGCAAATTTGGAGTTTGTAAAGAATGGTGATTATTACGAGCTTGATAGTAATAAATATTCATACGAGCTTCTTGATGAAAATGGAAATAAGGCTGAAGTAGGTAAAACTTATGCCACTGGAACCTTGAAGAAAAAGGATTATGTTTCTGGTCAACAATTTATTCCTTACGATAACTCGTTCCACTTTGGTATGATTGTTCCTATTTATTTCAACATCAATAGTGATGGACAGACTGGTGATAAGGATACTATTTTTGAGTTCGCTGGCGATGATGATTTGTTTGTATACATTGATGGAAAGCTGGCTTTGGATTTAGGTGGTATTCATAATAAGATTTATGGTTCAATCAATTTCCAAAATGGTAACGTACTAGTTGATTCTGAAAATGTTAAATACGAAAAGAATATATATTCCGATACCACTCGAGAATTATTTGCAAATTCTTCGAAGCCACATTTGATGACAATAGTATATTTCGAAAGAGGAAATACTGCTTCAAATTGTAGAATTCGATTTAATTTTGTACCTAAAACAGTTACAAGAGAGTTTAAGAAGAGTCTTACAATTCAAAAAGAATGGGATGATGTTAATAATACGCAGCTTCGTCCTTCCCAGTTAAAATTTAACGTTTGTGGTTCTTATTCAGAAGAGGGCATTGTTAAGTATGTGGATTTAGCTGGAAATGGTCATGATGATAAAGCATCAGCCATGACAGAGGTGCTTGTTAGTGCTAATGATAATTGGCAGAAGACAATTAATGATCTTCCGGTTTTCTTTAAGAATGACACTCGTAAAAAAATAACATGGAATGTTGAAGAAGTAGTTCCAGAGGAATATGAGCAGATAGTTTCAGAAAAGTGGTATACAGAGACAACAGATATTAAAAAAGAGGACTTGATTCCTGAACCTGCGTCAGAAGGTGGAATTAGATACAGTCATTTTGATATTGAGACTAACGCAGTTTCAGATGACAATTCAGTTGGCCAAAGAACCATCGAGAGCATCCGCGATTTAAAGGGCAATGAAAATTGTGTATCGGTTCTTGGTTATTATGAAAACCAAGTATGGGTTCCATCCATAAAAAGCGTTGTAATGTTCAAACATAATGATTATGAATGGCGAGCAGATAATCAGGCTATCGGAGAGAACACTGTACTTTTATTTTATGTTAAGTATTCAGGAAGAGATGATTACAAGCTGGTAATCATAGACAAGAATTCTTACTATCCAGAAGGTGCTAAGTATTATAAACATAATACGGAGTTCCGTGATAATCATGAGCCATTCAAAAATTTGGCTATGTATTATACGGGAACTGATAATCCTCGGATGGGATATGTTGATTTAAGCGGAAAGAACTTATTTACAACAGGCGTGGTTGAGTGTCCTGTTACTGTAGCTACAGGTTTAGGCCAATTAAAGAATGACCATTTTGGATATAATGAGTCTGGTATTGATTTAGTACTATCACCAAAAACTATAGAAAGCGTTTCAGTAGAAGCCACAGGTGATGAGCATTATAAGTTTAAAAACAAAGCTATACCAAAAGTTAATCTTACATTTAAGAAAATAGTAGACGGCAAAAACAATAATCCAGATGCCTTATATAGCATTAAGGTTGAAAAGGTATCGGATGAGAATAAGAAGCAGGCAGAGCTTGTGGATTACAGAGACGGCAAGGTTTATATCGGCAACACCGAAATATTAAACGCAGAATTAACTAGTGAGTATAACGGGGTAGCTTATGGCGTTGGATGTGGCAACGGTATTTATAATATCTGGGCAGATCAGACAGTAACTATCACAGGCTTGCCAATAGGCACCTACAGAATAACAGAGGTCGGAGCCTTCTACGGTGTAGAGCTGGAACAATTTAAAGTTTCTATTAAAGCTGATGGCAAGACTTTTAAAAGTAATACAGCAGATATTGAATGTGGTAATGGCGATAAATACGTAGAAATACATAATAAAGTAAAGCAAACCTTTGGATGGAAGCTTAAGAAGGTGAGCGCCACATTAAAAACGAAAACTTTGTCAGGTGCCAAGTTTAGTTTACGAAGTAAGGATAAAACATTTTATGGTATCAGCGGTGAGGATGGATATGTAGGTTGGTATACATCCGAAAGCTTTTCACAGGATACTTTGGTTACAGAAATCGAAGACGGTAAATATATTCTTAAGGAGTTAGAAGCTCCTGTAGGATATGCCGTAAATGATGAAGAGTGGATCGTTGAAATAGATAAATACAAATCGGTAACGGTTAGCAAAGGAAAAACTCAGATAGCCAAAACTGATAAAAACAATCCAACCATCGAAGTAGCTTTCGAAAACAAAGTTGCTTACACTCTTCCAGCAACAGGTGGAAGAGGAACCTACCTTTATACAATCGGCGGAGTCTTGCTAATGATAGTGGGCGCGCTGTTGTTATATAAAAACAAGAAAAAATAAATATTTATAAAAAGGAGAGAAAAAATGAAAAAACTTAAAAAAGTCATTGCCTTTACTTTAATGATGGTAATGATGATGGCAATGAGCGTAACTGCTTTTGCCGCAGAAGGAAAGGCAACTGTAAAAGTTGACAATGCAAGTGAGGCTGATGTTTTCTATCAGCAGATTATTGAAGAGGATACCTCAGCACGTACAGGTTGGAATTTTGTAAAGCCTGATTATGCAAAAGCATTTGGAAATGAAGATGCTCAGACAATTATTGATAAGCTTACTGGCAAAAATGGTCAGACTGCTTTGGATGAGATTACAAGAAGTGATAAGTTAGCAGCAATTGAAGCTACTACTAAGGCAGAAAAAGGTGAGTTTTCTGTTTCAAAGGCTGGTTTATATGTAGTTAAGCTTCAGACAAAGGATGGAGTTGAGAAGAAATACAATTACACAACAATGGCATTCTATGTAAGCCGCAATGATATTGAGACTGGTCAGGTTATCAACAGAGAAGCTAAGAAGGAGCCAAAGAAAGTAGATAAGGAGTTAACAAGCCCTAATGACAAGGTAGTAGAAATTGGTAAAACTATTTCTTACACAGTAAAGGTTACAGTTCCTTATGTACCAGCTGGCAAGCCAGTTGCAGAAGGTGGACTTAGATTTGCGGTACATGATTCATTAACAGGCGCTGTTTACAATGTTGATGATAAGGGAAACTTAGTACTTTCAGTTAAGCTTGGAAAAGATAACTACAACTTATCAGCAGATAAGGTTACATTAGCAGATGATAAGAAGTCATTTACTGTAGATCTTTCTGAATTAGTAAAGGAAAGCAATCTTGACGCAAACAAAGAAGTAACACTTGTTTATACAGTCACAGCTAAGGACGTTAAGATTAACAACGAGGCTTATCCAGAAGAGAATGGCCACAAGTACAACAAGGAAGATGAAGTTAAGAGAGTAGATTCTTACACTGGTGACTTAAAGATCACAAAGACTGGTGATGGTAAGAACCTTGCTGGTGCAGAGTTTGTTATCTTAAAGGGTACAGAGGTAAATGATAATACAGAGTACGCTGTATTAAATGACAAGAATGAATTAACAGGCTGGACTAAGAAGCTTGAGGACGCTTCACATGTTGTAACACTTGATGATGGTTCTGCTGTTGCTCATGGTTTTGATAATGAGACAACATATAGCTTCAAGGAAGTTGTTGCTCCTACTGGTTATCAGGTAAAGCAGACAATTTCTACAGCTACATGGAAAGCAGGATTAGCTGATAATGCACAGCTTGCTACAGCAGTTATGGATGATGATGCTCTTGTACCACTTCCATTCACTGGTGGTATGGGTACAACAATCTTTACAGTACTTGGTGTAGCTATTATGGCACTTGCAGCTGCTCTTTACTTTGTATCAAAGAGAACAGCTAAGAACTAATAATTTATGATGAAGTCTTCCTGGTGGGGTTACCCGCCAGGAGGTACAACATCAAGGAGAGGACAGTAACATTTTATGAAGGCATTTTTGAAAAAGAATTATAGATATATAGCCATTGGTGCCTTGATGCTTGCTGGATTGTCCTTGCTATTGTACCCACTTGTAGCTAATACCTGGAACAATCATGTACAGGCTACGCTTGTAAGTAAATATGAAGAGTCGGTGGAAGCTGCAAAAAACGAAGGCGACCTTGATATAGAGGCCGAGCTTAACAAAGCCTATACCTATAATGAGGAGCTTTTACCTAGCATATTACCAGATTCATTTGCCGAGGCTGAAGCAAATGGAGTAGACGAAAAATATATGAGCATTTTGAATGCAAACGACGATGGAATCATGGGTTATATTCAGATTCCTTCTATTAATGTAAAGCTTCCTATATTCCACACCACTTCAGAAGAAGTACTTCAGAATGGAGTAGGCCATTTACAGGGTTCATCACTTCCAGTAGGAGGCCTTAGCACACATGCAGTACTTTCGGCTCATAGAGGGCTTCCTAGTGCCACTCTATTTACAGATTTGGACAAGGTAAAAATAGGTGATGATTTCTTCATGATAATAATGGATGAATATATTGCTTATGAGGTTGATCAGATAGAGGTTGTGGAGCCTGATGATACATCGCTTCTTCAGGTAGAAGAGGGAAAGGATTATTGCACGCTGATTACATGTACACCATATGGTGTTAACACACAGCGCTTAATGGTGAGAGGACATAGGGTTGAATACACACCAACACTTCTTGCAGATGCCAAGACGCCAACATTCGGTATGGTTAGTCTTCGTACCAATTATCTGTTATGGGTAATTGTTGGTCTTGCTATTGTTGCAGCGTTTATTTTTGTTTTACATTTGCTTGATAAGCGTAACAGTGCTAAAAGCAATTAGATTATAGAATTAAAAGGGAGATTTCAGTGAAAAAGTTAGCATTTAAAAAGAATAATTTTATTGCATTAGCTTTGACAGCTGTAGTTGCCGTATCTGGATTTAGTTTTTACAAGGCCAGCGCAGCAACATTAATTGATGAGAATGAACAGTGTAAAATTACAGTGCAGATTCCAACTGCATCAAGCTATGATGAGAATGAGCACAGCAGCATTTCTGATGGAATTATCATGTACGATAAGGATGTCACTGTTAAGTTTTATAAGATAGCAGATGTTAAGCTTGATGGTTCTTATGATACTCCGCTTATAGATATTGATTTGTCTGTTCTTGCTAATGAAAAGGTAACAGCAAAGCAATGGGAAGCCTTAACAAATCAGGCATATGAAGCTTTTAAGGCATCAACTCCAACTTGTAAATTGACAATCAATCCATCAAATGAAACATCAAAATCAATTAATGTGGATAGAGGTCTTTATCTATACACTTGTGATGATATTGTAAGTGATGCTTACAAGTACACTTTTACGAAATCCATTATTTCTGTTCCATCAAGCTACCTTGTGCAGGGTTCTACAAAGCTTGATGAAAATGGAATGATTATCGAAGCACCTACAAGTGATAAGTGGCTTTACAATGTTGATGTTGCTTTAAAATCCGAGGCAGAGCCTAGATTTGGTAGCATTCAGATTGATAAAACTCTTAAAAACTTCAATAAGTCACTGGGCAATGCAGCCTTTGTTTTTGAGGTAACAGCCACAGTTGATGATGAAATAGTATTTAGCAATGTATATACAATGAATTTTGATTCTGCAGCTACACAGAGCATAAAGGTTGATAACCTCCCAGCTACAGCAAAGGTTATAGTTAAGGAAGTATATACTGGTGCCAGCTACAGCGTGGATTCCAATGCCTCAGCATCCAAAGAAGTTACTGTAGATGCCAGCAAGGTTCAAAAGGTTGATTTTACAAACGATTATGATAACAGACTTGAGCTTGGCGGTATTAGTGTTGAGAACAGGTTTGAATATGATGAAAATGGTCAAATCAAGTGGACCAAATCAGTAGGGGGAGGTAACTAACTATGAAGTATAAGAAGTATTTATTAGTTGCCACAGCTGCTATTTTGGTTGCTACTGCATCAATAAAGCCAGCAATGGCATATTTCACAGATTCACAGACAGCTACAGGAGCTAGAACAATAAAGCTAGGTGATTCCAAGCTTACTCCACCTGAAGATACTGTATCCAACATGATAAAAACTGTAAAAATATCTAACACTGGAGATTACGAGGTTTTCGTTAGGGTAAAGGCTATAGCACCAGAGGGAGTAAAAGTAGAGCTTAGCGATGACAGCTCATCAAAATGGAAGCTGGTAGGAGATTACTACTATTATCTTTCTAGCGACACAGAAGATGTTGAAAATAATGGCCAGGTCCTTTCTGTTGATGAAACTACAGAACCGCTAAAGCTTAAGATTGAAGAGCCTACCGCAGAAAAGCTTAAAGGCCAAAACTTCAACGTAGTAATAGTGCAGGAAGCTACAAAGGTTTTATATCATTCAAATGGCAAAACCTTTGCAGACTGGAAGCTAAAGATTAATGGGGAGGTAGCCGAATAATGAAATATATAGCTAAAAATCCCCTGGTGATACTTGCAGTTGGTCTTCTTATAGTTTTAGGCAGCTCCGTTGGAGCTACTAGAGCAGCTTTTCAGTATCAGAGTGAAGCCAACGAGGTTGATTTCAGAACCTCAGAGGTTAAGGTTGCTGTATTAGAAGGAACTGATGATAAAAACAATAATGACATGAAGGATGTTTCTAAAAATGCAGTTTTATCTTTCCCAGGAGTTCCAACTGATGATGTTAAAATCGGTAAAAAATATCCAGAGGTAGTAAGTGTTAAAAACACATCCTCAAAATACAATGAATATGTTCGTGTCATTGTAAAAAAATATTGGGTTAAGGAAGGCAAGGACGGACAGCTTGTAAAAGACACATCCCTTGATCCATCACTTATTAAGCTCGCTATAGATGATAAGAATGCAAAATGGATAGTTGATAAATCAGCTCATACTGATGAGCAGGAAATCTATTATTTAGCGGCTCCCCTAAAGGTGGGTGAGACTGCTTCTTTAGTTAGAGGAGTAACAATCAGCAATAAGGTTGTTACAGCAGTAAAAACTAATACTGCTAAAGATGAAAAAGGAAAAGAAATCTTGGGCACAATCGAAGATACCTATATTTATGACGGCGGTTCATTTTATGTAGATGTAAAGGTTGATGCTATTCAGACTCACAATGCGAAGGATGCAATTATGGGCGCATGGGGTGTGGAAGCAAATATCCAGCCACAAGATGAGGGAAACATCATTTCAATCAATGAGGTTTCATCAACTAACTAAAGGAGTAAGAAATGAAAAAAATATATTTGAATATTGTCCTTGCTCTTATGGTTACAGTTGCAAGCTTTACCACAATGGCTGCTACTGCGCAGGCTGAAGAAGAGAAGGTTGAATGGACAGTTGAATTTACAGGAAAAGGCGATACAGGTTTTGAGCCTGTTAATCCGGACGACTTAAAAGCTTTAAAAGAAAAGATTTCTGACGCCATGCCAGGTGACACAATAGTTTTTAAAGCTAATTACAAGAATTCTACAGACAAGACTATGGATTTTTTCCTGGCAGCAGATGTTTTGGCATCCTTAGAAGATGATAAAAACGGTAAAGCTGCAGAAGGCGGAGCATATACCTATATGCTTACTTACGATTCAGGCAAAGGCGAGACCATCATCTACAATAGTGAGACAGTAGGTGGTGATAATGATTCAATTAAGGGATTAAATCAGCTTAAGAATAACAATGCTTTTGTCAGCATTGGAACTTTAGCTAAGAAGAAGCAAGGTGTTGTTACACTTACTATTAAGCTTGATGGTAATTCGCAGGATAATAGATATATGTCAAAGCTGGCTCAGCTTAATGTTCAATTTGCAGCTAAAGAGCCAAGCAATCCAAAACCAACTATAAAAAAAATTACTAAGACTAAGCATATAGTAGAAACAATTCCAGGTGGAACCGAGATTGTGCAGCTTGATGATGAGGACGTTCCACTAGACAGAGGTTTGAATCCTAAGACGGGAGATTCGATTATTCCTATTGTTGGATGTGCCCTAGCACTTGTAATTGGACTAGGTTTTATTGGATTATACTTTGTTCTTATGAAGAGGGCCGAGAAGGAGGTATAGTATGAAGCAGTTTAAAAAGATACTAGGAACATTCCTTGCTGTAGCATTTGCTTTTACATTATTTACAGCTCACCCTATTACAGCTAAGGCCTACAATTACACTATCAATATTTCGTTGGCAAGCACTGATGATGCTGAGTTTATTTCAGTAGATGAAATGATAAAAAACAAAGCCCTTTCAATGGAAAACGGAGAGGCTCATATTGAAGGAAATATTCTGAAGCTTACTGGTTTGAATTACGGAGAAAAGGTTTCTTTTAATCCACAGGAAGCTGTAAAGGTTTCTTCAGAGTCTAAGTACTATGTGAAGGGTATGCGTATTGCCGGCACTAATATGGTATTGGCAGCTGGTGCCTTTGATGTATTTGAAGATCAGAACTATGTAATTGCCTACGGTGTTGGAGATATAGTTCCATATTTAGTTCACTTTGTGAACAAAAATGGTGAAAAACTTTTAGATTCTGCTACATATTACGCTGCAGCAGGTGAGGCTGTATATATTCCATACAAGTATATTGAAGGTTATGTACCAAATAAATACAACATTCCAGTAGACCATTTGCCAAAGCCAGATGATAAGGGCAATCCTGCCGAGTATACTTTTGTTTATACTGAGGGTAAGGAAGCAAAGGTGGATAATACTGTAGTTGAGGTAGTAGAGGAAACGGTTACTTATGGTGCTCCAATTTATACATTCGAAACAAAACATTTAAGCTCGCGTCTTGATTCTAATGAAAATTCAGCTGCAAATGCTGGCGAAGAAGCAAATAGTGAGGGAACTAATAGGACTGAAGTACCTAGAGATCCTGCTGCAGATGGACTTGTGGAGATGGCTGGTGAAAACAGCGAAGCTTCCAATGATTCCACTAATCCTGCTGATGTTGCAGAAGATGATGAAATAGTTGAAATTGAGGATGAGGATGTGGCACTTGCAGGGGGAGAGGAATATAACAGATTTAATCGTAATATGATTATCTGCCTTCTGATGGCAGTGTCTGCTATATTGGTTATTTTAGTCACATTATTTACAGCCACTAGAAAAGCCACTAGAAAAGCCACTGGAAAGAAAAATAAAAAGTAGTTGCCTAGCTGCTAAAGTAGAGGTTAATAGAAAATTTAGAGAAGCTCAGGTTTTGGGCTTCTCTTTTTTGCCTTAATTTGATTTTTTTTGCCATTAGCTACATTTATTTATCAAAAAATGGTAAGCTTTTAATAAGAGAAGGGTTTGTAAATTTCATAAGGGGTGTAAATATTATGAAACAACTGGTTATAAAAGGCATTGTTATAATATTGTTCCTTGTTGGGGGAGGGTTACTTGCATATCCTATATTATCTAACGAATGGAACAATTACGTTCAAAGTCAATTAATCGATGATTACGAAAGTAAAATCGATTCTATGGAAACACAGGAATACCAGACACAGTGGAGGGCTGCTCAGGATTTTAATAGTACTATTACGGAAAATTCTCTGGGGACAGATGTGTTTGGGGTAAATTCTGATGAGGATTCTGCTGTACCAGCAGATGATTTTTACGAATCAAGATATTATTCAGTGTTAAATCTAAACGGTGACGGAATAATGGCATATCTTTCAATCCCTAAGATTAATCTGAAGCTGCCAATAATGCATGGAACCTTTGACGAATTTATTCAAACTGCTGTTGGTCACATGAATGGAACAGCGCTTCCAATTGGCGGGCCAAGCACTCATTCCGTTATAGTGGGGCACAGAGGCTTGCCCAGTGCAGATCTGTTTACCAATATCGACCAGCTAGAGGTAGGAGATAAGTTTTATATTCATGTATTGGATGAAACTCATGCCTATGAGGTTGATATGATTTACCCAATGGTGGAGGCAGAGGATTTGGATACATTATCTGAAGCCATGAAGGTGGAAGAGGGAAAGGATTATATTACTTTATTCACCTGTACACCATACGGTGTAAACACACATCGCTTACTTGTAAGAGGAAAAAGGGTGGAATATTTAGGCGAGGATGAGCCTCCAAAGGGAACAGAGGTGGTGGTAGAAACCGTTAAAGACTATTATATGATAATCTCAATTATCGGTTTTATACTTGCCATAATTATAGTGATAGTTATCAGGAGCATAGCCTATAAAAAGGAAAAAAATACTAAATATATGTGAAAATGCTGAAAGAACCACAACTTGTGGTTCTTTTTTTTACGCAAATCATACTTAGTGAAAAAAGTTATAAATGCTAATTTTGACGAAATTCGGCTTAATTGTATATTAAACAAGTGTAGTTCTTGCCATATTCTGACAACTCGTGCCAGTTCACAGACTTGTCACAAAATACTTGTTATACTCACCATACAAAGTTATCCAATATAACTTTTTTGCTCCCTATGGTTCGTGTTTAGAGAGGAATAATTATATGAAAAGAAATCGTTTATTCAATAGAATCATATCATTTACTCTTGTTATCGCATTATATTCATCAATGTCAGCAAGCGCATACGCAGAACTTGAGATTGCGACGCCAGTCCCAATCGTAGAAGAGGTAACTGCAGAAGTAACGGAGCCTGCCAATGATGTAGAAGCTGATGCTTTGGACGCCCAGCCAGCAAGTGAGCCTGGAGCTGAAGCAGATATTCCTACAGACACTACTGGAGAGGTTACTTCACCTGAAGCTACTTCACCTGAAGCTACTTCACCTGAAGCTACTTCACCAGAGGGAACATCGGGTGAGGGCATAGTACAGGATGTCATCGTTCCTATAGTTGAAGAAATAAAAGAGACTATCGAGGAAATCTTCAGTGACGATGAAAACCTGGATGAAGCTGCTGAAGATGAAGAAGATGAAGAAGTGGATGAGGAAGCAAAGGAAGAGGAAAAAGAATATAGCTACAAGTCAAACAAGGATGGCACACATACAGTTACCTGTGACAACTTAGAAGAAGGGGAAGAATTCGAAGAGTACACAGAAAGCTGTGAATACAATGACGAAGGCGTATGTATTAAATGTGGTTACCACAGACCTCCAGAACCTATTCTTACTTACGAAGATGATGAAGTCATCGTAAAGGTAAGCGGAGCAGTTCCTGAAAATGCCGATCTTAAGGTTACACCTATTAAGGCTGATGTAGAGGAAACTGTTGATGCGTTTAATCAGGTTAAGGATAAAGTAGTAGAAAATACTGAAATAGATTATTATGAATCATTAGCTTTTGTAGCTTATGACATTAGCTTTGTATCTATTGAAACAAATGAAGTTATAGAACCAAATGGTGATGTAACAGTTTCGATGGAATATAAGAAGCAGGTTAATCCGATTGGTGATGAGAAAAAAGATAAGATAGAAAGTATCGATATTAGTTTACTACATATTGATGAAGAAACTCAGACAGTGGAAACACTAACTGGAACTGATAAGGCTATACTTGAAATTGATAGCAATAGTGTGCTTACTAGGGCTGAGTTTACCAACGATTCATTTTCACCATATGTATTTGTTTATAAGACAAATTATCAGGAAGAAACCATTAATATTTACTTTGATAGCATTACTAAAGATGGTGATAATTTAGTTAATATTCAGGATGAGACCACTAAGCCATTTACAATAACAAGAGATACAGATCGTTCTGATAATGTAGAACAGTTCAAAGATAGTATTGAAGGGTACAGATTCATTGAAGCTGGCTACATGGTAAATGGTGAGATGGTTAAATTTGATAATTTTAGATACACATTTACTAGAGTCTATTCTTCGGGAAGAACGTATTATTACCCTTCATTACAACTGTATTTGGGAAATACAAAAGTAGCCGGTAATTTAGAATTTGAAAATCAGCAGATTATCATTTACATGTTCTATGAAAAGGATGTTGCTTTTAGTGTTTCAAAAATAGTTACAGGACCACCTGCTGCTGATACAGACACAGAGTACCAGTTCCAGTTATCTGGCTCAGATGGTGTTAAGAACAAGCAATACAAAAATGGAGAAAATACATATAGTACTGATAGCGAAGGCAAATTTACATTAAAGGCAGGAGAAAGTGCAGATTTTGCAACCTTTACTCCTGGAACATATACAATCACAGAGCTTGGCATATCTACAGAGGCCGATTACACCATACATAATTTTAAAACAAAGATTTTTATAAATGGTGTGCAGGATAAAGAGTACGCTCCTGAAAGTGAAGCGGTAAGACAATCTAACAGCTTCACAGTAGAGGAAGGAAAGCTCACTGAGGTTAAGATAAAGAATTACTATTACACCAAGCTGATTGAATCACAAAAAGAAGCTGTTTCTTCAAAATATCTTAGATACAACGAGAAGACGGACGATTATCAGATTCAGATTAAGTTTACAGGCCCTGAAATTGTAAAGAAAGAAACCAGCTATGAAACAGAAGCTCAGGATGTTATGACAGCTAAGGATGTTCATATCACATATGTTGTTGATAGATCATACTCGATGCGTACTAATTCTAGAGCGTCTCATATGCAGCAGGCTTCCAAGACTCTGGCTGAAATAATGAAGACGAAAAAGAATGTTAATGCTAGTTGGAAGATTGTAGATTTTGGTTCTAACGCTGTTTCATCGCCAAATTGGATGAGTACAGATGCCTTCTATGATGAAGTAAAAGGAAGCGATTTCGCTTGGTATTATACAGGCAATGACGGAGGAACTAACTACGAAGCTGCACTTCTTCAGGTGAAGAATATTTTAGATAATGATAATAGCGATGCTCAAAAGATAGTTATATTCCTTACAGATGGTCTTTCAACAGTTTGGCTTAATGATAATGGAGTACCAACCTGGTATAACTCAACTGGAAATTCCTTTGAGCCAAAGGCATATAGAGAGGCTTTAGCAGTTATTCAAAATCTTAAGCCAGATGCATTCTATTCAATTGGTGTAGATTTTGGTAATGATACCTATAAAACCTATGATGGAGTTGCCAGAAATGCCGAATGGTTCTTAACGAACTTAACTAACAATAGTAAAGCCACTACTAAGAAGACATCAACAGTTACCGCTGATAAGCTTGTTTCATTATTTAAGGACCTTGCAGGTGTTATTTCAGCAACAGAAACTGGCGGAACTATTGAAAACACAGTTGCATATCACGCAGAGGATGTATTAATAAACGACCCATTAAGTGATTATGTAGATATCAAAGATGGATCTAAACTTTATATAGGTATCAGAGATACTAATATTCCTATTACAGCAGATGATCCTAATGCCAACGAGCTCCAGAACTTAGGAAGAGGTAAATGGAGAAATGGTATTATCGATTCCACTAGTGAAGTGGTAAATAATCATGATGATACATCAATAAATATTGCAGAGTACGATATTTATGAAACTGACGAAAGTGGAAATACTGTTACATATACAGTTTCCGCATACTATGATAAGGATTCAAGAAGCATCAAGATGATTTATCCAGAAGGATATCAGCTTCCAGCTAATTATTCATTTGCAGTTTCATTCATTGTAGTACCAAGCGATAAAGCTTATGAAGAATATTATCAGCATCAACAGAGCGGCGAAGAGCTTTACAACGCAGTAGGTGATCCATTTACAGACCATGTAGATGTTCCAGAAGAGAACTGGACATCATCTGGAAAGCCTGGTTTCCATTCAAATAAAGATGCAAAAGTAACATACGACTTCTGTGGAAATACAATAAAGGATGAATTACCACATCCAGTTATCCAGGTTAGATTTAAATATCAATGGGAAATCTATAAGACAGATGCAGATGGAAAATCAGGTGTAAGACTTGATGGAGCACAGTTCTTACTGAAGGAAGCAGGAGATAATCCAGAATTTGCATACGTAGGAACAAGTGATGAGGATGATGGAAAGGTAAGCTGGAGCTTAGCAAGCGGCACAGTTATTAAGACTAATAAGACATACATGCTTACAGAAGTTAGCGCACCTACAGGATATGCAAAGAGCGGTGAGTATTGGGAAATAGTCCTTGATCAGGAGAACAAACCAACAGTTACTGCATATACTCCACAGGCGGAGCCTACAGCATACGAAAGTGAAGTTGTAAGAAATAAGAATATCATTACTTACAAGTTCTATTACAAGAATGAAAGACAGGCTATCGATTTACCAAATACAGGTGGTAGTGGAACAGGTAAGACAAATGCTATAGGTTTCACCTTGATAGCACTTTCAGCCTTTATATTCGTAAGATATAGAAAGAGAATAAAGAAGGTCTTTTAGCAGGGGAGCAAAGGAGGAATTAGGATGAAAAGAGTAAAGAAATTATTAACGCTTATGCTTGCTGTAATGATGATGCTTTCAATGACCATCATATCATCTGCAGCAGAAAAGAGTGCTGTTATTACCATTACCGGTGCAGGTGAAGGAGCTACATTTACTTATGCACAGGTAATAAAGGCAGACACAAGCAAAGCCACTGGTTGGGCAATCGTTCCTGGATACGAGGCACTGTTTGCAAGCTTTGGTAATGACGAACAGTCACAGATTGAAGGATATATTGCAGCAAGTGAATCAGCAAGAGCAGCTGCGATTAAAGCTGCAAATGTATCGACAAGTGATGTGTTCACTAATCCAATGACAGTTAGCAAGGCAGGCTTATATCTTATCAATGGTACAGAAGAAGGATATGATTACAACCCAATGCTTGCTTATATCGGATTCGATGATAAGACAGGTGAAGAAAAGGGACTTGTTGACACAACAATTAAGGCAAAGAGGACACCTAAGACTGTAGGTAAGACAGTAGCTGATACAGATAAGTTTGTACAGGTTGGTGATGAAGTAACCTACACACTTACAGCAACAATTCCTTATTCACCAAAGGGTTCCCAGACAACACTTGTTATTACTGATGAACTTACAGGTGGAAAGTTTAAGGTAAATGCGGCAGGTAAGGCAGTAGTTACAGTTGATGTTGGGGATGCACCAACAATGGAAATCACTCCAGATGGTAATAAGCTTACAATTGATTTAGCTTCACTTATCATTAACAGTGACGACCCAAAAGTAGATAACAAATATGCAAACATGACAGTTACACTTACTTATGTAGCAATCGTAACTGGTACAGAGATTGAAAACAAAGCTTATATTGGAAATAATCCAGCTACAGTTGTTAAATCTTACACAGGAAAGCTTAAGATTACAAAGATGAACGAAGCTGGCTCTAACCCTTCAGTGGCTTTGGCCGGTGCAGGATTTGTAGTAGTAAACGCTGATGGAAAGTTTGCAACACTTGAAAATGGTGTTCTTACAGGATGGGTAGATAAAGCAGATGATGCTACAATAATCACAACAGAAGGTTCTGATGGAACAGCTACTGTAGAAGGTTTTGATGCTAATAAGACATATAAGTTCCACGAAGTAGTTGCACCAGAAGGCTATAAGATTAATCCTAATGATGTAACAGCAGAGTGGAAGCCTGGCATGGCTGACAACGAGCAGATAGCAGAAGCTACAATGCACGATTTAAAGCTATCTACATTACCTTTCACAGGTGGTAAGGGTACAGCAGCATTTACAGGATTTGGAGTACTGCTAATGAGTATCGGAGCAGGTTTGTTCTTCGCAAATAAGAAGGACAAATCCGTTAAGTAATATAAATTGTCCCTCCGCCGCAAGTAAGGCGGCGGGGGAGACAATTAATACATTGCTTAGAAGAGAGCATCTTAAAATACTTTGTTCTAGTCAATGTATAAATAAATTATGAAAAGGCCTAGTGGCTTGGAAGGGAGTCGCCAGTGAAAAGAAATATAGTAATACACAAGAACTTAATAGGTTTGATAGCAGTGGCAGCACTGATGAGCGTCTTAATATTTGGCCATACTTTAATGGCTGCAGAACGTGTTGATACCACAGCTACTGTAAAGCTTACTGCCGAGGTTAATGAAAATGATAGCTCTGTTTTTGCAAAGAACTTTGTAGGAACACTGAATGTAGATATTTATAAAATAGCTACCATGAATGCCACAGGAGAATTACAGCTTACAGATAAGTTTATAAACAGTGGTATTGATTTAAGAATTCTCGGAAATAATCCTACTGTAGATCAGATTAAAACAGAGATTGTAAAAAAGGCACAAGATGCTAATCAAGCTAGTGATAATACAATATCGCTTAAAAGAGTGAAGGTAGAAAATTCAAATCAGATAATCACAGAGGCAAATACCGATAGCGTACCTATTGAAGGTGGTGCAGGCTTATATCTATATGTTCCAGAAAATACAAAGGATAGTAGATATACATACGAATTCACTCCTTACGTGATAATGGCACCAACAAGTGAATATATTACATCTAAACAGGGTTCAGATGAATGGGATTATTCACCTAAATTTAGTCTTAAATCAACAGCTAAAGAGAGATTTGGAAGCATTGTAATCAGTAAAAAATTAGATAAATACAATTCAACATATAATAAAGCAAGTTTCGTTTACAGCGTGGTTGCAAAGCTAGATAACAACGTGGTTTTTGATAACGTATATACGATAGAGTTTGACAAAGCAGAAACAAAAACAAAGCAGATTGATAATATACCAGCCCAGGCAGTAGTTACTGTTACAGAAGTATATGATGGAGCAAGCTACGAGGCAGTTGGAGAAAAAACAGTTACAGGTATCATAATTGATCCTGACAAAGCAATACCTACAGCAAGCTTTGAAAATACTTATGATGGCAAGATGATTACAGGCGGAATAAGTGCAGTGAATGAATTCGTTGAAGATGACGGAGAACTGTTCTGGATTGATGAAAGTGGTCAGAGGGTAAAGCAGGAAGTGAGAGTGAGGTAGCAATATGAAAAGAAAATGGTGTCTAGTAGTTGCTGCAGCCATAATGCTTATAAGCGTAAATGCAGTAAAGCCAGCCATGGCATACTTCACAGACTCTGTGGCAACTGAAGGAAAGATTAAATTAAAACTAGGTGATAGTATTCCAAAGATTGATGAAAAAGTGGAAAACATGACAAAGAAGATTACTATCACAAACACAGGCGATTACGACATTTTTGTAAGGGCAAAGGCGCTGGCTCCAGAAAGCTGCACAATTACTCTTACAGAAATGGAAGGCTGGAGCAAGGGCGATGATGGTTATTACTATTACAGTAAACCATTAGCTCCAAAGGCAGCTACAGAAAGCCAGCTAATCCTTGGAATCAACAACAGCTTATCTGGCAGCTTTAATGTAATCATCGTTCAGGAAGCAACCAAGGTTTTGTATGATCAGGATGGTAAAGCCTATGCTGACTGGAATGCAGTAGTAGCCACTGAAAATAGCTACAGTACAGGAAATTAAGGAGGGATGAATATGAAAAAATTTTATAAAAATCCTCTTCTTATTCTGGCATTAGGATTGTTAATCATATCAGCTGGTTCAATTTCAGCTACAAGAGCAGCTATGGATTATCAATCAGCTGCAGAAAGTGTTAATTTCTCCACTGCAGAAATCTCTGTTGAGATTAAAGAGCTTACAGATGATGGCTATGTGACCATAGGGAAACAGGGTGGACTAACCTTCCCAGAGGTAGCAAAGGATGATTCCTTTAAAATAGGTAAGAAATACAAAGAAAGTGTAAAGCTTGTTAATAACTCTAATGAAGCAACTGGCTATAGTGAATATGTACGAGTAGTCGTTAGAAAGAGTTGGTACAAGGACGGAAAGAGTACAGATTTAGATCCATCCTTGATAAACCTTGAGGTGGCAGATGGTTGGTATGAAAACAAAGCTGAAGGAACCTCAGAACAGGCTGTATACTACAGGCTTACACCTTTAGGCTGTGGTAAAGAAGCAGAATTTTTGAAGAGTATAAGTGTAGACAACAAGATAACAAATCTGGTTTCTACAAAAGAAACCGAGACATCTATAGAAACTGAATATTTATATTCTGAAGAATTTGTATATATTCAGCTTCAGGCAGATGCAGTACAGACACATAATGCAGAAGATGCAATTTATGCGGCATGGGGCGTTAAGGCAAAATGTGATGCAGTAGATGATGGAAAGATTATTAAAATCGGAGATGTAGCTACTCAGTAATTAGAAAGGAGCAAGCAATGAAAAATAGAATAGGTAGTTTGTTTCTTGCTCTTGTTATTGCGGGAGTAGGAATAATGTTAAACACTTCAGTAGTAAATGCACAGACACAGACCACTGGTTGGACTGTAACCTATGATGGTAAAAAGTTTAGTTCAGACTATGATGTAAGCAAGTCTACCATCACCAGTGCAATGCCAGGAGATACAATTTCCTTTGAAGTGAATTATAAAAACGCTTCTGGAACTACATCAGATTTTTATGTAAGTACAGATGTAATCAATTCACTGGAAGAAAAAAGCATTGGTGGGGGACAAAGCAATGCAGCAGGTGGTGCTTATACCTATAAGCTTTCTTATAAGGTAGGAAATCAGGAAACTGTTATCCATGATAGTGAAACTGTAGGTGGAGATAATAATACAGTTGTTGGTTTAAAACAGGCAGTTGGAAATCTTGAAAGCGGAAAGGTACCATATTTTAATGTAGGAAGACTCACCAATGGTCAGACTGGAACCATCATTATTACAGTAAAGCTTGATGGTAATTCTCAGGACAACAACTATATGAAAAAGCTGGCAACCTTAGATTTAAAGTTTGGGGCAGAAAAGGTGGTTAAGCCACAGAACAATGTGGTTACAAATACAACAGTAAATCATGTAGTATATACCACTCCGGGAGGTGTTCAGGTAGTTGCCATAGACGAGCCTAAGGTTCCTCAGGCAGGAGGAAATCCAAATCCAGTAACAGGCGATTCTCTATTACCAATAATTCTTTGTACTATAGCAATGTTCCTTGGAATTATGCTGGTTGTTATCTATTTCAAATTGGAAAAAGACAAAAAGGAGGAGCTTAATATGAATAAGATAAAAAAAATAGGAAGCTCTCTTCTGATGATTCTATTAATGCTTTTAATGACAATGACAATTAGCACAAAGGCAGAGGCAGGCTACACTTATAAAATCAGTTTCATTATAGGTGGCTCAGGTGATGAGGGGGCAAGCTTCAAATCAGATTATGGTTCATATTTGAATGTAAGCAATCCAGAGGCTGAGATATCAGTGTCTGGTGATTGCGTAACAGTTAAAAATCTAAACTATAATGATGCGATAGTTTTCAATCCAAAGGATGCAGTAAAGATTGAAAAGGCTGATTCAGAGGTTGCCAAGTATTATGTTAAGGGTTGTAGAAGAAGTGGTGACAATACTTCAAGCACTCAATCTGCATTTACAGTAACTAAGGATGATTCTTATGTAATAGCCTACGGAGTAGGAACAGTGGTTCCTTACCAGGTAAAGTATAGTGATGAAGGTGGAAACCCATTGGCAGAAGCTGTAACCTATTATGGAGGCTTAGGCGAGGAGGTTTACGTTCCATATAAATATATTGATGGCTATACACCAAAGGTAAATAATTATCATATCGAATCCTTAAAGGAAAATCAGATTATCGAATTTACTTATACCAAGGCAAAGACACCAAGCGGAAGTACCACTTATGTAAACGATAGCAGAACTGAGTACAGCACAGTAAAGGGGCAGGATAGCATTATCTATCAGCCTACAGAAAATCCAAATCCAGCGGATGAAGGCGGAGTAGTAAATAATAGAGATAATACACCTACTACAAATAATCAAAATGCAGTTGACCAAAACGACGAAGTAGCGGAAAATGTAGAAGAGATACAAGATGAGGATGTACCAGCTGCAAGAGAAGATGTGGTAGATATACCAGATGAAGACCCTGCAAAAGGCATATTGGATGATGATGCTGAGCATGAGTTTTTGCGTAGATATAGTTTATTAATCGCTATTCTTGGAGTAGTACTCATTCTTATCTTTGTGATTGCAGCAGTACGAACAGAGAAGGAAAAGAGAGAGAAGAACTGATCTATATGAATGCAAAGATTCTTAAAGTCATCGGTAATATATTAATAATATTGGTTATCATTACAATTGCACCTATAGCAATCCCAAAGGCCTTTGGGGTGCAGGCGTTTAATGTAATATCAGGATCAATGGAGCCTACTATCTCAGTTGGCTCCATTGTCTATGTAAAAAATGTTGATTTCGAGGAGCTGGCTGAAGGGGATGTTATAGCCTTTGAATCGGGGGCAAGCGTTGTAACCCACAGAATAGTAGGTCTTAATCCAGAGGACAGGCTTATTGCTACAAAGGGTGATGCAAATAATGCTGCGGATTTTAATCCAGTTGCCTATGTAAATGTTATTGGCAAAATGGTAGCTCATTTCCCAATCTACGGAAATATTGCCACCTGGCTTACAGATACAGTGGGAAAGCTGGTGGCAGCAGTAGTGCTGGTGGTAGGAGCAGTTCTTTCTTATTTAAGTGAAGATAAAAAGGATAAAGCCACATATGAAAAAGCCGTAAAGATAAATCCAAAGGTGATTCTTGTGACAGGCCTTGTGATAGTATTCTCCTCACTGGCAGGCTTTATTTATATATTCTTAGGATATGAGAAATCTAATCAGCTGTATGCGGAGCTTAAAAATGAACAGCTTCAGTATGAAGAGACTACAGATTGGGAGGATATGCTTGATGTGGATTTCGCAGGGCTGACTCAGATAAATCCTGATGTGGCGGGATGGATATATGTGGAGGGCACAGACATCAGCTATCCTATTATGTATTCTGGAGATGACGATGCTTATTTAAGAACAGATATAAATAAGGAATACGCAAAGGCTGGCTCTATATTTTTAGAGGGCTACAATCTTCCTGATTTTTCTGATAGCCACAGCATTATCTATGGCCACAACATGAGAAATCTATCTATGTTTGGAACTCTGAAATATTACAAATCCGAAGAGGGCTACTATGACAGTCACAAGTATTTTCAGATCATCACCCCTGAGAGGAAGATGAGATTTGAGATTTTCTCTTATTTTGATACTGATGCTGCTTCATGGGTTTATACCGTACCATATTCTGATTCACCAGAATTTCAGGATTATATTGATGAGCTTAAGAGACATTCCTATAAGGGAGTGGAGGATTTAGAGGTTAAATCCTCTGACAAAATTGTGACTCTTTCTACCTGCTCATCATCAGGAAGAAGATTTACAATTCATGGTGTATTGCTTGACAGTGAATTGGAAGCTGAGTAAATAATAATTAAATATTTTTAATTTTGGCAAGAATGTCCGAAATTTGGCAAGAACTGTTATTAAAAACTGTTTATTTTCTTAAATAATGTGATAGTATAACTTAGCGAAAGAAAATAATAGTTTTTTTATAACAGTTTTTTTGTTTGAGAGGTACGTTATGTCAAGAAAGAAAGTTGAGAGTTTATTAAAAGGAGTTGCAATTACAGGTGCAACAGTTGGTGGAGCATCTGTTTTAGGTGATGCAAATCTTGCTTATGCTGCAGAGCTTGGAGAGGAAGAAGCTACAGCTAATGCACAGGGAGTGCTCACTATAGAAGTAACAGAACAACAGGCTAAGGAAGTAGTAGAGACAACTATGGAAGCTGCCAAGGAAGAAACAGAAGCACAGCTTAATCTTGAAGATTCGCAGCTTGTAAATAAGGATATGGAAAGCACTACATCAGAGGCTAGTGAATCAGAGACAAGTGCTTCGGAATCAAGTGAATCAGAGGCCAGCACATCAGAGGCCAGCACATCGGAGGCCAGCACATCAGAGGCCAGCACATCAGAAGCCAGTGAATCAGAATCAGCACAGCTTTCTAGTGAGCTCGCAAGTGAATTAGACAGCCTTTCTACAGCAATGTCAGAGGCAGATTCAGAATATGCAGCAGCTTCCACATCATTTGAAGAGGCAGGACTTGAAGATGAATATCTTGAGGATTTAATTCATCAGATAGAGCAGGCAAGGGTAGAGCTTAAGAATGCCCAGAATAATGCTATTAGATCAGGTCAGTGGCTTAACCATGATTCTAACTCTAATAACTATTATGGATATGGTGATAAGCTTGCAAATCTTTTGATTCAGTATTCCTTCTACCAGGAAGGTATTGTTGGAGAAATCCTTGAGAGCACTTGGAACTCTAGCGATTATGATACAAACAGCGTTAAGGTTACATACATAGATGCAGCAGGTGAAACAAAGTACGCTTATTTTGACTATGTAACAGTTGATTCAGATGGAAATGCTTTAGTATCTGGCTTCTATGATAGTCCAGAAAGAGGCAGCCAGCATGACAACCCTTATGTAGTTGACGGAATCATGGTAGTAAGAAAGACTGCTGAATACGTTAATTGCAATGGTGAAGTTCTTACTTGGGATTATAAAACTGTAACTGCAGAAGATGGAACAGAGACTACTGTTTGTCAGTATTATGTAAATGGTAGAGCTGTTGCAGATAATGTTCACGTAACTATCAATGAGGATGGCACTTTTACAACAGCATGGAAATATGATCAGGAAGCAAAGGTTGCTACAGTAGAAGAGCAGAGCCCAGGATATGAGTCTGGAATCTATAAGGATGTAAACAGTGAAACTATTTATCATGATTTAAGCAAGTGGGCTCCTAAATACGGAGATACTAATGCTAGATTTGGCGGAGTTTGCAGAAGTAGCGCGGAGGGCGATAATACACTTGGTATTGTAAAAACAGATACTGAGACAGGCGCAACTACTATTTCTACTTTAGTGACTGAAGATGGTAAGGCTATAAGACTTGAAAAAAAGAGCGGTTTCTTTGGAAAATATGTAGCATTAAAGATTGGTGATGTGGAATACGACTACGGTAAATCTTCAATCACAGCCAATAGTGATGGTACATATACTCTTACAGCATTATATGATTCATTCTGGAGCAATCTGTTTAACTGGTATAGAGATATAAAAATTACATTATATACAGAAGAAAGTTTACCAACTTATGGCAATAGCTTTGACCACAGATTTGTTTCAAAGGCAAACGATGGAACAGATAGCTACATCAATGCAAAGAACCAGAGCAAGGATGGAAACTTCGGAGTTAAGGGCTATAAATATTTCACTCTTGATGATTTCAACAAGGGAAGAGATGAATATCATGCCCAGAGAAGTGAAGTAACATCACTTTCAGAGAGAGCCAGTGAGCTTGCTTCTACTTCTACATCTATGAGTACTTCTATTAGTGAGTCATTAAGTGCATCATTATCAACAAGCTTAAGTGAGTCAACAAGACTAAGTGAGTCAATCAGTGCAAGTGAAAGTACAGCAGCAAGCTTAAGTGAATCAATGAGCTTAAGTGAATCAACAAGCCTGAGCGAGTCAATCAGTGCAAGTGAAAGTACAGCAGCAAGCTTAAGTGAATCAATGAGCTTAAGTGAGTCAACAAGACTAAGCGAGTCAATCAGCGCAAGTGAAAGTACAGCAGCAAGCCTGAGCGAGTCAATGAGCTTAAGTGAGTCAACAAGACTAAGCGAGTCAATCAGTGCAAGTGAAAGTACAGCAGCAAGCATGAGTGAATCAACAAGATTGAGTGAGTCAATCAGTGCAAGCGAAAGTACAGCAGCAAGCTTAAGTGAATCAATGAGCTTAAGTGAGTCAACAAGACTGAGTGAATCAGTAAGCTTAAGTGAATCAGTAAGCTTAAGTGAATCAGTAAGCTTAAGTGAATCAATGAGCTTAAGTGAATCAGCAAGTATTAGTGAATCAATCAGCGCAAGTGAGAGTGAAAGTCTTGCATTAGAAAGCGAAAGATTAGCAAAAGAAAGAGCAGCAAGCAATACGTACATAGAGAATATTTCTTATTCTAGTGCAGCTTTAGTGGCTACACAGGTAAGTGATTTAGAGACAGAGGTTCATACAGTAGTGGATGCACAGGTGCCAGCAATGGGACTTGATGAGCAGGTTCCACTTGCTGTTAAGTTGGATGAGGAAGCTGATTTCGTAGAAGAATCAACAGTTGCTTATGCTGGTATGGATAGCGAGCAGGTAAAATCCGACGAAACAATTACTATCGCTGATGAGGAAGCTCCTTTGGCAGCTGGAAAGACTGAAAACAGTGGAAAACCATGGTTGTACGGTGGTTTAGGTATTGGGGGAACAATTGCTGGAACAATTGCTGGAATGGTTACTATAAATAGAAGAAAAGTAAAAAATAAAAAAATTAAGAATTCTGACAAATAATAGTTGTACAATTTAACTTTACGTTGTGATATTATTAGAATATCGAAAAAGATGGACCAAAAGGGGGAGTATTTATGAATGTAAAGTTGAAGAAATTTTTGGAATTAGTGGCTATTGTTGTAATCGCTTTAATCGTTGCATTATCAAGTCCTTTTAATCCAGTTGGAAAGGGTGATTTTACTCCTGTTCAACAGCAGATTTTGGATATAGCTCATTCCGTTAGAGACGGATATTTAGCTTATGTAGAGCTTGATGGACATTATGGTCCGGTAGTATATGAGTTCTACGGCTTAGGTTATTTGATTACAGAGACACATGTGGTTCAGTTCATAATGGAAGTTGTAATTTTGTTAGCAACAGTGTTATTTATGTTCAAGACCGCAAAGCTTTATACATCAGATTTGTTTGCACTTGTTGCAACAGCATTGCTTGCAATATTTGAGTGGGGTGCACTTACTCATGCAGGCGCAGAAGAGCTTATGTTCTTCGTATTAACACTTACTGTATATCATGTGGCACGTCAGCTTAAGGCAGGATATTTATCACATCATACATATTTATTGGCAGTAGATTTAGGCTTGGTATGCTTCATTCAGCCTGGATATGTTTGGTTGTGGGTTGCACTTATTCTTATGTTTGCAGTTAAGTTTAAGGTGGATGGGGTAGATGGAAAGCATTACCGTTCATTTTGGATGTCAATGCCTGAAGGCATAATTACAGTGTTAGCACCAGTTATTCTTTATTTGGTATATTTCAAAAATGCATCAGCATTTTTCGATAAGGTATTTGTTTACAATATGTCAAATATAGATTTTAGTTCAGTAGGTGAAGGACTTAAAATTATATGTGGTTCTCCATGGATAGCTTTTGTTCCACTGCTTGTGGTACTCATCATTATTAAAGCTGTCGGAGGCGAGAAAATTGATGATTTGTGCATTTACTTAGGTGTAGTTGTTTTTGCAATATTTATTTTTGCAATACAGGGCGAGAAGGTTGATTCAGTGTTACAGCTTTCAAAGGCTCTTTACATAGTTCCACTAGCAGGCTTATTCTCACTTTGCGATAAAGCATTGGGTTGGAAGGTCGCCGAAGGAGATGACTAATTAAAAAACATGCCTGGCTGGTATTAGTACTAGCTGGGCTTTTTTGTATAGTGAGGATTGCTATATGAAGATACAGATATTACAAATAGGTAGTAGAGATTGGACTAGTGCATATACCTATCCCAAGGAGATTTCCATTGTGCACACAGATAGTGTGGTGCTTTCTAATGATATTTACGAAATCGTTATTTTAGAGCGAAATCTTACAAGGGAAGAGGCTGATAAAATCTATGAAATGTCATATTCATATTGTCTGTTTGTAGTTGATTCTGTAGATATGGATTCAAATACCAGACAGTTGTTTGACAGACGCATGGGCCAGGTGTTAGTGGCAAGTGATATCGAAAAATTCCTAAATGAAGATGCAAAATATTATTTTACCTATATCAATAGTGAAAAATACAATCATCAGGAAATCTCCATTTCAAGAGGCTTCAAGGGCAAGATCAATTGGCAGGGAAATTACAGCTTAAGCTTAAACGGAGATTTCGGAGCGCAGTTTAATCAGGCTGCATTTTGGAGAAACAATATTATTCTTGAGGAAAATCAGGCTATAGAGTTTTGGCTGGAATATAAGAAGGATGCTGGGGTAGAAATATCTTTTTCGGTAAAGCAGTTCCTTTCAGATACCATTTCGGATTTGATTAATTCCTGGGAGTTTTCTGAGGAGGATTTAAAGCAGCCTGTTGTGATACTAGGGGACAAAGGCAAGGGGCCTATCTTTTGTTCTGTCAATGCAATGGGTAGTGGAAGGCTTGACATCATATCTCTTCATGCACGAGTATCCAGAATTGATAAGGGCACCTTTCTGGTGGGAGGACAAAGACATGTCACTTCAGACCGTGAGGAGATTTTTTCGTACTTTGATCCAGGTGATATGAAGCCACCACTTGCGGTGTATTTTAGCGGTTATAAAAAGAAAGAGGGCTTTGAAGGCTATAAAATGATGCGAAAGCTGGGATGCCCATTTCTTCTTATTTCGGAACAGCGTTTTGAAGGTGGCGGAGGTTATTTAGGAAGTGAGGAATTTGAAGCAACCATAGTAAAAATAATCGAAACCTATATGAACAAACTAGGATTTTTCCAGGATCAGCTTATTCTATCAGGTATCTCCATTGGAGCAGTTGGGGCCATGTATTACGGTTGTGATTTAAGACCTTATGCACTTCTTATAGGCAAGCCTTTAGCAAGCCTTGGAGATGTGGCTGCTAATGAAAGACTAAAAAGGCCACAGGGATTTCCAACCTCACTTGATTTGCTGCAGCATTTTGCGGGAAGCTTGGATGAAACGGCTGTAGAAAAGATGAACAAAAGATTTTGGGACAAGCTTAAGTCAGCATCCTTTGGAAATACCAAGTTTATAGTTTCTTATATGTTTGAGGATGATTACGATGCAACAGCCTATGAAAAGCTGATTTCAGAGATGAATTCCTACGGAGTTCAGATTTATGGTAAGGGGCTTCATGGCAGGCACAATGATAATACCGAGGGTATTGTTGCATGGTTTAAGGGACAATACGAAAGAATCGTAAAGGAGAATTTTAGTAGGTAAACTTTTAGAAAATTTTGAAAAAGGGTATTTAGAAATAACGGTATTTTGTCGATATTAAATTATAGAGTAATATTGTGTTTCGAAAGGGGACAAAATGGCAAAGAAAGTTAGTAAGTTATTAAAAGGTGTGGCCATTACAGGAGCTGCCGTTGGTGGGGGAATTTCAGCTGACGGGGCAAATTTAGCTTATGCTATGGAAGAAAACGATGACGGAACATTAAGCATAGCTGTTAGTGAGGAAACAACACAAGAGACAATTGTTGAATCTGAATTACATGAGGAATCTCCAGTGGAAGTAGCTGAAGTGGTTACAGAACCTGAGGAGACAAGCGAAGTAATCAGTGAGGAAATTACATCAGCAAGTCTCACAGATGAGGAAATATACCAATCTTTAGAAGCGTCTTTATCTGAGGAGGATATAGCTTTAGCGTCTACCTCAGAATTTCAATCTGAATCCTTAGAAAGCACAAGCACTAGCCTTTCTGAGGCGATAGTAGAAACTACCACAAATTATGAAAATGAATCACAGGCTTTTGCAGAGTCTCCTTATGCAAAGGATGGTGTGGATGAGCTTGAGAAAGAAGCGAAGGAAGCACTTAAGAATTCTGACGACGTAATTGAAAAGGTTGCTGAACAAAACAAGAGACTTGATGGTAACAACTTCTACACCAAGGATGTGGCTCGAAATCTTGCATTTGAAATGATTAAGTACAAGCTGCTTATTACAGGGGAGGTTGATGCAGTTCACGCAAATAATATTGAGTATTCTTTCTATACAAATGACGGATACGAGAATCATCATTTTGTAATTAAGTACTCAAAGCTTATAGATGGAACTCTTACCTATCAGGAGAGATATTATGATTATGTAACCTGTGACCATGATGGAAATTCTCTATTCCATGATAATAATAATTCCGAGGATATTGCAAAAAATGTTGGTGGTATCAATGTAGTAGAGAAGAGCCCTATTTATTCTAACCAGAGCAAGCAGCAGATTGCATATAAGGGCACAGATTACGCAGAAAAGTATACCTACAAGCAGAGAATTGGCTTCGAGAAAAACGATGCCGGCTCTACAAAGGGTGTGGATTGGTACACAAGAGACCAGTTTTTAGCTGATCTTGCTAATCATCAGGCTTATAAGGATAACATTGCAGCTTATTCATCACAGCTTACAAGTCTTTCAAATTATGTTTCAGAGCTTATGGATTCTACAAGCGCAAGCATTTCTGCTTCAGAAAGTGCAGCAGTTGAAAGATACAATTCAATCAGCCAGATGAGAGCACAGTCTGAATCAGCTAGAATTCAAAAGAGTGAAAGCCTTTCAGCTAGTGAAAGTATTTCCACAAGTGAGAGCCTTTCAGTAAGCGAGAGTCTTTCAACCAGCGAAAGTATTTCAGTAAGCGAAAGCCTTTCAGTAAGCGAAAGCATTTCAACCAGCGAAAGCCTTGCGGCAGCAGCAAGAGCAGCAAGGGGTGCAGCAGCCTCAGCAAGTGCATCATCTACAGCGGCAGCAGCTGTTACATCATCAGTACCAGCACCAGTGGCAGCGGAAGCAGACACAGAGGTTCAGGTGGTACAGAATGCTTCGGTTAATACTACAGCAAATACTCCAGCAAACGGCAATGCAGGAGTAGCTGGCAGAGTGGTTGGTGACGAGGTCACTCCACTTGCTGTTGTGGAGGACGAGCTTGAGGAGGCGGCTCCACATACTATTAGAACAATACCTGAGGAAGTTATTAACAATTCTCAGATCGGTGATGAGGATGTAGCTAAGAGTGCTAAAGATTTGAAGGCATCCTCACAAGGTGGATTTTTGTTTGCTCTTTTGGCGGCCATCATTGGAAAACGTACTTACGATAAGACTAAAAAGGAAACGGACGAACAAATTTAAAGAATGAATAAAAAATTCTTTCCTAAAACACTAATTCAGAAGCTATTATTTACCCTGATTATAATGGTGGGTTACCTGATTGGGCGTGAGCTGCCATTATATGGGGTGGATTTAGCTGCATATGATGCATTTAGAAACACATCTGATGATTTAATCATGCAGACAATAGGTGGAGATAGATACAAGACCTCCGTACTGGCTCTTGGTATATCTCCATTTATGTTTTCTATGCTGCTTGTACAGATGATTGTGGCTACAAAAAATGCAGATGGAAAGTCACATACTTCACCTAAAAAAGTGACACGCGTGACTCTTATTGTTATGTTCATTTGGGCCGTCATTCAGGCCTTTTTCACAGCAAAATCAACTATATATGTATATCAGGGTGGCTTGGAGCTGATTATAGCCCAAATAATTGCGGGCATAGAATTAGTTACCGGCGCTTTTATTATTTTATGGTTTGCAACCAGAAATGGTAAATACGGCATCGGAGGGCAAACCATTTTGATATATGTAAATATTTTGGATGGTATCGTAAATACGGTACGAGGTACGGAATTAAAAAATCTGATTCTCATAGGAAGCATATCTATTGCGGCGCTGATTTTTACAGTGATTTTCGAAAACAGCGAATACAGAATTCCTATGCAAAGAATATCAATTCACAATATTTATTCTGATAAAAACTATATCCCTATAAAGCTAAATCCTATAGGAATGATGCCTGTAATGTTTGCAGCAGCCTTTTTCATGCTGCCGGTTTATGTGGTTATGGCTTTAAGCGAGCTATTTCCGAAAAATCAAAACATTATCTGGCTTAAGGAAAACATGGATACCTCACATGTGCTGGGGGTTTGTGTTTACGTAGCTGTTTTATACGTAATTACCATAGTTTTTTCATTTGTATTTATCAGCCCCAAAAATCTTGCGGAGAATATGCAAAAATCTGGAGATAGCATTACAGGGCTTAGAACAGGTAAAAAGACCAAGAGGTATATTTCAATCAGGGTATTTTTGATAGGCCTTTATTCAGCCTTCTTTACCAGTCTTTTTATTGCAGTTCCGTTGTATCTGGCAATAAGAGGATATGTTCCTCAGTCAGTAATGAGCTTGCCATCTATAATGATTGCCCTTGCCAGCATCAACTGTAATTTGTATCGAGAGATTAGAGCCGTAAAGGATTACGACGCTTACATACCATTTATTTAATAGGAGAATCTATGCTTTATTTTATTCCAGCCTGGTATCAACAGAATACATGGAAAGAGCTTGAGCAGAACTGGCACACCCGTAGAATGCATACGGAGTTTGATGACACGGTAAAGCAGGTTCAGATGTTTCACCGCAGTGGTATGAGGGAGTTTAAGATACTGCTTTTGAGCCACACACCAAACTTCAGGCACTTTTTGCATAGGCAGGGAGTTTATCATGCCCGCTACTGGTCTTGTTTTGATGCCATTCAGGAAGTGAAAAGAAAGAAAGCTCAGGTCTTTTCCTTCCACAATCTGGACTGGCCAAAGAATGTTGAGTTTGTTTATACACCTTATGTGGTGCTTGCCTTTTTGAATGGTGAGAAGTACGCCCAGATAAATTTTGGCGAAGCTGGCAATCCTATTGAAGTAAGCATGTACAAAAAGGATGTGCTGGTTAGACGAAATATTTACGATGATAGAGGCTTCGTATCAGCTACGGAATTGTATGAGGATGGAGTTATCGCATATACGGATTACTTAACGGAAAAGGGTGTTGTGAAAATGCGTGTGTACCAGGATACAGGAATTGTGGATATCAATCCAAAGAGCAATACCTATCTGGTGACAAATGATGAAAATGATGAAGCTAAAACCTTTAGCAAGCTTCGATACGACAGCTTATCAGAGGTGATAATGGAGGTGTTTGAAGCTCATGTGCTTACCGATGAGGAGGACGGGGTTTACTGTGTGGCAATGCATGAATTAAACATCATGCCACTGAAAACACTTATGGATAAAAAGAGATGTATTTTGTCATTTTATGGAGACAGATACAGAATTAAGGACCATCCTGAGGGAAAGGTATTTGTGAAGAAGGCAGGCTATATCATCACAGATTCAGAGGCCACAACCAGATATCTGAAGCGAGAGATGGAGGAGGAAATTGACAATGTAATTGATATTTCCCCTTACGATTCCCGCATGGATTTTGGTATCAGTGAGCAGCTCACAGTTCAAAAGATATTAGTGCCAGTGGATGATTTGCCGGAGGATAGATTCAGGAGCTTGATGATTGCCCTGGCCCAGTATCTATGTGAAAACGAAAAGGCCATGGTTCATATATTTACAAGAAATGCCCAGTTTGATTTGCCCGAAATATTGATAAACAAAATCGCAACCATTATTGAAGAGGCAGGCTTTGATCCTAAAATGGCACTGGGCGAGGATGAAAACGAAGACGATGCTGAAAATAAAATGGTAGATGAAAGCGAGAACGAGGTTTTGGGCAGATTTGTAGTGGAGCAGTGTGTAGATGAATTATCTGTAAGCAAGTGCATCAGGGAGCAGCGCATTATGATAGATATGCGACACAACCCGGATTTGTATCTTCAGATAAACTGCATCAGTTCAGCTATTCCACAGATTGTAAGGCGCGAAACCCAGTACATGCAAAATGGCTACAACGGTTTTGTGGTAACGGATTTTGAGCGTATACCTGTAGCTCTTGATTATTTTTTAGGAAGTCTTGCCAACTGGAATCAGGCCAAGGTTTATTCCTATGAAATCAGTCAGAAGTTCACCACTAGAAATCTTCTTAAGAAGTGGGAACAGGTGCAAAAAACATTGGAGATTGAGTAAAAGAGGCTAATATGGAAAAAGCAAGTTGGACCATTTACTGGAATGAATATAGCTCAGATACATATTTGTACGGTTCGAAGGTTGATTTTTTAGGAAAGAATAACGTGCATTTTGAAAATGAATTAATGCCACCGGGAACCATTATTAAGGAGTGGTATTCAATGACAAATTATCAGGACCAGAGAATCGAGCCGGCGCTTCCTATCATCGATGGGGAAAGCAAATACCACATCATAATCGATATAGATACCCCAGGTGACACAGGCTATCTGATTCGTTTGGTGTTTTTAGACCGATACGAAAGGGAAGCTGGAGATTTTACTATCAGAAATAAGGAGGCAGATTTCAGCTGCCCACTAAAGACTTATAGCTACAGAATGCAACTTATTAACGCTGGAATGAAGGAATTTGTTTATCATTCCATTACCATTGAAGAGTTGGATTAATATGAAGATTGTTAAAACAAAAAGAACGGTAAAAAAGTTAATAAAGGAGCTAAACAAGGTCAAGGCCTACAAGTCTGGAATGGAAGGTCTTTCTGATGAAATGCTAAAGGACCTTACAGAAAGCTTTCGTAAGAGATACGAGGGGGGCGAGTCCTTAGACAGCATTCTCCCAGAAGCCTTTGCGGCTATGTGCGAGGCGGATAAAAGAGTTCTTGGCATGTATCCCTTTGATGTGCAAATCCTTGCAGGCATCGCTCTGCACCGAGGCTATCTGGCGGAAATGAACACAGGGGAGGGGAAAACTCTCACTGCCACACTTCCTATGTATCTAAATGGCCTTACCAAAAAGGGGGCCATACTTGTTACCAACAACGAGTATCTGGCTTTAAGAGATGCGGAGGAGATGGGGCCAGCCTATGAATTTATGGGACTTTCCGTTAGGGCTGGCGTAAAGCAGGATGAATCTGAAAGATTTGAAAACTCCGAGAAGAAGGAAATCTACAGTGCGGATATCGTATATACCACTCACTCGGCATTGGGCTTTGATTATCTGATAAACAATCTGGTGAAATCCTCCCAGGAAAGATTTTTAAGGCCTTTTAATTACATAATTATAGACGAGGCGGATTCGGTGCTTTTGGATAGCGCCAGCACACCTCTTGTAATATCAGGTGCACCAAGGGTTCAATCTAATCTGTATGAGTCGGCAGATTTCTTTGTGAGAACCTTACGTGAAAATGAGGATTACGAGGTGGAGGAGAAAAACGTATGGTTCACTGAAAAGGGCTTGGCCTATGCAGAGCAATATTTTGGAATAGACAATATTTTCAGCACAGAGAATTTTGAGATATATCGACATTTGGTTCTGGCACTGCGTGCCCACAAAATCATTGAAAAGGGCACTGAATATATGATTACAGAGTCTGGGGAGATAGCACTTATCGACGCCAGCTCAGGACGAGTATTAAACGGAGTAAAGCTTCGAGGCGGTCAGCATCAGGCTATTGAATGCAAGGAGCATTTAAAGATAACTCAGGAAAATCGTTCCATGGCATCCATCACCTATCAGAATTTCTTCTCCATGTTTCCGAAGATGTCGGGCATGAGCGGAACCATCTACGATGCCAAGGATGAATTGTACGAGGTTTACGGTAAAGAGGTGGTGGTGATTCCTACCAATCATCCTATTAAGAGAGTGGATTGTCCGGACTGGTATTTCAGCGATTCCAGCAAGCAGTTTGAGGCGGCTATAAAGCTGGCGGTGAAAAAGCATGACAGTGGCCAGCCGGTACTGATTGTTACCACCATGATTTCCGACACAGAAATCATCTCCCATATGCTGGTGGAGGAGGGAATTCCTCATTCAGTTTTAAATGCCAACAATGCTTTCTGGGAGGCAAATATCATCAAGGAAGCAGGCCAGTTGGGAGCCATGACCGTGGCAACCTCTATGGCAGGACGTGGAACAGACATAAAGCTTGGCCCTGGAGTGAAGGCACTGGGTGGGCTTGCAGTAATTGGCGTAGGCAGAATGCTGAATGTAAGAGATGAGCGTCAGGCCAGAGGCCGTGCAGGTAGACAGGGAGATCCGGGCTACAGCAGATTTATCGTTTCTCTTGAGGATGACATTGTGGAGAAGGGAGCAGACACTGAAAAGCTAAAGAAGTACATCGATGGAGAAAAACGTATAAGCGATAGGCGAGTGAAGCACATCGTAAACAATGCCCAAAAGATAAATGAGGAAATGGGAAGCCTAAGCAGAAAGACCGCCAAGGATTACGACATAGTGCTTCAGCTGGAGCGCCAGCTTATGTACGATACAAGGGATATGCTTTTAGACGGAGGAACTGTTGAAAAAAGCAGAATCCTAAAGATAGCAGAGGAAAATGTAGATAACTTTCTGGCAGAGCACAGGAAGCTACAGCTGTGGGAATTGAATCGATTTTTGCTGGATAATATTTCCTACAAATTGGATAGGGACGTGCACTATCTGGACCTTCGCAGCCGTGGCAAGGTGAAGGACTATATTATGAATAGGGTGGAGCAGTCCTTGGCAGAAAAGAGACAAGCTGTCAATTCTGAAAACACAATGAATGATTTTGTCAGAGTTTCGGCTTTATCAGCAATCGATTCGGCGTGGATTGAGCAGGTGGATTATTTGCAGCAGCTGCAGCCGGCAGTTTCCGGACGAAGCAGCGCCCAAAGAAATCTTATGTTTGAGTATCAGGCGGAGGCTCTTGAATCCTTCAGAAAAATGGAGAAAACCATAAAAAGGAATATCATCCGCAACATCTTGCTGTCAGAAGTAAGAATGGATAATAAGAATAAACTAAAAATTATTCTTCCGTAAAAAGAGGGGCAACTATGATTTACAACTTTAATCTAGGCATTGGCTGGGCGTCCTCGGGTGTGGAATATGCCCAAAGCTATCGTGCCAAGGTTCTTCGAAATATAAATAAGCCAGCGAAATTCATCTTCACTGATATGTTTCCAAGGGATAATCTAATCGACATGACCAGAAACATCGGCTTCGAGGATGATGAGATAATTTGGCTTTATACCTTTTTTACAGACTACAAGCCAGAGCCTGTCACCTTTACATTGGAGGATTTGAAGGGGCTGCTTCAGGTACCTGTGGAAAAATATGAAAGAACAGGCAAGACTGGAAAAATCATCTTTGGTGATGGAAATAATTATTTCAGAATCTATTTCGTAAATGCGGATAGTGATTATGTCCATCGTGTGGAGATGGTTTCCAGGGGAAGACTTGTGAGAAAAGATTACTACATGAGCGGCCGAGTCTTTTCGGAATACTATGCACCTTTGGATGGTCAGGCTCACATGTATCATCGCAGGTTTTTTAATAGGGACGGAAGTGTGGCATACGAGGAAATAAATGATTCCGATAATGTGATGTACAAATTCCCAGATAAGCTGATATATAGCAAGGAGGAGTTGATAGGGTACATGACAAAGTGCTTGGGGCTTACAGATGATGATATTGTAATCCTTGACAGAACCACTGGGCAGGGCCAGGGAATCCTTGAAAATGTGGGAAATGCCAAGGTGGGAGTTATCATCCATGCAGACCACTACAATGATGGGGCTACCGATGAGGATTATATTCTGTGGAACAATTACTATGAATATGCCTTTGCAATGAATAAATACATCAGCTTTTACGTGACTGCCACAGATTCTCAAAATCAGCTTTTAGGAGCGCAGTTTGAAAAATATATGGGAGTGAAGCCTAGGATAGAGACAATTCCGGTGGGGGCATTGGAGGAGCTGAAGGAAGCTTCGGAAAGAAGAAAGCATTCCTTGATAACAGCATCAAGGCTTGCCACGGAAAAGCATGTGGACTGGCTGGTGGATGCAGTGGTGGAGGCCCATGAGCGGGTGCCTGATATCACATTTGATATCTACGGCAGAGGTACTGCGGAGGAGGCCTTGAAGCAACAGATTGAAAGTAAGAATGCCACTTCGTATATACGATTGATGGGACATCATGACCTGGAGGATGTGTACGCTACTTACGATGCCTACATATCAGGCTCCACAAGCGAGGGCTTTGGCCTGACCCTTATGGAGGCTGTTGGGGCAGGTCTTCCTATTATAGGCTTCGATGTGCAATACGGAAATAAGAATTTTATCGACGAAGGTAAGAATGGATATAGGCTGCCATACAATACGGGGATGGAAAAGCGCAGGCGCCAGAAGGAATTTGTGGATGCTATAGTGAAGCTATTTACAGAGGATGACTTGGAGGCTATGCGGGATTATTCCTACCAGATGGCCAAGGAGTACCTTTCTAAAGAGGTGGAGGCAAAATGGAAGAAGCTAGTAGAGACAGTATAGTCTTATTATTTGATTATTTTAATAGGCAAAGCCAGGATTTGCTGGCATCCTTTCAGGCAGCAGGCTATGAGATAAATGCAGCAGTCATTAACGATGATGGATTTTTGCCGGATTCGGTAGAAAATGTTTTTGAGTATTTCTTAGGAAGCTTTGAAAATCCAGGAGAGGGGCCAGGCAAGCCACTTTACTTTAATCAGATTAAGGTTCCAGAGTACTGGAAAATCAGCGGAACGGGAAATGGCGGAAGCATATACGATATGTCAACAGAGCGCGGTCGAATCTTTTATGCCCAGCCTAAAAACAAAAGGCTGGTAAGGGTTGTGGACTGGCTGGATGATAAGGGGCAGGTGAGAGCAAGCGACCATTACAATAAATACGGCTACCTGTATGCCAGAACCTTGTTTAATAAAATCTCCCAGAAGGTTACCAAATCCTACTTTAACAAGAGTGGGCAGGAGATTGTAGTGGAGAATTTTGTGACAGGGGACATCATTTTAAATTATGGTGGAAAGACTTTATTCTTTAAAAATAGGACGGAATTTGTAAAGCATTATTTTGAAGTGAAGGGCTTAACTGACAAGAGAATCTTCTTTAATTCACTGTCGGTGCCATTTTTTGTATCCAACGCATTGCCTGTTTCTAGCCGAGGTAAGGAAGATATTCTTTTTTGGCAGGAGCACACAGGTGAGGAAATACCTGGCAATATGAAGATGATTTTTGATGGCAATGCCCCTAGGTGTGGCAGGGTAATAGTGCAGAATCGTCCTTCCTATGAAAAGCTAAGGCAGCTGAAGGCTCCTTCAAATATGATTTCGGAGCTTGGATTTATTTACCCATTTGAGCGAGAAAATCTAGGACGCCCAACAGCCTTAATCTGTACAAACACCGAGAATGTGGAAAAGCTGAAGGAGCTTTTAGAGGCTCTGCCAGAAATGCAATTCCATGTGGCGGCTTTAACAGAAATGTCGGCAAAGCTGTTGGCACATGAAAAATATGACAATGTGGTGATGTATCCCAATGTGAGAATGTCTCAGCTGGATAGTTTATTTTTGGAATGCGATTTTTATTTGGACATCAATCACGAAGGGGAGATTGTTGAGGCCACAAGAAGAGCATTTTTAAATAATCAGTTAATTCTGACATTTATTGAAACTGCTCACGGATTAGGCTATACTGCCACAGAAAACAGATTTTATGTAAAAAACTTCAAAAAACTGATAGAACGCCTGAATGAGTTGTCAAAAACACCAGAAAGCCTTTATAAATCAGTGTTAAGCCAACAAAAATACGCACTTTCAGCTAATTCAGATGATTACAAATTTAATTAAATATGGAAACTAATGTCTGACAGTAGGGTTTTAGTGAAAAAGTGCACAAAAAACTCTACTGTTTTTTTATACTTTGTATAGTATTTTTTGTTTGATATGGTCTGTTAAGTGTGTTTAAATAGAAAAGGACTCTCCGAAACCCCGTTTATTCCGAGAGACCAAAAAATGTTTTTTTTTTAATTTAGGAGGATATTGTAATGGCTAACAAATGGGTTTACATGTTTAGCGAAGGCGACATGACAATGCGAAATTTACTCGGTGGTAAAGGTGCAAACCTTGCTGAGATGACAAGTATCGGACTTCCTGTACCACAGGGATTCACAATTACAACAGAGGCTTGTACACAGTACTACGAGGATGGACGCAAGATTAATGATGAAATCATGGCTCAGGCTATGGAAGGTGTTAAGAAGATGGAAGAGATCAACGGCAAGAAGTTCGGCGATCTTAAGAATCCACTTTTAGTTTCAGTTCGTTCAGGTGCTCGTGCATCTATGCCAGGTATGATGGATACAATCCTCAACCTTGGTCTTAACGATGAAGTTGTTAACGCAATGATCGCTGGTAATCCAGATCCAGCTTTCGAGCGTTTCGTATATGATTCATATAGAAGATTTATCCAGATGTTCTCAGATGTAGTTATGGAAGTAGGTAAGAAGTACTTCGAGCAGCTCATCGATGAGATGAAGGAAAAGAAGGGTGTTAAGTTTGACGTAGATCTTACAGCTGCTGACCTTAAGGAGCTTGCAGAGCAGTTCAAGGCAGAGTACAAGAAGCAGCTTGGTTCTGAGTTCCCTTCAGATCCAGTAGAGCAGTTAAAGCTCGCTATCGAGGCAGTATTCCGTTCATGGGACAACCCTCGTGCAAACGTTTACAGAAGAGATAACGATATCCCTTATTCATGGGGTACAGCAGTTAACGTAATGCCTATGGTATTCGGTAACTTAAATAACGAGTCTGGTACTGGTGTTGCATTCACTCGTGACCCAGCTACAGGCGAGAACAAGCTTATGGGTGAGTTCCTTATCAACGCACAGGGCGAGGACGTAGTTGCTGGTGTTCGTACACCAATGCCAATCGCTCAGATGGAGAAGGAGTTCCCAGAAGCATACGCAGAGTTCATCAAGGTATGTGAGACACTTGAGAATCACTACCATGATATGCAGGATATGGAGTTTACAGTAGAGAACAAGAAGCTTTACATGCTCCAGTGCCGTAACGGTAAGAGAACAGCTCCAGCTGCTCTTAAGATTGCTTGCGACCTTGTTGATGAGGGACACAAGACACCAGAAGAAGCTGTAGCAATGATCGACCCACGTAACCTTGACACACTTCTTCATCCACAGTTCGAGGCTGCTGCTCTTAAGGCTGCAACTCCACTTGGTAAGGGTCTTGGCGCATCTCCAGGTGCTGCTTGTGGTAAGGTTGTATTTACAGCAGACGATGCTGAGGCTTGGGCTGCTAGAGGAGAAAAGGTAGTTCTTGTACGTCTTGAGACATCTCCAGAAGATATCACAGGTATGAAGGCTGCTCAGGGTATCCTTACAGTTCGTGGTGGTATGACATCACACGCTGCCGTTGTTGCTCGTGGTATGGGTACATGCTGTGTATCTGGTTGCGGCGACATCGCTATGGATGAGGAGAACAAGAAGTTCACTCTTGCAGGCACAACATTTACAGAGGGTTCTGAAATCTCTATCGATGGTACAACAGGTAACATCTACGCTGGTATCATCCCAACAGTTGATGCTACAATCGCTGGTGAGTTCGGCCGTGTAATGGCTTGGGCTGACGAGTTCAGAACACTTAAGGTTCGTACAAATGCAGATACTCCAGCTGATGCTAAGAAGGCTAGAGAGCTTGGTGCAGAAGGTATCGGTCTTTGCCGTACAGAGCACATGTTCTTCGAGGCTGACAGAATCGCTGCTTTCCGCGAGATGATCTGCTCAGATACAGAGGAAGAGAGAGAAGTTGCTCTTGATAAGATTCTTCCTTATCAGCAGGGAGACTTCAAGGCTCTTTACGAAGCACTTGAGGGTTGCCCAGTTACAATCAGATTCCTTGATCCACCTCTTCACGAATTCGTTCCTACAGAGGATGCTGATATCGAGAAGCTTGCAAAGGCTAAGAATAAGTCAGTAGAGGAAATCAGAAACATCTGCGAGTCACTCCACGAGTTCAACCCAATGATGGGTCACAGAGGATGCCGTCTTGCAGTTACATATCCTTCAATTGCTAAGATGCAGACAAAGGCTGTTATCCGTGCAGCACTTGAAGTACAGAAGGCTCATCCAGATTGGAATGTTAAGCCTGAAATCATGATCCCACTTGTATGTGAGGTTAAGGAGCTTAAGTATGTTAAGGACGTTGTTGTAGAGACAGCTGATGCTGAAATCGCAGCAGCAGGTGCTAAGCTTGAATATGAAGTTGGTACAATGATTGAAATCCCACGTGCAGCTCTTACAGCTGACGAAATCGCTAAGGAAGCTGACTTCTTCTGCTTCGGTACAAACGACCTTACACAGATGACATTTGGTTTCTCTCGTGATGATGCTGGTAAGTTCTTAAATGCTTACTATGACACAAAGATCTTCGAGAACGATCCATTTGCTAAGCTTGACCAGACAGGTGTTGGTAAGCTTATGGAGACAGCTATCAAGCTTGGTAAGCCAGTAAATCCAAACCTTCACGTAGGTATCTGTGGTGAGCACGGTGGAGATCCATCTTCAGTAGAGTTCTGCCACAAGATTGGTCTTGACTATGTATCATGCTCTCCATTCAGAGTACCAATTGCTAGACTTGCAGCAGCACAGGCAGCTATCGCCGAGAAACACTAATTGAAAATGCGCTATTTCTGGGAACATTTGAGATTCCAAAATCTTACATACAGAAAGCTGCAAAGCTCTACTATGGAGAGCACCGCAGATTTCGGTTCCCAGAAAAGCTTGAATTTAAGCTGTTTCTAGTATAGGGAGTCATTTTGACTCCCTATATTTTTACCTAAAAATGAAAAAAGTTTTGGGTATAAGCTTATAGGCAAAAAAATTTTATATGGCATATAATTGATGCGTTCTGGGAATTATTATAAGGTAATTTCAAGGACGCATTTTTTATGAAAAATTAAAAACCGGCCGAATTGTTCCGGTCAAGGAGGGTTTGAAAATGAGCATTTTTACAGCGAATAAGCTTAGAGAAACAAGAGAAAAGATGGGTTTATCTCAAACTGATGTGGCGAAGATGATGCATATTAATGATAGAACCCTAAGAAAAATTGAATCAAATGAGCGACAGGTTACCGCAGATGAGATTATAGAGTTTGCAAAACTTTATAAGGTTGATGTTCGAGAATTATTATTAGAATCCTACGCCGAGGAAAGTGAAGAGCAGATTCTTTGTAATCGATACATTTCCTTATGTAGGTTATATGACCAGCTTTCTACTAAGGATAAAGAAGATGTTTTCTGGGTAATTAAGCAAAGAATTGCTGGATTAATATAACCTATAAGCTTATAACCTTAATTTTTTAAAATATTTTCTTTTTTAAAATATGAGATGTGATAAGCTTATAAGGTAATTTAAATTAAGAATCGGAGTTTGAAGTTTTTAATGAAAGATAAGAAGTCAAATAAATGGATTCTACATAAGGGGAAGAAAGTTACAGATATTTTTGAAGTGCTCAGAAAAATGCCTGAAGTAAAGATTAAATATGCACTTTGTTCACCTGTAGTATTTGTATGTGGTTTAGTTCCAACAATGCTTATGGGTAATCAAAATAACACCATTTATTGGAAGTTTTTGTTAGGGGCTTTTGCAATAGTTTCTATAATGAGTCTGATTTTTATGTTTATTGCTTCTCTAGAGAATGATGCTGAATATCGACACATTAAAATGTTATTTGTTTTTAAGGAAGAAACGTTATTTTCTTTTGTCATTCCTACGGTTATAAGCGCATATTATGTGCTTAATAGTGTTGCTGTTTGTGTAACTATTTTAGTGACATGCATTATTCTAAGAGGAATTAAAATTTGGTCTCTTGAAAGAAAAATTAAAAACGGCACGTATGGATATCATATGGATGCTATAGTGAATACGACACTTATAGGAATTGCTTCAATGGCTGGAGTTTTTGGATTTAGGATATTTGTTAACTTAGAAACATTTGGAGCATACAGTTTAGCTTTTAATCTTATTATTGTTTGGCTTGTAATTATTGTTTTATTGATAGTATTTATGATTGAACCTATAGTTGCAATTAGAAGGTTTCATAGAGACAAGTGCAAGATAAAAAGATAAATTCAAAGTTGTCGCCCTAATTGAATATTGAACGTTACATAGCAGTTATTTCAATCGAGATAGCTGCTATTTTTGTGCTCATTTTGAGCAGTAACTATTCACTATTCAAAGGAGGTAGACAATGGACTACGAGAAATTCAAACAGGACATGGAGCAGGATGTACTAAAGAATCTTGCAAACAGGGGAATCGAAGCGGAGACCGATGTTCGGCACATTGATAAGTTGAACGATGGATACGATGCTTTGACAGTGAAAGCACCGGGAAGTGTGATTGGTGTAAACATCAATCTCAGCAGTGCTTTTGAAGCGTATGAGGATGGAAGGGATTATATCGATATCGTGGAGAGAGCTTCTGATCAGGCTGCGAAGGGAATCACAGAGTCAAAGAGCTTTGATATCGATAAGGTCAATGACTATGACCAGATGAAGCAGACGCTTTCCATGGAAGTGGTATCAGCAGAGAGAAATGCTGACATGCTTGAGAAGGTTCCTCACAAGAACATTGAAGACATGGCGGTGGTATATCGCTTTGTTTTGGATACTTCAGATGAGGGAAGAGCCAGCATTCTAGTGACAAATCAGCTTCTTGATTCCTATGGTATCACAGCAGATCAGCTTCATGAAGATGCCATGACAATCGCTCCGGAACTTCGTCCGGCAGTGATTAAGACTATGTCTGAGACATTGCAGGAAATGATGGGCGATGAGGCCTTTATGATGATGGGCATGCCGATAGCACCACCAGAGAATGAGCCACTTTTTGTAGCCACAGTTCCAGATAAGGTGCAGGGCGCTAGCGTACTTGTTTACCAGGATTTCATGGAGCAGGCGGCTGAGAGAGTTGGCGGTGATTTCTATGTGTTACCTTCATCAATCCATGAAATTCTCTTGGTAAGAGATGATGGAAGTATGAACCGCGCAGACTTAGAAGACATGGTTCGCACAGTAAATGCTACCGAGGTTCAGCCGGAAGATATCCTCACAGATAGTGTTTATCACTATGATTCCAAGGATAAGGTCTTTGAACTGGCTGAGAAGTTCGAGGAGCGTACTGCCACAAAGCAGCGTGAATCAGCTCTTGATAAGCTTGCTGATAAGAAGCGTGAAGCTCCAATTCATGAAAGTGTCACTCGTCCTCATGACCGTGGTGGCGAGGCGTTGTAATGAATAAAAAGACAGGCAAGAAGCCCTCTGCCTGTAGAGGATGTCCTTACGGGAAGCATCAGCCATGCATCGGCTGGTGCACCCGTAAAATCCTGGAAGAGATGAGATTGTTAAAGGAGAAGAAAAAATGACGTTTGATTATTTCTATGGTCGCGAAAGCGACCTTTTTTCATTTGTACGAATTCCAAAGCTTCTGTTCAAGGAAGAACGTCTAAAGCGTCTGTCGTCGGACTCCAAGATTCTCTATGGTCTTCTCTTGGACCGTATGAGCTTATCCGCAAAAAACGGTTGGCAGGATGATGATGGCAGAGTCTATATCATCTACACCATCGATGAGGTGCAGGATGACCTAGGATGTGCCAACAAGAAGGCTGTAAATATCCTCGCAGAGCTTGAAGATATCGGGCTTATCGAAAAGAAACGTCAGGGCTTAACCAAGCCAAATCTCATCTATGTAAAGAACTTTTCATCTGAAGTGTTAAAGGAACATTTCCAGAAATGTCAAAATGACACTTCAGGAAATGTGGAATTGACAGGTCAAGAAGTGTCAAAAGGACGAACAAATAATACTGATAATAACAATACTGATTTTAGTGATACTGATTCTATTCCATTCCATTCTGACAGGATACGGCTCTATCGTGAGTCACCACAGGAAAATGGAATGGAAGGGAATGGAAATGATGCATTACAGATTCGTAAAAATTATCAGGATTATGTGGCTGAAAACATCAGCCTTGAGATTTTAAAAGAACGATATCCATATCAACGAGAACTGCTAGATCAATTAGCAGAGCTGATGGTGGATGTTCTTTGTTCGACCAAGGATCGCATCTGTGTTGGAAAAGAGGACAAACCTGCACCGATTGTGAAGGCACAGTTTATGAAGATTAATTCCATGCATATTGAGTACGTGCTAGAAGGGCTTCAGAAGAACACGACTCTCGTTCGTAACACCAGGCAGTATCTGATTACGACGCTTTATAATGCGCCGCTGACGATAGATGCCCATTATGATACGCTTTTTAACCATGACAGAGCAAATGGATTGATTTAGGAGGAGAAAATGAGTAAGTCACAGGTGATTGCACTTGTTAATCAAAAGGGAGGTACCGGGAAGACGCAAAGCACAGAAAACTTAGGTGTTGGGCTAGCCTCTGAAGGAAAGAAGGTTTTGCTTGTGGATATGGATCCGCAGGGTTCACTTACCATCAGCCTTGGACATCCCAAAGCAGATGAGCTTCCTGTTACCGTGGCGGACATTATGGCGAAGGTTCTTCGGGAAGAACCAATCGCTCCGGGAGAAGGGATTCTTCATCATCCAGAAGGTGTGGATTTGATGCCAGCTAACATTTCTTTATCAGGTATGGAAGTCTCTCTGGTAAATGTCATGAGCCGAGAACAAGTGCTAAAGGAATACATTGATTCCGTAAAAGGCAATTACGATTATGTGCTGATTGACTGCATGCCATCTCTTGGGATGCTTACCGTAAATGCGCTAGCTGCAGCGGATAAATTAGTGATTCCGGTGCAGGCTCAATACCTTTCCGCCAAAGGTTTGGAGCAGTTGCTTCAGACAGTGAACAAGGTAAGGAGGCAGATAAATCCAAAGCTAAAGATTGATGGCATTTTGTTAACCATGGTGGATGGCAGAACAAATTATGCGAAGGATATCAGCAACCTGATTCGCGATACCTATGGTAGCAAGCTGAAGGTCTATAAGACAGAGATTCCACATTCCGTCAGGGCTGCAGAAATCAGTGCAGAAGGAAAAAGTATCTTTGCTCATGATCCAAAAGGGAAGGTGGCAGAAGCCTATAAGAGTTTAACAAAGGAGGTGCTGAAGAATGAAGAAAGAGCGCTCAAACATTCAGCTGAGCAGTTACGATGATATTTTTGGAGGTGATGCATCGGCTGGTAATGCGGAAGCAGTGAATGGTGATACGGTGGTAGATATTCCACTAGATGAATTGCATCCCTTTCGGAACCATCCCTTTAAGGTTCGTGATGATGCTGATATGGAAAAAACAGTGGAGTCCATTCAAGAGTTTGGTGTATTGCAACCAGCTATTGTTCGACCAGACCGCGATGGAGGCTATGAAATCCTGTCAGGACATCGAAGACATCATGCATGTGAAATAGCAGGTCTTCAGACACTTCCTTGTATTGTTAGAGATTTAGATGATGATGCAGCTACGATTTTGATGGTTGATTCGAATCTGCAAAGGGAAGAGATACTGCCAAGTGAGAGAGCATGGGCTTTTAAGATGAAGTTGGATGCGATGAAACATCAGGGCGAACGAAGAGATTTAACTTCGTCCCAAATTGGGACAAAGTTAAGAAGTGATGCGGTTATGGCTGATGAAGTAGGGGTTAGTCGTAATCAGATAGCTCGTTATATCCGCCTCACCAACCTCGACCCAGAACTTCTTCAATTAGTAGATGATAAAATGATGGGCTTTAATCCAGCATACGAGCTTTCTTTTTTGAATTCAGAACAGCAGAAAGATCTTCTCTCAGCTATCGATTATGCCCAGGCGATTCCTTCTTTATCTCAGGCTCAGCGAATCAAGAAACTAGCTTTGAATGGTGAGATTACTCAGGAGGGAATGAACATCATCTTATCTGAGGAGAAGAAACAGGACTTGGATCGAGTCACTTTGAAGCATGACACTTTAAAGAAGTACTTCCCAAAGTCTTATACGCCCAAGCAGATGGAAGATACCATTATCAAGCTACTTGATCAGTGGCAGAAGAAACGTAATAGGGATATGGAACGTTAGGAGGTGATTCTATGCAGGAAGAGATTGAAGAGAAAACTGTCCGACTTGCGATTACTACCACAAAGCTTTCTGTTAGATCATTCATTGCTGGAGTGAAAGCTTACTTGAGACATCGGCAGAAAAAGCAGCTGGCAGCTATTGATGAGCATATCCAGGGCAAGCAATCCATCGATGAACTGATTAAGCAGAATCAAGGAGTAACCAGCATGGTAGTCGGCGATGAAGGGCTTCGTACTTTTGAGCGTATTGCAAAGAAGTACGGTGTAGACTTCGCTGTTATGAAGGATACTTCTGAGAAGCCACCGGTGTTTACGGCTTTTTTCAAAGCCAGAGATACCGATGCAATGGAAGCTGTGGTGAACGAATACAGCAAGAAGATGGTAAAGAAGCAGGAGCGACCAAGTGTGCTTGCGAAGCTTCATAAGTTTATTGAGATTGCAAAGAAACAACCAAACAAGGCAAAGAACAGAACACAGGAGATGACGCGATGACCAAAAAGCAGAAACGACTAATCCTGTTAAATATCCCGTATGTGCTTATGGGATTATTTGCAACAAATCTAGGAGAGGCTTGGAGAATATCGCAGACAATTGATGCGGTAAATGAAGTGGGAGCTCTAGCGCAGGCATTTCCAATAGCTATGGCGAATTTCCTTCCAAGCCTGCATCCTTTTGATTTGATGGTCGGTATTGCTTTTGGTATTGGAATGAAGGTTGTTGTTTATGTAAGAGGTAAAAATGCTAAGAAATACCGTCATGGTGCAGAATATGGAACAGCACGATGGGGTACAGCGCAGGACATTGAGCCATATATGGCTCCAAACTTTAAGGATAATATCATCCTTACCCAAACAGAGCGACTGATGATGAGCAGCCGCCCGAAAAAACCAAAGTATGCAAGAAATAAGAATGTACTTGTAACCGGTGGTTCTGGATCAGGTAAGACCAGGTTTTTCCTGCTTCCGAATCTGTTACAGATGCATTCAAGTTATGTTGTCACAGACCCGAAGGGTGACGTGGTGATCAAAGCAGGTAAGACTCTTTTGAAACATGGCTACAAGTTGAAAATCTTTAATACCATCAACTTCAAAAAGAGCATGCACTACAACCCATTTGCCTATATTCACTCAGAGAAGGACATCTTAAAACTGGTGAATACTCTTATCGCAAATACGAAGGGCGATGGCAAAGCCGGGGATGAATTTTGGACGAAGGCCGAGACTCTTCTTTATTGTGCGCTATTTGGATATATCCATTATGAGGCGCCAGAGGAAGAGCAGAACTTTAATACGCTACTAGAATTTCTGAATGCTTCAGAGGTTCGCGAGGATGATGAGGATTATGAAAATCCAGTAGATATGATGTTTCATGATCTGGAAAAGAAGAGTCCAAATCACTTTGCAGTAAGGCAATATAAGAAGTACAAGCTGGCAGCGGGAAAAACAGCAAAATCTATTCTTGTGAGCTGCGGTGCCAGACTTGCTCCATTTGATATTGCAGAGCTTCGAGAAATCACAAGCTACGATGAATTGGAACTGGACACCTTAGGAGATAGAAAGACAGCATTATTTCTCATTATGAGTGATACAGATGCTACCTTTAATTTTTTGATTTCCATGGTCTACAGTCAGCTTTTCAATCTGCTTTGTGAGAAGGCCGATGATGTGTATGGCGGCAGACTTCCGGTCCACGTCAGATGCCTCATCGATGAGACAGCAAATATCGGACAAATTCCGAACTTGGAGAAGCTGGTAGCAACTATCCGAAGTCGTGAGATTAGCGCTTGCCTGTTCTTGCAGGCGAAGTCACAGCTGAAAGCCATCTATAAGGACAATACGGATACCATCATTGGAAATATGGATTCCCAGTTGTTTCTTGGTGGTACAGAGCCAACCACTCTGAAGGATTTATCCCAGTTCCTTGGAAAGGAAACCATCGACATGTATAACACCGGTGAAAGCAGGGGCAACAATCCATCCTACTCTATGAACTTTCAGAAGAGTGGTAAGGATCTCATGACCGTGGATGAAATCGCAGTCATGGATGGCGACAAGTGCATCTTGCAGCTTCGAGGTGTACGTCCATTTTTGTCGGACAAATACGATGTCACTCAGCATCCACTTTATAGGGAGACTGGAGAGTATGATGAGAGGAATAAGTTGGATATACAACAGTTTGTGCATCAGAATCTGAAGCTTAAAAAGGGTGAGATGTTTGATGTGATTAGGATTTAATGGAATTTAGGCACCTCTTCTAATGAGTAATATGGTAAGATTATTAGAGCACGGAGAGGTGCTTATTTTTACAAATCGAAATTTTTAGAGGCAAATTATATTTCAGTAAAATGCACTATGTAGAGCTTATTATGGAGAAAAAAATGGGGAAGTATAATGAAACTTTTAATTCATGATTATAACAATGAAGAATGGAGTAAAGTAGCAACTAATTATGAGGGATGGAAAATCATTTCAGATGATGGGAATATAAGGCCTTGCATTGGATGTTTTGGATGCTGGCTCAAAACTCCTGGTCAGTGTGTTATCAAGGATGGCTATGACCAGATGGGTAAACTCATCCATGAGGCTGATGAAGTTCTTATTATCAGTAAATATACCTATGGTGGATTTAGCGGATTTATAAAGAATGTTATGGATAGAAGTATCGGCTATTTGCTACCTTTTTTCCGCATTTATAAAGGTGAAATGCATCACAAACCCAGATATAAAGAGCATAAGAAAATCCGATTTGTGTTCAGAGGGGCAGATCTTACCGTGGAAGATAAGGCGAAGGCCTGCAAGTACGTGGAGGCCGTAGCAAAAAACCTTAATACAAAGCCTGAAGATGTCAGCTTCGAGGAATGTCAGGCGGAGAAAGTTGTTGGGCAAGAAAAAGAGTCAGTGGTTGTGGGAAAGACAATTCTCATAAACTGTAGTCTTCGCGGTGAGAATGCTAATTCTAAAAAGTTCTTGGATGTGATCGCGGGACAACTGGTGGATGATGCGACCATTATTAATTTGACCTCGTACGAAAATAAGCTAGACGAGCTTGTTGATATTCTGATGACAGGAGAGAAGCTTGTTTTCGGAATGCCCTTATATGTCGACGGTCTTCCATCTCAGGTGGTCAGACTTATGGAGCTTTTTGAAAAGCATTGCGTTTATGACAAGAAAGTCTATGTTGTTTCAAATATGGGCTTTTATGAAAGCAGGCAGCTTGCAAATCTTATGAGCATGGTTAAGGACTGGTGCAAAGCATGTGGTATAGAATATTGTGGTGGTGTTGCCATTGGTGGTGGCGGAATGATGGGTTCTGTGATCAAGTATGGTAGCAATGGCCCGGGAAAGAATGTATATGACAGCCTTGTAACACTCGGAGAAAGGATAAACAAATCTGATAATTCTTCAGATATTTACACCAGTGCATATAAATTTCCGCGTTTCATGTATTTCTTTGCAGCTAATTCCGGAATGAAGCGAGGAATGGAGACTAAATGAAGCATGAAAACCATATTATTCAGATTGCGGCTGCAAACATGAACGATGCCTTAGTTGTGGGAACCGGAGATTTATCGGAGCTGGTCCTTGGATAGTGTACATATACCTGTAACATCTGCGGAGATTAATATACTGAGGAAATTGAGGCATCTGCCATGAGTACGATAAAAGATAATAGGGAAAATATATTACAGTAAAACGCTCCATCTACCAGGGAGTTGGTGCATAATATCGGAAGTTAATCGCGCAAATTCAAGGTTGCAGAGGGGATTGATATGGCATCAAGCAAAGAATACTTAGATTTTATTTTAGAACAACTTTCAGATTTGGATGATATATCATATAAAGCAATGATGGGGGAGTATATCATTTATTATAAGGGGAAGATTGTTGGCGGCATTTATGATGATCGCTTCCTTGTGAAGAATGCCAAAGCGGCAAAAGAAATGATGCCAGATGGTTCGTTGGAACTCCCTTATGAAGGGGCAAAAGAAATGCTTTTGGTGGATGAAGTTGATAATAGAGAATTTTTAAAAGAACTTTTGGATGCTATGTATGATGAGCTTCCAGAACCAAAGAAAAAGAAATAGACAACTTCAGGTTTGTCGGACAAAACTAAATAAAACCTTACATAGACCAGTACACCTGGGGACGCCCAGATGATTCGTACTGGTCTATTATTATGCCCATTTTTAGCGCAAGGAATGGACATGAGCCGAAACTATTAATCACATTTTCAAGAAAGGAAAATTCGGGAGAAGCTACTTCCGAATGAAGGTACGATGATGAAGGTATTTAGGGCGATCAGATCCTGGTGTAAGAAGGTGTATAGGAAGATTAAGAGATGGATGATGAAGCCGTTTAGGAAGAAAGCGAAACCCGGACCAGAAGAGAAAGACATGGCATTTTTCAATTCAGCAATCACAGTATTACAGACACTTGTTATCGCTCTTGGAGCAGGCTTAGGAGTATGGGGCGTTGTAAACCTTCTTGAGGGTTACGGCAACGATAACCCTGGTGCGAATGCTCATGTACGGTAAAGAAGCAAGCAACCGAAAACAATAGATAGACCGCCAGCACTACACTATTCCGAACCAAAGACCAAAAGATAAGCATTTTGAGAAAATCTAAACTTTTGGATTTTCCTACAATGCCGACTACGGCGGAATCCCTCCCACTCCTTATATATTTCTTTCTGTATACATTGAATTTGTATTTAGTAAAATGCAGACAACACCACGGATCGGCTTTTGGCTGGACAATTCCAACCAAACACCGCAGCAGACAGTAGAAACCATTCTGAACGTTAGGAAGCCGGTATGATTGTTACATATAAGGGGAAGAAAAATTTCTTTTAGATACTTGTTTTCCTAAAACTGATGTGATATAATAATTCAATTCCAGAAAAGGAGTAAAAAATATGCGGCAAGGTATTCTTAAATAAAACTATAATCAAATAGTGGGAACAAAGGATTATGATAGTCCCTTTTGTAGGGGCTTAGTTTTTTGTACCCAATTTAAGAATACTTTTGCCTTATCAATTTTGACATATCCCCAAAAACAGCACTCACAAACAGGTGTATGCTGTATATGTGTATGTCCGCAAATTATCATCCCCAGTGGTAAAAGTATTTTACTGCTGGGGATTTTTATGCCCTTCGGGGCAGTAAAGGGAGGACAATCACATGAAAATAATCAATATTGGAATTCTTGCCCATGTAGACGCTGGAAAGACGACCTTGACGGAGAGCCTGCTATATGCCAGCGGAGCCATTTCAGAACCGGGGAGCGTCGAAAAAGGGACAACGAGGACGGACACCATGTTTTTGGAGCGGCAGCGTGGGATTACCATTCAAGCGGCAGTCACTTCCTTCCAGTGGCACAGATGTAAAGTCAACATTGTGGATACGCCCGGCCACATGGATTTTTTGGCGGAGGTGTACCGCTCTTTGGCTGTTTTAGATGGGGCCATCTTGGTGATCTCCGCTAAAGATGGCGTGCAGGCCCAGACCCGTATTCTGTTCCATGCCCTGCGGAAAATGAACATTCCCACCGTTATCTTTATCAACAAGATCGACCAGGCTGGCGTTGATTTGCAGAGCGTGGTTCAGTCTGTTCGGGATAAGCTCTCCGCCGATATTATCATCAAGCAGACGGTGTCGCTGTCCCCGGAAATAGTCCTGGAGGAAAATACCGACATAGAAGCATGGGATGCGGTCATCGAAAATAACGATAAATTATTGGAAAAGTATATCGCAGGAGAACCAATCAGCCGGGAAAAACTTGTGCGGGAGGAACAGCGGCGGGTTCAAGACGCCTCCCTGTTCCCGGTCTATTATGGCAGCGCCAAAAAGGGCCTTGGCATTCAACCGTTGATGGATGCGGTGACAGGGCTGTTCCAACCGATTGGGGAACAGGGGAGCGCCGCCCTATGCGGCAGCGTTTTCAAGGTGGAGTATACAGATTGCGGCCAGCGGCGTGTCTATCTACGGCTATACAGCGGAACGCTGCGCCTGCGGGATACGGTGGCCCTGGCCGGGAGAGAAAAGCTGAAAATCACAGAGATGCGTATTCCATCCAAAGGGGAAATTGTTCGGACAGACACCGCTTATCCGGGTGAAATTGTTATCCTTCCCAGCGACAGCGTGAGGTTAAACGATGTATTAGGGGACCCAACCCGGCTCCCTCGTAAAAGGTGGCGTGAGGACCCCCTCCCCATGCTGCGGACGTCGATTGCGCCGAAAACGGCAGCGCAAAGAGAACGGCTGCTGGACGCTCTTACGCAACTTGCGGATACTGACCCGCTTTTGCGCTGCGAGGTGGATTCCATCACCCATGAGATCATTCTTTCTTTTTTGGGCCGGGTGCAGTTGGAGGTTGTTTCCGCTTTGCTGTCGGAAAAATACAAGCTTGAAACAGTGGTAAAGGAACCCACCGTCATTTATATGGAGCGGCCGCTCAAAGCAGCCAGCCACACCATCCATATCGAGGTGCCGCCCAACCCGTTTTGGGCATCCATCGGACTGTCTGTTACACCACTCCCGCTTGGCTCCGGTGTACAATACGAGAGCCGGGTTTCGCTGGGATACTTGAACCAGAGTTTTCAAAACGCTGTCAGGGATGGTATCCGTTACGGGCTGGAGCAGGGCTTGTTCGGCTGGAACGTAACGGACTGTAAGATTTGCTTTGAATACGGGCTTTATTACAGTCCGGTCAGCACGCCGGCGGACTTCCGCTCATTGGCCCCGATTGTATTGGAACAGGCATTGAAGGAATCAGGGACGCAACTGCTGGAACCTTATCTCTCCTTCACCCTCTATGCGCCCCGGGAATATCTTTCCAGGGCTTATCATGATGCACCGAAATACTGTGCCACCATCGAAACGGTCCAGGTAAAAAAGGATGAAGTTGTCTTTACTGGCGAGATTCCCGCCCGCTGTATACAGGCATACCGTACTGATCTGGCCTTTTACACCAACGGGCAGAGCGTATGCCTTACAGAACTGAAAGGGTATCAGGCCGCTGTCGGCAAGCCAGTCATCCAGCCCCGCCGTCCAAACAGCCGCCTGGACAAGGTGCGCTATATGTTTCAGAAGGTAATGTAAAGATACATAATCGTCAAGACGGCAACAATCAGAAGTTATGGAGGGTAACAATGGAATATAGTAAGGAAGATTTAATGGAAGCAAAAAAGCAAATTTGGGGAGTGGGAGAGAACATGGGAACAGAGGAAAGTAAAAAAATCTGGGAGGAGAACGCACAATTTTGGGATAATGCAATGGGTGACGAATCTAATGAATTTCACAGAGAGGTAGTGCGTCCCAAAGTAACGGAACTTCTATCTCCTAATCCTGCGGATTACATTTTGGATATTGCGTGTGGCAATGGAAATTATTCTTCGTATCTTGCACAAAGAGGCGCTTCGGTTGTCGCTTTTGATTACAGCAAAAAAATGATAGAATTGGCTAAAAGACGGCAATCACAATATGCAAAACAAATTGAATTTTGTGTGGCGGATGCGACCGATAGAAAAAGTATATTAGAATTAAAAAGAAATCGAGCCTTTACGAAAGCAGTTTCTAATATGGCAATTATGGATATTACGGATATTGAACCACTTCTTATGGCTGTTTATGAACTGTTGCAGGAAAGCGGAATTTTTGTCTTTGCAACGCAACACCCTTGTTTTGTCACGTTGACTGAAAAATATATGACACCGCACAGTTACTATGATATAGCGATTGAAGGGCAACCGAAAGAGCAGATTTATTATCATCGTTCCATACAAGATATTTTTAACCTTTGTTTTAGAGCTGGATTTGTCATTGATGGATTTTATGAAGAATGTTTTAAAACCAACAAAGAAATTCCTATGGTAATGATAGTAAGGCTTAAGAAGGTAAAACGTGATAGCTTAAAATAAATTCAAGTTTGTCGGGTAAATAGCAAACCCAGCCGAGCCAGTCAACGGTCAAGATGAACGGCGCATATGCGCAGCCGTTGACAGCCCCGCCCGCCTTTGCTGGTAGGCAATCAAGGGGCGACAGCAAGAAGTGCCACCGCCCCGCACTATTATTCAGAAAGGGGAATTTCCATGACCGACCAGATAGCCTATCAAGAATATATCCAGCGCAGGTACAACGCCTTTTGCAAGACTGTTATCCGCTGTGCCGCCTTGGACAAGATTTTGAAGCTTAAACGGCAATGGGAACGGCAAGTTTCCCTTGACTATCTGATGAACGAGAAGTTTGTCCAGTTTGCCGCGTCGGAGCCGGACGAGGAATACCCATTTACCGTCTGCGGTCAGACCGTCCTGCTCTGCAACGCCGCCCTTGCCGACGCGATCTCTGTTTTGCCGGAGCAGACGCGGGAAGAAATCCTGCGCTATTACTTTCTGCGCCAGCCGCAGCGCGTGATCGGCGCGTGTATTGGCCGGTCACGCAGCACAGCGGGGCGGCATATCCAGCTTGCCTTGCAGCGGCTACGCGAAGAAATGGGGGTGAGCCGGTATGAGTAGACTTCTCCCCTATGAAACAATCCTCAAAGCCCGTGAGGGCGACCCAGAAGCCGTGAACGCTGTCCTGCTCCACTACGCCGGATATATCCGCTATTTCTCAAAAGTGAACGGGCAGGTCAACGCCGAGGTGGAGGACTATGTAAAGCAGCGGTTAATTGACTGTCAATTCAAGTTCCGGCTTGACGAACCACCGGACAAGTCATAAAAACTGAATACCAGCCGCCACCGACGCGGCCAGCGAAAGCAGTAAGTCTTGAAAAAGATTTACTGCTTTTTTTGTTGTCCGGCTCCGCTCCCGGCCATTTTGCCCCCTGCCGGTTGTAGTAGTAAGCGAGGAGGGAATTTTTCTGCCCTGGTGTTTGGCATTTGGAGCATTTACCCGTAGTAGAGGGCAAAGAGAAAGGATTTCTCCAACACCGGGTAGAAACCACTGCGTCCGGTGTCATTTTAGCGAAAGCGGGCAGGAATGCCCTTTACAGGATTAGTAGTAGCAGAAAAAGAGAAACAAACTTTTGTGGTTGCAGTTTTCCAAAAAAGTGGCGGACGGAAGTGAGAGAAAGTTTGCAGTCACGGAGAGCAAGTTTCTACCACGGTGCCAAAATCCGCAATTCTGCAGTTTTGCCCCTCGCGGGAAACTTGTTGGGGAGTGCCTTCCCCAAACCCTGCTCATGCGCCCTTACGGGCGAGAAAGGAGGTCACACCATGCGAAAGAAATACAACACGCCCCACCGCAGCCGCGTTGTGAAAACCCGGCTGTCCGAAGATGAGTATGCCGACTTCACAGCGCGGCTTGCGCCCTATGGTATCAGCCAGTCCGAATTTCTCCGGCAGGCGATACGGCGGGCGACCATACGCCCGGTTGTCCATGTGTCGTCGGTCAATGACGAGTTGCTTTCCGCTGTCGGGAAGCTGACAGCCGAGTACGGCAGGATCGGCGGCAACCTCAATCAGATTGCCCGGTATCTGAACGAATACGGCGTACCCTACAACACCCTTTCCGGCGAGGTACGCGCCGCCATATCCGACCTTGCCGTCCTCAAGTATGAAGTCCTCAAGAAAGTAGGTGACGCGGTTGGCAACACTCAAGCATATCAACTCTAAAAACGCCGACTACGGAGCCGCCGAGCAATATCTTCTCTTTGAGCATGACGAGTTTACCATGAAGCCCGTCCTTGATGAAACCGGCAGGCTTATCCCCCGCGAGGACTACCGGCTGTCCACGCTGAACTGCGACGGGGAGGATTTTGCCGTTGCGTGTATGCGGGCCAATCTCCGCTATCAGAAAAACCAGCGGCGGGAAGATGTGAAAAGCCACCACTACATCATCAGCTTTGACCCGCGGGACGGGCCGGACAACGGCCTGACCGTAGACCGGGCGCAGGCGTTGGGGGAACAATTCTGTAAAGAGCATTTTACCGGCCACCAGGCCCTTGTCTGCACCCACCCGGACGGGCATAACCACAGCGGCAACATTCATGTGCATATCGTCATAAACAGCCTGCGGATTGAGGAAGTGCCGTTCCTGCCCTACATGGACAGGCCGGCCGATACGAAAGTCGGCTGCAAGCACCGATGTACCGACGCTGCCCTGCGCTACTTCAAATCCGAAGTCATGGAGATGTGCCACCGGGAGGGGCTTTATCAAATCGACCTCTTGAACGGCAGCAAGAACCGCGTCACCGACCGGGAGTATTGGGCGCAGAAAAAGGGACAGGCCGCGCTGGACAAGCAGAACGCCCCCATGATTGCCGATAGTATCACGCCCCGGCAGACCAAGTTTGAAACGAACAAGGAGAAGCTGCGGCAGACCCTACGGAAAGCCCTTGCCACCGCCGCCAGCTTTGACGAGTTTTCCTCTCTGTTGCTGCAGGAGGGTGTGACCGTCAAGGAGAGCCGGGGGCGGCTTTCCTACCTCACGCCGGACAGGACAAAGCCAATTACCGCCCGGAAGCTGGGCGACGATTTTGACCGCGCCGCTGTCTTTGCCGTTTTAGAGCAAAACGCCGCCAGAGCAGCCGAAGCGCCAGCCAGATCCCCCGATCCCCCACGCACCATAAAAGACCGCTTGCAGGTTGCCAGAGCCGAGATAGCCGCCCCGAAACAGGACGGAGTGCAGCGGCTTGTGGACATTGAGCAGAAAATGGCCGAGGGCAAAGGCCGGGGCTATGAACGCTGGGCGAAGATACACAATCTGAAGCAGGCCGCCAAAACGCTGTCCGTCTACCAGCAATACGGCTTTACTTCCCCGGAGCAGTTAGAAGCCGCCGTTGACACCGCCTATCAGAAAATGCGCCAGACCAGCGGCGAACTGAAAGCACTGGAAACGAAGCTGCAAGGGAAAAAGAAGTTGCAGCGGCAGGTGTTGGCCTACGCCCAGACCAAGGCCGCCCGCGACGGGCTGCGGGCACAGAAATCCGAGAAAGCCCGCGCCGCATACCGGCAGGCCCATGAGAGCGATTTTATCATAGCCGACGCAGCAGCCCGGTATTTCAAGGCGCATGGCATTACCAAGCTGCCCGCCCGGAAAGCGTTGCAGGCCGAGATCGAGCAGCTTATCTCCGAGAAAGACGGCCTGTATAACACCTATCACGAACAGAAACAGCGGTTCAAGGAGTTGCAGACCGTCAAGCGGAACATCGACCAGATTTTGCGCCGGGACGAGCCGCACCGCAGAAAGGAGCAGAGCCATGAGCGATAACCTGCCCCACATGGACTACCGCCAGCACCGGCGGGCGCGGCGGCTGGTACATGAGTGCTGTAACTACGATGAGGGGAACTGCCTGCTATTGGACGACGGGGAGCCTTGCGTGTGCGTCCAGAGCATTTCCTTTTCCCTCATGTGCCACTGGTTCCGTGTGGCTGTCCTGCCCCTTGACGGGGAGCTGGCCGCAGCCCTCTTGTGCCGGGGAAGCCGGAAACGGTGTGCCGTCTGCGGGGCGGCCTTTGTCCCCAAATCCAACCGGGGAAAATACTGCCCCGACTGCGCCGGGCGCATGAAGAAAATCAAAGCCGCCGAGAGAAAGCGGAAACAAAGGCAGAGATGTCACGCTTTAGAGCCTTTCAAACCCGCATAAATCAAGGCTTTTTTCGTGGGTGTCAAAGGGTACGCGATACATTTATCCTTTTCCCCCGGAAACGGCGTTTTAATGCGTGACAATACGCCAAAATCAACCCGAACACAGGGAGGTGATCCTATCGCTGATTATATCAGGGCAGACACGCGGCTGCCCGCCTATCTGCCGTATCCCCGTTTCCTGCTGAAAATGGAGATTTCACAGACCGCCAAGCTGCTGTATTCGCTGCTGTTAGACCGTTCCACCCTCTCCCAGAAAAACAAGTGGCTGGACGACGAGGGCAGGATTTATATTATCTATCCCATCGCGGAGATAGCAGAAATACTGGATAAAGGCAGCACCACCATCAAGGGGGCGCTTAATGAACTGGACACGGCGGGGCTGTTGGAACGGGAACGGGGCGGCTTCTCCGCACCGAACCGGCTTTATGTCAAAGTACCGCCAGTGCCACAGGTACAGTTTTCAGACCAACTGATGGCCGGAAGTCCGCCCCTCATAGAGCCGGAAAACCGTCCTACTGATGGTCAGAAAACCGACCTTATGATGGTCGGAAAACCGTCCCCTAACCAAACTACTATAAACAACCTTACAGAGAGCCAAACAAAGGGAGTGAGTGGGGGGCCGTCCGCGCCCTATGGCCGATATGGAAATATTTTTCTGTCACAGACCGAATACGACGAGTTGCAGGCAGAGTACCCTGACAGGCTGGAACGGTTCATCGAGGAAATGAGCCGCTACCTTGCCGCCAACGGGAAAAGCTACCAGAACTATGCCGCCGCCCTGCGGATATGGGCGGGGAACGACAAAAAGGAAGCCCCTAAAAAGGGCATACCAGACTACTCATGCAAGGAGGGCGAGAGTTTATGAAGAATGAAATCAACGCGGTTTTGGAGAATATGACGACCACCATCCCGGAGCCGGAGGACTACACCGGCGAGGACGGTTTACTGTACTGCGGCAAGTGCCGCAAGCCGAAAGAAGCCTATTTTGCGCCGGATAAGGCCGCTATCTTCGGGCGCGACCGCCACCCGGCAGAGTGCGACTGCCAGAGAACCGCCCGCGAGGAACGGGAAGCCGCCGAAAAGCGGCGCAGACACCTTGACACCGTGGAAGAACTGAAACGCCGGGGCTTTACCGACCCCACCATGCGGGACTGGACTTTCGAGAACGACAACGGCAGGAACCCGCAGACCGGGCTTGCCCGCCGGTATGTGGAGCATTGGGAAGATATGCGGACAGACAATATCGGCTGCCTGTTCTGGGGCGGCGTAGGCACCGGCAAAAGCTACCTTGCAGGCTGTATCGCAAACGCCCTCATGGAGAAAGAAATCCCCGTCCGCATGACGAACTTTGCTCTTATCCTCAATGACCTTGCCGCCAGCTTTGAGGGGCGCAACGAGTACATTTCCCGCCTTTGTCGTTATCCGCTGCTGATCCTTGACGACTTCGGCATGGAACGCGGGACGGAATACGGGCTGGAACAGGTGTTCAATGTGATTGACAGCCGTTACCGCAGCGGCAAGCCGCTGATCGTCACGACCAACCTTACGCTGGACGACCTGCACAACCCGGAGGACACCGCCCATTCCCGGATTTATGACCGCCTGCTTTCCATGTGCGTCCCGGTACGCTTTACCGGCGACAACTTCCGGCAGGAAACCGCCAAGCGGAAAATGGAGAGCATGAAGAAACTGATTACCGACTGAAAGGAGTATTGCCTATGGCAGATAACAAGCAGCACGACACCCGCACCACCCGCCGCCCTGACTGTGTGACGGAAATCCGCATGGGCAATTCCGTCCTTGTCGTGTCCGGCTATTTCAAGAAAGACACCACAACCACAGCCGCCGACAAAATGGCGCGGGTACTGGAAGCGGAAGCCGCTGCTACACAGGAGCCGACTTATCCGGCGTGAACCGGGGCATGGAAAAGCGGCCATGCCAGGGAGCATGACCGCTGGAACGAAAATCGGAAGTGCTTTAGCAATTCTTAATCTCATTCTCTATAAAATAATTTGCAATTTCAAAGGCTTTTATTCTTCTCTTTGCCAATGTGATTTGTGATTTATAACGCTCGGAATTATCCTTTGATTCAAATGTTTTTACTGTTTCTCTTAGCTTGTGCAGAGTTGAATCAATTTGCCTTTTGGCCGCGGTTAATTCATCTATTGTATACTTCATGTTTTCTCCTTTAACTTCTGATTTTTTTGTTAAATCAGAGTATACCACGGAGTTATGAACTTTTCTACTGCAAATATGGGACGACAACCCATACCATAAAAATCGGAAAATTGAAAAGCTGTAAAGAAGCAAATTTAACGCTTTTGCCGCTGTACAGCCCCCGCCGTTCCGTGGTACAATGAAACCACGGAATAGTGGGGCTGGCTGTCGGAAACGGAGGATTTTATGTTAAGACAAGCCACCCAAAACCTCATTACCGCCCTTTATCCGAGATTGTCCCACGAGGATGAATTGCAAGGCGAGAGTAATTCCATATCGAACCAAAAAAGGATACTCGAAACCTACGCAAAACAGAACGGCTTTACCAATCTGCGCTGGTACACCGACGACGGTTTTTCCGGCGCGAACTTCCAGCGGCCCGGATTTCAAGCCATGCTTGCGGACATTGAAGCCGGGAAAGTGGGTACGGTCATCGTCAAGGACATGAGCCGGTTAGGGCGAAACTACTTGCAGGTAGGGTTTTACACGGAAATGCTGTTCCCTCAAAAGGGTGTGCGTTTTATCGCTGTCAACGATAATGTGGACAGTGCCAGCGAGGGCATGGACAACGATTTTACCCCGCTGCGAAATCTGTTCAATGAATGGCTGGTGAGAGATACGAGCAAGAAAATCAAGGCAGTGAAAAAGTCAAAAGGCATGAGCGGCAAGCCTGTTACCAGCAAGCCGGTTTACGGCTATGTGATGGACGAGGACGAGAATTTTATTATAGACGAGGAAGCCGCCCCGGTGGTGCAGCAGATTTACCAGCTTTGCCTTGCCGGGAACGGCCCGACCAAGATTGCCCGTATGCTGACGGAGCAGCAAATCCCCACGCCGGGGACGCTGGAATATCAGCGGACAGGCAGCACCCGCCGTTATCACCCAGGCTATGAGTGCAAATGGGCGACCAACACCGTCGTTCATATCCTCGAAAACCGAGAGTACACCGGATGTCTGGTGAACTTCAAAACGGAAAAGCCTTCTTATAAGGTCAAGCACAGCATAGAGAACCCCGTCGAGAAGCAGGCCATTTTCGAGAACCACCATGAGCCGATCATCGACAAGGAAACATGGGAACGGGTGCAGGAGTTACGCAAACAGCGCAAACGCCCGAACCGCTACGATGAAGTGGGGCTGTTCTCCGGGATTTTGTTCTGCGCCGACTGCGGCCATGTGCTGTATCAGCAGCGGTATCAGAACAAAGACCGCAAACAGGACTGCTACATCTGCGGCAGCTACAAGAAGCGCACCCGCAACTGTACGGCGCACTTTATCCGCACCGATCTGTTGACCGCTGGTGTCCTGGCAAATCTCCGGCAAGTGACCGAATACGCAGCCAAGCATGAGAGCCGGTTTGTGAAACTACTTGTCCAGCAGAACGAGATCGGCGGCAAGCGAAAGACCGCCGCAGCCATCAAGCAGCTTGAACAGGCGCAGGAACGCATTTCTGAAATCAGCCGCATTATCAAGCGGCTGTATGAGGACAATGTAAACGGCAAAATCAGCGATGAGCGTTTCATGGAACTGTCGGCTGACTACGAAGCCGAGCAAGCGGAGCTGAAAAAGAGAGCCGCCGCCCTGCAAGCCGAACTGGACAAGTCACAGGCAGCTACCGTCAACGCCGAGAAATTTATGGGCATTGTCCGCAAGCACCTTGCCTTTGAAGAACTGACCCCCACTCTCTTGCGGGAAATGATCGAGAAAATTGTGGTGCATGAGTGCAGCTATGATGAGAACGGCACCCGCAGGCAGGACATTGAGATTTATTACAGCTTTGTCGGCAAGATTGACTTGCCCGAATAACCGCCCGACCTATCCGACACAATGGCCAAGTGTCGGATAGGAACGGCAAAATTTTTTGCACTTCTATTGCTTCTTTATCACACATAAGCAAAGTCGCAGGGAATGAAGCAGCCCATGGCTGGCGGTGGTGTTGCCCTCATCGGCACACAGCTCATCCCACTACTTGCAGGCTTATTCTAATTTAAACGGTTCCAAAAACTAAATATGGAGGACATAGAAAGCTGGTTGCAGAGATGTAGCCAGCTTTTTCCTCAAAAAAAATAGGCCATTGCCATTAGCAACGACCTTACAAAAACCCAAAGGTTTATTTGATGTTAACTATAGTATAAACAGTTTAAATGGTGGCGTCAATGAGTTTTGTCAAAAAATCCATAGTTGTTGAAATGGAAAGATTGTTTTTAAAGTATGAAGAATTCTTAACCATTCGACCATGAATAAAATCTTTGAGTCTATTAAACTGCCTTGTTCTTACACTTTTTGAGACATAAATATTGTGAGCATAAATCAAACAACAGATTTCAAATATTGGTCTACATGAGAGCTTTTTTTGACGTTCTCGTTTTCCGATTGATGGAATAGTAGATAGATATTTTGAAATAGTTGTATTGGGTTTAGTTGTACCAATCTGAGGACGTAAATCTAAAAGTAAGCAAGTATTATGTCCACATGCATTTCTTAAATTCCTTACAGGATTAATTATGTTGTACTTGAGCTGATTTTGTAGCCCATAACTTGAATAGTAGTAATTATAGAAACATACAAAATCTGCAAAACTTAAAAGTTCTGTAAGAACCCAAGCAGGACAATCAATATTTGTTACTTTTGGACTTCCGCTGGATTTATCTATAGAAAAGTATTTATCAATAAGTCCACCAGTAAAAGCACTTCCTGATTTGTAGGCAATACCTGATTCAATGTGAGGATATGCTGCTAAAAACTTAGTTACGATATTATAACCATTTTCTTGAGGATTATCCTCAATATCTGTAACTAATGATACTTTGAGCGCATGCTCAACATCTACGCACATATCGAAAAGAATTTCTCGCAGATGCATATCTAAAGAAGAAAGTTCTGCAAGATAAGCAAAATCTAAATCTATGTATTTACCTTCCTGCTCACCGGAAGAATGTTTTGAAAAATTTTTTCTATAAGCTGCGGTGCGAAGATAATTATTTGATTCGCGTAGATATTTTTCGGCATCAGATTCAGACATAATATTAAAGGTGATACCTTTTTCATCACGCATTTTTTCTATGAGCTGAAGAGATGTAAGCTTTGGCTTGTTTAATAGATTACTCGTAGTAATATCCTCCCAATATGATTTCCATATAATCATACCATTTGATTATTTTAATTAAAAGTAAATGATGAAAGGAGCTTTAAATTTATGAAAATACGATTACCAACAATTTAAACATCAGTAAAAAAAACAAACGGATAGTGCTAGAGAGAGAAATGCATCCCAGATAGGAAACTTATAGACTTGGGATGAATGATAATGGAGTCTGTTTTGGAACTATGCATCCCAAATGTGATTTTTTGTTTTTGGGATGCATAGCTTTAGAGAAGATTATAGAAAAATGCATCCCATAGTCCTTTTTGAGATTTAGGGATGCATGAGTTTTAGATAATTTTCAGCGTAATGCATCCCATAGGTAAGATTTTGGTATTTGGGATGAAAAATATTTTAAAATGGACCCCATAGAGTGGACACGTTAATAAATAATTAGGAAGTATTTTTTGTAATGAATCCATAATGTGGACACATTTTACTATGGATTTTATCTTCATAAAGATTAGAAAACCAATAGTGGACACAGATTTGGCAGTCAATTGCTGATATAATTAGCAATGGAAGGATAATTTTTATGAAGAAGAAAGAACGTGTTTACTCAGATGAACAAATTAGCATACTTGAACAGAATCCATACACTCACTCTGTTACCCCATATAGGCTAACTTTCACATTAGCTTTTAAAGAGTTTTTTATGTCTCAAGTATATAAGCCAGGAATGACTTGTCCGAAGATACTGAAGGCAGCTGGATATGATCCTAAAATGTTTTCCCGTCCATTTATAGATCATCTTCGAAAAAGGATTTTAGTTGAGGCAGCATCACCAGAAGGTTTACAACCTCCTAAAGGCTTATCTCAAGCAGAAAGAATCAAAGCTTTTGCAGAAAAAGATTTGGATAGTCAAAGGACTTCAACATCATTAAAAGAGCTCCAAAGCAGAGTAGTCCATCTAGAACAGCAAGTTGAATTTTTAAAAAAAATTTCAAATACCTTGCATCCACCGGAGGTTTAAAAAATAAAAAATATTTAGTGTTCGAAGCCATAAAAAAAGAACTCGAATCTGAATATAACAATCTTGATGTAAAAGAACTATGCTCTCTAGCAGGAGTATCTCGTTCTGGTTATTATCGATATATATCAGAGGATGGAGCACAAAAACGGTACAATAAGGAACTAAAGGATAGGGAAGATTTTGCTCTTATAAAAATTGCCTATGACTATAGAGGCTATGCAAAGGGATATCGTAGCATTTGCATGCGACTAAATAGGATGGGCACTCCTATGAACCATAAAAAAGTACTTAGGCTCATGAATAAATATGGGCTAAAGTGCCCTATTAGAAAAGCTAATCCTTACAGGCGAATGGCAAAGGCTATAAAAACAAATGTTGTAGCTCCCAACATCGTTGAGAGACAGTTTAAGAGCCATGGACCACGCCAAGTTCTTTTAACCGATATAACCTACATAAGATTACAAAAAAACTTTTGCTATCTATCTGTAATAATTGATGCTTTTACCATGCAAGTACTATCCTTTGTACTTAGTGAATCATTAGAAGTAGATTTTGTGTTAGAAACTGTAAATATACTAATCAAAAATCATCTGCATTCACTAGAAGCTACCACGATAATTCATTCAGATCAGGGTTGTCACTATACAAGTGTGAAATTTAGAGAACTAATAAAGGATTCGAATCTGAGACAATCCATGTCAAGGAGAGGTAATTGCTGGGATAACGCGCCCCAAGAAAGTTTCTTTGGGCACATGAAAGATGAACTAGCTCCATACATCCCTTTTTGGGAAACGTTCGATGATGTGAATCTTCGAATAACTGATTGGATGGACTACTATAATAACGACAGATATCAGTCTCAATTAAAAGGAATGGCTCCTAACGAGTACTATCATTACATAGTTACAAATAAGTTACCATCAGCATTGACATAAAAATACGGCCAAAAGAATTGGCCGTGTCCTTGACAAGGGGTTCACTTTA
>NZ_FOQF01000010.1 GCF_900113655.1 Pseudobutyrivibrio sp. OR37 | reverse complement strand
AGCTTTCACAGTAGTACCTTTAATAGAAAGCTTTTGAGCAATGAGTTCTTCATAGCAATCGAGCTTACTTGGTTTGTTGTGATGCTTTGGCTTACCTTCGTATCCGTCATAATACTTTTTGATAGTCCTACGATCACAACCATACATCCTTGCTAGCTCAGAAAAATTTGGTTTCAAGTTGCTCAAATTTAAAATAGTGAGCTGAGTGATGACCACTGTATCCATAGAAAAATACCTCCCATGGATACAAGGTAGCATATTTAGAGGATTTGTACATTTTTATTTTCCTCTAAATGTACATTTAAATAGTATCATTTACACATGGTAACCAATTCGCAGGAAGCAAGAGAAATTTGGCAAAATTGATGTTGTTCTCTATTTTCGGTAAGTCCCAGAGATGCTAAGGATATTCCGGTCTGCTCTGACAATTCTTGCAGAGACAGACCTTTTTCTATTCTCAAATCTTTTAGTTTTTTCTGAATTGATAATTTACACTTCAATGTTTTATTTCCCTCCAAGTCACTTTCAAGATTACTGTCATATCTTAATCATGACAGGATGGAGCAGATAGGAATCAAAAACATGAGTTCCTACTATAATATAAGAGATTGGTTCGGAGACTATTATAATCGCACTTATCGAAAAGGAAATTCAATACATGAGTTGTGCCAGAAAGCAAGTTGACAGAGCCTGTGCATAGAATTAAAATGGTGTCAGAAAGCGAGGTGGCACAAGATGAAGATTACAACTCTTGATGAAGCCCTTGAAAGAATAAAGGAATTAGAAAAAGAGGTTGCCGAGCTTAAGGCGGAAAATGAAAAGCTTCGAAAGCGTAACTTCGGTGGTCGAAAAAAACATGATGAAGCTTGGATGGCAGCATACAATGATTTCATGTTGAAGTATGAGAATGGCATGACTCTTTCAGAGATTGTAGCAGAGGGTGATGTAAGCAGGAGGACTGCTTATCGTTATCTGGCTTATTATAAAGAATTGCAGAAAAAGATTGAAAAATAAAATAACAGTGGAATAGATCACATATTAACCATTTTACTGAAGTCAGTAAAATGGTTAGAGCTACAGGAGGATAAAGGTTTGGAAAAGAAAACTATAGAAATCTATAAGAAAAAGTTTGATGATATTAGGCATGAAGAAAATGGTGTAGAATTTTGGCGAGCTCGTGAAATAATGGAATTGTTGGAATATGCTAAATGGCAAAACTTTGAAAAAATAGTTGAAAAAGCTCAAATCAGCTGTTCAAACAATGGAATTGAAGTTTCAGATCATTTTGCTAGCGTTGGTAATATGGTTGAAATTGGAAGTGGAGCTCATCGTGAAAGAGGTGATTACATGCTCACTCGTTATGCCTGCTATCTCATTGCTGAGAATGGAGATCCCCGAAAGGAACAGATCGCATTCGCGCAGAGTTATTTTGCGGTGCAAACAAGAAAGCAGGAACTTATTGAAGAACGAATTGCATATATAGAAAGAACTGAAGCGCGTGGTAAGCTTAGGGAGTCGGAAAGGCGACTATCTCAGAATATCTATGAGCGTGGTGTTGACGATGCTGGGTTCGCAAGAATACGCTCAAAAGGTGATCAGGCTTTATTTGGAGGATATACCACCAAAGAAATGAAAGAACGTCTTGGCGTCAAGGACTCAAGGCCGTTGGCGGATTTTTTGCCGACACTTACAATAGCAGCCAAGAATCTTGCAACAGAGATGACAAATTACAATGTTGAAGAAAAGGATTTACAAGGGGAGTCTGCTATAACGGTTGAACATGTTGACAACAACAGTTCAGTAAGAGAGATGCTGGGGCAAAGGGGAATCAAACCGGAGAATCTTCCTCCTTCTGAGGATATTAGAAAACTGGAAAGAAGAGTACAAAAGGAAGATAAGCAACTTGCTAAGAAATCGGGGAAACTTCATGAATAGAATCAGTCTGTTTAGAACCAGAATAGTGATTGAAGACAAGGTATACTTATTAGCAAAGGATGTCTGGAAAGCACTTGGATGCAAAAGCATAGAATAGTTACAAGTTGAATATCCTGAGGAAGGCAGGCTATCAGAGCGTTAATGAATATATTGAAGATGTTGAAGACGTGGGGGTAAATCTTATGAGTTGCAATGCGCCGGGGATTAGTTTTTATATCTCACAGGATGAAGTGATAAAACTTCTTAACCCTAATATGTACAGAGATATAGTACTTATAGATGGTGACATGGATTTTGCTTATTCAAAAACAGTTACAAAAGATGCTCTAATAGAATAAAGAATATTGCTGAGGCACAGTATTATGCATGATATGAGTGCGCCTATTTTTACCATTTCCTTTAACCGGCTTGCAGAGATCGGAGTAGCGCTTGATCCGTGGCTCAGTTTCAAATTGACAATCATAAAAAGTGGTAAAAAAGACCCAGCTTACACTGTGTGTGAGCTGGGTTATCTATTTCTGGTTGATGCAGATTGTTTCCTGAATGCTGAGGGCGTCATGCCTGTATGTTTCTTAAACTGTCGAATATAGTGTTCGGAAGTATCATAGCCAATTGCCTCTGCTATAGTTGCTACAGACATAGTGGAGTTTGCAAGTAAGTCCTGTGAGTGTTCTATTCTTACAGTTCTTAGAATCTCAGTGTAATTCATACCAGTCAATTCCTTTATTAAACGAGAGGTATATTCATTTGAATAATGGAATTTCTTAGCCAAATCTGAAAGAGTAATCTCTTTATAATTCTCCTGAATGTATTGAATGAGAGCGTATCTTTGAACATCAACTCTACTGTCGAATAATGGCATTTGCACAGATTCAGAATAGTTTCTGATAATCATGTAAAAATCCAATAGCAGAGTATTGGTGATTGCTTGATAGTAGTATTCTTGCTTGTTTGTGCTTTCTGCTAACATCCAGATAAAAGATGTATTTAAGGATTCGTCACTTCCAGTTCTAAACATAATATAATCATTGGCTTTTTTTGCGTAGATATTGTTTAGAAAGAATGATGAAAGAATATTTGGTGTATTCAAAAAGCCATAAAACATAGAATGTAAGGTATCTTTTCTAAGCATAATATTGATGGCGATTGTGTCATCAAAAATGGAAATAGAATGTTTGATGCCTGGTGGAATAATGCAAAAATCACCAGTTCTCATGTTGATTGTGCTTCCAGATATTTCCTGGGTGCATTGTCCGTCATAAATATAAGTGATTTCAAAGAAAGTGTGACTATGTTCAATGGCAGGACTATATCTTTCGTGCTTCTGTACAACAATACTGTCGTTATTTGATAAGTCGAAGAAAAATGAATCCTCAAAAACTTCTGGAATGGTTTCTTCTATCTCTAAAATCAAGAAATGTTTCTTGAAAACCTCGTCCATATTTAGATTAGCAAGAAACTTGTTAAGAGCTTTTGGGTCACTTCTTGCTAAGTAATATTCTTTATAGAATTTCTCTGTTTCAGTCATATCGTAGATATGCTGTCTTAATGCTTTTGCGTCCATGGAAAGATAATATCTCAAAAAAATCGACATGTCAAAATAAATCATATTTATATTTATAAAAAATGAAATACATCAAAATATATCAATATAGTTGAACAATATTGTTAATTTATAAAGAGCTCAAATGATTCTATAATCAACCTGCAAGTTAAGTAAGGAGAAAGGTGTAGATGATTATGAGTGAGCCAATACTTGAAATGAAAAATATTTCAAAAAGATTTGGTAGCGTTGTAGCCCTTGATGATGTTTCACTTACAGTTTATCCAGGTGAGATAAGAGGTCTTATTGGAGAAAACGGTTCGGGAAAATCAACTATATCCTCTATAGCGGCTGGTATGCAGAAGGCAAATGAGGGCCAGATGATTTTCAAGAACAAAGAGTGGAATCCAGAGAGCATGATAGATGCCTTAACGGGTGGAATTGGTATGGTTGTTCAGGAAAGCGGCACTATTGCCGGAATAACTGTAGCGGAAAACATTTTCTTAGCAGAGTTAAAGCTTTTTAAAAATAAGTTTGGACTTGTTGATAAGAAAAAGCTTTATGAAGAAGCTGGTAAAGTTTTACAGGAAATTGGAATCAAAAACGTAAAGGCTAGTGACTTAATGGGAAGTCTTGATTTCCAGGAAAGAAAGCTTGTTGAAATTGCTAAAGTCATGATGAAAAAGCCTGACATTTTAGTAATAGATGAGACTAGTACAGCATTGTCTCATGATGGAAGAACATTGATGTATGGACTTATCAAACGACTTAAAGGAGAGAATAAATCAGTTATTTTTATTTCCCACGATTTAGAAGAAATCACTACTGTTTGTGACACATTGACAGTACTTCGCGACGGTAAGTTGATTAGAACATTTGAAAAAGAAGAATTCGATGATGATCTAATCCGAACAAGCATGATTGGACGAGAACTTCAGGGGGATTATTACAGAACTGACTTCGAAGCTACTTCTCAGGAAGAGGTTGCATTAGAAGGTAAGAATATCAATTACGGCGACAAATTAAAGAATGTTAACATCAGTCTCCACAAAGGCGAGATAGTTGGAATCGGGGGCCTTTCAACATGTGGAATGCACTATTTAGGGGAAGCTCTTTTCGGAGCATTGGAACTTGATGGTGGACAGGTGATTACAGAATCTGGCAAGGAAATCAAAAGCTGTCATAATGCTGTATCTCAAAAGATTGGATATGTATCAAAGGACAGAGATACAAAGTCCCTTTGTTTGGAAGCTAGCATCAAAGACAACATCGCTATTGCAGGAATGAATATTTTCAAAAATAATGCTGGCATGATTACAGAAAAGAATGAGAAGGATTATGTGCAGAAACAGGTTAATGATCTTTCTATCAAGTGTAGCGACATGAATCAGCAGGTGAGCCAGTTATCTGGTGGAAACAAGCAGAAGGTTGTTTTTGGAAAATGGATTGGATGTGACAGTGAAATTCTCATTCTAGATTGTCCAACACGTGGCGTTGACATCGGTGTAAAACAGGCTATGTACCAGCTGATGATAAAGCTTAAAAAACAGGGAAAAGCAATTCTTATGATAAGTGAAGAGCTTCCTGAATTACTGGGAATGAGCGATAGAGTCCTGATTATGAAGGATGGAGAAATAACAAAAGAATTTAATCGTAGCAAAGATTTGTCTGAAGCAGACGTTATTGGCTACATGATATAGGAGGTACGCTGTGAGTAAACTTAAGAAATTCAAAAATACTCAAATGCTTATAGCTACATTGCCATTGGTAGCGCTTATTGCTTTGTTTTTTATCTTTTGTGGGGTCATTCAATCATATGGCTATAGGCTTGATATGTATTTACAAATAGTTTTCAACGAGGCGGTAGTTCTTGCAGTTGTAGCAACAGGAGCAATCTTTATTTACACCTTAGGAACATTTGATATCAGCCTTGGTGCATCTACTCTTTTTGCAGCGACCCTTGGTGTTACTGTTTACAACAAGACAGAAAGCCTTGCGCTTATGATTCTTGTTTTGTTTGCAACAGGTATTGCATGCTCATTGTTTAATTCAGTTTTGGCATCAGTTTTTAACATACCTGCATTCGTAACAACTGTTGCTATGATGTCAGTTTTGTCTGCAATAGCATCTCAGATTATTACAACAGATGGTGGTGCTCTCGGTGGAATCAGTATTCCTTCAAGCGTTATAAAGCCTTATTCAGGAATCGGATTTAAAGCAATGCTATTAATTATATATTTTGCAGTTTGTTTCTATGTTTTCCAGTTAACAAAAACTGGTAGAAGAATGAAGTTTATAGGTGGTAATCCACTATGTGCTTCACTTACAGGAATTAAAGCAAACAAGTATACAATTATCGCCTTTACGATGGCAGGAATTGGTGTAGGTCTCGGGGCATTTCTTACTCTTACCTATACACCATCAGTTACAACACAAACAGCATCAAGCATTGGAATGAATATTTTTATTGCAATTGTATTTGGAGGAATGCCTATTTCAGGTGGCCCTCGTTCAAAAATCTATGCAGCCTTGATTGGTGGATTTTCTTACATGCTACTGAACGACATTTTGGAAATTGTTATTGATAGTAGCGCGGCATATGGAATTACTCAGGTGATATCTGCTTTATTCTTTATGGCAGTTGTATACATAACAAGTATGAACTACCGTACTCAGGCATTGCCAAGATAAAGGTACTAACTGCTTTGGCAGTTAAAAATAATGGTTAATTATGGAGGGATTTGAAGATGAAAAAAAGATTTGCAAAACTTATTAGCTTAGCACTTGTTGGTGTGATGAGCGCTAGTGTTTTGGCAGGATGCGGAAATTCTAATGACACAGCATCTGCATCAAAGGACGGGGTTAAAATTGGTGTCCTAGTAGCTGATGTAAGTGGCGAGGAAGCTCTTGGTTTCAGAAACTATTATGAAGAGTATATTCAGAACAACTATGACGTAACTTTCGAATATACAGATGCTCTTGAAAGTGCAGAAGATGAGAAGGCTGCAATTGAGAAGTTTGCATCTAAGGGATATGACGCAATCATTTCTCTTTCAAGCTCAGATAGAGCACAGCAGATTGAGACATGTGAAGAATATGGTGTTTACTATGCAATTGCATCAGGCGTTCTTGATGATGAGCAGTACGAACAGTACAAGGGATATGAATACTTTGTAGGCCAGATTGGACCATCAAACGAAACAGAGTTTGAAGCTGGAAAGGCGATGGGCGAGTACTACAAGGAGCAGGGAATTAGCACAGTTGCAATTTACGGTGCATTCATTCCAAACCCAATGCATGTATATCGTGCAGCAGGAATCATTGCAGGACTTGGTGACACATACGGTGGAACAGATGATATGAATGGTATGATTGGTCAGATTTTTGGAGACCAGGCTGTTGATCCATCAAAGATTGAAGGTGATGTAGAGGTAGTTGCATATCTTCAGGGATATGGTGATACAACTACAGATGAGCTTAATGCGGCAATCCAGAAGGCTCCAGAAGCTTTCTTATCAGTTGGTATGGCTACAACATTCTTTGCTCAGACATTAGCTCAGAATGATATTCAGTTTGCTGATATTGATTCATTTACAGAAATGAATTTGGATTCTATGACAAATGGAACACTTACATATCTTGCTGGTAAGTATTCTTCATCAATTGGACCTGTATTTGCACTTGTTATGAATGCAGTAAATGGAAATGTAATCCGTGACAATGATGGAAATGCAGTTTCATTAAGCCAGGGATACCTTGTAGCAACAGATATTGATTCATTCAACGAATATTATGTAACAGACAACGGAGATACACCAATTTTTGATAAGGAATCACTTGATACAATCATCGGTGATGCAGTTACTTATGATGATGTAAAGGCTCTTGTAGAGTCAAAATAGTTTTTTGGAGGCAATTATGAGCACCCTTAAGAAGATAATACATTCATTGGCAATACCCGTTTTAGTAGCAGCAATACTTGAGGGACTTTGCCTTACACAGGGACAAAATATTATTACAAATGCAAAGAGCTTTGATAATTTTGTTGTTTACACAGCAATTGTCATGATTACAACAATGGCTCTTTCTATAAATCTAAATAGTGGACGATTCGATTTTTCACTTGGTTCAATGTCAGCACTTTCATCAGTAATCGGAGCTGAAATAACATATTCAGCTCTTGCTGGTGGAAAGGGCTCTGCAGCGATGATGCTTATTGTAACAGTAGCTGTGGGATGCTTATTGGGATTAATCTCAGGAGCTATCTACGTTGCACTGCGTTTACCACCTATTATCACTTCACTTGGTGTGACTCTTATTTATGAGGGAATCATGTATACAATCACAAGTGGAAAATACCTTATGAAAGAGGTGCAGAATTCATCTATGTCTGCTTTTGCTAATACATGGGTTTATGCATTTATTATCATTCTTGTGGTGCTCATATTTATGGTTGTTGTATTTGAAAAGACAACATTCGGATATGATTACGCAGCTCTGAAAAGTGGACAGAAGGTTTCAATAAACACTGGCATTAATGAAGTTAAAAATGCGCTGATTTGCTATGGAATATGCGGGGCATTAATGGGACTTGTAGGATTTTTAAATGCTGCAAGAAACACAACAATCAATGGTGGTCAGCTTAACTTTGGAAGCATAGCAATCATGTTTACAGCATTTCTTCCAATGTTTATTGGTGGATATATCAGCCAGTACTGCAATGAAAAGATGGGATTCTTGCTTGCAGCAGTTTGTATGTCACTTTTGAATTCCACATTTGCTGTTTTTTCAAATCAAGTAACAGCTTCCATGCAATCAATTATAAATGCCGTACTTCTAGTGGTATTTTTGATTTATTTAAACAATATTAACGTGATAAAGAGATTATTTAAAAGATGAGAAATGAAAAATTATTAAAGACAGCGCTTGACCACATGCCAAAGCTGATTTATACGGATGTAAGTCCTATAAATATGACAGAGACCCAGTATCTTTCAAAGGGAGATAGCATAATAATAGATTTTGGTGACCACCAGGTGGGAAGATTAGCTTTCGATTTGAAATCAGTCGGTTCTCATGCTGATGCGCCTGCTTTTCTCAAAATTCATTTTGCAGAAAGAGAAATCGAGTTATACGAGAATCCTGCTGAATATAAAGGATGGATAAGTGCATCATGGATTGAGGAGGAGCAAATTCACGTAGATGTTATTCCATCAAGAGTGTCACTAGAAAGAAGATATTCATTTAGATATGTAAAAATTGAAGTTTTAGATATAAGTGATAAATACCAGCTTTATTTAGATAATGTGGTGTGCACTAACGAATCTTCAGCTGACGATTCTAAACTAGTTCCACTTAATTCAGATAATCAACTACATAAGGATCTTGATAGAGTTGCTATCAAAACTCTTCATGATTGTATGCAGCTAGTTTTTGAAGATGGACCAAAGAGAGATAGACGTCTTTGGATTGGCGATTTAAGAATGCAAGCATTGGCTAATTATGAGACATATCGTAATTACGATTTGGTGAAGGAATGCTTGTATTTGTTTGGTGCACTTACCAATGATGAAGAAAGAGTGGGAGCATGCATATTCCTTGAACCAGAGCCAGAGGTGGATGACACTTTCATGTTTGATTACTCCTTGTTTTTTATCAATACATTATTAGATTATTACAGACAAACAGGAGATGATTCGGCTGTAAATGATTTGTGGCATGTATGTAAAAGACAAATTGAGCTGGCAAAAGAAAATCTTGATGAAAACTATGTTGTAAGGGATTCCGATAAGCTAGGTTGGTGCTTTGTAGATTGGAACCTCATGCTTAACAAGCAGGCTAGTGCCCAGGGAATATTCCTTTATGCTTTGGAGGCAGCAATTGAGCTTGCTCAGATTACAGGAGATGTAATGGCAGAAGAAGAGTATGCCCAGGATTATCTTAAATTAAAATCAGCAGCTAATAGCTTTTTATTTGATGAGGAAAAGAAGCTATATGTTTCTGGTACAGACCGACAGGTATCTTATGCATCTCAGGTATGGATGATTCTTGGTGGAGCTGTAGAAGGAAATGGCGCTGTTAAGCTTATTGAACGTTTGCGTCAGGAAGAAAGTGCTCTAACAATGGTTACACCATACATGTTCCATAACTTTGTAGAAGCTTTGATTATGATTGGTGAAAAGAAACAGGCTTTAAAGGAAATGGAAGAATACTGGGGTGGAATGCTTAAGGAAGGGGCAGATACATTCTGGGAATTGTACAATCCTAAGAATCCAAATGAGTCTCCTTATGGCGGAACAATAGTTAACAGCTATTGTCACGCATGGAGCTGTGGTCCTACATATTTCTTAAGAAAATATTTTTGTAATTAACGAGGTTATAAATGTCAAAGATTGATTTTAAGGGGAATCCCTTTTATTTAGATGATGAGGCTGTAGAGTGGGTTGAATCTACATTTAGCGAGATGTCACTTGAGGATAAGTGTGGACAGGTATTCTGTCCAATGGGATTCAGCAGTGATGATGGAGTCCTCAACCACATTGTAGGAGATATAAAGGTAGGGGGTATGATGTATCGAAGTGGCAGAGCCGAGGAGATACAGAACACTCACAGAAAAATTCAATCAATCGCCAAGGTGCCACTTCTTCTTGCTGCCAATACTGAGGCAGGAGGAGATGGTTTGGCTTTTGAGGGAACATCCTTTGGAAAGCCTATGGCAGTAGCTGCAACAGCAGATAGCGAATATGGCTACAAAATGGGATATGTTGCCTGCAAAGAAGGTGCAGCTCTAGGTATGAATTGGTCTTTTGCACCAATCGTTGATATTAACAAGGAGTTTCACAATCCAATTACAAATGTAAGAACATTTGGAGACAATCCACAGATGGTGGTTGACTTTGCCAGCAGATATATGGATGGTGCTGATGAGAACGATGTGGCGGTTGCTATCAAACATTTCCCAGGAGATGGTATCGATGAGCGTGATCAACATATTCTTACAAGCATAAATAGCCTTTCTGTAGAGGAATGGGATGAGACCTTTGGATATGTATATAAGTCACTTATTGAAAAGGGAGCTAAGACAGTTATGGTTGGCCATATAGCTTGCCCTGCCTATGTTCGTAAATACGATAATGGTGCTTCAATAGAAAAACAGTTACTTCCTGCATCATTGTCTTATGAATTACTTACCAAATTGCTTAGACAGCAGCTGGGATTTAATGGCTTGATTTCTACAGATGCCACACCTATGGTTGGATTTACAGCTGCTATGAAGCGAGAAATGGCAATTCCTACTGCTATCCAAAATGGATGTGACATGATTCTTTTCAATAAGAGCTTAGAAGAGGATTATGGATTCCTTATGAATGGTGTGAAAAATGGAATTCTTAAGGAAGAAAGATTAGACGAAGCAGTTCTTAGAATACTTGCTACAAAGGCTTCTTTAGGCCTTCACAAAAAGCAGGCAGAAGGAACTCTTGTGCCAGGCAAAGATGCTTTGGCTGTAGTAGGTTGCGAAGAGCATAGAAAGATGGCCAAGGAAGTTGCAGATAAGGCTATTACTCTAGTTAGAGATGAGGCAAGTTTACTTCCACTTTCTGCAAAAAAATATAAGCGCATTTATTTGAATGTTATCGATAGAAATGATGATCCAAATAGCGATTTTGTAAAGATGTGGAAGGAAAAGCTTGAAGCAGAGGGCTTTGAAGTCAGGGTTAGAGATAGACGCACTCGTCTTTCTGTAATGGATTTGGCAGATCCAAGTAGAATGACTCCAGAAAAGCAGGCTCTTATGAATGAAATGTACAGAAGCGTTGCAGATATGAAGGCTGATTATGATTTATATCTGTATGTATGCAATATGGAGAATGCATCAAATAATACAACACTTCGTTTGAACTGGAATGTGTTGTTTGGACTTGGTGATGATGCGCCATGGCATGCTAGCGAAATTCCAATGCTTATGGTTTCAACAGCATATCCATATCATTTGTTTGATGCCCCTATGATGAAAACATATATAAATACCTATAGTGGCAATGAGGATTTTGTAACAGCTTGTATTGATAAAATGATGGGCCGTTCTGAGTTTAAAGGAATCAGCCCGGTAGACCCACTATGTGGAAAGGACTATATATAAAATGGAAATCAAGGGAATTATATTTGATTTAGATGGTGTAATTTGCAGCACTGATGAATATCATTATCAGGCCTGGAAGAAAATGGCTGACCATGAGGGGATTTATTTTGATAGAAAAATAAATGAAAGACTTCGCGGTGTTTCTAGAGCTGCCAGCCTGGAGATAATTTTGGAGAAAGCTGACAAGCAGTATTCAGACGAAGAAAAGCTTGAGATGATGACAAAGAAAAATGATTTATATAAAGAACTTTTGGCATCAATGACAGAAAGGGATGTATCGTCAGAGGTATTAGATACTTTAAATGCACTTAGAGCAAAAGGTTTAAAGCTTGCTATTGGTTCATCATCCCAAAACACTAAGCTGATTTTAAGTCGCATTGGTCTTTTGGATTTCTTTGACGGAATATCTGATGGAACAATAATTTCTCAGTCAAAGCCTAATCCAGAGGTTTTCATTAAAGCTGCCGGTATTATTCAATTAAGGAATGAAAATTGTTTTGTTGTTGAAGATGCTGAAGCTGGAATTGACGCAGCAGTAGCTGGTGGATTTCACAACATAGGAATAGGCAGTGCTAGTAGTTATGACAAGGCTGAGCATAAAATAAATAGCTTCAAGGAAATCATCGATTTAGTATAAGTCGATATTAAAATTCAAGCCAGTATTTTGCATTTGCGTAAAAGTTATATATCAAAACGATATGAAAACAAAAGATGGAAATGTAACAATATATACTTGCAAAAATACACTGTGTGACAAATCGCAATAATCACAAAAATTACTCCATTTATTGAAGTTATTTTGGCTAGCATTCGGATGCTGTAGCTGATATATTATTTCAGCAATATAAAAGGAGTAAAAATAATTATGAGTAAAAAAGTTTTAAGAATGTTAGCTGCTGCTCTTGTGGCTACAACGATTATGGTAAATCCAATGGTTGCAGAGGCTGGTTCAATTCTTCCAGCAGGTGGAGATACAAATTATGTTCTTCACACAGAAACAGATTTTAAAATCATGGATATGGTTTATAAAATCCAGAATGGTGAGACTGTAAATATTGAGAATGCTGCTCAGATGGCAACACTTACAAAGGTTGGCTATGCAGATTATCAGTCAGCTGGTCCTATTTCTATCACAGAAGGTAGAATGACTTATAATACTTATTGGGGCGCTGAGGACAAGGAAGTGTATGTAGTTGCACTTTCAGGAACAGAGACAATTGTTGATAATCAGACTACAACTGTTAAGGAAGATCTTCTTTCAGGATTTGAATTAAGTAATGAGTACGTAACAAACGTAAAGAATGCTATTATCGATAGAATTCCTGCAGGTAGCAATATTATTCTTGCTGGTCACAGCCTTGGTGGAATGGTTGCACAGCAGGTTGCTGCTGATAAGTACATCAAGGACAATTACGAAGTACTTAACACAGTTACATTTGGTTCACCTCTTATCAAGGGCTTCACTCGTGAAGGCATGGTAAAGAGACTTGGCGATAGCAGTGATAAGAATACATTCTACAGCATTTCTTCAGTGCTTAATATCGTATGGCAGTACGCTGGTGTTAACCATGAAGATGGTGGTTACAACGGAGATTCATCAGCTGCTCACTGTGATAGCTACTTACGTGAAGATGTTTGGGGCAGCTATGATTGCGCTGGTGAGAAGCGTGGAAGTGTTTGCGGCGTAGAAACAGGTAGCAGAATGCTCACATTAAACTTCGCTACTACATCATTTTACACATCACTTTACGGAACAACATCAGTAACTAGAACATCTATCGCTCCTAAGAAGACAACAGCTGAGTGCTATGATTTAGCTAAGCAGGCAGTTGCTGATGGATACATGTCTGAGGATGCTTTAAATCAGTTTACAACATTTGCAATAGTAACTGATGTAGCTCCTGTTGAAACAGAAGTTTCTGAGGTAATGGAGGCTGATGCAGAAGTAGTTGAAGCTGAAGCTGTAGAAGAGTCTGTAGAAACAGAGTCTGTAGATACAGAAGCAGAAGAAACAGAAGTTGTTGAGACTGAAGCTGTTGCAGAATAAGCTACAATTATAAATAAATATTTCATAAAAGAGATCAGGATTGTGTCCTGATCTTTTTTAGTTAGGCGAAAACTTGATATTATAAAGAAAAATTCACATTGAATACACTAATGTATTGCAAAAATTTGGTACATTTAATAGTAGTGCTACATTTGCAGGAAGATGTTGCTGATAGGAGAAAAGCAATGGAAGATAAATTATTCAGGTCAGCTGTACGCCGTCAACAAAGGAAAGATGAAATAAAAGAGTACTTTGAACTATGCATGGACGTGATTAATGAAAGTAATCTGTTCATGCTTCGTCGCGCCTGCATGTACATTTCTATAATTTACTTAGTGATGCTTGTGATTGCTATTGTATTTGTGCCAGGCTTCAAGTTGACATGGATACATTTTTTAATGGTACCATTAATGCTAATCCAATATCGTGTAAACGTATTTGTATTGAAGCATGAGCCTATTAGTACAGATGCAACAGGCATACTATGTTGTACTTTTTACTTTTGGTTGACTATGGTTTTCATAGCTGTTGATACAGTAGTTTATTCAGATCGGCAGGCATTTTTTATACCAATGCTTCTTTTAGTGTTTCCTATACTTTACATAGACAGAACAGATAAATATGCTTGTGAAGAAATAGTAGTCATCATAGTATATTGCATTTTTTCGTACAAGTTTAAGGAGTATATACTATTTAGACGTGATGTCTACATGGTGCTTGCAGCCTACGTTATTGCGATGGTGCTTGGCAGTCTTATTCTTGAAATGCGAAGCCGAGAAGCTCTGGCAATGCGTGAGTTAAAGGGGGAAAGCCTGATTGACAATCTAACCCATGTATATAACAAAGGAGCGCTCCTTAAGAAGATAGATAACTATTTTTTGAACAAGCAGGAAAAAGATTATTGCGCAATGATTGTACTGGATTTGGATGATTTCAAATTAGTCAATGATAATTTGGGACATAACACAGGTGATATTCTTTTGGAAAATGTGGGAAGGCTGCTGATGGAGAGTTTCAGAACGTACGATATTTCTGGCCGCTATGGTGGAGATGAATTTGTGGTACTGATGCCTCAGATGAGCGATATTAGTATTCTTCTCAGCCGATGCAAAGCGCTTCAACGCCTTTTAGCTGATATAAATGTTGGAAATGAAGAGCCAATAACAATGAGTATAGGGGCTATAATAAGCCATAATATTTGGGACAGCAATAAAGTATTCATGATGGCGGATGATGCTTTGTACAAATCAAAGATTGTTGGAAAGAACAATGTCACTATTTGGAGCGTAGAAAATGTAGACTATGAAAAACCTATATTGCTATGTGTGAACGATGGCCGTATTGATGGTGTTAATCGACTTCGCATGAACGAAGGAGATAACTATGAGATATTAGTGGCTGCAAGTGATAGTGAGGCTCTTTGCACAATCAGCCAATATCGAAAAAATATTAAGATTATATTTCTCGAAATGAATGAAACAAATGAATTTGGAATGTTAACATTGACATATCTTAAGAAACGAGAAAGTTTTAAAAATATACCAATCCTTGCTGTTGTAAAAAAACAGCGTGAGGCAGATATGGCATATGAAATGGGTGCAGATGCTGTTGTTCAATGCGATTCAGAGGATGATGTATTCAAAAAAGAAATAAGCAGACTTGTAAAAGATGATTAATTTAGGCGCATATCGTTAAGATATGCGTCTTTTGTTGTATAAAGACATAAATCCTGTTCACATAGAAATGTGGTATAGTATATAGAAAAGAGACATTACACTATAAAAGGGGAATATTATGAGCGAGGGGCAGTACATATTATCAGCACAGGAAATGCAAGAATGTGACAAAAGAACAATGACTGAGCACAGTATGCCTAGTCTGGTGCTGATGGAGCGGGCCTCCCTAAAGGTGGTGGAGGCCATCACCCAGGAATTCCCTGAAGCCAGCAAGTTTTCAGTGGTGTGCGGCCCTGGAAACAATGGAGGGGATGGAGTGGCAGTGGCACGATTGCTTCACCTAAAGGGCATGAATGTCAGATGTTTTGTTATGGGAAACCCCGATAAGTTCACCGACCAGCTAAAACAGGAAATCGCCATAGCAGAAAGCTACGGTATAACTATAGAGAATACATTTGATGAAACAGCCATAGAACAATCCAGTGTGACCATCGATGCCATGTTTGGAATCGGTCTAAGCCGTGGACTTGGAGGAGATTTCGAAAAAGCCACAGTTATCATCAATGAAAAGGCAAACAAGGTTGTGGCCGTGGATATCCCTTCCGGCTATGACGCCACATGTGGAAAGCTTCTTGGCGATACAGGCATCAGGGCAGATTTAACAGTAACCTTTGCCTATATGAAAAAGGGCTTGGTCCTTGGGGACTGCAAGGTGGCCGCTGGAAAAATAATAGTAGCTGATGTAGGTATATATCTAAAACAAGATGATATAGACTACGATATCGTCATAGATGACGGCATACTTACAAATATCAAGCCTCGCCCAGTGGACGCCAATAAAGGCAGCTGCGGCAAGCTATTAATAATTGCAGGAAGCGAAAACATTTACGGCGCCTGCTACCTGTCTGCCAAATCAGCATTAGCAGCTGGCAGTGGATTGGTGAAAATATACACTCACACAAATAACCTTGAAGCCATCAGGCAAAATCTACCTGAAGCAATGTATTTAGGCTATAATGAATATAGTGCGAAGGAGCTTGAAGCGCAGATTAATTGGGCGGATGTGATATTGATTGGCCCTGGACTTGGCACAGGAGAGGTATCAGCTGCCATTCTAAAAAGGACACTGGAAGCTTCCACAAAGCCGGTGATTATAGATGCAGATGGAATCAATCTTACGTCACAAAACCTTCAGCTTTTAAAGCAGACATCTGAAAGAATTCCAGTGATTCTTACACCACATCTCAAGGAAATGGAGCGCCTTACAGGGATAAAGGTTGCTGATATAAAAATTAATCAGGAACAGGTGGCAAAGGATTTTGCAAAAGACACAGGCTCCATTGTGGTGCTGAAAAATCACACTACAATTGTGACTGATGGCATAAATGCCTACTACATCACCAGCGGAAATGAAGCCCTAGCCACACCAGGCTCAGGGGATGTACTGGCAGGCTTGGTGGCATCACTGATGGGCCAAAAGGCTACAGAAAGTACGCTGCTTACTGTGAGTGCAGCAGCATATCTGCATGGCAAAGCAGGCACCAAGGCTGCAAAAGTCCATGGCACCCGAGGAGTTTTGGCAAGTCATATCATAGATAATTTTGAAAAAATATAAATACACTTTGGAGGAATAATGAAACCAATATTTAAAAGAGGAATGAGTCTTTTATTAGGACTCACAATGGCAGTGTCACTTTTCACAGCTACATCATTTACATCAGAGGCAAAAAGCAAAAAGTCAGCTAAGAAAAACATTGTAGTAGTGCTTGATGCAGGTCACGACACTACGCACATGGGCTGTCATTATGAGAATTTTGAGGAGGGCCTGGCCAATCTTTATATCGCCTATTACTGCAAGCAGGAGCTTGAAAAATATAGTGGCGTAACTGTTTACATGACAAGAAACACCCTGGAATGTCCTTACGGTGCGGACCCAGCGTCTGCAACCAAGTGCCTGGCATCCCGCGTGAACTTTGCAAAAAATGCAAAGGCTACAGTGCTTGTCAGCTTACATAATGATTATGATCCAGATTTAGATAAATCACAGAACGGCTCAAAGGTAATCATTCCAAATCCTAATTACAAGCCACAGCTTTGCGTGCAGGGCACACAGCTGGGGCAGTCCATTCTTACACAGCTCGTAGGAACAGGTCTTGCTGTCAATAATTGGAAGCTTTGCCCTAACGGAACAGGTCTTGTTACAAGAGATTCAGCATCTGGTAAATACCCAGATGGCAGCGCCAAGGATTATTACGCTCTCATAAATCAGTCTAAGAGTGTCGGAATCCCATGCATTATCGTAGAGCATGCCTTCTGCACAAATGATTCAGACAGAGTAAATCACCTAAGCACACCTGAGCAGTATCAGCAGCTTGGCGTGGCAGATGCTACAGGTATTGCGAATTACTACGGGCTCAAGTTAAAACAGTAGGAAAAATGGGGGGACGTGTTTTGACTAAACAGCGGATTTTTAACATAATCCAAATCGGAAACAAGGATGATATTACAAGCAGATTTTTTGACGTATTCATCACCATAACAATCACCTTAAACATACTTGTGATGGTGCTGCAGACCTTCAGCCAGCTATCTGCATATTTCCCGATTATGGATGTCATCGCTTTTGTGACTATCATCATATTTTGCATTGAATACGGACTTAGAATTTGGACGGCAGATTTACTGTATCCAAATGTGAGCAAATCGAAGGCAGTATTAAAATTTCTGATTTCCTTTGATGGAATTGTAGATTTGTTTACCATCCTGCCTTTCTTTTTCTTGTCAGGCTTTGTGGCCTTCAGAATCCTAAGGATTATCCGAATCTTTCACCTGTTCAGAATCAACGGCCAGTACGATTCCTTCGCTGTGATTTTTTCGGTTTTGAAGGACAAAAAGAATCAAATTGCATCTTCCATGATAATCGTGCTGATTCTTATGCTAGCCAGCTCCATCGGAGTTTACTACGCTGAACACAACGCTCAGCCACAGGTTTTTGAAAATGCATTTTCAGGAATCTGGTGGTCAGTTTCCACATTGCTTACAGTAGGCTATGGAGACATTTACCCTATAACAGTTATGGGCAGGCTGATGGCTATTCTCACTGCATTTTTTGGAGTGGGGGTGGTGGCTATCCCAACCGGTATCATTAGTGCCGGCTTCGTAGAGCAGTACACCAGGGTGAAGCAGCAGGAAAAATTTGCCAGAGATGAGCAGATTGATATGCTGACTGTAAACATAAATGATGCCCATTGTTGGAAGGGGCTATGCATCTCTGAAATCGGCACACCTCAGCATTTTTTGCCAGCGGTAGTATTTCGTGATAACGAGGCACTGATTCCAGTGGCGGAATTAAAGCTAAAGGTGGGAGATACGGTGGTGCTAGCCGCTGAAGGATATTTTATGAACAATTTTTAAAGTTTAAAAATTTTATTGACATATAGTATGTGAAGATGTACTATGAGGACAACTTAATAAGAGATAGAGGTTGCGAGAAACATTAGTAATCTCATTGATGGGACAGGCCCAAGTGATATGAGATAAAAGGGGATTTCGCCGAAGGAGAGCAGTGACTGTAGTTGCTTGTCCTGGGCATACGGATAATATTCGTATGACTGTCATCGATTGTATTTGTACGAAAGATGGGGAGCTATCATATGTATCGTAAATACGAAGCTACTCATTTTTTAGTGAGTAGCTTTTTTTATTGTTATGTGAGCCAGTAGTAGACAAGCTCTTGGTGTTACTTAAGTGAAGCATTCTAAGCTGAACGTAGTAATACCAAGGCTTGTATATGTAACTGGCGGACTATAGGAGGAGAAAAATGAGTATATTTACTGGCGCAGCTGTAGCGATTGCTACACCATTCAATGAAGACACAACAGTTAACTATGAAAAGCTTGATAATTTGATTGAATATCAGATTAAAAACAGCACTGATGCTATTGTAATCTGTGGTACCACAGGCGAAGCATCCACACTTTCTCACGAAGAGCATATAGATGTAATAAAACACTGTGTGAAAACTGTAAATGGGCGCGTTCCAGTAATTGCAGGTACAGGCTCAAACAGCACAGAGACTGCCATTTATCTTTCTAAAGAGGCTGAGGCAGCAGGGGCAGACGCAGTACTTCTCGTTACCCCATATTACAACAAGGCTACTCAGAATGGATTATATGTACATTTCAAGGATACAGCAGATGCAATCAACATCCCTTGCATCCTCTACAATGTACCTAGCCGTACTGGCTGCAACATTTTGCCAGAAACAGCAGTTAAGCTTGCAAAGGATGTGAAAAACATCGTTGCTATAAAGGAAGCATCTGGAAATATCAGCCAAATTGCAAAGCTTATGCAATTAGCCGATGGATGCTTAGATGTGTATTCAGGAAACGATGATCAAATCGTTCCTATCATGTCACTGGGAGGACTTGGAGTTATATCTGTTCTTTCAAATGTGGCACCAAAGCAGACACACGATTTATGTCAGGCTTGCCTTGATGGAGACTTCAAAAAGGCAGCAAAAATGCAGCTTGAAGCATTACCACTTATCGACAGTCTGTTTTCAGAGGTCAACCCAATCCCTGTAAAGAAGGCACTTAACCTGATGGGATTTGAGGCAGGTCCTCTTAGAAAGCCACTTACCGAAATGGAAGAAGAACATACAAAAATCTTAGAGAGGAACATGAAGATTTATGGAATTTACTAACACTATTTGGTCACTATTGCCACCACTTATTGCTATCGTGCTGGCACTTATTACGAAAGAAGTTTACTCATCACTTTTTGTGGGTATATTATCAGGCGGTTTGCTTTACGCAAGCTTCAACATCACAGGTGCCATGGAGCACATCTTTGTTGATGGAATGATTGGTCAGCTTTCTGACAGCTGGAACGTAGGTATCCTTACCTTCCTGGTTGTTTTGGGAAGCATGGTCATGCTGATGAACAGAGCGGGTGGTTCCGCAGCCTTTGGTAAATGGGCAGTTACCCATGTTAAGACAAAGGCAGGAGCCCAGGTTGCTACAATCATTCTCGGAATGCTTATTTTCATCGATGATTATTTCAACTGCCTTACAGTAGGTTCGGTTATGAGACCTCTTACTGATAAGCACGGCATCTCAAGAGAAAAGCTTGCTTATCTTATCGATGCCACAGCTGCTCCAGTGTGTATCATCGCACCTATTTCATCATGGGCAGCGGCAGTAACAGGCTTCGTAGATGGAGCAAACGGCCTTACACTTTTCATCAGAGCCATCCCTTACAACTTCTACGCATTGCTTACACTTGTAATGATGTTCACCATCACTTACATGAATTTTGACTATAGCTCAATGAATCTTGCAGAGCTTAAGAACATGGCAGAGGCAAAGCATAAAAAGAAAAAGGACGCAGCCAGCCTTACAGGTGCTGAGGATCAGCCACATCCACCAATCTCTGAAAGAGGTAAGGTAGTTCACTTGGTGCTTCCAATTGCAGCTCTTATTATTTGCTGTATTATCGGAATGATTTACACAGGCGGATTTTTCGAAGGCGCTAGCTTCATCGATGCATTCTCAAATTCAGATGCATCAGTTGGACTTGTTTATGGTTCTGTGGTTGCACTTGTAATCACAATCATCTTTTTCCTTGCAACAAGAGTGCTTAGCTTTAACGAATGTATGAATGCTATTCCAGAAGGCTTTAAGAGTATGGTTCCAGCCATCCTTGTTCTTACCTTTGCATGGACACTTAAGTCTATGACAGATTCACTTGGTGCAGCAGAATATGTGGCAGGTATCGTTGCAAATGTTGCTGATAGCAGAGCCCTCATGAGTCTTCTTCCAGCGCTTGTATTTGTAGTTGGTATCTTCCTCGCATTTGCAACAGGTACATCTTGGGGAACCTTTGGTATTCTCATTCCTATCGTTGTAAATGTATTCGGTGGCGACCTTAACAACGAGCTTATGATTATTGCCATTTCAGCATGTATGGCAGGTGCTGTTTGCGGTGACCATTGCTCACCAATTTCAGATACCACAATCATGGCATCAGCCGGTGCTGAATGCGACCACATCCGTCACGTAAGCACACAGCTTCCTTACGCCATAACAGTTGCAGCAGTATCCCTTGTGTCATATATTATTTCAGGCTTTGTTAGAAATTGGGCTATCTGCTTAATCATCGGTATTGCACTTATGATTGGTACATTGCTTGTAATAAAGAACATTTCACAGAAGAAAGTCACAGCCTAATGTGTTAAAATCTCCTTAGAAGTTTTTCTAAGGAGATTTTTTAATGAAGAATATTAAATACTTAGTGCTTGATGTGGATGGCACTCTTACAGATGGACATATATACATGGGCCAGGAGGGTGAGATAATGAAGGCCTTCTCGGCAAAGGATGGCTACGGGATTTGCCATATCGGCATGCCAAATGGAATCATACCTGTCATCATCACTGGTCGTACCAGCAGGATTGTTGAAAATAGAGCTAAGGAGCTGGGCATTACAGAGATTTATCAGGGAGTAGGGGATAAATTTGCAAAGCTTACAGAGATTTTGGAGAAGTCTGGTGTAGAGCTTAACCAGTGTGCATATTGCGGTGACGATATGAACGATTACGATTGCATGAAGCGTATTCAGGAGGCCGGGGGATTGGTAGGCTGTCCTGCAGATGCTTGCGATGAAGTAATTGAGCTTGCAGATTTTGTTTCTAAAAAGGACGGCGGTCGTGGCGCAGTCAGAGAATTTATTGAATGGATGGTAAAATAATGGAGACTAAACGAGAAGGTTTTGAAATTACTGGGACTGGGTTAAAAATTATAGCGGTTATCACAATGCTCATCGACCATTCGGGGGTAGCACTTGTGGCAAATATGATTAGGCAGGGGATTGATCCATTTTCATTTATAGCTATTGACGATTTATATCAATTGATGAGAAATGTCGGCCGAATGGCTTTTCCGATTTATTGCTACATGCTGGTGGAGGGCTTTTTGCACACCCGCAATGTGAAAAAATACATTCTTAGATTATTATCAGTGGCAGTACTTTCTGAGATTCCTTTTGACCTTGTGGCTTGCGGTACGTTTTTTTCTTTCGAGAAAAACAATGTTTTGTGGGAACTGTCACTTGGGCTTATAGTTCTTTATGCTATTAGTGAAATTGAAAAAAAGCAGCTGCAGCCTCAGCTTAGTACATTTTTAAAATGCGCTGCCCTTTTCGTAGGTATGGTTTTTGCAGAGCTCACCAATCTTGATTATGGTCATGGTGGAATATGCTGTATCACTGCAATGTACGTTTTTAGCGGCAAGGATAAATTAAACAGATTGATTGGTTTTGCTACAGGTGTAGCCATTCTTACTCTTTTGTGCGGCAAGAGAGAGCTTTGGGCTTTTTTGATGCTGATTCCTATGTATTATTACGAGGGACACAGGGGCTTTGATAACAAGGCCTTTAGAATGTTCTTTTACTTATTCTACCCAGTTCATCTTTTGATTTTGGCAATCATCACAAATCTTTTTATTTTGTAGTAGACTTATAAAAAGATTTGTGATAGGATATTGAAAGTTTGAGTATATTTAAGGAGGAAATGTATGAGAGAACATGCACCAATCAAAGATGCCTCGACACTAGGCAGACCAAAAATGTTGATTTTAGGGCTTCAGCACTTGTTCGCGATGTTTGGAGCGACTATTTTAGTTCCTATTTTGGTCAACAATTATTTCGAAGGGCAAGGCCTTTCAATTCAAGTCACTTTATTTTTTGCCGGTATTGGTACCTTATTTTTCCATCTTTGTTCAAAGTTCAAAGTTCCCGCTTTTCTTGGTTCATCATTTGCTTTTCTTGGCGGATTTCACACAGTTGCTAATTTAAATACAGGAATTTTCAAAAACATGACAATGGGCGAAAAGCTTCCATACGCATGTGGCGGTATTGTAGTTGCCGGACTTCTTTATCTTGTTCTTGCAGTTGTTATCAAGCTGGTTGGCATTAAGAAGGTTATGAAGTTCTTACCACCTGTTGTTACAGGACCAATTATCATTTGTATCGGACTTTCACTTGCGCCATCTGCAATCACAAATGCTTCGCAGAACTGGCTTCTTGCTATTATAGCTCTTGCAGTAGTTATTATCTTTAATATCTGGGGCAAAGGTATTTTCAAAATCATTCCAATCCTCATGGGTGTTACAATTTCATATGTTTGCGCACTTATCTTCAATGCCTTTGGTATGACAAACGCTGATGGCAGTGCAATATTTGATTTCGCATCAGTTAACCAGGCAGCATGGGTTGGCTTGCCAGATTTCTTCCTCTGCAAGTTTGATATTTCAGCAATCCTTGTTATGGCACCAATCGCTATCGCTACAATGATGGAGCACATTGGTGATATGTCAGCAATCTCTGCTACAGTTGGCGAGGATTTAGTTTCTGACCCAGGTCTTCACCGCACACTTATCGGTGACGGACTTGCAACAGCTCTTTCAGCTATGTTCGGTGGCCCAGCCAACACCACATACGGTGAGAACACAGGCGTACTTGAGCTTTCAAAGGTTCACGATCCAAAGGTAATCAGAATCGCAGCAGTTTATGCAATCGTTCTTTCCTTCATCCCTAAGATGGCTGGTATCATCGGAACAATGCCAAGCGCAATTGTAGGTGGAATCAGCTTCATGCTTTATGGTATGATTAGTGCGATAGGAGTTAGAAATGTTGTTGAGAATAAGGTAGATTTTACACAGTCTAGAAACCTTATCATTGCAGCAGTAATCCTTGTTTCAGGCCTTGGATTTTCTAATGGTCTTACATTTACAGTAGCAGGCACAGATATCACACTTACAAGCCTTGCAATCGCAGCAATCGCAGGTGTGCTTCTTAATGCTATCATCCCAGGTAGAGATTACGAGTACGGTGAACACGATACAGTTGTAATCGCTAGCGAAAAATTTAAAGCAGCAGATAAAAATGCCAGCACAAATTCGTAGAATCTTTTGCTAATATAAAGTTAGCAAGAATTTTAAATATAAGTAATTAATTAGGAGGTATCTAATGGAAAAGTTAGATAATGTAGTAGAGTTAACACATCCTTTACTTCAGCACAAAATCACAATGCTCAGAGATAAGAACACTGGAACAGCAGAGTTCAGAGCTCTTGTAGAAGAAATTGCTATGCTCGAGGCTTTTGAGGCCCTTAATGATTTACAGACAGTTGATATCGAGTGCGAGACACCAATCGAAAAGTGCATGGCACCAGTAATTGCAGGTCGTAAGATGGCAATCGTTCCAATCCTTCGTGCAGGCCTTGGTATGGTTAACGGTATCCAGCAGCTAGTTCCTACAGCAAAGATTGGTCATATCGGTATGTATCGTGATGAGGAGACACATATCCCACACGAGTACTACTGCAAGCTTCCTAGTCCAATCGAGGAGCGTCTTATCGTTGTAACAGATCCTATGCTTGCAACAGGCGGTTCAGCTATCGACGCTATCAGCCTTATCAAGCAGCACGGTGGAAAGCGCATCAAGTTCATGGCTATCATCGCTGCTCCAGAAGGAGTTCGTGCTCTTCACGAGGCACATCCAGACGTTCAGATTTATGTAGGTCACATCGACCGTGAGCTTAACAGCGACGCATACATCTGCCCAGGTCTTGGCGATGCTGGAGATAGAATCTTCGGTACAAAATAATAAAAAACACTTGGAGCATCCAGGCAGGCTATCAAAAACGATAGCTACTGGATGTTCTTTTTTTTATGCTGGAATATTTGCGCAACAACTGCGCAAAAATGTGGGGTTTTAACAAAGATATTTCCAGTAAATCGTTTGTAATGTCAATGGAATTTACGGGATTTAAAGTGCTATATTATCACTTGCAATCGGTTGCAACCAGAAGAAAACTTAAGGGAGGGTATAGAATGAAGAGAAGAAGTGTGTTTGTGCGTGCACTTAGCGCATTTTCTATGGTGTCTGTGGTACTTGCCCAGATGCCAATAGTAGCAAATGCAGAAGAAGAAAAAGAAGAAAAGACTTGGAAGAAGACAGATTATATTGAAAATGGTGATTTTGAGAAGGGTGATTTATCTGGTTGGTCAGTGTCAATGCCAGATGATGATGGCGAAAATGTCGGCTCAAAAATAAAGGTAGATGAATGGGCCAGCAATAATAAAACTAACATTTTTAATTACTGGAATAACAATGCTGATGGGGCAGAGCTTTCTTTGTCTCAGACAATTAAGAATCTACCTGTGGGCTCCTACAAGCTGTCCTTTGAGGCTGATGGTGCAACCAGCCAGTCTGGAATGACAGTCAGCATCGCAGGAGAAGATATCAATGTAGAAACTACAGGCTGGGATTCATGGAGTACATTTACAACAGAGGAATTCACAGTTGAGGATAAAGAGGATATTACCGTTAGCTTCAGTGGAAAAGTTGAAAGTGGCTATTGGGGAGATGTGGACAATTTTGTATTGTACACACTTAAGGACTCTTCAGCAGAGGAACCTGGTCAGGAAGAAACAGAGGAAACTGAACCAGTTGACTCAGAGATAAATGTAGAAAAGGTAGCAGGCTGTGATGACAATTTCATTACAGGTGTGGATGTAAGCTCATATCTATCTGAGAAAAATAGTGGGGTAAAATACTATGATTTCGACGGCAATGAGCTTAGCAATCAGGGTTTCTTTGATTTCTTGCATGATTGTGGAGTCAACTATGTGAGAATCAGAGTTTGGAACGACCCAACAGATGGCAACGGCAATGGCTACGGTGGCGGAAACTGCGACATCGACACTGCTGTCAAAATCGGTAAGTGGGTTACAAATGCTGGCATGAAGGTGCTTATCGACTTCCATTATTCAGATTTCTGGGCAGACCCTGGCAAGCAGACTGCACCAAAGGCTTGGAAATCTATGTCTATCGATGAAAAATCTGAGGCAGTAGAAAAGTACACAAAGGACAGCTTAGACAAGCTTATTGATGCTGGCGTAAATGTTGGCATGGTTCAAATCGGAAACGAAACAAATAACGGAGTGGCTGGAGAAAAGTCATGGGAGAACATGTCAAAAATCTTTTCAGCAGGTAGCAAGGCAGTAAGAACTGTTTCCAAGAATCTTGATAATGACATTTTAGTAGCAGTTCATTTCACAAATCCTGAGACCAGCGGAAGATATGCAGGCTACGCCAAGAAGCTAGACGAATATGGCGTTGACTATGATGTGTTCGCATCATCATATTATCCATATTGGCATGGCACTTTAAGCAATCTTAAAAGTGTTCTTTCTAATATAGCAGACACCTATGACAAGAAGGTCATGGTTGCAGAAACATCTTATGTCCACACACTTAAGGATGGAGATGGTCATACAAATACTGAATACGAAGGCAAGTCTGGAGATGCCCTAAACTTCGACATCTCTGTTCAGGGTCAGGCAGATTCAGTCCGTTCAGTAATCGACACAGTTGCATCAATCGATGATGGTATCGGCGTGTTCTACTGGGAGCCAGCATGGATTCCGGTAAGTGTGTATGATGCAGACGCAGAGGATGCAGCAGATGTGCTTGCTGGCAATAAGGAAGCCTGGGAAAAATACGGCAGTGGATGGGCATCATCTTATGCCGGCGCCTATGATAAGGATGCTAAGGATTGGTACGGCGGTTCCGCAGTAGACAACGAAGCTTGGTTCGACTTCGAGGGCCACGCCCTTGCATCTGCAAAGATTTACAGCTATGTTCGCTCAGGCGCCAAGGCTCCTCTTTCTGTCATCCGAATCGATGTGGAAGCAGTGACAGTGGAGCTTGGTGATGATGTGGTTCTTCCTGAAAATGCATCAGTAGTATATAACGACGGTTCAAAGGTTGATGCTAAGGTTACCTGGGATGAGGCAAAGCTTGCAGAAGCTATGGAAGCTGGCGCTGGCGAATACGAAATCCCTGGAACTGTAGTAGTAAATGATGAAACAAAGGATGTAACTTGTAAGCTTACCATCAACCCTAAGAATCTTCTTGTGAATGGAAGCTTCGAGGATGGCAACAAGGCTTGGACTATCAACGACATCAAAAATGCTGATGGCAACAACGGTGTCTCAATTCAGGCAGATTCTTCAAATGTAAGAACAGGCCAGATGAGCCTTAAGTTCTGGGACAACGAGGAAATCTACTACACGGTAGAACAGAAGGTTACTGTAGATAAAGGCGTTTACAAGCTTGGTGCCTTCGTTGAAGGTGGAGATTGCGGTGACGCAGCTGAGTTCAAGCTTTACGCAGTTGTAGGTGAGAATAATCTTTCAACAGATACAGGCGTAACAGGCTGGCAGAACTGGGCCAACCCAGAGGTCACAGACATTATCGTAAATACGGATTCAACAGAAATCACTGTTGGCGTAAGTGTCAAAGCTGCAGCAGGCGGCTGGGGCGCATGGGATGACTTCTATCTCTACAAAACAGCCGAGGCTTCATCTGAGGAAATCGGCGGAGGCGACGACCCAACTCCAACCCCAGATGAACCTGTAATCGACGACCCAGGCGCAGGCAACCAGGACGACCCAGCAATCGACGACCCTTCTGAGGATGATAACAAGGATTCTGACCACAAGCAGGAAATTGAAAAAGCTGTACAGCAAATCGTTAAGGCTGTAGATACATTCGTAAAGCAGGTTGTCGTTCCAGTTATCAAGGAAATCACCAAGGCTGTTAAGAAACTCTTTGGCTGGTTTAGATGGTAAAAATATGCGGTGGTAATTCCCCTCAGCCGTTAAATTTTTGTGAATTTATTTCAATGGAATTGCAATAATATTCAGACAATTCTATAATTATAGTAAGTTATAGTATCCTGCTGGAAAGTGTCATGGCGGGCCAGTGGGAATAATTGACATTGTGGCGTATGCAACTATTGGGGGAAAGCTTTGGAGCCAATCAACATTGAAAAGGGCAAAAAGTTAATAAACGCAGGGAATGCGGTGGATTGTCTGTATGTAGTTATGAGTGGCACTGTGCGCCAGGACTGGAAAGGGAAGCAGTTACTACTTGGGCCTGGCACGGTGGCAGGGCTTTCTGATGCGCTGAATCATGAGTATGACGCTGATTACACTGCGGCAGAGGATTGCACAGTTATCAAATGTACCTACAAGGGGATGGCTGATTTTGATAGGATTTTCAAGGAACAGCCAGTGTACATATTTGGCTTCGCCAAGGGTTCCTTTAGGCAATGTCGCGATGTATTTAAGATTTACGACGACCTCAAGAAAAAGGTAGATGATTTCACAGATTACTGCCGCGGTATTAATGGTGAATACAGAAAGCAGTGCAGGGCTGTGGGCATGACTCCTGGGGAGATTCCAATGCTTGAGGAGATGGAACCTCTTGAACTGAAGAATGGAATCCTAGATTGGGAGCATGACTACATCGACAGCCTTAATTCTGTTGATAATAAGGAGATAGAAAGTATTTACGGCAAGCGAACAGAAATAGTGAATGGCGTAATTGGAATTAGCTGCGGCTACATGGCTAGGGCGATGGAATGTTCAGAAACCATGGGCTTTTACCTGGAGGAGTTTGCCCCTGTACTTCTTTCATCAGATGAAAATGATTTATTTGATCAGATTTTCAAATTGAGAATATATGCCGCCGAGCGTGGCGCAGACCAGACCAGCATAATCAAGCTGATGAAAATGCTGTACAAGTTTATTTCATCCTCTGGTCTTTATGATAGCGCCCTTGTCAAGCAGCGTTGGAGTGAATATGACAGCCACGATTTCGAGGCTACCGCAGCTGCCTTCGACGAGGCAAAGATGCAAAAGCAGGCTGAGTTCACTCAGACCTTCGAGCACATTTGCGAGTTTGCAGAAATTGATGAGGATAAGACTGCAGAATATAAGCAGCAGATTGCAGAATATCTTGCATTATCAGATAGAGAAGGTAAGGACGATAACGAAAGAAAGGTTAGAAAGAAGGCAGTTGATCTCTTCTACGAGATTTACCAGAAGACCTTCTTTAGAGCATTGGAATTTGAGGCCTACGGCGGTGAGTTGGATACCATCATCAATATGTTCTTGAATTTTGGATATATTGATTATGATGCTATCGGCGATGAGTATACAAATGAGCTGGCAGATATAATGGATAGATTGCCAAGCTTGTGTGAAAGTGACCATTTATTTACCATATACACCTGGCTCAGGGCAGTATACGCAGGCAAGCGGGAGCCTAGTCGAAATGAGCTGGACTTAGATTATAGAGGCTTTGTTTTGGAGGAACGAAAATCAGGAAATATTTCCGAAGCAGATATGCCTCAGTGGATGGCTGATCAGGAGCAGAAGGTTAAGTTCGAGATGAACAATTTCTTCGTATCGGCCAATAGAACTACATCAGGAAAGATGACCTCCTTCTGTCCGGTGCTTACAAAGGAAGATTTTGGCATGGAACCATCCCGAATGTTGCTTACAAATGCCAAGCTTAAGGAGGCAATGGAAAAGATAGAATCTGTGGATTACCAGATATTCCTGCGCGAAGGATTTTACACAGATATGGATGCCAACGTAAAGAGCGAGCCATATCTTAAGCGCGTGGAGCCTGATATTATCCTGCTTCCAAACTGTGGTATGCGTGCCATGATGTGGCAGGAGTGCGGCGGTATCAAGGTGGATTCACCAGGGCGATTTGTATTCCCGATGTTCACCTTCGACGATTTGGACAAGATGATGATTTATTGTTGTGGAGCATTTCGTTGGGAGATTTGCCGAAAGGAGCAGGGTTCACGTTGGAACGATATCGGAAGCGATTGCCTTACCTCTGATTTTTACGATTACTTCACCTTCTATCGAAAGAACAAGGAGCTTTCTGCTGAAAACAAGGAAAAGGTAAAGAGTCTTTTAAAATCCTCCCGCAACAATATGCGTGAGGCCTTTACAAAGCAGTACACTATATGGATAAATTTTGAGGCCCAGGGCAGTATCCGCTTGAACAAGCCGGAACGAAACATTCTGAACAAGCACTGCACCTTCTCCAAGGCATACCGCACAAAGGTTGCCAACCATCCAATGTACGAGCAGCTGATTTCACGCCACGAAATAAAATGCTCCCAGGCTCTCAACCACCTGAAGACCATAATCGACAGAGTGGAAAAGAACGAGGGAGTAGTACCCGACGAGGTAAAACAGGGTATGGAATACTTGAAGATGTAAAAAGAAAGCCTTCCCCTTGAGGGGAAGCTGTCACCGCAGGTGACTGATGAGGTGTGTATCTACAGAGCCCCTCATCCGTCTGCTGCGCATCCACCTTCCCCCCATTTATGGGGGGAAGGCTAATATTATTTCACATCATAATATATTCTAGACTCCGGTGGCACCGATTCAGTAATAAATGTAGAACCTCCAATAATCGAATCATGTCCGATAACAGTATCTCCACCAAGTACTGAAGCATTTGAATAAATAGTTACATTGTCCTCAATGGTAGGATGACGGCGAACTCCTCTAAGGTTCTGGCCACCACGTGTTGAAAGGGCACCAAGTGTAACGCCCTGATAGACCTTAACATTTTTACCGATGACTGTAGTCTCGCCGATTACAATACCAGTGCCGTGGTCGATGAAGAAATATTCGCCGATGGTAGCGCCTGGATGAATATCGATACCAGTGTTAGAGTGAGCATATTCTGTCATGATACGTGGAATGATAGGCACTCCAAGCAGGTACAACTCGTGAGCTAAGCGATAGATGGTGATTGCCATAATACCAGGATATGCAAAAATAATTTCATCTATGCTGGTTGCAGCTGGGTCTCCATCGAAGGCGGCCTGCAAATCTGTATCCAAAAGAGCACGCACATGAGGGATACGCTTAAGGAAGGCAAGTGATAATTCCTCTGCCTTTGTAGAGCAGATTTCATCGCAGCAACCATCAAAATCAGGTCTGTAGCAAAGGATGAGCGCAATCTGCTTGTTCAGGTTGTAAACTACGTCCTCCATAAGTGTGTTTAGATTTGTCTCTACGTTGTAGACCTTGTAAACATGATCACGATAGTAGCCAGGATAAACAATCCTAAGCAGCTTTTTTGTCATGTCGATGATGGAGTCCTTGTTAGGCTGATGATAGGTGTCCATCTTGTCAATGGCCCTGTCTGACTTGTAGTCTTTAATTAACTCATCTGTAATTTCTAGAATTTCTTGTTCAATTTTTTTTCCGTCCATAGTAGTCTCCTATTTAATTGCCTCGCAGATTTCTGCAGTCATTTTAGGCTTATTCATGCAGTAAATGTGAATGTGCCCCATGCCGCAGCGCTTAAGGTCATTAATCTGGTTGATAGCATATTCGATTCCAGCTTTGCGCATATCATCAGGTGTTTCACCATATCTTGCACAGATATCTGCCAGCTTCTTTGGAACAGAGGAACCAGCAAGTGTAACTGTGGAACCAATCTGCTTGGCTGATGTAATTGGCATGATGCCTGCCACGATTGGAACGGTGATGCCCGCATTTTTTGCACGTTCAACGAATCTGTAAAAATCAGTATTATCGAAAAACAGCTGTGATATAAACATCTTCGCACCCATATCCTGCTTCATCTTCATAAATGCGATGTCGCTATCCATTGATATTGCCTCAGGATGCTTTTCCGGATAACAGGATGCGGAAATATCAAGGCTGGTGTTTGTATTTAAGAAATGAATCAAATCGGTAGCGTGTGGAAAAATACGTTTGCTAAATTGTTCCTCAGACATATCCCTTGGTTTATCACCTCTGAGTGCTAAAACGTGATTAACACCTACTTTATTCAGTTCATCGGTGACAGCTAAAATGTCATCAGCTGAAGAGCCAACGCAGGTAAGGTGAGCCATAGCATCTGTATGTAGGGTGTTTTGGATGTAAGAAGCAATCTCTACAGTCTTTTTGGAATTGCTTCCACCGGCACCATAAGTTACACTGATAAAGTCAGGATTAAGAGTTGCGAGTGAATCCAAAATGCTGTAGCAATTTGAAAAATCCGATTCTTTTTTGGGAGGAAAAACCTCAAAGGATAATGATGAATCTCTGTCGAACATGTCTTTTAGCATAAAAATCCTCCTATTTAAATAAGTTTAACAATTCTATCACAGTTTTTAAATAGAAAAATAGTATCATATTCAAGAATAAAATAAAAGCATAAAATAGTGTATAATAAGACATAAATAGGATTTTGGGAGTATTATTTTATGAAGTTGGACGACATCAGGAGTAAGTTAGCTAGGGTTGGCAAAATGCAGTTCGAGGACCACAGAGAGACAGTTAGAGCTCTGGGGTCTGATAGTATGGTGCTGCTTAAAAATAGCGGAATACTGCCAATGACTAGAGGTAAGGTGGCGCTCTTTGGCGCCGGAGCAGTGGACACAATTTATTGCGGATTATTTTTTAATTACGTATATACGGATAGAAATATAAGCGTTAGAGATGGTCTATTGAACAATGGATTTACTTTTTCTACAGATTCTTGGCTGGATAAGATGGATAAGGCCGTCAAGCAGCAGGATAAGAGAGAGAAGGCCTTGCTAAAAAACAAGGACAACTATCCAGGCAAAAAATACGAGGTTGAAGAAGTGCCTATTTCTGCCGCAGACATTGCAGAAGCGGTACTTGGAACAGATACCTGTATTTATGTTGTCAGACATGAGCTTGTGGGCAGCGGCCAGCTTAGAGAGAGTGAATATCATTTTTCAGAGGTTGAGCAGGCAAATCTAAAGCTTGTGATTGATACCTTTGAAAACGTCATTCTTGTTTTAAATACGAATATGTTGGAAATGACACTGCTTTCACGTTCGAAGAATGTTAAGGCTATCCTTTTTATGGGTATTCCTGGCATGGAAGCTGGAAATTCCTTAGCAGATGTTTTGACTGGAGCAGTTAATCCTAGTGGCAGACTTACCGCTACCTGGGCAAAGAAATACAAGGATTATTCAACCTGCTATAGTCCATCAGCCATAAATAAAACCACAAAGAGTAATGAGTTGGACTATAAGGAAGGCATCTACATGGGCTATCGCTATTTCGATACCTTTGATGTTACACCTTTATATCCATTTGGATATGGGCTGAGCTACACCACCTTTGAAATGAAGCTGGAATATCTGGAAGCTAGCTGGATAGCTATTGTGCTTCGAATTAAGGTGATGAATACAGGCGAGCATTCAGGCAGACAGGTGGTCCAGGTATACTGCACGCAGCCTACCGTTAATTTGGATAAGCCACATCAGATACTGGCAGGCTTCGCAAAGACAGGCAAGCTAAAGCCAGGCGAGTACGAGGAAGTTACAATCAAAATCCCTATTATGACAATCTGCTCCTTCTATGAAGAAGAACCTGCATGGGTAATGGAGAAGGGAGATTATCTTTTTAGAATAGGTTCTAATTCAAGGGATACAGTGCTTTGCGGCAAGGTTGTACTTGATAGATTTACCACTATTAAAAAGGTTACAAAAGGCATCGACACAGATAAGCCTATGGAATTTTTGGAGCCTCCTGTCCCTAAGGAAGAAGACACAGGCTTCATTATGGTGGCCTCGTTAAATGGTGATGATTATAATTCTGCAAACAAGTTCGTCACTCAAAAAACAGATATTTCCACTTACGTCCAGGAAGGAAGTAAGTATGTTTCTTATACAAATAATAATGCCTATACAATGCCACAATTTGGTAGAGAGAACGTTAAATACGTTAAGCCTTGTGGAACCTCAACCTTCTTTGATGTTGTAAAAGGAAAGGTTACAGTGGAGGAGTTTGTATCGTCCCTTTCCCCTGAAATAATGGCAAGAATTGTTTCTGGAACAGATGGGGACAGATTAATAAACAACGAATCCAGATTTAAGTTTGATTTTACTATTGATAAATATAAACGCAGAATTTCTGCAAATACTACATCCCAGTTTTCAACCACACTTGGAATTCCTAGTGTAAATATTGCAGATGGACCTTCAGGACTCAGGATAGACCAGGTTCCATGTACCTGCTTCCCATCTCCTATGAATATGGCACAGACCTGGGATATGGGTGCGATGGTTCGAATGGGACGTGCTATTGGCCGAGAAATGGAATTATATGAAATTGACTATATTCTTGCGCCAGCATTAAATGTTCATAGAAATCCAATGAGAAGCCGCGCTTACGAATTCTATTCTGAAGACCCAACCCTGGCAGGCGTCATGGGGGCAGGACTTACTATGGGAATCAAGCGTTATGAAGGTCGCGATGTTATTCTCAAGAATCTGGCTACTTACAATCAAGAGAGCGGTACTGCAGATGTAAACATCAACATCTCTGGTCGTGCGTTTGGAGAGATTTACCTGAGAGCATTTTCTGTCTGCCAATTTATCTGCAGACCAGCGGGCCTGTTAAATTCAGGAAACAGACTAAATGGTGAGTACACATCTTCCATACGTGAGCTTAATACAGACATAGTCAGAAGTGACTGGGGCTTTGATGGACTTGTCATGTCCGATTGGGGTTCCTTATCTGAAAAAGCCTACGATTTGCATGCAGGCTGTGATTTGATTATGCCAGGTTTTGACCCAGATGAAATTCTTAAGTCTATGATGGAGATAGCACCGCAGTTTACTGAAGATGGATATGTTGAGAAGGTGGAAAAGAATTTTGTATATGGGGACCCAATGATTCAGTACTATAAATGGGGTTCGTTTATGCCAAACAAGCATGGCAAGAATCTAATAAAGACAACGGTTGCAGCCAATATCCAACTGAATGAAAACGTTCTGAAATATCAGGAAATGGGAATTTGCAAGATACAGGAGCTTACAAATGGAGATAAGGAAATAACCTACAGAGGAATTAACAGAGGCGCTTATCTTGCACTTGGAGATTTGCAGCAGGCTGTTATCAATATTCTCAACACAATTAAGACCTCAGCATCCATGAAAAAACTCATGGACAGCGCAAACATTTAGTTACACTTCACGGCCCGTGAAAGGTAACAATATTTAACTAAATACAGCTTTAAATTTTAACTCCCCTCGTATACAATATATTATGTAATATTCGCATACGAAGGGAGTTTTATTATGGTAGCGGAGATAATGGCTATAGTCATTTTTTTGGCTATGTTTGTGCTTATTGTATGGGATAGATTCCCAAAGCACTATGTTACATTAGGCTGCGGTGCTCTTACTGGCATTTTTGTTTTCGGTATAGGACTGCGCAGCTCTGAAAGCTTTTTTAAAACACTGGCACTTGGAGGTATCATCAAACCTTCATTTTGGCATGCAGCAGGAGAATCAGCAGAACAGACATCTGGTGTCAATTGGGCCACTATCATTTTCTTATGGGGAATGATGGTAATGGTAGAAGGCATGGCAGAAGCAGGCTTTTTCGATTGGCTTTGCCTGAAGATTGCAAAGCTTGCAAAATTCGAACCAGTTAGAATCTTTGTGGCATTTATGATTCTTGCATCAGTGCTGGCGATGTTCATTGATTCTATTACAGTTATATTATTCTTGGCAGCAGTTACAATCAGACTTGCAAGAACACTTAAGTTTAATCCGGTTCCCGTTATTATGGCAGAAATCTTCTGCGCAAATCTTGGAGGAAGTGCTACAATGTGCGGCGATCCACCAAACATCATTATCGGAACCTCACTTGGATATTCCTTTGCAGATTTCGTAGAAAACACTGGTGCAATCGGTGCTATTTCACTTGTTATAATCATTTTATATTTCTATTTCACAATGAGAAACAGATTGCAGGACCCAGCCGATAAGGTAGACCCAAGCACTATTAATGTTGATATCAGAATCGACAACATGAGGGAATTTATTACTAGCACAATTATCTTCATCATCGCAATCGTACTTCTTGTAACTCATTCAATGACAGGACTTACTGTTGCATTTATTGGAACCTTTATTGCAATCATCACACTTGCCACAGCAGGCCGTAAGGCATTTACACTGCTTAAGAGAGTTGATTACCATACACTGTTATTCTTCATTGGACTATTTATTGTAGTTGGTGGTCTTGAGGAGACAGGGGTACTAGTTGTTATTGCAGATTTTATCGCAAAGATTTCAGGTGGAAATGCTCATCTTATGATAGCTATTATCCTTTGGGTTAGCGCTTTCGCATCAGCATTCATCGACAACATTCCATTCTCAGCTACAATGATTCCTGTAATCAAAACTCTTGCAGCTACTACAGGTGTCGATCTTTCTACTATGGCTTGGACACTTGCAATTGGAACAGATATCGGTGGAAGCATGACACCAATCGGAGCCAGCGCAAATGTTGTTGGTATTTCCACAGCAGGTAAGGAAGGTTATCCAATCAGCTGGGCTACATATTGCAAAGAATTAGTGCCAGGCACAATCATTGTGCTGATGGTATCTATGCTTTGTATTTTCTTCAGATATTTGTAAGAATCTCGACTTATAATCGAAAATCATATAAAATATATGTAGGATAAATACTGAAGGGGGGTAGTTTATGGGGCAATTTATTATTTCAGTAGGTAGAGAATATGGTAGTGGCGGACACGAAATAGCTACCAGGTTAGCAGAAAGGTTCAATGTTCCTCTATATGATCGCAATATGCTTGATCAGATGGCGGAGAAAAACGGAATAGATGCTGAGGATTTACATAAGCACGAGGAAATGAAGCGCCAGGGGCTGACACGTACAGTTCGCGGACATTCTTCAAGTGTACAGGATACCATTGCAAAGCTTCAGTTTGATTTTATCAGGGAGAAGGCTGAAAGCGGAGAAAGCTTTGTTGTAGTTGGACGATGCGCAGAAAATGTTTTGAGGGATCACTCTGCTCTTATATCACTTTTTATCAGAGGTGATGAGGCAGCTAAGACAGAGCGAATTTGCAGGCTGTATAAGCTTAATAAGATTGAAGCAAAAGCTAAGATGTATCGTCATGATAAAAAGCGTAAGGCTTATCATAACTATTATTCGAAGATGAAATGGGGAGACAGCAGAGGATACGATTTCTGTGTGAATAGTTCCTTGATGGGGGTTGAAGCAACTGCGGAGGCACTCTATAAAATGCTTTCCGAGTTTTTGAATAACAAAGAGTAATCAAGAGCAGGCTTCATGCCTGCTCTTTTTGGTCTGCTACAAAGGAGAGGTGTATGTCAGATAAGGGGTTTAAGAACAGTCTGAAAAGACAGATGCTAAAGATGACGTTGATACCGCTTACGCTTATGACGGTGGCCATCGTAGCGGTGAGTGTCAGCATTGTCAGAAAATCTATCACGGACCAGATTCGGAAGGAATTGATAAATGATGCCGATTTGGTGGCCTTCATTTTTGATCAGTACTATGTTGGAGATTTTCGTTTAGTTGAAACTGAAAATGGTGAGGTGGAGATATACAAAGGGGAGCAGCGTTTAAATGGAGAAAACACCCTGATGGCAAAGTTTTCCAAGATGCTGAATATTGAAGTCTCTATCTTTTACGAGGATACCCGAATTCTTACTACCTTAAGTGATGCCGAGGGTAATAGTGCCATGGGCACAAAGGTTGCCACCGTGGTTAAAAATGATGTGTTAGATACGGGCCAGCCTGTTTTTTACGACAATGTAATCGTCTATAACACCAAAAGCTTTGCTTATTACAAACCTTTTACTGGAGCGGATGGTTCTATAATGGGAATGATTGGCGTATGCCGCTCAGGAGAAGATGTAAAGCATCATATCATAAGATACATTCTTCCTGTTATTGGAATATGCATTGTGGTGGCTGTGTTCTTCGGCATCATCATGGTGCGCTTCAATAAAAAGCTGGCAGAAAGAATTTTCAAGATGGACAGGTACATGAACAAGCTCTCAAACGGAGAGTTTGATTCCGAAATGCCTAGAGAGCTTTTGCAGGAAGATGATGAGATAAAGAGTCTTGCCAATGATGGTAAAAAAATGGCAAGGGCTTTGAAAAACTTGGTTGAGTTTGATGCTCTTACCGAGCTTAACAATAGACGTTCCGCCGACAAGAGGCTTGAGGAAATCAGGGTAAAGATGGTGGAAATGGGAATGAAGTATTGTGTCTGCATTGCAGATATCGATTTCTTCAAGAAGGTAAATGATACTTACGGCCACGAAATGGGTGATGAAGTTCTAAGAAAGGTGGCAGGTAAGCTTAAAAAGGGAATGGTTGGAAAAGGCTTTGCGGCTAGATGGGGCGGTGAAGAGTTCCTGCTTATTTTTGATAACAGGGAGCTTGATATCGCAAAACGAGAATTATCTATAATCATGGATGATATTCGTACTATCTATGTGCCTGATACCGACAGACAGATTACAATGAGCTTTGGTCTGACAGCGATGATTCCTGGTGAATCAACAGATGAGGCTCTTAGTCGTGCAGATGCCAATCTGTATGAAGCCAAAGAGGGCGGGCGTAATCAAATTGTGTGCAAGTAGGTTATGTCATGCTATAATGGGCGTAGGTTTTTATTTTGGGGGAATTTATGTTAAAGGTTTTTTTAGTTGAGGACGAGTATTTTGTCCGCGAATCAATCAAGAACAACATTGATTGGAACAGTCATGGTTTTGAATTCTGTGGGGAAGCAGGAGATGGAGAGGTGGCTCTACCTATGATTAGGAAGGAGCTTCCAGATATCGTAATTACGGATATCAAAATGCCATTTATGGATGGTCTTACCTTGTCAAAAATGATTAAGGAGGAGCATTCCTCTACAGAAATCATTTTGCTTACTGGCTACGAGGAGTTTGCCTATGCACAGGAGGCTCTTAATATCGGCGTAGCCCGCTACCTGGGCAAGCCTATCAGCGGCAATAAGCTGTTGGAGGAGCTTGATCAGCTGGGCAACAAAATTAAAGAGAAAAAAGAAGAACTCGCCATTGTAGAAAAGTATGAGCGTGAGATGGAGGAAAAGAATCTTGGGGAGAGACTGGGATTCTTTGATTCACTTGTCACTGGCGGCAGGGACACGGTTTCCCTTATGGGAGAGGCCAGAAAGCTGTCTCTTGATTTATCGGCATTGTGCTACAACATACTTTTACTTAAGGTTTGGTCCGACAGACACGATATGGAGGAATACTCTGGTACCGTTGTTTCCATGGAAGACAGACTTAAGGCTATGGCGGAGGAAAAACATGCTTTGCTTTTCGATCGTCATTTGGAAGGCAAGGCTTTTTTATTTAAGGCAGATTCTGAGGAGCAGATGGATGCTCTTTTAAAGGAATGTATCGAAAGAATGCAGAATATGTTTGATGAAAATCGACATATTCGCTTTTTCGCAGGCATCGGCAAAACTGTTACTCATATCACTGAAATTCCGGAATCCTTTGATAGCGCAGGCCGTGGCTTTGCTCATCGTCATCTGGGAGAATCCAACAAATTCATCTGGGGAAATGAGCATAACACACAGGAAAATGAGGAGTTTTCTTTGTCAGATTTGAATCCAAAGCAGATGGCACATGAGCGTGTTATAGAGTTCCTGCGCCGCGGAGATTGTAATGAGGTTACCTTCTTCGTAGAGGAATTTATTCAGGAGCTGGGGGCTTCCGTAATGAATTCTACTATGTTCCGTCAGTATCTGACTATGGATACATATCTTACTGTAGTGGATTTTGTGGAGAATGAAATCGGCGCCTCAAGGGATGCAATCGACACCTTTGATTCCGATAAATCAATCATGCTAAACAAAGATAATGCAGTAAATTATCTGAAGAAAATTATTGATAAGGCCATCACCCTGCGTGAGGAAAAATCAAAGAGCAGATATCACGATGTGGTTAGAGATGCCATTGCATACATAGAAGATAATTATTCAAATGAAGATTTTTCTTTGAATTCTTTGGCGGCTTACGTGAATTTTTCGCCTAATCATCTTAGTGCAGTTTTCCGTCAGCAGACTGGCCAGCCATTTATAAAATACTTAACAGACTATCGAATTACCAAGGCTAAGGAATTGCTTCGCTGCACCAGCAAAAAGAGCAGTGAAATCGCAGGACTTGTGGGCTACAAGGATGCCCATTATTTCTCTTATGCCTTTAAAAAGACTCAGGGGATGACTCCTACACAATACAGAGGAACTGCAAAAGAGGAATCCAAATGAGAAAAAAGAGTAGTGAGAGGGAGCAAGGTAAGCTAGCCCTACAAATTAGAATTTCCTATTTATTTCTTTTGATTCCAATAGTCTTCTTTTTGGTTTATGTATTTTATAACTTGTGGCAGACAAATGAGAGATATGAAAAAATGCTGAACTCGGTGGTGACGGCCAGCGAGTTCAGCTTGGATTTTAAAAATGATTACGACTATGAAACCTATCTGCTTATTGTAGGAAATAAAACAGCCGAAGATTCAAGGCTTCAAAGCCTGCTTACAGATGCAAGGCGAGTAGTTAACGAATTAGAGCAATACACAGATACCAGAGATAATCGTAAAAGACTAGAGAGCGCAGAAAAATATCTAGATAATCTAGAGACCTATAATCAGCGAATCGAGACCAATCTTAAAAGCGAAGGTCGCTACGAAGAAAATATGGTCATCTGGGAAAATGATGTGCAAATAGTAACGGGGCTGGTTCAGGACACTATTAACGAATACATCTATTACGAAAACCGAGAACTTCAAACCGCTCAGGAGAATAACAGAGCTCATGTAATCAACTTTATCAGAATTGCGATTTGCACTTTTATGATTATCGTATCTGTCCTGGTAGTTTACTCAATTTTTGTGCCAATTTCTATTACGGAGCCAATTGAAAAACAGGTAAGAGCGGAACAGAGGCAACTTAGAAAGGCTGAATTTGAATTACTTCAGGCACAGATTAATCCACATTTTTTGTACAATACCTTGGATGCCATCGTGTGGTCTGCGGAAGCAGGTAATCAGAAGCAGGTAATTGCAATGGTTGGAAGCTTGTCGGATTTCTTTAGAACATCTTTAAATCGAGGCAAGGAAATTGTCACGGTGCGAGAGGATATTCAGCATGTTCGTAGTTATCTTGAAATTCAGCAGATTAGATATTTAGATATTTTACAGTACGAGATAAATGTTCCAGAGGAGCTTTACGATTTTAAGGTTCCAAAAATCACTCTCCAGCCACTTGTGGAAAACGCCCTTTACCATGGTATAAAAAATAAACGTGGTGGTGGAAAAATCATCCTTACTGGATGGGAGCAGGTGGATTCCTACTATCTTCAGGTGGAGGATAACGGAATTGGAATGACTGAAGAAAGGCTGGAAGCAATACGAAAAGCCCTTGCAGATAAGACTCCTGCGGAAAGCGTGCTTTATGGAATGTACAACGTAAATGAACGTATTCGCTTGAATCTAGGGGAGGAATTTGGACTATCTATTGAAAGCACATACGGGGAAGGTACAAAAGTTATCCTTCGTCTCCCAAAAAATTCTACTGAAATCGTAGAAAATCAAACTTCGTAAAAATTGGAATAAAAAATCAAACAAATAACTTTTTTTTATCAATGTAAAAACACACCCTTCTAGGCTAATATAATCTCAGCAAGGGGGAAAGCCCCAAAAACACTTAGACCTTATAAGGAGGGGAAAAATGAAGAGAAAAGTTTTAGCAATGATGATGGTTGCTGCAATGACAATGGGTCTTGTAGCATGTGGCGGCAGTGACGGCGGAGATGCTGCTAGCACAGACACAGCAGGTAGCGAAGAGGCAGCTACAACAGAAGAGGCTCCAGCAGCTTCTGGTGACTTAATTAAAGTAGGTATTATCAACAACGATCCTAACGAGTCTGGTTATCGTACAGCTAACGATGCTGACTTAAAGGCAATGTTCACAAAGGAAAATGGCTATGATGCTTCTTTCGCATACAGCTTAAAGAACGATGAGCAGATTCAATACGCTCAGCAGTTCATCCAGGATGATGTAGACTACTTACTTCTTTCAGCAGCTGATACAGCAGGCTGGGATTCAGTACTTCAGGATGCACAGGCAGCTGGTATCCACGTAATCCTCTTTGACCGTACAATCGATGCAGATGAGAGCCTCTATGATGCTTCTATCGTATCTGATATGGACAAGGAAGGTGAGACAGCAGTTAAGTGGCTTGAGGGCCAGGGCTTAGACAGCTACAAGGTTATCCACATTCAGGGTGTTATGGGTTCAGCAGCTCAGCAGGGACGTTCAGGCGCACTTGATTCAAAGGTTGCAGCAGAAAGCAATTGGGAAATCGTAGCACAGCAGACAGCTGAATGGAACGCAGAGAAGGCACAGCAGATCGTTCAGTCACAGATCGATGCTGGTAAGGACTTCAACGTAATCTACGCTGAGAACGATGATATGGCTAAGGGTGCAGTTGCAGCTCTTGATGCAGCTGGTATCTCACACGGTGTTGGCAAAGACGTAATCGTTATGGGCTTTGACTGCAACAAGTGGGCACTTGAAGAGCTTCTTGCTCAGAACTGGAACTATGATGGACAGTGCAACCCATTCCAGGCTTCATACATTGATGAAATCATCAAGACAATCGAAGGCGGCAGCGCTCCTTCAGAGAAGGTTGTAATCATGGACGAGAAGGGCTTCGATGCTGAGACAATTACACAGGAAGATGTTGACACATACGGCATCTAATTATTGTAAGTAACTATAGTAATTTATGAGGCGCGGTTATCCGCGCCTCTTTCAAAAAAAAGACGAGGAGACAAACCGGTGAAAGACAATAGAGTACTTGAAATGCGTGGCATTTGCAAAAGTTTTCCTGGTGTTCGAGCCTTGTCAAATGTGGATTTTTCCTTAAACGAAGGTGAGATTCACGCTTTGATGGGGGAAAATGGTGCGGGAAAATCTACATTGATTAAGGTCCTTACCGGAGTTTATACAAAGGACGAAGGGACTATCAGTTTAAAGGGAATGGGTGAGGTTCAGATTCACTCTCCACAGGATGCACAAAGAAGCGGTATTAGTACCGTATATCAGGAAATTACATTGTGCCCAAATCTTACAGTTGCAGAAAATATGTACATTGGACGTACTGAAGGGGCACTTACAAATTGGAAAAAAATGAATGAGGATGCAGATCGTATATTAAAATCACTTGATATACCAGCATCTGCAACACAGCAGTTAGCTAGCTGTTCAATAGCAGTTCAGCAGATGGTAGCTATCGCAAGAGCGGTGGATATGGATTGTAAGGTTTTGATTTTGGATGAGCCAACATCATCCTTAGATGCACAGGAGGTTCAGAAGCTCTTTGGATTAATGCGGGATCTAAAGGCTAGAGGAGTAGGTATCATCTTCGTTACTCACTTCTTGGATCAGGTATATGAGGTGTGCGACAAAATCACTGTTCTTCGTGATGGTCAGTTAGTGGGAGAATTTGAAATAAAGGATTTACCTCGTGTTCAGCTTGTAGCAAAGATGCTTGGAAAAGAGATGGATGACCTTTCAGATATCAAGGGCGAGCATGAAACCTACAGCGGCAAGGACGCAGGTGAAACAGTATTTGAGGCGGAAGGCTTGCAGAGTGATGCAGGCATCGAGCCATTTGATTTTTACATTAAGAAAGGCGAAGTTAACGGCTTTATCGGATTGCTTGGATCTGGTAGATCAGAAAGCGTTAGAGCTATCTTTGGTGCCGACAGAGTCCTTTCTGGCAAGGTTAAGGTTCATGGCAAGGATGTTAAGATTCAAAAACCTCTTGATGCTATGAAAAACGGTATAGCGTATCTGCCAGAGGATAGAAAGATTGATGGTATCATTGGAGACCTTTCAGTTAGGGAGAATATTATCTTAGCACTTCAGGTTCTAACTGGATTCTTTAAGCCATTCTCAAAGGCCGAGCAATATAAATTTGCAGATGAATACATTAAGAAATTAAATATTAAGACAGCTTCTGCGGACACACCTATCAAATCACTTTCAGGTGGAAATCAACAGAAGGTTATTCTTGCTCGCTGGTTGCTAATGCACCCAGAGTATTTAATCCTTGATGAGCCAACTCGTGGTATCGACGTTGGAACAAAGGTAGATATTCAGAAGCTTGTATTAGAGCTTGCCTCAGAAGGTATGAGTGTTACCTTCATTTCATCAGAGACAGATGAGATGCTACGTACTTGCTCACGACTTATCGTATTGCGTGACCGCAAGATTGTAGGTGAGTTGTCAGAAGATGATTTGAGCCAGAATAAGATTATGAAAACCATAGCCGGAGGTGAGAATGAAAATGAGTAAAACAAAAAAGGGAGAAAACTTTTGGCGTAGGTTGATTTCTAATCAGATGTTTATACCACTTTTAGCATTGCTTCTTTTAGCGGTGATTAACTTAGTCCATGACCCAACATTTTTCAAAGTAACAATGGGACTTAACAACGCAGGCAACCCTGTTTTATCTGGATACTTAATCACAATTTTGGATTACGGCTCAGAGCTTGCAATCCTTGCAATTGGTATGACACTTGTTACAGCAGCTTCAGGTGGACAGGATATTTCCGTAGGTGCAACAATAGCAATCGCAGGTTCTGCAATGCTTAGAGTATTATGCGGTGGCGAGGCTCGTCCAACAGAAATAGCAACACCTGTTATCGTAGCATTTTTAGTAGCATGTATTGTTGGTATGCTTTGTGGTCTGTTTAATGGTGTTTTGGTAGCCATATTTAAGATTCAACCTATGATTGCCACACTGATATTATTTACAGCTGGACGTTCAATCGCAGCTTGGATTAACAACAATGAGCTTCCAATCGTTCCAGATCCAAAGTTTGGATATTTCGGAGGCTTCATCCCAGGAATTCCAGTTCCAACAACAGTATTTATCGCAATTGGATGCATTATCATCATTGCATTAGTTCTTAAGTATACAAACTTAGGACTTTACACACAGGCAGTAGGTATCAACGAAAAATCATCTAGATTAAATGGTATCAATCCTACAGCTATCAAGATTTTAGCATTTGTAATTTTAGGTTTATGCGTTGCAGTAGCAGCACTTATTAAGGTAAGCCGTCTATCTACAATCAACTATTCAGTTATTGCAAAGGATATCGAAATGGATGCAATCCTTGCAGTAGCTCTTGGTGGAAACGCATTATCAGGTGGTAAGTTCAATATCTGGGCATCAGTTCTTGCAGCTTATGTAATCCAGTTTTTGACAACTACACTTTATAAGTTTGAGGTTAGCTCAGATGCTCTTGCAGCATACAAGGCAGTAGTAGTAATCCTTCTTGTGGTATTCTCTGCTCCAACTGTTCGTGAGTATCTTAGAAAGCTCAGCAAAAACTTAACTAGCAAGAAGGAGGTGGCATAATGGAAAAGAGTAAAAAGGAAAGTATTTTCACTCGCGTTAGTGATACAAACCTTCTTCTTTCTATCACAATTATTGTATTCGTAATTATGTATATTGGAGCAGCTTTAATTCTTGGTGGAGCCTTCACCAAGCCACAGGCATTCTTCAATATCTTAAATGCCAACGCAGCACTTATCATTACATCCTGCGGCATGAGCCTTGTAATGATTACAGGCGGAATCGATATTTCTATCGGTGGTGTTGTTGCTCTTGTATCAATGTGCTGTGCCGTTTACCTTGATTATCATGATGGTTCAATCTTTGGTTCCATTTTGATTGCACTTGGTATCGGACTTGCTTATGGTATCGTTCAGGGCGTGCTTGTTGCATATCTAGATATCCAGCCATTTATTGTATCTCTGGCAGGTATGTTCTTCGCCAGGGGCATGACAACAATCGTAAACACAGCACCATTCAACGTTGCTAATGAAAAGTTTGTAGCTTTAAAATTAACACGTATCAATGTTCCAGGAATGGGCTCTACAAACAAGCTTGGCGCTTACGTTCCAGCTTATGTAGAAATTGGTGTTGTTGTCGCACTTATTATCGTCATTGTTTTATTTGCAGTTTTACGTTGGACAAAGCTTGGACGTAGCTTCTATGCAGTTGGTGGTAACATGCAAAGTGCTCTCATGCTTGGTATCAATGTAAAGCGCACAAAGTTTTTATCTCACCTTATCTGCTCACTTTTAGCAGGCGTTGGTGGATATGTATATTTCCTTCACGTAGGTTCTGGTGCAGCATCTCACGCAATGGGTATGGAAATGAACGCAATCGCTTCATCTATCATCGGCGGTACAATGCTTACAGGTGGTGTAGGAAATATCATCGGAACATTATTCGGTGTTCTTTCACTTAGTACAATTCAAAACATCGTTTCATCAGCTGGTTTCGATCAGGCTTGGTGGACAGGAATTACAATTGCTGCAATGCTATGCTTGTTCCTTTTGATTCAGAGTGTTATCATGGCTAATAAGAAGAAGGCATTAAAGGCAGTATAATATTTATGAAAAATAAAAAGACTTTTATGTGGCTTCTGCTCTCGTTGCTGGTACTAACTGGCTGCGGGAGCAGTCGTCCTGTTCAGACAGAAGAAATTGAAAATACAGAAAGCGGGAAGATAGTCGTGGGCTTTTCCCAGCTGGGGGCTGAATCAGATTGGCGCAGCGCTAATACTGAATCCATGAAGGAAGCCTTTGGGGAGGACACTGATTATAGTCTGGTATTTAATGATGGCCAGCAGAAGCAAACCAATCAGATTACGGCTATTCGTACCTTCATTCAGCAGGATGTAGACTACATCGTTCTTGCGCCAGTTACTGAATCTGGCTGGGACTCTGTTTTGGAAGAGGCAAAGGAGGCTCAGATTCCTGTAATTCTTGTAGACCGTATGGTGGATGTGGCGGATAGGTCTTTGTATCAGTGCTGGATTGGCTCAGATTTTGAGCTTGAAGGCAAAAAGGTGTGCGAGTGGTTATATCAATACACAGTGGTACACGACATTCCATCGGAGAATCTTCATATTGTAGATTTGCAGGGAACCTTAGGCTCTACAGCTCAGCTTGGACGCTCCCGTGGTCTTAACGAAGCCGCACTAGAGCATGGCTGGGATATAGTGGCTCTTCGTGATGCAGATTTCACCCAGGAAAAAGGTCGCGAGGTAATGACAGAGCTACTTCGTGAATACGATAATATTAATGTTGTATATTGTGAAAATGATAATGAAGCTATAGGTGCCATTAAGGCAATAGAGGCTGCAGGCTACAAGGCCGGCGCCGACATTGAAAATGGTGAGATAATGGTTTTATCATTTGATGGAATTAATAGAGAAGCGTTATCTTATGCAGCCTTAGGCAAAATAGCCTGCATCGGAGAGTGCAATCCTTTACATGGCCCTAGAGTAGAAGCAATGATAAAGGCTCTTGAAGAAGGCCGTATTCCCGAGAAATTCAATTATGTCGAGGAAAGCATCTTCAGCACCCTAACCGATGTTGAGACTGTTACGGTTGACGATATCGAATATACAGTGGTCAACCCGTTAAAATAGAAATTATTCTGAGCGGAATTCGCGGTGGCTGAACTCGCGTCTTATCAAAGTGAAGCATACTATAAATGAAAGTACGTCAGCTATTGGTCCTGCGTAAAGTACACCGTCGAATCCGAATATCATTGGCAAGCAAATGATTAATGGTGTAAGGAATAGCACCTGTCTTGTAAGTGACATAAATATTCCCTTATAAGGCTTTCCTATTGATGTAAAGAAGTTTGATGATAAAGGCTGTAGGAAAGCAGTACAAATTCCAAATAAGAAAATTCTGAAATATCTTGTACAGAAGTCAAAGTACAAATCACTTCCTGATCCAAATATTGATACAATCTGTCTAGGGAAAAGCTGGAAGAATAACCAGCTTACTGTTGTAATGCAAAAAGCCAGTTTGATAGCCAGATGATATGCATCCTTAACACGTTTATAATTCTTAGCGCCATAGTTAAAACTGATAATTGGCTGCAATCCCTGTGAAATACCAATAACAAAAGAGAAACAGATTCCATTTACCTTTGATATGATACCTGCGCATGTGATAGGTATATCAGAGCCATAGATTGACTGTGCACCGTAGTGTCCCATTACGTGATTCATTACGATTTGAACAAGCATCATAGCAATCTGATTAATAAATGGTGCGGCACCAAGTGAAGTAATTGCCAAAATAATATGCAGGTTTGGAATGAAGTGCTTCTTTTCAAGCTTTACAGTTTTGAATTTTGTAAGGTAGACAAGTACCATGATTCCTGCAATGTACTGCCCAATGATTGTGGCAACAGCAGCACCAGTCATTCCCCATCCAAATACTGCAACAAATAAAAAGTCTAAAACTGTGTTTATAATGGCACCAGTCATGTTGATGGCCATAGTCATATTAGGACTACCATCAGCTCTAACTATGTGAGCACCACCTGCTGATAAGATGAAAAGAGGGTAGCCTAGAGCACACACTCTTGAATATTCCATTGCATAAGGAAGAATATTTTCAGTAGCACCACAGCCTAAAAGGATAGGCTCAAGGAAAATCTCTGTAACACACGAAAGGATAAGTCCACCAATCAACATTACAGATACTGCGTTACCGATATAATAGCCTGCCTTTTTGGTCTCACCACGTCCCATGGCAAGATTAAAGGTAGATGCAGAACCGATTCCACATAAAAGTGCAATAGATACATTTAAAATTGAAAGTGGAAACTGTATGTTGGTAGCACCATTTCCAAGTGGCCCAACAAAGTTACCTATGAATAGCTGGTCCACCATGTTGTAAAGTGAACCTACAAGCATTGCGATGATGCTAGGTATCGCAAATTTTCTAAGAAGCGTGCCCACAGGCTCAGTGCCAAGTGGATTTGTTTTTGTAGTCTCTCCCATTGTAATAGTTCCTTCTATAATATAGTAGTTTTGTTCAGTTTAAGCTCTAGTCCAACGTCCGCTTGCTCCACAAGGAAGAACAAGACCTGATTCTGTAACAGGAAGACCAATCTCATCAGCTGTTACTGTACCTGGATGGTTCTTTAATAATGCAGTGCTAATCATGTAGTTAAGAACTGCAGGCTGAAGACCAGTAGTGTATGAGTTGACTAGGAAGAAGAGAGCGTCATCAGACATAATCTGCTCGCAAAGCTGAATGAATGGGAAGATATCATCCTCAATCTTCCAAACCTCATTCTTAGAGCCTCTTCCATATGAAGGTGGATCCATGATGATACCATCATATTTGTTACCACGTCTAATTTCTCTCTCAACGAATTTACGGCAATCATCAACAAGCCATCTGATAGGAGCATCACCTAAGCCAGAGGATGCAGCATTCTCTTTTGCCCATCCAACCATACCTTTCGAAGCATCTACGTGAGTAACCTGTGCACCTGCAGCCGCAGCAGCCAGTGTAGCACCACCAGTATAAGCAAAAAGGTTAAGCACCTTTACAGGGCGATTCTTTTCTTTGATTTCCTTATTTATAATAGAAGAAAACCAATCCCAGTTAACAGCCTGCTCAGGGAAGATGCCTGTGTGCTTAAAAGCGAAAGGCTTAATATTGAAGGTAAGGTCGTGATTGCAAATAGGATAGCTGATTGTCCACTGCTCTGGTAAATCAAAAAACTCCCATTCGCCGCCACCCTTATTAGAACGATGATAGTGACCGTTTAACTTCTTATAATAAGGAGAGGATTTCTTTGTGTTCCAGATGACCTGTGGATCGGGACGAAGAAGAACATATTCTCCCCAACGCTCTAGCTTTTCACCTGTAGAGCAATCTATTATTTCATAATCTTTCCAATTATTTGCTACTTGCATATTGTTACCTCTTATATATATAATATGTTGACTTAAATAGTATAAGTAAAATTTGTTATTGTTCAATGGCTTTTTGTGTATGTTCTAGGTTTTGACCACAACATATAGTTAATTTTAAGATTGTTCTTAATAAAATACAATTATTTCTTAGTTTTTCTTGCAGATACCCCCATTCTCGTGTATATTATTACTTGCTGTGACATGATAGCTATGAAGCGTGAGGTTGCAACCTAGCTTGCTAAGGTTGGTTTTCCGTGGAGCGAATGTCAAGTTAGGAAACTGACGACAAGTCACTGTACAACAGAAAACCGTCCGCTTTGCGGAGACGACGTGTGAGAACTTGGTTCACTTTTTAAAAGTTGAAGCATGAAACACACGGGTAAGTGTACAGTCGCCACTTGTTCGATTTTTCAGAAGTAAGAAAAACGAAAAAGGAGGAGACTTTTTTTATGGCAAATCAAGTTATGAGAATCACACTCAAGGCTTATGATCATGAGTTAGTAGATTCATCTGCCAAGAAAATCATCGAGACTGTTAAGAAGAACGGAGCCCAGGTTAGTGGTCCTGTACCTCTTCCAACAAAGAAGGAAGTTGTTACTATTCTTAGAGCTGTACATAAGTACAAAGACTCTCGTGAGCAGTTCGAGCAGAGAACTCATAAGAGATTGATTGATGTCATCGATCCAACACAGAAGACTGTTGAAGCACTTTCTAAGTTAGAAATGCCAGCAGGTGTTGAAATCAGCATCAAGAACAAGTAATTGAGTTCAAACAAATTTTGTAAACATCCAAGATGGTTTTATATAGAAGCAACTTAGATTTCTTATCTAGTTCCACTTATATGACACTGTTCTAGGATGAACGGTTCCGCTACCCCATAGTTTTGGGCAAGAAGCGTTCCGCTGTAGAAAATGGAGGTAAGAAACATGAAGAAAGCTATTTTAGCTACAAAGGTCGGAATGACTCAGGTCTTCAATGAAGGCGGCGAGCTTATTCCTGTAACTGTACTTTCTGCTGGTCCTTGTGTTGTTACACAGATCAAAACAGTAGAGAACGACGGTTACGATGCAGTTCAGGTTGGCTTTATCGACAAGAAGGTTAAGCTTGTTAATAAAGATGCAAACGGACGCAAAGAAATCATTCATCGTAATGGCGTAAACAAGCCAGAGAAGGGTCACTTCGATAAGGCTGGTGTTGAGCCAAAGAGATTCGTTAGAGAGTTCAGATTTGACAATTGTGCAGATTATGCACTTGCTCAGGAAATCAAAGCTGATATCTTTGAAGCTGGTGACAAGGTTGATGCAACAGCTACATCAAAGGGTAAAGGATTCCAGGGCGCTATCAAGAGATTAGGTCAGCACAGAGGTCCTATGGCTCACGGTTCTAAGTTCCACAGACATCAGGGTTCAAATGGTGCTTGTTCATCACCTAGCCGTGTATTCAAGGGCAAGGGAATGCCTGGTCAGATGGGCGGAACACGAGTTACAATTCAGAATCTTGAAATTGTACGTGTTGATGTTGAAAACAATCTGCTTTTAGTAAAGGGTGCTGTTCCAGGACCAAAGAAGTCTCTTGTAACAATCAAAGAGTCAGTTAAAGCAGGAAAGTAATCTTACGATAGGAAAGGAGGAGCTTAGCGATGGCTAAAGTATCCGTATACAATATGGAAGGCAAAGAAGTTGGCACCATGGATCTTAACGACAGCATCTTCGCAGTTGAGATTAACGAGCATTTAGTTCACATGGCAGTTGTCCAGCAGCTTGCAAATAACCGTCAGGGAACACAGAAAGCTAAGACACGTTCTGAGGTTTCTGGTGGTGGTAGAAAACCTTGGAGACAGAAGGGAACAGGTCATGCAAGACAGGGTTCTACAAGATCTCCACAGTGGACAGGTGGTGGCGTTGTATTCGCTCCAACACCAAGAGATTATTCATTTAAGCTCAATAAGAAGGAAAAGAGAGCAGCTCTTAAGTCAGTTCTCACTTCTGCAGTTAACGAGAACAAGTTTATCGTTGTTGACGAGCTTAAGTTAAATGAGATTAAGACAAAGGATTTTGCAAAGGTTCTTACAAACCTTAACGTTGAAAAGGCACTTGTAGTTCTTGATACAAATGACAAGAACGTAGTTATGTCTGCAAAGAACATTCCTACAGTAAAGACAGCTCTTACAAACACAATCAACGTTTATGACATCCTTAAGTACAACACAGTAGTTGTTACAAAGGCTGCTGTAGATCAGATTCAGGAGGTATATGCATAATGGCAAATGTACAATATTATGACGTAATCCTAAAGCCTGTAATCACAGAGAAGTCAATGAACGCTATGGCTGAGAAGAAGTACACATTCTTAGTTCATCCAGAAGCTAACAAGACTATGATTAAGGAAGCTGTTGAGAAGATGTTCGACGGAGTAAAGGTTGCTTCAGTTAACACAATGAACGCTGATGGCAAGACAAAGAGACGTGGAATGACTTACGGAAAGACAGCAAAGACAAAGAAGGCTATCGTACAGCTTACAGCTGATAGCAAAGATATCGAAATTTTCTCAGGTCTTTAAAATATAGCCTAAAGGCAAGAGTAAATTAGTGTATGCGCAGTCGAGCGCGATAATAAACGAGTACATGAAAGGAGAACAAAAATGGGAATTAAGACATATAACCCATATACACCTTCTAGAAGAAATATGACTGGTTCAGATTTCGCTGAGATTACAAAGACATCTCCAGAGAAGTCACTTGTTGTTTCATTAAAGAAGCACGCTGGTCGTAACAATCAGGGTAAGATTACCGTTAGACATCACGGTGGCGGTAACAGACAGAAATATAGACTTATCGATTTCAAGAGAAATAAGGATGGAATTCCTGCAAAGGTTATTGGTATCGAGTACGATCCAAACAGAACAGCTAACATCGCTCTTATCTGCTACGCAGATGGTGAGAAGGCTTACATCCTTGCTCCAGCTGGTCTTACAGACGGCATGACAGTTATGAACGGTGCTGACGCTGAAGTTAGAGTTGGTAACTGCTTACCACTTGAGAAGATCCCAGTTGGTACACTTATTCACAATATCGAGCTTTATCCAGGTCGTGGCGGACAGCTTGTTCGTTCAGCTGGTAACTCAGCTCAGCTCATGGCTAAGGAAGGAAAGTATGCAACACTTCGTCTTCCTTCAGGCGAAATGAGAATGGTACCTCTTAACTGCCGCGCATCTATCGGTGTTATCGGTAACGGTGATCACAACCTTGTTAAGATTGGTAAAGCTGGTCGTAAGAGACACATGGGTATCAGACCTACAGTTCGTGGTTCTGTTATGAACCCTAATGACCATCCACATGGTGGTGGTGAGGGCCGCGCTCCTATCGGACGTCCAGGCCCATGTACACCTTGGGGCAAGCCTGCTCTTGGTCTCAAGACTAGAAAGAAACATAAGCAGTCTAACAAGCTCATCGTAAGAAGACGCGATGGTAGAGCAATCAAGTAAGGAGGATACACATGGCACGTTCATTAAAAAAAGGACCATTTGCTGATGCAAGCTTATTAAAGAAGGTTGACGCTATGAACGCAAACGGCGACAAGTCAGTTATCAAGACATGGTCACGTCGTTCTACAATCTTCCCACAGATGGTTGGACATACAATTGCAGTACATGACGGAAGAAAGCACGTTCCAGTATATGTCACAGAAGACATGGTTGGACATAAGCTTGGTGAGTTCGTTGCTACTAGAACCTACAGAGGTCACGGTAAGGACGAAAAGAAGTCAAAGGTACGCTAATTAACAGAAAGGAGTTTTAATCATGGCTAAGGGACATAGATCTCAAATTAAACGTGAGAGAAACGATGTAAAGGATACAAGACCTTCAGCAAAGTTATCTTATGCTAGAATGTCAGTACAGAAGGCTTGTTTCGTACTTGATGCCATTCGTGGTAAGGATGTTGATACAGCACTTGCTATCGTAATGTACAATCCAAGATACGCTTCAAGTGTAATAGAGAAATTACTTAAGTCTGCTATTGCAAACGCTGAGAACAATAACGGCTTAGATCGTAAGGATCTTGTTGTAGCTGAGTGCTACGCAAACAAGGGACCTACAATGAAGAGAATCAGACCAAGAGCACAGGGTAGAGCTTACAGAATCGAGAAGAGAATGAGCCACATCACAGTTGTGCTTGATCAGAAAAATTAAGGAGGCAAAACATGGGACAGAAAGTTAATCCTCATGGCTTAAGAGTCGGTGTTATTAAGGACTGGGATTCTAAGTGGTATGCTGAGGGCGAGAACTTCTCAGACTACTTAGTTGAAGACTATAATATCAGAAAATTTCTTAAGAAGAAGCTTTATGCTGCAGGCGTTTCAAAGATCGAAATCGAGCGTGCTGCTGGTAGAGTTAAGGTTACAGTTTATACAGCAAAGCCTGGCGTAGTTATCGGTAAGGGCGGCGCTGAAATCGACAAGATTAAGACAGAGCTCCAGAAGCAGACAAGCGATAAGCTTGTTGTAGATATCAAGGAAATCAAGAGACCAGATCGTGATGCACAGCTTGTTGCTGAGAACATTGCAGGTCAGCTTGAGAACCGTGTATCTTTCCGTAGAGCAATGAAGTCTTGCATGTCAAGAGCAATGAAGACTGGCATCAAGGGTATCAAGACAAGCTGTTCAGGACGTCTTGGTGGTGCTGATATGGCACGTAGCGAGTCTTACAACGAAGGTACTATTCCACTTCAGACACTCCGTGCTGATATTGATTATGGATTCGCTGAGGCTGACACTACTTATGGTAAGGTTGGCGTAAAGGTATGGATCTATAAGGGTGAAGTACTTCCAAAGAAGAAGAATGTGGAAGGAGGAGCCGAATAATATGTTAATGCCAAAGAGAGCGAAGCATAGAAAACAGTTCCGTGGAAACATGGCTGGTAAAGCTTCAAGAGGAAACAAGATTTCATACGGTGAGTATGGTATCGTTGCAATGGAGCCAGCTTGGATCAAGTCTAACCAGATCGAAGCAGCTCGTATCGCTATGACACGTTACATTAAGCGTGGTGGTAAAGTTTGGATCAAGATTTTCCCAGACAAGCCAGTTACTGCAAAGCCTGCTGAAACTCGAATGGGTTCAGGAAAGGGTACACTTGAATATTGGGTAGCTGTTGTTAAGCCGGGCCGTGTATTATTCGAGATCTCAGGAGTATCTGAGGAAGTTGCTAGAGAAGCACTTCGTCTCGCTACACATAAACTTCCTTGCAAGTGCAAGATAGTTTCCCGTGAGGATTTAGAAGGCGGTGAAGCATAATGAAGAATACAAAGTACGTAGAAGATTTAAAGAACACTTCAGTAGCAGAGCTTAATGCTCAGCTCGTAGAAGCTAAGAAAGAACTTTTCAACTTAAGATTCCAGAATGCTACAAATCAGTTAGACAATACAGCAAGAATCCGTGAGGTTCGTCGTAACATCGCTCGTATTCAGACTGTTATCACAGAAGCTGAGAAGAACGCATAATTAGTTTTGGATCTTAACTATTTGAAAGGAGAACAAAGACGTGGAAAGAAACTTAAGAAAAACACGTACAGGTGTTGTTGTAAGCGACAAGATGGATAAGACAATCGTTGTTGCAATCCGTGACAATGTAAAGCATCCACTTTACAACAAGATCGTTAAGAAGACATATAAGCTTAAGGCTCACGATGAGAACGGCGACGCTCACATCGGAGATACTGTAAAGGTTATGGAGACAAGACCACTCTCTAAGGATAAGAGATGGAGACTTGTAGAAGTAATCGAAAGAGCAAAATAATTAAAGGAGGCTACTATAATGGTACAACAGGAAAGTAGATTAAAGGTAGCCGATAATACAGGAGCAAAGGAAATCCTTGTTATCCGTGTTATGGGTGGATCTACAAGAAGATATGCCAATATCGGCGACGTAATTACTGCTACCGTTAAAGATGCAACACCAGGTGGCGTTGTAAAGAAGGGTGACGTTGTTAAGGCAGTAGTTGTTCGTTCAGTTAAAGGTGCCCGTCGTAAAGATGGTTCTTATATCAAGTTTGATGAAAATGCTGCAGTCATCATCAAAGATGACAAGACTCCAAGAGGAACTCGTATTTTTGGACCTGTAGCTAGAGAGCTTCGTGAGAAGCAGTTCATGAAGATTGTTTCTCTCGCTCCAGAAGTATTGTAGGAGGAAGAGTAGAATGGCAACAATGAAAATTAAAAAGGGCGATACAGTTCGTGTCATTGCCGGTGGCGATGTAAAGAACGAAGGTAAAGTTATCGCTGTAGATAAGAAGAATAACACCGTTACAGTTGAAGGTGTTAACATGGTTAAGCGTCATGTTAAGCCTAGCATGGCTAACCAGGCAGGTGGTATCATCGAGCAGGAAGCTCCTATCGATGCTTCAAATGTTATGTTACTTCACAAGGGTCAGCCTACACGTGTTGGTTTTAAGATGGACGGAGATAAGAAAGTCCGTTTCGCTAAGAAGACTGGCGAAGTGATTGACTAATTGAAGAAAGGAGAACAGTTCGTTGAGTAGATTAAAAGATCAGTATCTTAATGAGATCGTACCAGCAATGGTTGAGAAGTTTGGATACAAGAATATTATGGAAGTTCCTAAGATCGACAAGATCGTAGTCAACATGGGTGTTGGCGAAGCAAAGGACAATGCAAAGCTTCTTGAGTCTGCAGTCAAGGATATGGAAATGATTACAGGCCAGAAGGCAGTTACAACAAAGGCAAAGAACTCAGTTGCTAACTTCAAGATTCGTGAAGGTATGGCAATTGGTTGTAAGACTACACTTCGTGGAGAAAAGATGTATGAGTTCGCAGATCGTCTCATCAATCTTGCACTCCCTCGTGTACGTGACTTTAGAGGTGTAAATCCTAATTCATTCGATGGTAGAGGAAACTATGCCCTTGGTATTAAGGAGCAGATCATCTTCCCAGAGATCGAGTACGATAAGATTGATAAGACTCGTGGTATGGATATCATCTTCGTAACTACAGCTAAGACAGATGAAGAGGCTAGAGAATTACTTCGTTTATTCAACATGCCTTTCGCTAAGGAAGCATAGGAGGAAAGTTATGGCAAAGAAGTCAATGAAAGTTAAGCAGCAGCGCAAAGCAAAGTTCTCTACACAAGAGTACAGTCGTTGCAAAATCTGCGGTCGTCCACATGCATACCTTAGAAAGTATGGTATTTGTAGAGTATGTTTCCGTGAATTAGCTTACAAGGGACAGATTCCTGGCGTTAAGAAAGCTTCATGGTAATTTAAGCGAGCACAGATTGAAAATTAGGAGGAAATTGCATCATGACAATGAGTGATCCAATAGCAGATATGCTTACAAGAATCCGTAATGCTAATACTGCAAAACATGATACAGTAGATGTTCCTGCATCAAAGATGAAGGTTGCAATTGCAGACATTCTTGTAGATGAAGGATTTATCACAAAGTACGACATCGTTGATAATGGTAACTTCAAGGATATCCGTGTTACATTAAAGTACGGTGCAAACAAGAACGAGAAGATTATTTCTGGTATTAAGAGAATTTCTAAGCCAGGTCTTCGTATTTATGCTGGTAAGGACGATATCCCATACGTTTTAGGTGGACTTGGTATCGCTATCCTTTCAACAAACAAGGGCATCATCACAGATAAGGAAGCTCGTAAGCTTCAGGTTGGTGGCGAAGTTCTTGCATACGTTTGGTAATCATATCCAAACAAGTAACTAATTACCTAAAAGTATAACCCGGTTATAGAAGCCGGACATACATCATATTTTAAGGAGGTACGGGCATGTCACGTATAGGAAGAATGCCAATCGCAGTTCCAGCTGGTGTTACAGTTGAGATTGCAGAAAATAATCATGTGACTGTAAAAGGTCCTAAGGGTACTCTTGAGAGAACTCTTCCATCTGAGATGGATATTAAGCTCGAGGGTGCAGAAGTTGTTGTTACAAGACCTAATGATTTAAAGAAGATGAAGTCTTTACACGGTCTTACAAGAACACTTATCAACAACATGGTTGTTGGTGTTACAACAGGCTATGAGAAGACTCTTGAAGTTAACGGTGTAGGTTACAGAGCATCAAAGGCTGGTAAGAAGCTTACTCTTAACCTTGGTTACTCTCATCCAGTTGAGATGGAAGATCCAGAGGGTGTTGAGTCAACAGTTGACGGAAATAAAATTATCATCAAGGGTATCGACAAGGAAAAGGTTGGTCAGTACGCTGCCAACATCAGAGATAAGAGAAGACCTGAGCCATACAAGGGTAAGGGTATTAAGTACTCTGATGAAGTTATTAGACGTAAAGTCGGTAAGACCGGTAAGAAATAGTAAAGGAGTGAATGTAAAATGGTAAGTAAGAAATCTAGATCAATAATTCGCCAGACAAAGCATAGAAGACTTCGTAACACTCTAGCCGGTACAGCAGAAAGACCACGTCTTGCAGTGTTCAGAAGCAACAATCACATGTATGTTCAGGTTATTGATGATACATGTGGAAATACACTCGTTTCAGCATCTACTCTTGACGCTGACGTTAAGGCAGATCTTGCTAAGACAAATAACGTAGAAGCTGCTACAAAGCTTGGTACAGTTATTGCAAAGAAGGCACAGGAAAAGGGAATCAAGGAAGTCGTTTTCGACAGAGGTGGTTACATTTATGCCGGCAAGGTTGCAGCTTTAGCAGATGCAGCTAGAGAAGCTGGATTAGAATTCTAGGAGGAGAACACATGAAACGTGAAATCATTGACGCTAGCCAGTTAGAGTTAACTGAGCAGGTTGTAGAAATTAAGCGTGTAACTAAGGTTGTTAAGGGTGGACGTAACATGCGTTTCACAGCTCTTGTTGTAGTAGGCGATAAGAACGGACACGTTGGCGCTGGACTTGGCAAGGCAGCTGAAATTCCAGAAGCTATCCGCAAGGGTAAGGAAGATGCTATGAAGAAGCTTATTACAGTTAAGCTTGATAACAACCACAGTATCACACACGATATTCAAGGAAAGCACACAGGCGCTTCTGTACTTCTTAAGAAGGCTCCAGAAGGTACTGGTATCATCGCTGGTGGTCCAGCACGTGCCGTATGTGAGCTTGCAGGTATCGGAAATATCCGTACAAAGTCACTTGGATCATCAAATAAGCAGAACGTTGTACTTGCTACTATCGAAGGACTTAAGCTTCTTAAGTCACCTGAAGAAGTAGCTAAGGCTCGTGGCAAGAAGGTTGAAGACATTCTTGCTTAAGGAGGAAAGATAAATGGCAGAGAAGAAGTTAAGAGTAACACTCGTAAAGTCTACAATCGGTGCTGTTCCTAAGAACAAGAAGACTGTAGAAGCACTTGGCCTTAGAAAGGTCAATAAGACTGTTGAGCTTCCTGACAACGACAGCGTTCGCGGAATGCTTAGAATGGTCAATCACTTAGTAAAAGTTGAAGAAATTTAATAGAAGGAGGTGCCATAATGGATTTATCTAACTTACAGCCAGCAGAAGGCTCAAAGCATAGCGATAATTTCAGAAGAGGCCGTGGACATGGTTCAGGTAATGGCAAGACTGCTGGTAAGGGTCATAAGGGACAGAAGGCTCGTTCAGGCGGAAGCATTAGACTTGGATTCGAAGGTGGACAGATGCCTTTATACAGACGTCTTCCTAAGCGTGGTTTCAAGAATAGAAATACAAAGGAAATCGTTGGTATCAATGTTTCTTACTTAGAGAGATTTGATAATGGTGCTACTGTAACTGTTGATACACTTATCGAAAGCGGTATCATTAAGAATGCGCGTGATGGCGTTAAGATCCTTGGCGGTGGTGAGCTTACAAAGAAGCTCAATGTGCAGGCAAATGCATTCAGCGCTAGCGCAAAGGAGAAAATTGAAGCCTTAGGCGGAACAGTAGAGGTGATCTAATGTTTCAGACACTACGCGATGCTTTCAAAATAAAAGATTTAAGAAGACGAATTGGTTTTACATTTATAATGCTTATTGTTGTTAGGCTAGGAAGTTTACTTCCTGTGCCTGGCATCAATGGTAGTGCATTTGCAAGTTTATTTGAGAATAGCGACAGTGCTTTGAATTTCTTTGATTCAATCACTGGTGGTTCATTTTCAGCTATGTCTGTTTTTGCACTCAATATTACACCATACATTACATCTTCTATCATAATGCAGTTGCTCACAATTGCCTTTCCTAAATTAGAAGAGATGCAGCGTGATGGCGAGCAAGGCAGAAAGAAGATGACGCAGATTACTCGTTATCTTACAATAGCGTTGGCGTTAGGTGAATCAATTGCTATGGCAATTGGATTTGGACGAAGCGGATACTTAGTATCTTATTCAGTTCCATACATTAATTATGTGCTTGTAGTAGCTTCTCTTACAGCTGGTTCTGCAGTACTTATGTGGATCGGTGAGAGAATTACTGAAAAGGGTATCGGAAATGGTATTTCAATAGTTCTTACTATCAATATTATTAGCCGTATTCCTGCAGATTTAACAAAGCTCTATGAGCAGTATATGGCTGGAAAGTCAGTTCCAAAAGCAACACTTGCAGCAATTATTATTGCAGCAATTATCGTAGCTTTAGTAGTATTTGTAGTTATTCTACAAAGCGCAGAACGTAGAATTCCAGTACAGTATTCAAATAAAATTCAGGGAAGAAGACAGGTGGGTGGAAACTCATCAGTTATCCCAATGAAGGTTAATACAGCTGGTGTTATTCCAGTAATCTTTGCACAGTCATTACTTCAGACACCAATTATGCTTGTTCAGCTATTTGACAAGGATGGTGTCCAGGGATTCTGGGGCAAGATTCTTAATGGAATGAATCAGTCTAACTGGTTCAGCCCAGCAAACTGGATTTATTCAATCGGTGCTCTTGTATATGTATTGCTTATCATTGGATTTGCATATTTCTATACAGAGATAACCTTTAATCCTTTGGAGATTGCAGAAAACTTAAAGCGCTCAGGAGGATTTATTCCAGGTATTAGACCTGGAAAGCCTACATCCGATTATCTTACAGCTATATTAAGACATGTAATATTTATTGGAGCAATAGGTCTTTCAATAGTGGCTTTACTTCCAATCATCTTTAATGGTTTACTTGGAGCAAGTGTTTCATTTGGTGGTACATCAATCATCATTATTGTTGGTGTTATCGTTGAGACAATAAAGCAGGTTGAATCTCAGATGATGGTACGTAATTACAAGGGATTTTTAAATGACTAATAATCATTAGCACTTTAGAGAGATACGCATATTGCGTATCTCTTAATGTGCTTAAATATATCTTTATTTAAATTAACACGCAGGAGGGTTTATTTATGAAGATTATTATGTTAGGTGCACCTGGTGCAGGCAAAGGAACTCAGGCTAAGCAGATAGCTTCAAAGTATTCTATCCCTCACATTTCTACAGGTGATATATTCCGCGCTAACATTAAAAACGGTACAGAGCTTGGCAAGAAAGCAAAGGAATACATGGATCAAGGTTTGCTTGTTCCAGATGAACTTACATGTGATCTTGTAATGGACCGCATTGCACAAGATGATGCAAAAAACGGATTTGTATTAGATGGATTCCCAAGAACAATTCCACAGGCAGAAGCACTTGATGCAGCTTTAACAAAGATTGGCCAGGCTATGGATTATGCTATAGATGTAGATGTTCCTGATGAGAATATCATCAACAGAATGTCAGGTCGTAGAGCATGCTTAAATTGCGGTGCTACTTATCATATCGTTTCTATTCCACCTAAGAAGGAAGGCGTTTGTGATACATGTGGTAGCCAACTTGTGTTAAGAGATGATGATAAGCCAGAAACAGTTAAGAAGAGACTTGATGTTTATCATGATCAGACACAGCCATTAATTGAGTACTACAGCAAAAAGGGTATTCTTAAATCTGTTGATGGTACACAAGAGATGGAAAAGGTATTTGAGGATATCACTTCTATATTAGGAGCTTAAGATGTCAGAAGTTATTACTATTAAAACTGAAGAAGAAATTCAATTAATGCGAGAAGCTGGTAAAATCCTTGCTCAAGTCCATGAGACACTCGCTAAAGAGATTCACGAAGGTATGTCCACATTAGATGTGGATAAGCTTGGCGAAGAAGTAATAAGGAGCTTTGGTTGTGAGCCAAACTTCAAGGGATTATATGGATATCCAGCAAGTGTATGTGTTTCTGTTAATGATGAGGTAGTTCATGGTATTCCAACAGATGACCATATACTGGTAAACGGAGACATCGTTAGTCTTGATACAGGGGTTTTATACAAAGGGTATCATTCAGATGCAGCAAGAACAGTACCTGTTGGAGAGATAAGTAAGGAGGCAAAGCTTCTTATAGAAAGAACTCGCCAATCTTTTTTCCAAGGCATGAAATATGCAACTGCTGGAAATCGTCTTTACGATATATCAGGTGCTATTGGTTCTTATGCAGAGAGTTTTGGATATGGTGTTGTAAGAGATTTGGTTGGCCATGGAATTGGAACAAGTCTTCATGAAGCACCAGAAATTCCTAATTTTAAGCGTCCATTTAGAAGAGGACCTTTGCTTAAGGCTGGCATGACTTTAGCTGTTGAGCCTATGATAAATGCAGGTAGTCCTGATGTTGCATGGATGGATGATGAATGGACTGTTGTTACGATGGATGAGTCGCTTTCAGCACATTATGAAAACACAATCGTAATTACAGATGGTGCTCCAGAGATTCTTACTCTAACACCAACAGAACTTGCTAACCCGGAGGGAAATAAATGGATTTGATTTTAGCAAAATCTAAAGCTGGGCATGATAAGAATCAAGTTTATGTAGTCCTAACAGAAGAAGATATATATCTTTTCCTTGCCAATGGCACTACAAAAACAATATCAAAGCCTAAAAAGAAAAAGAAAATTCATTTACAGCTTATAAAAAATATTCCATCAGAAGTGCTTGAAGAGGTTGGTTCCCTTGAAACACTAGATGATGTCAAAATTAAAAGAATTCTTAAAAGTTATAATAGGAGGAACGGAAATGTCTAAGGCAGATGTTATCGAAGTAGAAGGAGTAGTTGTTGAGAAGCTTCCAAACGCAATGTTTAAGGTAGAGCTTGAAAATGGTCATCAGATTCTTGCTCACATCAGTGGTAAGCTTAGACAGAACTACATTAGAATATTACCTGGTGATAAGGTAACAATTGAAATGAGTCCATATGATCTTTCTAAGGGAAGAATTATTTGGAGAGATAAATAAAAAATGTGTTGACATACATTAAAACGGTCGCTATACTATTAAGCGGACGTTTTTAGAATGTTCAAATAAGATTGACCACAACCTTTGAAAAAAGGGCATGGAAAGGAGGAACATTGTGAAAGTAAGATCTTCTGTAAAGCCTATGTGCGAGAAGTGCAAGGTCATCAAAAGAAAGGGTAGCATTCGTATTATCTGCGAAAACCCAAAGCATAAGCAGCGTCAGGGTTAATTTGACATTGTTTATGAAGCATTTTATTATGTGCGGCTGCAGTCTAAAGAGTATCTAATTTAGGCTGTTCATAATAAATAGGCCTATCATACCGAGGCCAATATGTTCCAGATATGGGGATACACACATTTCAGGCCGAGCGATCGGAGCTGTATTACTCGTATCGTTATTAATTAAAGTAGAATTTTTATGGAGGTGTAAACACACATGGCTCGTATTGCAGGTGTAGATTTACCAAGAGACAAGAGAATTGAAATTGGTTTAACTTACATATACGGAATTGGTAGAGTAAGCTCAAACAAGATTCTTGAGGCAGCTGGTGTTGATCCTAGCACACGTGTTAAGGATTTAACTGACGATGAAGTAAAGAAAATCAGCACAGTTATCGATGAGACAATGACTGTAGAAGGTGATCTTAGAAGAGAAGTTGCCCTTGATATCAAGAGACTTCAGGAAATCGGATGCTATAGAGGAATCCGTCATAGAAAGGGTCTTCCTGTTCGTGGACAGAAGACTAAGACAAACGCTCGTACTCGCAAGGGTCCAAAGCGTACAGTAGCAAATAAGAAGAAGTAATTATATTTAATAGAAAGAAAGTAGGTTAGTTTAATTATGGCTAAAGTTGCAAAGAAGACAACAAAAAAGCGTGTAAAGAAAAACGTTGAACACGGACAGGTACATGTTCAGGCATCTTTCAATAATACTATCGTTACTATTACAGATGCTCAGGGTAATGCTCTTTCATGGGCAAGTGCTGGTGGTCTAGGATTTAGAGGTTCAAGGAAATCTACTCCTTATGCTGCTCAGATGGCAGCTGAGACTGCAGTTAAGGCTGCATTAGTTCACGGTTTAAAGAGTGTAGATGTATTCGTAAAGGGACCAGGTTCAGGACGTGAAGCTGCAATCAGAGCAATCGATGCAAACGGCGTTCAGGTTCTTACAATCAAGGATGTTACTCCAGTTCCACATAACGGATGTCGTCCACCAAAGCGTAGAAGAGTCTAATTAGGAGGGAAATCTAATGGCAGTTAATAAGACACCAGTTCTTAAAAGATGTAGATCTCTTGATTTAGATCCTACATTTTTAGGATATGATAAGAAGTCACACAGACAAAAGAATAGAGGAAGAGGAAAGAAGTCTGAGTACGCTCTTCAGCTTCAGGAGAAGCAGAAGGCTAAGTTTATCTATGGCGTACTTGAGAAGCCTTTCCGTAATTATTATGAGAAGGCAGATCGTATGAAGGGCATGACAGGTGAAAACCTTATGACTATGCTTGAGAGCCGTCTTGATAACGTAGTATTCCGTATGGGATTCGCTCGTACAAGAAGAGAAGCTCGTCAGGTTGTAGATCACAAGATGTTCCTTGTAAACGGTAAGCCAGTAAATATTCCTTCATATCTTGTGAAGGCTGGAGACGTTATCGAAGTTCGCGAGAAGTCAAAGAGCATTCAGAGATTTAAGGATATTACAGAGGTTACAGCTGGTAGAACAACTCCTGAGTGGGTTGAGGTTGATGCTGAGAACCTTAAGGGTACAGTTAAAGAGCTTCCTAATAGAGAGCAGATTGATGTTCCTGTAGACGAGATGCTTATCGTCGAGTTATATTCAAAATAATAAAATTTAGTGAAAGTTTACAAAAAGCACTTATACAAGCTTGCTTGTATAAGTGCGATTTGTTACAATTTTACTATGCGGCAGTAAGCAAAGATACAGAATATTGTCAAATATTCTGTTTTTTAGAGTCTATTAAATATTTTAAGGAGGCAATGTAGTGTTAAATTTTGAAAACCCAAATATTGAAATCGCAGAGATTTCTGAGGACAAAAAATACGGCAGATTCGTTGTTGAACCTCTTGAAAGAGGATATGGTATAACACTTGGTAATTCACTTCGTAGAATTATGCTTTCGTCTCTGCCAGGTGCTGCAGTTAGCCAGATTAAGATTGAAGGCGTCCTTCATGAGTTCAGTGCTATTCCTGGAGTTAAGGAAGATGTTACTGAAATCGTTATGAATATTAAGGAGTTGGCTATTAGAAACAATAGTAGTTCTGATGAGCCAAAGACAGCATACATTGAGTTCGAGGGTGAAGGCGTAGTTACAGCAGCTGATATTCAGGTTGATTCTGATATTGAGATTATCAATCCAGATCTTGTTATCGCTCATCTTAATGGTGGAAATGACTGCAAGCTTTACATGGAGCTTACAATCACAAAGAATCGTGGATATGTATCTGCTGATAAGAACAAGACACCTGACACACCAATTGGTAAGATTGCTGTAGATTCAATTTACACACCAGTTGAGCGTGTAAATATGACTGTTGAAGACACACGTGTAGGCCAGGTTACTGATTATGATAAGCTTACACTTGATGTATATACAAACGGCACAATGGGTCCTGATGAGGCTGTATCAATGGCAGCAAAGGTACTCAGCGAGCATTTAAATCTTTTTGTTAATCTTTCAGATGCTGCACAGGATCTCAGCGTTATCGCTGATAAGCCTGATGATACAACAGGTAAGACTCTTGAAATGAGCATTGATGAGCTTGAGCTTTCAGTTCGTTCATACAACTGCTTAAAGAGAGCTGGTATCAATACAGTAGCAGAACTTTGCGATAAGTCCCCAGAGGATATGATGAAGGTACGTAACCTTGGTCGCAAGTCTATGGAAGAAGTAGAACAGAAACTTAGTGAACTTGGTCTTTCACTCAGAATGCTTGAAGACTAGTTTTTAAGTTATAACCAGGAAATAATGCATGGAAGATAAGACCGATGAGCACATCCGTGTATACTTTCCATCACCAGAGTTGCGGGGTAAGACCGATGAGCACCTGCGGCATGTTTTAAGGAGGAAAGCAAAATGGCAAAGTACAGAAAATTAAGCAGAACATCATCACAGAGAAAGGCTCTTTTAAGAAATCAGGTAACTGAGCTTCTTTATCACGGCAAGATCGTTACAACTGAAGCTAAGGCTAAGGAAGTAAGAAAGCTTGCAGAGCACATCATTACACTTGGCGTTAAGGAAAAGGATAACTTCGAAGAAGTTACAGTTCAGGCTAAGGTTGCTCGTAAGGACAAAGATGGTAAGAGAGTTAAGGAAGTAGTTGATGGCAAGAAGGTTACTGTATATGATACAGTAGATAAGAAGATTAAGAAGGATTCTCCTTCAAGACTTCACGCTCGTCGTCAGATGATGCAGGTTCTTTACACACCTACAGCTAAGGGTGCAAAGAAGAGCGAAACACATAAGGTTGACATGGCTAACTTCGTATTTGATGAGATCGCTCCAAAGTATGTTGATCGCAAGGGTGGTTACACACGTATCGTAAAGATCGGACCACGTAAGGGCGATGCAGCTATGGAAGTTGTTCTTGAGTTAGTTTAATTATAGCTGATTAGAGCTAAGACATTTGTCTTAGCTCTTTTTTTGAGTTTATACATTATCCCAAAATAATTTAGTATAATCTAAAAATATTACACTATCATTATTATAAAATCTGATGTAATATTAGGACATAAGAAGAAAGATTATGAGGGTATATTATGGCAGCTGATAAAACAAAGAAAATGACAGAGGGGAATCCTCTAGGCTTAATTCTTGGCTTTTCTATTCCTATGCTTGCAGGATTACTGTTTCAGCAGATGTATAATTTGGTGGATACAATAATTGTTGGGCAAACTTTGGGAGACAGTGCGCTTGCTGCTGTTGGATCAACTGGGTCCATAAACTTTTTAATTAACGGTTTTTGCATGGGTATATGTTCAGGCTTTGCCATACCAGTTGCACAAAGATTTGGAGCAGAATCTTATGACTCCATGCGTAAATTTGTGGGAAATTCTATTGTGATGTCTGCAATCTTTGCTGTTGTTATAACAACTGTTGTGAGTATTTTCTGCTATCAAATACTTATTATTATGCAGACTCCAACTGATATTTTAGATTTAGCATATTCCTATATATCTATTATATTTTTTGGTATACCAGTTACCTTTTTATATAATCTCACTGCCGGAATAATGCGTTCCTTGGGAGACAGCAAGACACCTACATATTTCCTTATAATGGCAGCAGGAATAAATGTAGTTTTAGATATTGTTTTTATTATACTATTGGGAATGAGCGTTGATGGACCAGCCCTTGCAACAGTTATCTCTCAGTTCATAGCTGGCTGCAGTTGTTTGATTTACATGAAGAAAAAATTCCCAATTCTAAAATTAAAGAAGGAAGATTTGAAGCTTGGAAAGCATCATAGTCAGGTATTAATATCTATGGGAATTCCATTTGGGTTACAGTATTCCATTACCGCAATTGGTTCGGTTATATTGCAGACAGCTGTAAATGGCCTGGGTACAATAGCAGTAGCATCAATGACAGCTGGTGCAAAGGTTTCGATGTTTGTGGTATGCCCTTTTGATGCTCTTGGTGGTACCATGGCAACTTACGCAGGTCAAAATGTGGGTGCGAAAAATATTCCAAGAGTTAAAAAGGGTGTATGGACAGCACAACTTATCGGAACAATCTATGCTATATTTATTTTTGTGGTACTAGTTTTTGCTGGTAGATATATATTGCGATTATTTACCTCAACAGATATTGTAATTGAACAAGCTATGATGTTTTTACTAGCAAATGGTATAACCTACACCCTGCTTGCTGGAGTAAATATCTTCAGGTTTGCTATACAGGGAATGGGATTTTCAACCTTCGCTATATATTCAGGTGTAATGGAAATGATAGCCAGAATTTTGGTCGCATTTACCTTCGTTCCTATGATTGGCTTCAAGGGGGCGATTTGGGCCAGCCCGGTGGCATGGCTATTTGCCGTAATCTTTTTAGTGCCGGGACTATACTATTGCTGTAATAAGCTTGATAAAAAGTTTAATGGAGAATACATACATCATTTATAAACTAAGGAGTCTTCGGACTCCTTAAATAATACTGTTTGACTTTAGCAGATAAAAGTGCTAAAGTGTACACATTAAATAAACTAGGAGGGGTCGCTATGAAGAAAGTAATAAATTCGATTATAGCTTTGACACTTGCGATGTCACTTGTGGCATGCGGAACAGACGCCGCGAAAGAAAAAGAAGCTGCTACAGCGAGCACAGAAGAGACTACCGAAACAAATGATGATGCAAAAGTCTATAATGTAGGTATTATTCAGCTGGTACAGCATCCTGCTCTCGATACAGCAACAGAAGGTTTTACTGATGCATTAGAGGAGAAGCTGGGCGCCAACGTTAACATCACATTAGAAAATGCTTCAGGCGATAACGCAACATGTGCAACAATTGCAAATACATTCGTATCAGATAATGTTGATTTGATTATGGCAAATGCTACACCAGCACTTCAGGCCAGCGAAACAGCAACAAATTCTATTCCAATAGTTGCAACATCAATCACTGATTATGCAACAGCACTAGACATTGAGGATTGGAATGGAGCAACAGGTGTAAACGTAACAGGTACATCTGATTTGGCTCCGCTGGATGGACAGGCAGAAATGTTACATGATTTATTCCCAGATGCTAAGGAAGTAGGCTTGATTTATTGCTCAGGTGAGAAGAATTCATTATATCAGGCTAAGAAGATTACTGAATATCTTGAAGGCTATGGATACCATGTAACAGATTACACATTTGCTGATTCAGCAGATGTAGGAACAGTAGTACAGTCAGCATGTGGTTCTAGCGATGTACTTTATGTACCTACAGATAATGTTGCAGCAAATGCAGCCGAGACAATCAACAACATAGCAGTAACAGCGAAGGTACCAATTATCGCAGGTGAAGAAGGAATTTGTAAAGGATGTGGTTTAGCTACACTTTCCATTTCTTATTACGATATAGGATATAACGCAGGCCTTATGGCTTACGAAATCCTTGTAAATGGAAAGGATCCAGCTACATTTGATATTCAATATGCTACTGAATTTACAAAGGAATATAATCCAAAGATTGCTGAAGCGCTTGGCATTACATTGCCAGATGATTATGTAGCAATTGAAATGGACTAACTAGAAAATAAAAATAATTGGGGCAAGGTCGCTTCGGCCTTGCTCTTTGGAGTTTAAAATGGGGATTGAAACATTAATAGCAGGAATGCCGGGTACCGTTGCACAGGGAATTATTTACGGAATTATGGCATTAGGAATTTACATTACATTTAAATTATTGAATTTCGCAGATTTGTCGGTGGATGGTTCCTTCGCTACTGGAGGAGCGGTTGCTGCGATGGTAATTATATCAGGTCACTCATGGGGCTTGGCATTACTATTAGCCTTTATTGCAGGGGCATTGGCAGGGCTGATTACAGGTGTGCTACACACTGTTTTTGGCATACCTGATATTTTGGCAGGTATTTTGACTCAGCTTGCCTTATATTCTATAAACTTGCGAATAGCGAACAATCAACCAAACACACCAATATCGGTTGATAAATACAACTTAGCCGTATCCCTAAGATATAAGAATGATGCGCTGATTACAGTTCTTGTGATTGCTGTCATTATAATTGCTGTCATGTATTGGTATTTTGGAACAGAAATGGGTAGTGCCCTTAGAGCTACTGGTACAAATCCAGCGATGGCAAAAGCTCAGGGTATCAGCGTCAATGTGATGAAGGCCTTTGGACTTGTTATATCAAATGCAATCGTTGCTTTTTCAGGCGCGTTATTTGCACAGTTCAATGGTAACGCTGATGTTAATATGGGCCGAGGCGCGATTGTAATTGGCCTTGCATCTATCATCATTGGTGATGTATTGTGCCAAGCTTTATTTAAGAAAAAATCCAATTTCGCCTTGTCACTAGGTTTTGTAGTATTGGGCGGAATCCTTTATTACATCTTTATAGCAATCGTACTATGGCTGAAGATGCCAGCAAACGACATGAAACTATTTACAGCTATTATCGTTGCTATATTCCTTGCAGTTCCATATCTGAAGGGCAAAGTAAACAGCTCCTTTAAAAAGGCTGCAAAGAGAGGAGGTCAGAACAATGCTTAATGCTTTCAACCTACAAAAGACCTTCAATCCAGGTACAATAAATGAAAAGGTTGCACTGAACGGCGCCACCCTTAACCTTCAAGAAGGCGAGTTTTGCACAGTAATTGGTGGAAATGGTGCAGGTAAATCCACATTCCTTAACGCAGTTGCAGGAGTTTGGCCTGTAGATGGTGGAAAAATCGAAATCGATGGAATAGATGTTACAGGTCTTCCGGAACACAAGCGTGCAAAATATTTGGGCCGAGTATTCCAGGATCCAATGACAGGAACCGCTGCAAATATGCAGATAGATGAAAATATGGCCTTAGCAGCCCGAAGAGGTAAGCTTAGAGGCTTAGGCTGGGGCGTGACAAAGAGTGAGAGGGCTAAATACCACGAGATGCTAAAAGAGCTTGATTTGGGCCTTGAGGATAGACTCACTGCCAAGGTAGGTTTGCTTTCTGGTGGACAAAGACAGGCATTGACTCTTCTTATGGCTACCATTCAAAAGCCAAAGCTATTGCTTTTGGATGAGCATACCGCCGCTCTTGATCCAAAGACTGCAGCAAAGGTGCTTGAAATTACAGACATGTTGATTAAAGAGCACAACCTTACAGCTATGATGGTAACCCACAATATGCGTGATGCCATTAATTATGGAAATCGACTTATTATGATGAATGAAGGCCGAGTAATCCTAAATATTAGTGGTGAGGAAAAGAAAAATCTTACCATCGAGGATTTACTTCATAAATTTGAAGAGGTTTCTGGTACAGAGTTCACCAATGACACCGAGATATTATCAAAGTAAATTACTAAGTTTTTAATAATAAAGATTCTTGTTTTTCTAGAAAGCAGGAATCTTTATTTATATGTATAAAATTTTTATTAAAACCATTACTTTTTCGGCCATTTATGATAAATTAGAATATGAAATTTTAGTTTAATCGGAGGCAGATGTGAACGAAAATAATAATAATCAAAATGGTGGAGACAAGAAGAATAATCGTCAGCCTTTTTATACATTAGGAATATTAGTATTGGTAGCGTTATTTTTTACCAGTATGATGTATAAGGGGGCTAGAACCTCGCCTAATCAGGAGATTACATACACTGAATTCTTAACTTTGGTTGAGGAGGATAAGGTTGCAGAGGTTAATTTCAAGGATGATGTGATAAATATCACTTTGAATGAGGGCGAAACCTATGGCTTGTCCAAAGAGGAAGAAAAGAAATTAAAGCAGTTTTATGAAAGCGCTGGCCAAACACAGCAGACAAAGCTATACACTGCATACATTAGAGATGATGAATTGCTTCCACTTTTAAAATCCCACAAGGTGGATATCGATGGAACAATTTCAGATTCTACAGCAGCGATAATTTATAATATTTTGTCATTTGTATTGCCACTGGTATTGCTTTGGGTACTTTTAGGCTTCTTCATGAAAAAGATGGGCGGCGGCCCTATGGGTGTTGGCAAATCAAATGCCAAGCTTTACAACATGGAGCGTTCTACAGGTATCACCTTCAAGGATGTAGCAGGTCAGGATGAGGCAAAGGAATCTGTTCAGGAGATGGTAGATTTCTTGCACAATCCTAAGAAATACACTGAAATCGGTGCTAAGCTTCCAAAGGGTGCTCTTTTAGTAGGCCCTCCAGGAACAGGTAAGACACTTCTTGCAAAGGCAGTTGCTGGTGAGGCAGGAGTTCCATTCTTCTCACTTGCAGGTTCAGATTTCGTAGAGATGTTCGTTGGTGTTGGTGCATCACGTGTACGTGACCTTTTCAAGGAGGCACAGAAGGTAGCACCTTGTATCGTATTCATCGATGAGATTGATGCCATCGGTAAGAGCCGTGATGCTCATTACGGCGGCGGAAACGATGAGCGTGAGCAGACACTTAATCAGCTCCTTTCAGAGATGGACGGATTTGATTCTAATAAGGGTCTTCTTATTCTTGCAGCTACAAACAGACCAGAAGTACTTGATAAGGCACTTCTTAGACCAGGTCGTTTCGATAGACGTATCATCGTTGATAAGCCGGATCAGAAGGGCCGTCTTGAAATCCTTAAGGTACATTCAAAGGATGTTAAGATGGATGAATCTGTTGATTTGGATGCACTTGCACTTGCATCAGTTGGCCTTGTAGGTTCAGACCTTGCCAATATCATTAACGAAGCAGCTATCCTCGCTGTTAAGGCAAAGAGAAAATACGTTACACAGAAGGATTTATTTGAAGCCTTCGAGCTTGTTGCCGTAGGTGGCAAGGAAAAGAAGGACAGAGCCATGAGTGAAAAGGAACGCAAAATCGTTTCTTATCACGAGGTTGGTCACGCTCTTGTATCAGCTCTTCAGAAGGATGCAGAGCCAGTTCAGAAGATTACAATTGTTCCACGTACCATGGGTGCGCTTGGTTACACACTTCAGACTCCAGAGGAGGAGAAGTTCCTTGAAACAAAGGACGAGCTTATTGCCAAGATAGTGACTTACATGGGTGGACGTGCTGCCGAGGATATCAAGTTCGGCACATACACATCAGGCGCAGCTAATGATATCGAGCAGGCTACAAAGATTGCCAGAGCAATGGTTACTCGCTTTGGTATGTCAGATAAGTTCGGTATGATGGGGCTTGCTACTGTTGAGAGCCAGTATTTGGACGGCAGAGCATCCCTTATCTGTGGTGAGAACACAGCAGCTCAGATTGATGACGAAGTTCTTGCTATGATTACAGATGCTTACGCAAAGGCAAAAGAACTTCTTACAGAGAATATGGAAAGCTTAGATAAGATTTCAGATTATCTGTTTGAACACGAAACAATTACAGGTAAGGAATTCATGAAAATCTTTAGAGAGATTAAGGGAATCCCTGAGCCTGATGAAAAGAAGGATGATAAATCAGATTTCTTTGAAGCTGGTAGCAGTCTTCTAGATGATCCAAACAATGTAGTAACTGATAACATTTTTGATGAGTAATTTATGGTAACTGAAGAAGATCTTAGTAAACTCCCGGACCAACCGGGAGTTTATCTAATGCACGGGAAAAACGATGAAATCATATATGTAGGAAAAGCGCTGTCCCTTCGCCATAGAGTGCGACAGTATTTTCAGCCTAGTCACGATGAGGGACTCAAGAAAAAGCAGATGGTGGCAAATATCGATTACTTCGAATTTATTGTCACAGATTCTGAGCTTGAGGCTCTTATTTTAGAATGTAATTTAATTAAGGAATATCGTCCTAAATACAACACAATGCTACGTGATGACAAGACCTACCCATACATTGAGGTCACCGTCACAGAAGCCTATCCTAGGGTGCTGTTTTCCAGAAGGATGAAAAAGAATGGCAGCAAATTTTTTGGCCCATTCACATCGGCAGGTGCTGTTCACGATACCATCGATTTGGTTCGAAAGCTTTATAAAATTCGTACCTGCAATCAAAAGCTTCCAGAGAATTTTGGAAAAACCAGACCATGCCTTAATTATCACATCGGTCAATGTCTTGGTCCTTGTCAGGGAAATGTGCCACAGGAGGAGTATCGTAAAAACGTAGATAAGGTAATCGACTTTTTAAACGGAGATTATTTCGACACCATAAAAGACCTTAAGGAAAAGATGCTAAAAGCATCTGAGGATATGGATTTTGAAAAGGCTGCCATCTACAGGGATTTGATTGAATCTGTAAAGGCCTGTGCAGGACGACAAAAGGCCACACAGCTGGATGGCGAGGACAGAGATATCATTGCTATGGCAAAGGGCAAGGAGGATGCGGTAGTTCAGGTGTTCTTTATCCGTGGTGGCAAGATGATAGGTCGCGAGCATTTCTTTATTAATGTCCGAGTAGATGATACAGATGAGGATTTACTGGAATATTTCCTGAAGGATTACTACACGGGAACACCTTTCATTCCAAGAGAAATATTTGTTCAATTTGATATGGCAGAAGCCAATCTGATAGAGACCTGGCTTACCAGCAAAAAGGGAGCCAGAGTATATCTAAAGGCACCAAAGGCCGGCACCAAGCACAAGCTTGTAGAGCTTGCCGCTAAAAATGCTCAGATGGTGCTTGACCAGGATAGAGAGAAAATCAAAAAAGAAGAAGGCAGAACAATCGGCGCCATGAAGGAAATCGCCGACCTTCTTAATCTGCCAGGGGCAAGTAGAATGGAGGCTTACGATATTTCCAATATTTCTGGCTTCCAGTCGGTAGGCTCGATGGTTGTCTTTGAGAAAGGCAAGCCTAAACGCTCAGATTACCGCAAATTCAAGATTAAAACTGTAGAAGGTCCAAATGATTATGCATCTATGCATGAGGTCCTTACAAGGCGTTTTTCGCACGGTATCGAGGAGCTAGAGGAAAACGGTGGGGTGATAGAGGACAGCTTCACCAAATTCCCTGACATTATCATGATGGATGGTGGCAAGGGTCAGGTGCATATTGCACAGCAGGTTATGGCAGAATTAGGCCTTCATATCCCAATCGCAGGTATGGTAAAGGATGACCACCATAGAACCAGAGGCCTTTATTACAAGGATATGGAGCTTCCAATAGATACTCATTCCGAGGGTTTTCAGCTTATCACCAGGCTTCAGGATGAGGCCCATAGATTCGCCATCGAATATCACAGAAGTCTTCGCAGCAAAGGCCAGGTACACAGCTTCTTAGATGATATTCCTGGAATCGGCCCAAAACGTAGAAAAGCCCTTATGAAAAAATATGTTTCTGCAGAAAAAATGGCGCAGGCCTCAATCGAAGATTTAATGGACACTGAGGCTATGTCAAAAGAGGCAGCAGAAAATGTATACAATTACTTTCACCCTATTAATTCAACGGAAAATGAAGTACAATAGGTAAAGATTTTAATAGAAAGAGGAGGTTTTTATGGCAGCAAACAAATTTGTCACAGTGGATACAGTAAAAGAAAGATTTAATCTTACAAATTACACTCCAGACTTAAACTTGGAGGAGAAAAAGGTCACAGTTGCTGATGTTAACAGACCTGCTCTTCAGCTACACGGTTTCTATGAACATTTCGAGCCAAGCCGTATTCAGGTAATCGGAAACGTTGAAACTGCATATTTGTCAAAAAAGACTGATGAAGAAAAAGCGGAGAGTTTTGCAAAGCTTTTCTCTTATGATATTCCTTGTGTGATTTATTGTAGAGACGAAAAGCCAGAGGATGTTATATTACAAGAAGCTGCCAAGGCAGGCATCCCTGTACTTGGTACTGATCGTGCTACATCAGAGTTTATGTCAGCACTCATTTATTCTCTTAACATGGATTTCGCCCCATATACAACAATTCACGGTGTTTTGGTGGATGTTTACGGTGAAGGTCTTCTTATCACAGGTGAGTCAGGTATTGGTAAATCTGAGGCAGCACTTGAGCTTATCAGAAGAGGCCACAGACTTGTATCTGACGATGTGGTTGAAATCCGTCGTCCAAACAACGAAAGATTATATGGTAGAGCACCTTCTATCACTCAGTACTTGATTGAGCTTAGAGGTATTGGTATTATCGATGTTAAGTCTCTTTATGGTGTTGAGGCTGTAAAGGACGAGCAGAGAATTGATTTAGTAATCAAGCTTGAAGATTGGTCAAAGGAAAAAGAATATGACCGCTTAGGTATGACAGATGAATACATGAATATCCTTGGTATCGATGTTACATGTCATTCATTACCTATCAGACCAGGACGAAATCTCGCTATCATTTGCGAAGCTGCAGCAGTTAACCATCGTCAGAAGAAGATGGGATATAATGCGGCAGAGGAGCTATATAGACGAGTTCAAAATAATATAAATGGTTAACAGGAGAGTTTTAGATTTATGGAACGTAAAAACGCATGGAGCAAGTATACATCTGAAAAAGATGTAAAAAAGGTTATGGAATTTGGTGAGGAATACAGACAGTTCCTTTCACAGTGCAAGACTGAAAGAGAATGTGTAGAATTCTTCGTTGAAAAGGCTAAGGAAGCTGGTTATTTAGATTTAAATGATGTAATTGCTAAGGGCAAAAAGCTTAAGGCAGGCGATAGAGTATATGCTGTAAATAAGGGCAAGATGCTTGCAATGTTCAACATCGGAACAGAGCCACTTGAAAATGGTTTAAATATCCTTGGCGCTCATATTGATAGCCCAAGAATGGATTTAAAGCAGAATCCACTTTACGAAGATACAGATATGGCACTTCTTGATACACATTACTATGGTGGAATTAAGAAGTATCAGTGGGTTACTATTCCACTTGCCCTTCATGGCGTTCTTGTAAAGAAGACTGGCGAGGTTGTTAATGTAAACGTTGGTGAAGATGAGTCAGATCCTGTATTTGGTATTTCTGATCTTCTTATCCACCTTGCAGCAGACCAGATGGATAAAAAGGGTGCTAAGGTTGTTGAAGGCGAGGACCTTAACGTAATCGTTGGAAGCATTCCTGGCTTCGATAAGAAGGGTGAGAAGGAAAAGGAATCTGTTAAGAAGAACATCCTTAAGCTTCTCAAGGATAAGTACGATATTGAGGAAGAGGATTTCATCTCTGCAGAAATCGAAGTTGTTCCAGCAGGACCAGCACGTGATTTCGGTTTTGACCGCTCTATGATTTTAGGCTACGGTCACGATGATAGAGTATGTGCATACCCTTCATTTATGGCACTTGCAAACACAACAAAGAAGCTTAACAAGACAGCTTGTGCACTTCTTGTTGATAAGGAAGAAATCGGTTCAGTAGGTGCAACAGGTATGCAGTCTAAGTTCTTCGAGAATACTTTAGCTGAACTTTACAACTGTGTAGGAGACTATTCAGAGCTTAAGCTCCGTCGCGCTCTTACAAATTCAAAGGTTCTTTCATCAGATGTTTCTGCAGCACTTGATCCAAACTATGCTTCAGCATTTGAAAAGAACAATGCAGCTTACCTTGGACGTGGTCTTGTATTCAACAAATACACAGGCGCTAGAGGAAAGAGCGGTTCAAATGATGCATGCGCAGAGTACGTTGGTGAAGTTCGCGCTATCATGGACAAGGATAACGTTTGCTGGCAGACAGCAGAGCTTGGTAAGGTAGACCAGGGTGGCGGCGGAACAATCGCTTACATTATGGGCAACTACAACATGCAGGTTATTGATTCAGGTGTTGCAGTTCTTTCAATGCATGCACCATGTGAAATCATTTCAAAGGTTGATTTATACGAAGCATTATTAGGATACGAGGCGTTTATTAAGTATGCTTAATGAGAAATACGCAGCAATTGCAAAGAAATTAGCTGAAAGCTTTCCACAGTCCGTTGTTCTTTGCAACGAGCCAATGAAGGCACATACCACCTTTAGGATTGGTGGCCCTGCAGATATATATGTAGAGCCAGATTATAGTGATATTACAGGCATCCTCCGCTTTTTAAAAGAGGAGGATGTGCCTTTTACTGTTATTGGTAATGGCAGTAATCTTTTGGTTTCAGATGCAGGAATTGAGGGCGTTGTTGTTGCACTAGGCAAGAAATCAGGTGAAATCACAGTCAGTGGTGACACTATTGTTGTTGGAGCAGGAGCACTGTTATCTACAGTTGCAAATGCTGCAGCAGATGCTGGTCTTACAGGTCTAGAGTTTGCATCAGGAATTCCAGGCACCTTGGGCGGAGCTGTTTATATGAATGCAGGGGCCTACGGTGGCGAAATAAAGGATGTTCTTGAATCAGTCACAGTATTAACAGCTGATTTAAAAGAACAGGTGCTAAATCCAGAAGAGCTTGATTTGTCTTATAGACATTCAGCACTTATGGAGAAGGGCGGCTATGTAACACAGGTTGTCCTTAAGCTTCAGCCAGGCGATAAGACCGAAATAAAGGCTAAAATAGATGAAATCAGAAGCCAGCGTGTGGCAAAGCAGCCTTTGAATTTTCCAAGCGCTGGTTCAACCTTTAAGCGTCCAGAGGGGTATTTTGCTGGAAAGCTTATTGACGATGCGGGCCTTAGAGGCTATAGTGTAGGCGGAGCACAGGTTTCAGAAAAGCATTGCGGCTTTGTAATAAATAAGGACAATGCCACTGCAGCAGATGTGCTTAAGCTTATGCATAATGTAGACGATATTGTCTTCAATAAATTCGGAGTTCATCTTACCCCAGAGGTAAGAATTATAGGGAGGGACATCAATTGAACTTATTAATTCTCACAGGAATGTCAGGAGCAGGCAAAAGTACTGCATTTAAAATGCTAGAAGATATGGGATATTACTGTGTGGATAATTTGCCTATACAATTGCTCAAGAGCGTAGTGGAGTTGGCTGAAAACGGCGCATTTGATGAGAAAATTGTAGTGGGTATTGATGTTCGTAACGGCAGATCCATGAAGCTTTTGCCGGATATTTTGCAGGAATTGGATAACGATAACAAGAAATTTTCTATACTTTTTCTTGATGCTGAGGATGATGTCCTTATTAAAAGATATAAGGAGACTAGACGTAATCATCCATTATCAGGTCGTGAGAGAATCGCTGCAGGTATTGTTAAAGAAAGAGAGTCAATCGGCTTCCTTAGAGACGAAGCTGATTATGTTATAGATACTACACATCTTCTTACCAGAGAGCTAAAAGCAGAGCTTGAGAAAATTTTCGTAGATGATGTAGATTATAAGAGCTTATTTGTAACAATCATTTCCTTTGGCTTCAAATATGGCATTCCAGAGGATGCTGATTTAGTATTCGACGTTAGATTTTTACCAAATCCATACTATGATACAGATCTTCGTCCATTTACAGGAAATGATCAGCCTATCAAGGATTTTGTACTCAAATATGATGAGGCTCAGATATTCCTTGAGAAGACCACCGATTTAATTAAATTCTTAATACCTAATTACATAAAAGAAGGAAAGAATCAGCTGGTAATAGCAGTAGGCTGTACAGGTGGTAAGCACAGAAGTGTTTGCCTGGCTGATGAAATCTTTAATGCACTTAACAGTGACGAGTCTTACGGACTTAAAATAGAGCATCGAGATATTGGGAAGGATGCGTTGAGAGGAAAGTAATTGTCGTTTTCAAAAGATGTCAAAGAAGAACTTTTTTCAATAATCCCAAAGAGCCGACATTGTGTTATAGCAGAGCTCGCTGGGATTTTTCTAATGCTAGGTAATGATATACACAAAAGTATTTCAGATGATGCATTATTAAGAAAAGTCTTTACTTTATTAAATAAAACACGTAATATAGGGAAAGATGTCACAGCACTTTCGGCTGATGTCTATTTAGAGACCATAAAAATGGTTAAGCTAAATAAAGACTGTTCAAAGGTAAATGATTTGCTTATTCAGCAACCATGCTGTAAGCGTTCATTTATTCGCGGGGCATTTTTGGTGGCAGGTTCTATTTCAGATCCTAATAAGGGATATCATTTCGAAATAGTCTGCAATCAGGAATCACAGGCTGTACAGCTTGTAAAGGCCATGAATGTATTTGAGGTTGAGGCCAAATACGTTTGCCGTACTGGCAAATACGTTGTATACCTTAAGGAAGGCGCACAGATAGTCGAAATTCTTAGGGTAATGGAAGCGGCCCATTCCGTAATGGAGCTTGAAAACATTCGCGTAGTAAAAGAAGTGCGAGGCACTATTAATCGCAAGGTAAATTGCGAAACGGCCAATATAGGAAAGACTGTTAGCGCAGCGGTTAGGCAGATAGAGGATATCAACCTAATAGAAGAAAGGCTTGGCTTGGATAATCTTCCACAGCCCCTTCAGGAGATTGCAGCAGTCAGGTTGGAGTATCCGGATACGCCCCTAGGTTCTTTAGGTCAGTATTTGGACCCACCTATTGGAAAATCGGGAGTGAATCATCGATTGAAAAAGCTGGCAAAAATAGCAGATGAATACAGATAGGCCAGCATAGGTTTTAGTTTTTCAGGAGGAAGTCATGCAAAAACAAGTTACAATCCAGATGTCAAATTCAATGGAAGCTACACCAATCGCACATTTGGTGCAGTTAGCTAATCAGTTCGCTAGCTCAATCTATTTCGAAATGGATGAGAAAAAGGTTAATGCCAAAAGTATCATGGGAATGATGAGTTTAGTTTTAGCATCTGGTTCTACAGTGGTTATTGATGCAAGTGGTGATGATGAAGAGAAGGCAGTAGCTGAACTTTCTGATTTCCTTACAAAATAATTTATATAAGAGGATAATATGTCAAAGAGATTATTATTTATAGTTAACCCACGCTCAGGAAAGGGACAAATAAAAGAACATCTTGCTGACATCCTAGACATTATGGTTAAGGCAGGCTACCAGGTTAGTGTACATATAACACAATCTGGCGGAGATGCTACCGTACAGACAATTGAAAGAGCTAAGGAATTTGATAGAATCGTTTGCTCTGGTGGTGATGGTACCTTAGACGAGGTGGTTACAGGAATGATGCAATTACCTGTAGACCAAAGAAAGCCTATAGGGTATATACCAGCTGGTTCGACTAACGATTTCGGTAATTCTCTTGGTATCGATAAGAATATGTTGAATGCAGCTCATATAAGTGTATCCGATAATCTTTTCCCATGTGATATAGGAAATTTTAATTCGGATTCATTTGTTTATGTAGCTGCATTTGGTATTTTTACAGAAGTTTCCTATGCTACACCACAGGATATGAAAAATGTTTTAGGACACGCAGCTTATATCATCGAAGGAGCAAAGCAACTTAGGGATATTCCATCCTTCAGAATGCAGGTGGAATATGATGGCAATGTTGTTTATGATGAATTTATTTATGGAATGATTACCAATTCAAAATCCGTAGGTGGTTTCCAGGGAATCATCAGAGGAGATATAGGTTTAAATGATGGAGTTTTCGAAGTTACTCTCATCAGAATGCCTAAAAACCCTATGGAATTAAACGAGATAATCGGCTTCATGACAGGCATTATCCCTGATTCAGACATGGTATATTCATTCCAAACTTCAAATATAAAGCTCACCTGTAGTGAAGAGGTGCCATGGACCTTAGATGGTGAATTTGGCGGTAATCACAAGGCGGTTTCCATCATTGATGAAAAGGGAGCCTTAGAAATAGCTATTGAATAGAAATATTCATTATGTTAAAATTTCGGTTAGATGGGGTTCTAATTACAGAACCTAATACGCATATATGGAGGAATAATTTATGTTAGTTTCTGCAAAAGAAATGCTTGATAAAGCAAAAGCAGGCCACTATGCAGTTGGTCAGTTTAACATTAACAACCTTGAGTGGACAAAGGCCATTCTTCTTACAGCTCAGGAGCTTAACTCTCCTGTAATCCTTGGTGTTTCTGAGGGTGCTGGTAAGTACATGACAGGTTTTGGTACAGTTGCAGCTATGGTTCGCGCTATGGATGAGGAGCTTGGTATTACAGTTCCTGTAGCACTTCACCTTGATCACGGTACATACGAAGGATGCTACAAGTGCATTAAGGCTGGTTTCACATCAATCATGTTTGATGGTTCACACTATCCATTCGAGGAGAACCTTGCAAAGTCTACAGAGCTTGTTAACGTAGCTCATGGTCTTGGACTTTCAATCGAGTGCGAAGTTGGTTCAATCGGCGGCGAGGAAGACGGCGTTGTAGGTATGGGCGAGTGTGCTGATCCTAACGAGTGCAAGACAATCGCTGATCTTGGCGTAGATATGCTTGCAGCTGGTATCGGTAACATCCACGGTAAGTACCCAGAAAACTGGCAGGGACTTTCATTTGAGACACTTGATGCTATTCAGCAGAAGACAGGTGCTATGCCACTCGTTCTTCACGGTGGTACAGGTATCCCAGCTGATATGATTAAGAAAGCTATCGAGCTTGGTGTTTCAAAGATTAACGTTAATACAGAGTGCCAGCTTTCATTTGCTGATGCAACACGTAAGTACATTGAGGCAGGTAAGGATCTTGAAGGTAAGGGATTTGATCCACGTAAGCTTCTTGCTCCTGGTACAGATGCTATCAAGGCTACAGTTAAAGAAAAGATGGAACTTTTTGGTTCAGTTGGAAAGGCCTAAGCCGATTTGTCGGTTTAGCTTTTAGTTGAACTATGGAAAGACAATCGGTGGGAAATCTTGCTGATTGTCTTTCTTTATATATGTTATGGGAAAGGATACTACAATACATGGAAGAATTTTTTAATGTGGCAGATATCTTTGGAGAGAATGTATTCAACGACAGCGTTATGCAGGAGCGTCTCCCAAAGAAGACTTATCAGAAACTGAAGCAGACAATCCTTGCAGGTGAAGAGCTTGATTTAGAGACTGCTGATGTTATTGCACACGAAATGAAGGAGTGGGCCATTGAAAAGGGAGCAACCCACTACACACACTGGTTCCAGCCACTTACAGGCATTACTGCTGAAAAGCATGATTCATTTATTTCAGCACCACTTCCAAGCGGAAAGGTTCTAATGAGCTTTTCTGGTAAGGAGCTTATAAAGGGTGAACCAGATGCTTCTTCATTCCCTTCAGGCGGACTTAGAGCCACATTTGAGGCTAGAGGCTATACAGCATGGGACCCAACATCTCCAGCATTTGTTAGACAGGATGCTGCAGGTGCCACACTCTGTATCCCAACAGCTTTCTGTTCGTACACCGGTGAAGCTCTTGATCAGAAGACACCATTGCTTCGTTCAATGGAGGTTTTATCTGAGCAGGCTATTCGTTTACTTAGATTATTTGGAAATACCACATCAAAGCGCGTTACTCCTTCAGTTGGTGCCGAGCAGGAATACTTCCTGATTGATCGTGAAATGTATCTCGCAAGAAAAGATTTGATGTACACAGGACGCACATTATTTGGCGCTATGCCTCCTAAAGGACAGGAGATGGACGACCATTACTTCGGTGCTATTCCAGAGCGTATTGAGGCCTATATGCGTGACGTAAACATAGAGCTCTGGAAGCTTGGTGTATCATCAAAGACACAGCATAACGAGGTTGCTCCTGCACAGCACGAGCTAGCTCCAATCTATGCACAGTGTAATGTTGCAGTTGACCATAATCAGATTATTATGGAGACTCTTAGAAAGGTTGCTAACCGTCATGGTTTACAGTGCCTTCTTCATGAAAAGCCATTTGCTGGTGTAAATGGTTCAGGAAAGCACGACAACTGGTCACTTGTAACAGATGATGGAATCAACCTATTTGAGCCAGGCAAATCACCACATGAGAATATACAGTTCTTATTGGTACTTTGCCTTGTTCTTAAGGCAGTAGACCTTCACGCTGATTTGCTTCGTGAGTCAGCATCAGATGTTGGAAATGACCAAAGACTTGGTGGTAATGAAGCACCTCCAGTTATTATCTCTGTTTACCTTGGCGAGCAGCTACAGGACGTTTTAACACAGCTTATTTCTACAGGAACAGCTACAAAATCAAAGAAGGGCGAAAAGCTTGATACAGGTGTTAGAACTCTTCCAGATTTCAGAAAAGATGCTACAGATAGAAACCGTACATCACCTTTTGCTTTCACAGGAAATAAGTTTGAATTCAGAATGGTAGGTTCACAGGATTCAGTTGGAGAGCCAAACGTAGTTCTTAATACAATCATGGCAGAAGCTCTTTGCGAAGCATGTGATGAGCTTGAAAAGGCAGCAGATTTCGATGTTGCAGTTCATGATATGATTAAGAAGCTTGCAACAGCTCATCAGCGTATCGTATTTAACGGAAACGGCTACGGAGATGAGTGGATTGAGGAAGCTAAAAAGAGAGGCTTACCAAGTATCAATTCATTTGTTGAGGCTATTCCAGCACTTACTACAGATGCTACAGTTTCTATGTTTGAGAAGTTTAAGGTATTCTCAAGGGTAGAGCTTGAATCACGTGCAGAAATCGAATACGAGCAGTATATTAAGTCAATCAATATCGAGGCTCGTACAATGATAGATATGGCTTCTAAGCAGATTATTCCTGCTGTAATAAGCTATGCTACAGAACTTGGACTTTCTATAGGCACAATTGCAGATGCCTGCCCTGAGGCCGATGTAAGCACTCAGAAGGAGCTTTTAATTAAGGTATCTAACTATCTTAAGGAAACAAAGGAAGCCCTCGTAAATCTCAAGGAAACAAACGAGAAGGCATACACCATGAAAGCTTCTAGCTGTGAGAAGGCTAACTACTATCACGACGAAGTAGTAAAGGCTATGGAAGCCCTTCGTGCTCCAGTAGATGCTCTTGAAATGATTGTAGACAAGGATTCTTGGCCAATGCCAAGCTACGGCGATATGATCTTCGAGGTCTAATGAAATTAAAAAACACCTCGTTACGGTCACAAGCATAATAAAAACCCTGCATCACTAAAATGTGAAGCAGGGTTTTATTATAGCTTGTTACCTACGGGGGGTTTTTATACCTAATATTAGTCACCACCGATAACTTCAATCTTGCCTTCGCCTTCCGCGGATTCACCGCCACCAATCTGTCCTGAGTTAGGAAGAGGTTCGCCAGGATGAAGTGGACAATATTGTCCGAAGGTTGCCGCATTAACTGAGAATGGCTCATCTTCTGAACCAGGGGCGCCATCTACAATGAATACGCCGCCATAGTTAGGGCAGGTTGAATTAGCAAACATGTGGGACTGAGTACAAACATATCCTAAATAATGCTTATCGCAAGTCTCAGTAGGCTCAGTACCCTTTTCAAAATATTCAGTGTAAACCATTGAACCTCTAGGGTCGTGGTCACATACTCCATTAATTGCAAGCTTTCCAGATTTTCTACATACCTGACAAGCAACTATGTCGCTAGGCATTGTGAAATCCTTTTGGGCTAATCCTTGGTGAATTCGGCTCATAACGGCCTTCCAAATCACCTTAGAGTAAGTTGTATAGCTTTGAGGTGTATTGTCATCATATCCACCCCAAATGACGCCTGTATAGTATGGTGTGAAGCCGGCAAATACAGTGTCTTTGTTTTTAGTAGTTGTACCAGACTTACCAGCAACGGTCATGCCATCAAAATTAGCAGCAGTACCTGTACCAGATGTCATAACATCCTTCATGGCACTTGTAAGTAACCATGCTGTTGTAGGCTTTAATACCTGTCTAGAAGCGTTTTCTCTGTTATCAAGAATTATATTTCCCTGATGATCTACAACAGTAGTATAGAAGATTGGCTGATTGTATTCACCGCCATTTGCGATTGTGGCATAGGCAGCAGTCAAATCAAGGTTTGTAACACCCTTTGTGATACCACCAAGAGCAAGGGCTGCATTGTTATCTTTATCAGATAATGTAGTAATACCTAAATCCTTGGCATATTGATAACCAAGGCCTGTGCCGATATCCTGAATAACCTCTACAGTAACAACGTTAATTGAATTAGTAATGGCTGTTCTGATGTTGGTCCAGCCAAGGTATTTATTGTTGTAGTTTTTAAGTGATGTGCCATCAGCGTATGTAGTTGGCATATCATTTTCAACTGAAGCAAGTGTCATGCCACCAGCATCAAGTGCGGCTGCATAGCAGGCAATAATCTTGAAAGTAGAACCAGGCTGTCTTGTAATACCTGTAGCACGATTAAGTGTCTTAGCGGCCGTTTTATCGCCTCTACCACCTACCATAGCAACTACATGTCCTGTTGTCTGATCCATGATTGTCATAGCAGCCTGTGGCTGAAGAGTATATGTGACTGATTCACCGGCAACGGTGTCTCCCTCTTCCATAACAGCAGCTTTATATTCCTCAATGGCAGCTGCAGCCTCTTCTTCAGTGTCATATTCCAGATTAGAACGTGAGCTGCTGGCCTTAATGTAATTCAACATTGTGATGTCTGAATAATTTGCTGTTGAGCCATCAGCCTTGTTAAGAGTTAATCTGTAAGAGAAGGAAATCTTCTCGATGTTTTTGTAATTAGCTGTGTTGTTAATTTCTTCTTGAACAATATTTTGGATTGCTGAATCCTGTGTGGAATAAATTGATAAACCACCTGAATAAAGGAAGGAGTAAGCCTCGGACTCGCTGTAGCCTAAGCGCTCTTCCAAATCATTTACAACTTCATCTGTAAGTGCATCTACAAAATAAGAAGTAGATGTTGTAGCAAGTGCTGTGTTAAGCACCTGTATTCTATCGTAAACATCATCTGCCAAAGCTTCTTCGTATTGGCTTTCAGATATGTAGCCCTGGTCTAACATATCACCAAGAACTTTTTTACGACGTTTTGCATTATCTTCAGGGTGAGTAATTGGGTTGTAGCGTGATGGATTCTGTGTGATTCCTGCAATTACTGCGCTCTCTGAAAGAGTTAAATCTGAAACTGATTTATTAAAGTATCTTTCAGCAGCTGCCTCAACACCTAAAGTGTTTTGTCCCAAGTTGATACTGTTAAGGTAGTTTTCCAATATAGTAGATTTTGGAACAATCTTCTCTAATTGAACTGCCAGGTATTGCTCCTGAATCTTTCGATTGATACTGTCCATCTTGGTGTGTTCAGATGTCCAGGTGGTGAAATAATTGTTCTTTAGTAACTGCTGGGTAAGTGTGCTGGCACCCTGTGAAAAATGAAAGCCATTTAAAACACCGTCCATAGCAGCTCGTAAGATACCCTGTGGGTCTATACCATTGTGCTCGTAAAAACGAGAATCTTCGATTGCAACAAAAGCATGCTGCAAATCTTCTGGAATTTGATCAAGAGTAACATAGGTTCTATTGGCACCTGTTGAAGCCAGGGTTTCGATTTCATTTCCATCTGAATCATAAACTTTACTCATATAGCCAGTTGGTGAAATATCTATAGTAGATACATCTGGTAACTGGTTTATCAAATTTCTTGCATAGAGGTAAGCAAATATGCCACCGCCTAGGAACACAGAAACGATGCAAATAAGTGCCAAACGAATAATAGCAAGACTGGCACTGTGGCGTTTTCGCTTCTTACGTCCAGCTAGTTTAGCGGATTGCTTAGCCGCGTTTTCTTTTCCGTAATTCATAATAACCTCCAATTTAGACTTCATTATACCAAAATTATCAATTATAATAAACCTATGGAAAATAAGAGCTTTAAAATAATATATGAAGGTGGCGTAGGAGAAATCGAGGAGAAGAAATCCAGATTTATCGCCCATGTCTCACCTGCCAAAACAGAAGAAGAGGCAATTACATTTATTGCCGCAATAAAAAAGGAATATTGGGATGCCAGACATAATTGCTCTGCATTTGTAATAGGAGAAAACAACGAAATCACCAGATGTAATGATGATGGCGAGCCAGCCCAGACTGCAGGACGTCCAATGCTAGACGTATTGCTCAGAGAAAACATCCATAACTGTGTAGTAGTTGTCACCAGATATTTTGGTGGCGTTCTTCTTGGTACAGGTGGACTTGTCAGAGCATATCAGCAGGCGGTACAGGAAGGTCTCAAAGAATGTAAAATTTTAGAACCAAAAGATGGAAGACCATGTACAATTAAAACCGACTATAACGGATATGGCAAAATTGAATATGTGCTTAGGGAAAATAATTTGCCAATTCTTAATACAGATTTTGGAGCAGATGTTGTAATTTCATCTGTAGTTCCAGTTGAAATGATAGAAAATTTTTCAAAAGTTGTAGCAGACAAAACTGCTGGAAACGCCCAAATTACGTGGGATGACGAGGTTAAGTACGATATTTTAAACGGCGCTCTTTTAATTTTTTAAAAAAATTTCAAAAAAGTGCTTGCGTTTTTCAAAAGTAGGCCTTATAATAACATTCGTTGACGCGGCAAAGCGGTAACAAACAAGACACATTGGCCCATCGCCAAATGGTAAGGCAACGGACTCTGACTCCGTCATTTCAAGGTTCGAATCCTTGTGGGCCAGCTAGACCTAAGCATGAATGTGCTTAGGTCTTTTTTCATATATAAATGCAATATGACATAGGAGTTATGATATGTATCAATACGCAGACCGAGTTAGCTATAGTGAGGTAGATTCAAATCTTAATCTGACATATTTTAGTCTTGTTAATTATATGCAGGATTGTAGTTGCTTCCATTCTGATGATGCGGGAGTTGGAGTTAACTATCTTGCTCCGTTGGATAGAGGTTGGTTTGTTACAAGCTACGAAATACATATCAATAGATTGCCAAAGTATTTGGAAAAAATTAAGATTACCACATATCCATATCAGGTCAGAGGCATGATGGCCAGACGTATTTATACAATATGTGATGAGGCCGGAGAGGTTTTGGTTTACGCTGATTCTCTTTGGGTATTAATGGATATCAAAAATTTACGTCCCGCTCGTATTAATGAAAAGATGATAGCAGCTTATCCTGAAGATCCAGATAGACCTGCTTTCGAATTTAGACGGCCTAAGCTTCATTACAATGAAGAAGGAGAAAAGGTTGGGACATTTACAGTAGGAGAGAATTATATCGACACAAACGGCCACATGAATAATTCTTTCTATATAGATGTGACACGTAGATTTTTGCCAGAGGAAGGATTCTCAAGCATTGATATCAGCTATAAAAAAGCTGCATTATTATTTGATGAATTAGATGTATATTTGGTAAAATTAGAAACAGGTTATCAGGTTGTCCTTAAAAAGGATGATGAAGTATTTACAATAGTGGAGTACAAATAATGAAATTAGGTGAAATTCAAAAGCTTAAAATACAAAAAAAGGTAGAATTCGGAGTATATCTATCAGATGGAGAAGAAAGGGTATTGCTTCCTAAAAAGCAGGTCCCAGAAAATGCTTCTATCGGAGATGAAATAAATGTATTCGTATACAAGGATTCTAAGGACAGACTCATTGCTACCACATCTACACCAAAGCTTATGCTTGGGCAGATGGGCGTGCTTACTGTCAGCCAGCTCAATAAGGTAGGTGCCTTTTTGGACTGGGGGCTTGAAAAGGATTTATTCCTTCCTTTCAAGGAAATGACAAAGCAGCCATCAGAGGGCGATGAAATATTAGTCAGAGTATATATCGATAAAAGTGAAAGACTATGTGCCAGCATGAAGGGCCTTTATGAAATGCTTTCTAAAAAGCCACCATATCAGGTAGGTGATGAGGTAGAGGCCAGAATCTACGAATTCGGACATGATTTTGGTACCTTCGTAGCACTTGAGGATAAATACTCAGCTATGATTCCAAGACATGAGGATGTTAGCAAATTTAAAATTGGTGATGTACTAATGGTAAGAATCACAGGTATCAAGGAAGATGGTAAATGTGATGTTACTATTCGTGATAAGGCATACATTCAAATGGAGGATGATGCAAAGGCTATTCTCGATTTATTAGATAGCTATGCTGGAGTATTACCTTTCTCTGAAAAGGCATCTCCAGAAGTTATAAAAAGAGAGACAGGACTTTCAAAGGCTGCTTTCAAAAGAGCAATCGGAAGACTTTATAAAGAAAGACTTATTTCTCTTAACGATGGTAAAATTAGAAAGCTTTAGGAGGGTACACTTATGAAAAATGTTATTTCAACAACATCAGCACCTGCGGCAATTGGCCCATATTCACAGGCCATTGAAGTTAATGGTATGGTTTACACATCTGGTATTATTCCAGTTGATCCTGCCACTGGAGAGATTCCAGAAGGTGCAGCAGCACAGGCAGACAGAGTATTCAAGAGCATGAGCTCACTTTTAGAGGCTGCTGGAACATCTATGGCTAATGTTGTCAAGACTACAGTATTTATTAAGAACATGAATGATTTTGCAGCTATTAACGAAGTATATGCGAAATACTTCCCAGAACCATTCCCTGCTCGTTCTTGCATCGAAGTTGCCCGCATCCCAAAGGATGTGTTATTAGAGGCTGAGGCAATAGCTATCAAATAATATTCTCGGAGAATGGTTATGATTTATGATGTAATAATTATAGGAGCCGGCCCAGCAGGGCTTACTGCAGGAATCTACGGAAAGCGTGCAGGGCTAAATGTCCTTGTTTTAAATACCAGCTCACTCAGCGGCGGACAGATTCTTAACACCTATGAAATAGATAATTACCCAGGCTTTCCTGGAGCATCAGGTCAGGAGCTTGCAGATGCTATGAAAAATCACTGCGATAAGCTTGGGGTTGAGTTTGCTAGAGGAAGAGTTTCTTCTATTGTAGATAATGGAGATACAAAGGAGCTTATTACCAAAAAGCAGACCTTCACCTGCAAGAATGTGATTATAGCAACAGGCACTTCTAATAAGAGGCTTGGCTGCCCTGGTGAGGAAGAATTATCTGGCATGGGTGTTTCTTACTGCGCTACATGCGATGGTGCTTTCTTTAAGGAAAAAACAGTTGCTGTTGTAGGTGGAGGAGATGTAGCACTTGAAGATGCTATTTATCTTTCCAGATTCTGCAAGAAGGTATATCTGATTCATAGAAGAGATGAATTCAGAGGTGCCAAGGTTTTGCAGGAACAGGTTAAGGCTGCAGACAATATTGAAATAATATATAACACTGTAGTGGAATCCATAAATGGTGAGACAGTGGTTGATTCTCTTTCAATCAAAAACAAAGTCACTGAAGAAAAAACTGAGTTAAAGGTTGAAGGAATATTTATCGCTGTAGGAACAGTTCCTAACACAGAATTTGTTTCGGGTTTAGTTGATATGGATGACAGCGGTTATATAATTGCCGATGAGAACTGCGCTACATCTGCAAAGGGCATTTATGTTGCTGGAGATGTTCGCGTAAAATCTTTGAGACAGGTGATTACAGCAACAGCCGATGGTGCTAATGCTATTACATCGATACAAAAATATTTTTAAATGCAATAAGTTTACTAAATTGTTACAAATCTCAATGGGGGAATCCTTGTTAAAAAAGCAAGGAAAATTCAAAGCTTGACATATATACTGTTAAAATATATAATTACAACAGTTGTAATAAGTTTGTAACAAATTCGGAGGTTTTTTTACAAAATGAATTCAAAGATTACAAAGACTGTTAGTTATACGCTTGCTGCTTGCGTTGTTGCATCTAGCCTTTCACTTTGCTCAGATGCAGCAGGAGCTACATCAGGTGTCAGTGCTCTTTCTAGTGCAACAGGTGTCCTTGAGACTACCAACTACACAGCATTTGCAGGCGCACAGCTTTCAGTTAATGATATGCTTGCTAACGCAACAGCTATCGCAGCTGAAACACAGTTAGCAGAAAATGAATCAGAGTGGGTTGCTACAGCAGAAAATCCATACGCTAATATCGCAATCGCTCAGGTTGATAATTACGTTTACATCCGCGAAAGCGCATCAGCTGATAGCGAATACGTTGGAAAGCTTTATAACAAATCTGCAGGTACAGTTTCAGAAACAGTTGAGGCTGAAGATGGTACTTGGGTTTGCATCACATCTGGTGATGTAACAGGATACGTTAAGAGCGAATTCGTAGTGCAGGGTAATGAAGAGCTTGCTAAGGAAATGTCACGAAGAGTTGCTACAGTTAACACTCAGACATTATATGTTAGAGAAGAAGCCAGCACAGATTCTTCAGTTATTGATTTACTTCCACTTGGCGATGATCTTACAATCATCGATGAGTCAATGGTAGATTCAGGCTGGGTTAAGGTTTCTTGTGACGCAGGCGATGGTTACATCAGTACAGATTATGTAGATATTTCTACAGAATTCACAGTAGCTGAGTCTAAGGCACACGAGGAAGCTCGTCTTGCTAAGGAAGAGGCTGATAAGAAGGCAGCTAGAGCAGCAGCAGAAAAGGCAACAGCATCTGCAAAGTCTTCTTCAAAGTCATCAGGCAGCTCAGAAGGAAAGCATTATTCAGCTCCTTCTGGTTCAAACGGAAGCTCAGTTGTTAACTATGGTGCACAGTTCGTTGGTAACCCATACGTATACGGAGGTTCTTCACTTACAGGTGGTACTGATTGTTCTGGTTTCGTAATGAGCGTTTACTCAGCATTTGGTGTTGGTCTTCCTCATTCATCTAGCGCAATGCGTAGCGTAGGTTATGGTGTTTCTTATGACGAAATGCAGCCAGGTGATATCGTATGCTATTCTGGTCACGTTGGTATTTACGCTGGTAATGGAACATTACTTCATGCATCTAACAAGAGAACTGGTATCACATATTCAAATGTTAACTATAAGCAGATTCTTTCTATCAGAAGAATATTCTAATATAAGCTTATCAATGGCGTCGCTGAGTGCGGCGCCATTTTTACGATTGGGGTGTTTTTACATTGATTTTTCGTAAACGTTACGAAAACGATTGAGAAAAGATACAATGGGCATTTAGTAATATCTAGTATAAAGTATGATAAATTGTCAGAAAATAATATGAAATAGTCTACGACAATTTAGTAGAAAAGTGCACAAAAAAACTGATAGTTAAAAATGGGTATAATTTACAGAAGTGTGGAAATGAAATATTTTTTCAACAATAGTGTATAAAACTTGTGCGTAAAATAGGACTTGTAAACCGTTTATCCACTTTATCCACAAAAAATGTGAACGTTGAGGCGGAGTTATCCACAATTTATAAAAACGAATGTTTTGTTCCAATTAGACAAAAGTGGGCAAATTGCTAAATTTGCTTGACTTTAAAAGTGAGAATCAGCAAACGAAAATTTGCGTGTATTATCAGACAATATCTTTTATTGGAGATTATTTCACAAAATCTTCACGATTATCTAAATATATTGTGACTTGTGAATTTGCATAAATAAATATAAGTTTACTATTTCCTTTTTTGGTTATTTATATTAAAATGGGCATAGGTTATGTGAATTTGTATGCAAAAAACAGTATAAGCATTGTTAATATTGCCTATAAAACTAGGAGGTAATCTATATGATTTCTAATCAAATCATGCAAAACACAATAGAAGGTTTACATCAGCTTACGAAAATAGACTTAGCTATTACTGATTCAGAAGGTGTAGTATGTGCATCTACATTTAATGATACAGCTCAGCTTTCCGATGCAGTTGCAGTTTTTGCAGCATCCGAGGCAGATAGCCAGGTCGCACTTGGATATCATTTCTTCAAAGTGTTTGATGATTCCCAGTTGGAGTTTGTTATTCTTGCCCATGGTGATAACGAGGAAGCTTCGACTGTAGGTAAAATTGCAGCTCTTCATGTTCAGGAGCTTATGATTGCCTATAAGGAAAGATTTGATAAGGATAACTTCATCAAGAACCTTCTATTAGATAACTTACTTCTTGTGGATATCTATAATCGCTCAAAGAAGCTTCATGTGGATATCAATGCTCGAAGAGTAGTTATGATCGTAGAAGTTGGTCCAGATAAGGACGGGGATGAGCTTGATAGAGTGCGTTCAGTATTTGGTGGCAAGACAAAGGATTTTGTTACTGCAGTTGATGAGCATAATATCATCGTCGTTAAGGAATTAGGCGAAAACGACACCTATGATGATGTTGAAAAGATTGCAGCAGTTATTATCGATGCCTTCCATGATAAAGATTCTAAGAATATTAGAGTTTCTTATGGAACAGTTGTAGGAGAAATAAAAGAAGTTTCTCGTTCATATAAAGAAGCTAATATGGCAATGGATGTTGGTAAAATCTTCTTTAGCGACAAGAAAATCATTGCTTACTCAGCACTTGGTATAGGACGTCTTATTTATCAGCTTCCTATTCCTCTTTGCAAAATGTTTATATCTGAGATTTTTGATAATAAGTCTCCTGATGATTTCGACGAAGAGACACTTACTACTATTGCAAAGTTCTTCGAAAACAGTCTTAACGTTTCAGAAACATCAAGACAGCTATACATACACCGTAACACTTTAGTTTATCGTCTTGATAAGCTGGAGAAGAGTACTGGACTTGATTTGAGAGTCTTTGAGGATGCTATTACATTTAAAATCGCACTCATGGTTGTTAAGTACATGAAATACATGGAGGATGAGAAGTTTTAATGATACGATTAGATCACGTTAGTAAGTCATACGAGGTTGGCAAGCCAGCCTTAGAAGATGTGACTATTCATATTGATCCGGGCGAGTTTGTTTTTATCGTTGGTGACAGTGGTTCTGGTAAATCAACACTTATTAGATTATTACTTAAGGAACTAGAGCCTACAAAAGGCAAAATATATATTAATGGACAGGATTTAAAGAAGGTAACACACAAAAAGATTCCAATGTACAGAAGAAATGTTGGAGTTGTATTCCAAAACTTTAGATTGCTTCCAGACCGCAATGTTTATGAAAATGTTGCGTTCGCAATGAAGGTAGTTGAGTCTTCTAATAGAGATATCAAAAAGAAGGTTCCTACAATCCTTTCTTTGGTAGGATTGGCAGCTAAATATAAATCTCGCCCTAGTCAGTTATCAGGTGGAGAGCAGCAGCGTGTAGCTATAGCAAGGGCGCTGGTTAATGAGCCAAAGATTATTTTGGCAGATGAGCCTACAGGAAATCTTGATAGCGATAATACTTGGGAAATTATGAAGCTTCTTGACGAAATCAATCAAAGAGGCACTACAGTACTTGTAGTTACTCACAATATGGAAATCGTCAGAGCAATGAATAAAAGGGTTATCACCATTAAAAAAGGCGTGGTAGTCAGCGACGTTGGAGGTGATGACTATGAAGATTAGTACACATTTATACAACATAGGTCAGGGACTTAAGAATGTATGGAGAAACAAAATGTTTTCCCTTGCATCAATAGCTACCATGACTGCATGTATATTCTTATTTGGTATTTTTTATTCATTAGGAACTAATTTTCAATCCATGGTAAAGACAGCTGAAGAGGGAGTTGCTGTTACTGTTTTCTTCAATGAAGGAACCACAAAGGCTCGTATCGAAGAAATAGGAAAAGAAATTTCCAAAAGACCAGAGGTTTCTAGCTACGATTACATTTCAGCAGAACAGGCCTGGGAGGATTATCAAAAGGAATATTTCGGAGACAATCCAGCCTTAGCTGCTGGCTTCGCAGATGATAATCCACTTGCTAATTCAGCAAACTACGAAATTTATCTTAGTGACGTTTCTATGCAGTCTACCTTAGTATCCTTCCTTGAGGGATTGGATGGAGTTAGACAGGTTAATAAATCAGAGGTTGCCGCAAAGACACTTACTGATATTAATAAAGCGATTACTATCGTATCAATGGCGATTGTCGTTATACTTCTTGCAGTTTCTGTGTTCCTTATTAGTAATACAGTAATGGTGGGTATTTCTGTTCGCCGTGAGGAAATAGCTATCATGAAGCTTATTGGAGCAAAAGATGCATTCGTTAGACAGCCATTCGTTGTTGAAGGTATCTTCATTGGTTTAATCGGTTCTGCTATTCCGCTTATATTGCTTTATTTTATATACGGAAAGGTTATCAGCTATGCTGCCAGCGAATTTAATTTCTTAAGTAACATGGTAACCTTCATTCCAATTGAAACTATATTCAGAACCCTGGTTCCAATATCACTTGTACTCGGTATCGGCATTGGATGGATTGGATCTAGAGTGACATTGCATAAACATCTTAGAGTTTAGTATAATATATGAGATTTGTAAGTGCCTTGGCGTATGCTTTGGCACTTTGTCACTATTATAGAGAAATAGAGAGGCATAAAAATGAACGAAGAATTAGACTTGAACGTTACATCAGAGATTCAGCCAAAAGCCAAAAAGGGCCCAATTATTTTAAGCTTAATCATTGGTATGCTGCTTGGCGCTGTGGTAGTTGTGGCTATATTATTTGTAGTTGCTACTCAAAAAACTGGACAGATAGATGATGCTTCGGCAGATGTTATCGAAGCTATTAACGAAGACAAATTACCAGAGGGCCAGAATTTAATCTCAGGTAAATCTGCCAGCAAGCTAGAGACATTGATTTATATTCTAAATAATTACTATTATAAAGATATCGATAAGCAGGCTATGGTAGATGGCATTTATGCCGGTCTTGTTGAAAGCCTGGATGATCCATATTCTGCTTACTACACTGAAGAAGAGTACAAGGATTTAATGCAGACCTTGACAGGTAACTACGCCGGAATTGGTGCGTTACTTCAAAAGGATATAAAGTCAGGCGAGGTTACTATTACAAAGGTGTATGCTAATACACCAGCTGAAAAGGTAGGACTTGTTGCAGGAGATAGCATTGTATCAGCGGACGGTAATCTTGCAGTAGATGAGGATCTGGATGAATTTGTTCAGCACATCCGTGGTGAAGAAGGAACAGATGTAAAGCTTGTTATTTTCAGAGATGGCAAGGAGATGGAGCTTACCTGCACCAGAGCATCCATTGCTACACCTACTGTTGAGCACCAAATGCTAGAAGGTAATGTTGGCTATATTGCAGTTTCTCAGTTTACAGAACACACCTATGATGATTTCGTTGAAGCCTATAAGGACCTCGAAAATCAAGGAATGAAGTCTGTAATTTTTGATATGAGAAATAACGGCGGAGGTTTAGTTGATTCTGTGGTCGACATGCTTGATTACCTGCTTCCAGAAGGAACTGTTGTTTACACAATGGATAAAGATGGCAACCGTGAGGATTACACCTCTAAAGGTTCAAGCTATAAATCAATTCCTATGACAGTACTTGTAAATGAGAACACTGCTTCTGCAGCAGAAATCTTTACAGGCGCCATAAGAGATTTCAAATATGGAACAATTATTGGAACCAATACCTTCGGTAAGGGAATTGTTCAATCAACCATTCCACTTAGTGATGGTTCAGCTGTAAAGCTTACAACACAGACCTATTATACTCCTAGTGGTGAGTGCATCCACGGTAAAGGCATCGCCCCAGACATCGAATTAGAATATGAATTCCAGGGCGGCCCAGAGGACAAATACGACGTAACCCTCGACAACCAAATCCAAAAGGCACTCGAGGTATTGTCAAAACAATAGTCCATCTTTAAAACGTATACATATAAAATAGCCCGCAGTAATCAAGTAATTAAGTGTGTATAAATAGCCTGTAGCTACCAAGCATCTAAGCATGTATAAATAGCCTGTAGCTATCAAGCTCTAAGTATTATAAGTAGCCTGTAGCTATCAAGCATTAGTATTACTAAGCGAGACATCTAGTCGAGCGTGTAATACTAAGGCTTGAGAGCGTAACAGGCGAGCCAAAGACTAGGGTAGCTTGAGAACATAACAGGCGAGGAAAGAGGTGATTTCGTGATAGAACTTGATCAGTTCAAACAGCGACTATTGTCGCAAAAGAATTCTATGACGGAAGTGAGGGATTCACTTTGACGTCGCAGCCAAAAAAGCACGTATAGAAGAACTAGAGCGTGAAATGGAAGCTCCTGATTTTTGGACAGATGCAACCACATCTACCGCCAAAATGAAGGAACTTAAGTCCATGAAGGACGACGTGGCTGTAATTGATAAAATTGAAGAATTATATAAGGAAATAGAAGATTATATAGAGCTTGGCAATGAGGAAGAGGACCAAGAAATTGTAGATACAGTTGGTCTTTTGCTTGAAGAATTTGAAGATTCGTTAGATAAGCTTCGAATGAAGACTCTTTTGTCAGGCGAATATGACGGCGATAATGCAATCGTTACCCTGCATTCAGGGGCAGGCGGAGTAGAGGCCTGCGACTGGGTACAAATGCTTTATAGAATGTATAGTCGCTGGGCATCCGATGAGGGCTTTGAGGTAGAGGAATTGGATTATCTTGAAGGTGATGAAGCAGGAATCAAATCTGTAACCTTCCAGATTAATGGCGAAAATGCCTATGGCTTTTTCAAGTCTGAAAAAGGTATTCATCGTCTGGTTCGAATTTCTCCATTTAATGCTCAGGGCAAGAGACAAACTTCCTTTGCATCATGTGATGTAATGCCAGATATCAAAGAGGATGTTGATGTAGAAATAAAGGATGAGGATATTCGTATAGATACTTATCGTTCATCAGGTGCTGGTGGTCAGCATATCAATAAAACAAGCTCTGCTATTCGTATTACACATTTCCCTACAGGAATTGTGGTTACTTGTCAGAACGAGCGAAGCCAGCATCAAAATAAAGACAAAGCTATGCAAATGCTGAAGACAAAGCTTCTTCTACTAAAACAGGAAGAAAATGCAGCAAAGGCAAGCGGAATCCGTGGAGAGGTTTCAGAAATCGGTTGGGGCAATCAGATTCGCTCCTACGTACTTCAGCCTTACACCATGGTTAAAGACTTACGTACAGGCGAGGAAACTGGTAATGCAGATGCAGTATTAGATGGTAAAGTTACCCCATTTATGAATGCATATCTTAAGTGGCTATCGCTTGGCTGTCCAGATCGTGGAGAAATGGATGCAGATTAACTTGCTTTAAAATTCAATAAATGGTATTATCTTCTGAACAAATACAAATGTATTTGTGGGAAAGACACCTACGGAGGGATTATGGCGGATAAAACAACATATTATGTATTAAAGGAAAAAGCTGTACCTGATGTACTATTAAAGGTTGTTGCAGCCAAAAAGCTTATAGAAGAAAAGAAATGCTCTGTCCAGGAAGCAACTGAATTAGTTGGGATTAGTCGCAGTTCTTTCTATAAGTACAAAGATGATATTGATCCTTTTCATGAGGACACAAAGGGTAAAACTGTCAATGTGGTTATTCAATTGCTGGATGAGCCTGGAATTCTATCCAGAGTTCTTGATGAAATCGCTCATTTCAAGGTTAACATTTTGACAATACACCAAAGTGTTCCCATTGGAGGCTCAGCTTCATTGACATTATCAGTTAAGATTCCTGAAACAGGAGTTGATTATGCTGAATTGGTTAGTGCAATAGAAAATGTGGAAGGTGTTCATTACGTAAAAATTTTAGCAAGGGAGTGACAACATGAAAGTAGCAATTATGGGATATGGAACTATTGGTTCCGGTGTAGCAAAGGTTTTAGATACCAACAAGGACATAATTAAAGAGCGACTTGGTGAAGAGTTGGATTTAAAATACATCTTAGACTTAAGAGATTTCCCTGATGACCCACACAAGGATTGCTTTGTTAAGGATTATAAGGTTATCGCAAAAGATAAGGATGTAAAGCTGGTTGTTGAGACAATGGGTGGCGTTGAGCCTGCATTTACTTTTGTGAAAGCAATGCTTGAGTCTGGTAAATCGGTTACCACATCAAACAAGGCACTTGTAGCAGATAAGGGCGCCGAGCTGATGAAGGTTGCTAAGGATAACGGTACTAATTTCGTATTTGAAGCAGCTGTTGGCGGTGGTATTCCTATTATTCGTACACTTACAGCTTGCCTTACAGGTGATGTTATCGAGGAAATAGATGCTATCTGTAACGGTACAACCAATTACATGCTTACTAATATGGAACAGTTTGGAAGTGATTACGACCAAATCCTATCAGAAGCACAATCCCTAGGTTACGCTGAAAAAGACCCTACAGCTGATGTGGAAGGTCATGACAGCTGCCGCAAGATTGCTATACTTACATCAATCGTCACTGGAAAGAATGTTGATTATAAAGACATCCCAACAGAGGGCATTAGTAAAATCACAGCTACAGATTTTAAATATGCTAAATCTATGGGCTATAGCATCAAGCTGGTAGCAAGAAGCGCTAAAAAGGGCGATACCTATTCATGTAGGGTAGCGCCATTCTTGGTTAAGCCAGAGCAGATGCTTTACCATGTTTCAGGGGTTATGAACGCAGTTGCTGTTATCGGCAATATGCTTGGAGAATCTCTCTACTACGGCGCCGGAGCAGGTGCGCTTCCTACAGCATCAGCAGTTGTAGGTGACTTAGTATTCCTTGCAAGAAATACAGATAAGCATGTAAGAATTGGTTGGGCAAACGAAAAAATAGAGCTTGCAAATCCAAATGAGCAACGCTTTAAATATTTCGTCCGCACATCAGCACTTCAGTCTAATATAGAAAACGAATTCGAAAACGTACATTATACAGATTTAGACCTTGATGATGAAACAGCCTTCATCACCGAAGAAATGACAGAAGCTGAATTCGCCGAGCGTAAAGCAGCCCTCGGCGGCGTAAAAAGCGTCATCCGTTTCTTCTAGGAAGTATTTTGGTAACTGTAAATTTTAGATGAGCATTAATAGTAGACAATTATTATTTTACTAAAGCGAATCATGTTAGATGAGCGTAGTGAAATAATGATTGTCTACGTAATTAATGCGGACTTGGAGATGTTATGTATATTACTTGTTTAGATTTAGAGGGAGTTTTAGTTCCAGAAATCTGGATCGAATTTGCGGAGGCCGCAGGCATTCCTGAGCTTAAGAAGACTACAAGAGACGAGCCAGATTACGATAAGCTTATGAAGTATCGTATTGATATTTTGAATGAGCATGGCCTTGGCTTAAAGGAAATTCAGGCTACAATCGAAAAGATTAATCCGCTTCCAGGCGCAAAGGAATTTTTAGATAAGCTAAGAGCTAATGGCCAGGTAATAATTCTTAGCGATACATTTTCACAGTTTGCAATGCCACTAATGAAAAAGCTTGGCTATCCTGCCATCTTCTGCAATGAGCTGGAGGTTTCTGCAGATGGTAAGATTACAGGCTATAGAATGCGCTGTGATAAGAGTAAGCTTACTACAGTAAAGGCACTTCAGTCTTGTGGCTTTGAAACAATTGCTAGCGGTGATAGCTATAACGATCTTGGCATGATTGAAAATTCAAAGGCTGGCTTCTTATTTAGAAGCACAGATGAGATTAAAAAGGCATATCCTGATATTCCCGCATTTGAGGAATACGAGGATTTATACCGCGCAATTACTGATGCGCAGAAATAAAATATGAGGCATATTACTCCCTACATAAGTGGGGAGTTTTTTTGTGCAAACTGTAGTTAATGCTTGTCATATATTTATTGAAAGATTACAAAAATAGTGAATGTGTACAGAAAACGACTAATTTGTAAAAAGAATATGTTGAAATTTACCCATGTTTGGGGTATTATGTATTTACAAAAGTTAATAAATGCCCGTGAGAGATGAGAATGTGGCTGTGAGAAAGAGATGAGCTCTTTGGTCTATAGGCATGTTCTTTTTTTGTGCCTATAGTTAGGAGATAGGGGTATCTTAAAGGAGTATAAATAATGCATAGAGCTTTCATCGAAAAGCTGGAGGCTAATCCAGTAATTGCAGCCATAAAGGACGACAAAGGATTAGAAAAAGCCATTGAAACAGATTGTGAAATAATCTTTATATTATATGGGGACGTTTGCACGATACCAAATATCGTGGGACGAATTAAGGATTCAGGGAAAATCGCAATGGTACATTTAGACCTTATAACAGGTCTGAATAATACAAAAGAAATCTCAGTCGACTTTATTAAGAATAATACCAAGGCGGATGGAATTATAACCACAAAGGGGAACCTCATCGGAAGGGCAAAGGAGTTAGGTTTATACACAGTGCTTAGATATTTCGTAATTGACAGCATGGCTCTTGTAAATATAGAAAAGCAGGATCGTCATGGAATATCTCAGCCAGATGTCATCGAAATCCTACCTGGAATAGTGCTTCCAAAGATAATCAAAAAGGTGAATGCAGTTAGCCGCGTTCCCGTTTTGGCAGGAGGGCTTATCAGTGATAGAGATGATGTAATGAATGCACTAAATAATGGGGTGCTGGCCGTATCAACCACTAACGAGGATGTATGGCAGCTTTAGTTGCGTTCCCTAACTCCATATAACTTGAAATAGCCATAGGGCAAAGAAGGAGGAGTAATAATGGCAAAATACGTAATGGCATTGGATGCCGGAACAACAAGTAACAGATGTATCCTTTTCAACGAAAAAGGCGAGATGTGCTCTGTTGCACAGAAGGAATTCACTCAGTACTTCCCACAGCCAGGTTGGGTTGAGCATGATGCAAACGAAATTTGGCAGACACAGCTTTCTGTAGCACGTGCAGCTATGCAGAAGGTTGGCGCTACAGCAGAAGATATCGCAGCAATCGGTATCACAAACCAGCGTGAGACTGTTATCGTTTGGGACAGAGCAACAGGACAGCCAATACATCACGCTATTGTTTGGCAGTGCCGTCGTACAGCAGATTTTGCTGAGCAGATGAAGGGAAAGATTCCAGGAATCGTTGAAAAATTCCAGCAGAAGACTGGTCTTAAGTTTGATCCATACTTCTCAGGAACAAAGATCCGTTGGATTCTGGACAACGTTGAAGGTGCTAGAGAAAGAGCGGAAAAAGGTGAGCTTTGCTTCGGTACTGTAGATTCATGGTTAATCTACAAGCTTACAAAGGGCAAGGTACACGTTACAGATTACTCTAACGCTTCAAGAACATTGTTATTTAACATTAATACGCTTGAGTGGGATGATGAGCTTTGCCAGATTCTTGATATTCCAAAGAGCATGCTTCCAGAAGCTAAGCCTTCTAGCTGCATCTATGGTGAGTCTGACCCAGAGTTCTTCGGTGGCCCAATTCGCATCGCTGGCGCAGCTGGTGATCAGCAGGCAGCCCTTTTCGGACAGACCTGCTACAACGAAGGCGAGGCAAAGAACACATACGGAACAGGTTGCTTCATGCTTATGAACACAGGTGACAAGCCAATCTTCTCTAAGAACGACCTTCTTACAACTATCGCTTGGGGATTAGATGGTAAGGTTACATACGCACTTGAAGGTTCTGTATACGTTGCTGGTGCTGCTATCCAGTGGCTTCGTGATGAATTAAAGATTGTTGATTCTTCACCAGATTCAGAATACTTCGCAACTCGTGTTAAGGATACAAACGGATGCTACGTTGTACCTGCATTTACAGGTCTTGGTGCTCCATATTGGGATCCATACGCACGTGGAGCAATCACAGGTCTTACTCGTGGTGTTAACAAATATCACATCATCAGAGCAACACTTGAATCACTTGCATATCAAACCTATGATGTACTTCATGCTATGGAGCTTGACTCTGGAAAGCATCTTACATCACTTAAGGTTGACGGTGGTGCATCAAACAACAACTTCTTGATGCAGTTCCAGTCAGACATTATCAACACTAACGTACTTCGTCCAAGCTGCGTAGAAACAACAGCTATGGGTGCTGCATACTTGGCAGGTCTTGCAGTAGGCTACTGGAAGAGCAAAGAAGACGTTATTAAGAACTGGGCAGTTGATAAAGAATTCAAACCAGAGATGCCAGATGAGACACGTAACAAGTGCATCAAAGGCTGGTCACAAGCTGTAGCCGCAACCCGCGGATGGGCTAAGGAGTAATAGGCTTCCCCTTTTGGGGGAAGCTGTCACCGAAGGTGACTGATGAGGGCGCGTAGTTAATAAAAAAACTAAATATCAGGGGGTAAATGTATATGTCAGTATATTTGGGAGAATTTATTGGTACTATTTTACTTGTCTTACTTGGAGACGGTGTTTGCTGTAACGTTTCCTTGAATAAATCTGGTTTCAAGGGCGGCGGAGCAGTTCACATCCTTATCGGTTGGGGAATGGCAGTTATGGTTCCTGCCTTTGCAATGAGCAATTTTACAGGATGCCCTTCAGCATTTAACCCAGCAGTTACAATCGGTCTTGCAATCAGATCTGGTGACTGGAGCACAGTTCCAGGACAGATTGTTGCTCAGATGCTTGGCGGTTTCATAGGTGCAGCCATCCTTATTTTCCTTTATGGCGATCATATTAGAGAGACAGCTGATGATGCAGTAGTACGCGGATGCTTCTGTACAGCACCATCTATTCCAAATCAGGTTAAGAACTTTGCTTCTGAGTTTTGCGCTACATTCGTGCTTGTGTTTACACTTGCACTTATTCCAGCCGGCGAAGACAGAACAGTTTGGATTCTTGTATATGGTGTAATCGTAGCTTGCGGTGCTTCATTTGGCGGTCTTACAGGATACGCAATGAACGCAGCAAGAGATACAGCTCCTCGTCTTGCTTATCTATGCCTTGCACCTAACTTTGGTAAGAAAGATGGAAACTGGAGCTATGGATGGATTCCAGCTGTAGCACCTATCTGCGGCGGTGTTGTTGCATCACTTCTTTACAATGCACTTGCAGCAGCTCAGATGTTTGGCTAAAAAGTTAACCATTTTTTATCAACCTATATAAGTATTTCAGTATTCAATACTGGAACCATTTTAAAACTAAACTATTGTATACACTGAGGATTGGAGTCGGTATTGAACGCATGATGAGATGCGTCTAATTTCTGACTCCTTTTTTCTTAATAATTTTTAAAGTTAGGAGATTAAATTATGTTGTATGATGTCATAATCATAGGCGCAGGCGTTTCTGGCAGCGCAATAGCAAGAGAGCTTTCAAGATATGAAGCAAATGTCTGTGTTCTAGAAAAATGTGAGGATGTTTGCGAAGGAACATCAAAGGCTAATTCAGCAATTGTACATGCAGGCTTTGACGCAGCTGCAGGATCATTGATGGCAAAATTGAATGTACGTGGAAATGAAATGATGGATGACCTCTGCCGAGATTTGGACATCCCATTCAAAAGAAATGGTTCCATGGTTGTATGCATTCACAAGGAAGCATTATCAGGACTGCAGGACCTTTACGACAGAGGAATCAAAAACGGCGTTAAGGATATGAAAATCCTAACTCGCGAGGAGGCTTTGGAACTTGAGCCAAACCTTTCTGATAATGTTGAAGGAGCTTTACTTGCACCAACAGGTGGCATTATCTGCCCATTCAAGCTAAACATTGCAATGGCTGAAAATGCTAACGTGAACGGTGTTGATTTCAGATTTAATACTAAGGTCGAAGACGTTAAAAAAGATGAAAAAGGGTTATGGCATATTCGCACCAACAATGGCGAGTATGTAACAAAATATGTTGTTAATGCAGCAGGTGTTTATTCGGGAGTAATCCACAACATGGTAAGCAAGGACGATGATAAAATCGAAATCATCCCAAGACGAGGTGATTACTGCTTGCTTGATAAAGAGGTTGGCACTCATGTATCACATACAATCTTCCCACAGCCAACAAATCTTGGTAAGGGCGTACTTGTATCACCTACTGTTCATGGCAACCTTATTGTTGGACCAACTGCTATTGATATTGACGACAAGGAAGGAACAAATACAACAGCAGAGGGTATTGGAGATTTAATCGCAAAGGCAAATGACCACGTAAAGAATCTTCCTATGAGAAAGGTTATCACATCATTTGCAGGACTTCGTGCTCACGAGGCAAGACACGAATTCATCATTGGCGAGGTAGAAGGAGCACCACACTTCATCGACTGCGCAGCTATCGAATCTCCAGGCCTAACATCTTCTCCAGCAATCGGTGAGATGGTAGGAAATATGTTGAAGGATATGATGGGGCTTTCAAAAAAGGCTAATTGGATTAGCACAAGAAAGGACGTAATGAACCCAGCAGACCTTTCAGTTGAAGAAAGAAATGAATTAATTAAGAAAAATCCAGCTTATGGAAATATTATTTGTAGATGTGAATCAATTTCAGAGGGAGAAATTTTAGACGCTATCCACAGACCACTTGGCGCACGTTCTCTTGACGGTGTAAAGAGAAGAACACGTGCTGGTATGGGAAGATGTCAGGCAGGCTTCTGCTCTCCAAAGACAATGGAAATTCTCCACAGAGAATTAGGTCTTCCTTATGAGGAGATTACAAAGAGTGGTGGACGTTCAAATATCGTAATGGAACGCACCAAGAATCAGAAGGGAGGCAACAACTAATGACAAATTATGATATCGTAATCGTAGGCGGCGGCCCAGCAGGTCTCGCAGCCGCAGTATCAGCAAGAAATGCTGGTGTTGAAAAGATTCTTATTTTAGAAAGAGACAAGGAATTAGGAGGAATCCTAAATCAGTGCATTCATAACGGATTTGGTCTTCACACCTTCAAGGAGGAGCTTACAGGTCCAGAATATGCATATCGTTTTATTGAAAAAGTATTGGATGCAAAAATCGAATATAAATTAAACACAATGGTAATGGACATCTCTGAGGATAGAGTTGTAACAGCTATGAGCCGTGAGGACGGAATGTATCAGATCAAGGCTGGCGCAGTTATCCTTGCCATGGGATGCCGTGAGCGTCCAAGAGGAGCCTTAAACATTCCAGGCTACAGACCAGCAGGAATCTTTTCTGCAGGTACAGCCCAGCGCCTTGTTAATATCGAAGGCTACATGCCAGGCCGCGAGGTGGTAATCCTGGGCTCTGGTGATATCGGACTTATCATGGCTCGTCGTATGACACTTGAGGGAGCAAAGGTAAAGGTTGTTGCTGAGCTTATGCCATACTCAGGTGGATTAAAGAGAAATATCGTACAGTGTCTGGATGACTTTGGCATTCCACTTAAGCTTAGCCACACTGTTGTAGATATCGAGGGCAAGGAGCATCTTACAGCTGTTACCATTGCTCAGGTTGATAATCACGGAAAGCCAATTCCAGGAACGGAAGAAAGATACACCTGTGATACTTTGCTTCTTTCTTGTGGACTCATTCCAGAAAACGAGCTTTCAAGAAATGCAGGGGTAGAGATGAGCCCAATCACAAGCGGCCCAGTTGTAAACGAATCCCTTGAAACTAATATCCCAGGCGTATTTGCCTGCGGCAACGTACTTCACGTACATGACCTTGTTGATTACGTTTCAGAGGAAGCGGATAGAGCAGGTAAGAATGCTGCCAAATTTATCAAGGGCGAGCTTGCAGAAGGCTCTTCAAATGAAATCGAAATTGTTGCAACAGAAGGTGCCCGCTACACAGTTCCATCTACAATCGATGTAGATAGAATGGACGACAAGCTCACAGTAAGATTCAGAGTAGGAGCAGTATTCAAGGATTCCTACGTAAGCGTTTACTTCGATGATGAAAGAGTAATGCATAACAAAAAACGAATCATGGCACCAGGCGAAATGGAGCAGGTAATCCTTCTTAAGGACAAGCTTGCCGAAAAGCCAGGATTAAAGAAAATCACAGTAAAGATTGAGAACGAGTAAAAGGAGGGCGAAGATAATGGAAAAGAGAGAGTTAACCTGTATCGGCTGCCCAATGGGATGTCAGATAACAGTAGAATTAGAAAACGGTGAGGTGGTTTCAGTAACAGGAAACACCTGCGGCATTGGTGATAAATATGCTAGAAACGAGGTAACCCATCCAGAGCGAACAGTTACTTCAACAGCAATTATACTTGGTGGAGATAAACCACGTGTATCAGTAAAAACTGCAAGCAACATTCCAAAGGATAAAATCAACGCCGTAATGCGAGAAATAGATGCAGCAGTAATGCATGCACCAATCCACATCGGTGATGTAGTAGTAAAAGATGTCTGTGGCACTGGCGTAGACGTAATTGCAACTCGTAACGTAGAAACAGTATAAACAAAAAGCCTTCCCCTTGAGGGGAAGGTGCCCCTTAGGGGCGGATGAGGTGTCTTTACAAAGTTGCTAACAAATTGAATTTTATATATACTTAACTAGAACAATAATCCTAGGAGAGTATACATGAAAAAAAGAATCATCGGCCTTGATATCCTCCGCGATATCGGTGTCATTTTTATTTTTTTATATCATTTCTGTATCGAATATATTAATCTGGCTCAGGGAACAGATCCTCTGATGCCATCTCTTAATTATTTCGCAAATCTTTGGGCACGCCCAGCCAGCTTGTTTTTATTTATAATTTCAGGCTATGCACTTATGTACAATAAGGAAAGCCAGCTGCCTTTAAAGGATTATTACCGTAGACGTTTCAAAGGATTATATATCCCATTTTATATCGCATATACGATAATGTTTCTTGCCTACTTTGCAGTAAATAACGTTGCAGCAGGCTCAACCTCACCAATGTATATGTTCGTATTTACGATACTTGGTGTGGATGCACTTGTTCAGGAAATGAGCGGAGGCCTTGGCTTTTACCTTATAGGCGAGTGGTTCATGTCCTGCATAGTACTTTGTTATCTGCTTTTCCCATTATTGGCAAAGCTTATGCAAAAATTTAAATATATCCTTTTAGCACTGCTGATTATTTGGAGCGGATGTCTGTTATTTATAAATAATCCATTCCCAATTCAGGTAGAGCACAATCCATTATTTGTACTTTTGTACTTCTATATAGGAATGCTGCTCTATGATTTAGTTGGTCACAAGGAAATCTCAAAATCATTTAGAATCATCGGCACTGTTATTTCAGTGGTAATATTTATATACCTGTTAATCGCAGGCTACACAGCCTTTGTGGATGTGCTTCCAGCAAAAGCCTTCGAGGTTGTATGTGCCATCTGGTCACTTGCAATGTTTATAGCTATCAGAGATGTGGATATATCACCTGAAAAGAAATCCTACAAGTGGATAACCTACATTTCCGGAATCAGTTGGAATATAATTTTAGTTCATCACATGATAATTATTTTGCTTTTCAGACATTACGATATACAGCTTTACAGCAGACGCGAAACCTTCACCTTGCTACTTCTTGCAATGGCTCTCACATGGATTTTCGCAATCGCAGTTGGCAGATTATCAAGCAATGTTAAAAAGGCTTTTAAATAAGATTTAGAAATAGTCTAGCGGTGATATGTCAAGATGAAAAATCTTGAAAAGTCCCTTTCTTTTTGGTTATTTTTCAAAAAAGAAAGAACGACCGCCTAAGCCCTGCCGTACTGTTTCAAAAAAACAGGGCGTTAACTCCTAAAGTAGTATTTACTACTTTGAAACAGGAGCTTTGTATAGCTGATTAGTCTTCAGCATACTGTAGACCAATCTAGCAAATTTACGGGCAGTAAGTGCGAGTGCGCGTTTGTGCTGGTTCCTGTTGACTTCTTTGTATTTGATGTCATAGAAGCGCTTGTATTCTGTGTCGCAACACACGTGAG
>NZ_FOQF01000021.1 GCF_900113655.1 Pseudobutyrivibrio sp. OR37 | reverse complement strand
AAGAACTAGCGAAAAATTATCCTGTAAAATTGGATGATTGATTGTTCTATTTTTCACTCCACGCGAATGCATCTTATAGCCACAAGAGGGGCAGAAGTGTGCTGAAGGAACAGTTTCAATCGTAAGTGTTTTTGTGTTACCTTGAATTGAAATATCGCTGATTATTACTTCGTTATCTTCAAGGTCTAGTAATTGTGTGATACTATTCAATGTGTATCCTCCCTTCATATGATTTGCTCAAAAATATGATATTTAAAGAGGATAACAAGGACAATAAAGTCCTAAAAAAGCCAGGCTATTCAGTAACCAAACTGAACATCCTGGCTTATATTTTTATGTAAATGGAGCTAGCCCCTCAAACCAAACCCTCAAACCAGCCCCTCAAAAGTGCCCCTCAAACCGTACCCTCAAACTAGACCCTCAAAAAGACTGCCCCTCAGATAGTTTGATTACCCGGAAAAGGATAGAAAGATGAAAATGGCTTCGTGGCTGATGCTGCGAAGCTATTTGTGTCTTATGCTATAATCGAAGTTAAGTTGGAAAAGCTATTAAAATGTATGTTAAAGAGGTTGGAAAAGTGACGTTACTAAATTGTTCAAACCGAGAAATGGGTGAAGCTGAAAAATCAAATGATAGTAATGCAATATTTGAACATAAGTCATTTGGCGAAAGACTTAAAGAGTATGACGGTGAAATAGAGGTATATGAATATGACTGGGGAGAACCGGTGGGAAGGGAAATGGTTTGAATTACAGTTTAATAGGTTAAGTAGGATAAGAAAAAGTTTAAAAATAGCGCAATATAATGCATATATGCGTTATATTGCACTAAATATAAACTTGAAATAGTAGGAATAAATGTTTAAAATATAAGTAAGATAATTCATATATGAATGATTTTAAGAGGATTATAAACTATGAGTATATATATGCAATTGCTTAATAAGCCAGTATTTACAGTAAATGATGTAAATATATACTATGATAATGTAAATAGTGCTAGATCTGCAATTTACCGTCTTGTCAAAGCAAATATGGTAAAGAAAATAAGGAATAATTTATATACATGTGTAATTGGGGCGAATGGAGAGGTTAATGCTAATCGATTTCAGATTGCATGTGGAATAAACGATACTGCATATATATCTCATCATACAGCTATGGAATATTATGGTATTACAGATCAAGTTTATTACGATGTCTACGTTTCATCTAAAACAGCATTTAATAATTTCGAATTTGATGGTTATATTTATCATTACGTGAAGCCTACTATTGATAAAGGGGTAGAAAAAATACCATATTCAGGAGGAATATCTGTAACAGATAAGGAACGTACTGTACTTGATAGCTTAAAAGATATGGATAAAATTTCAGGAGCTGAAGAAGTGCTTTCAAATATCGAGGATGTAGGGAAATTAAATGAAGGTAAACTTATAGAGTATTTAGCTGAGTATGATAATCAGTTTTTATATCAAAAAGTAGGTTTTGTAATGACTAATTATCATGGTATAGGAAAAAGCTTAATGATGAGAGCATTTAAAGAAAAATTACAAGAACAAATGGGCAATAGCAAACGCTATTTTTCAAATGAAAAAGGTCCATCTACATACAATAAAGAATGGCAGTTAGTAGTGCCAGATAGATTACTAGAACTGAAAAATGGAGGAATAATTGATGCCGATATATGATAAGCGCGCTTTAGAGTATGAGGCTAGAAAATATGGATTTAGAAGAGATACATTTGAAAAGGTTGTTCGATTAAAAGATATATTAAACTACATAAACAACACAGATTTCTTGAATAATCATCTTGTATTAAAAGGTGGAACCGCTATTAATCTTACGGTATTTGATTTACCAAGGTTATCAGTTGATATTGATATGGATTATATGCCTAATGATACGAAAGAAGAAATGTCGAAAATTCGTGAGGTAATTAAGAATAATTTACTTTCATATATGGAAAGCGAAGGCTATGTATTATCTTTAGATTCAAGATATATGCATAGTTTAGATGGATTTCACTTTCAGTATACGAATGCTGGTGGAAATAAAGATACCATAAAAATAGAAATTAACTATTCCTTAAGGGCACATATATTAGAGACAGTAAGTGCAAAAATAATGCCAAGAATTTTTGATGATGAAATTCAAGTACAAACTCTTAATCCAATAGAATTGTTTGCAGCTAAGGCAAACGCGTTACTTAACAGAGCAGCACCAAGAGATTTGTATGATTTTGGAAATATGATTGATGCAGGGATACTAGAAGATAACAGGGAGTTATTTAGAAAGTGTATTATTTTTTATTCCAGTATTTCCGCGATAGAATTGAATAAAGAATTTAACACATCTCAAATAGATACAATTGATTTTAACAAGGTTAAGAGAGAACTGTTTCCAGTAATCGAAGTGAAAGCTAATTTTGATTTGGATGGGTTAAAGAGGGAAGCAAAAGAATATATTGCAGGGCTTATGATTCTAACAGAAAATGAAAAGATGTACTTAGATGAATTTGAAAGGAAGAATTATAGGCCAGAATTATTGTTTGATGACTCTAGAATAATTGAAAGTATACAAAAGCATCCGATGGCTTTGTGGAAGTGTAGATAAAGCTAGAAGAGGATGGAAGTAAATGTAATACTAGCAAACTACATAGAGGTAATAAAGCAGATATATGGTTCAAATCTCGAGAAGATTATTCTTTTTGGTTCATATGCTAGAGGGGATAATAAAACTGGATCTGATTTTGATATTATGATTTTTGTAAATATCAGCGATGTTGAAGCTAAAGAGTTTCAAAAGAAGTTGTTTGACGAGACGTATGATTTTAACATGGATAATGATGTTGAAATTAATCCAATGACGCATAGTAAAGAACTGTTTTATAAGTGGGTAGACAATTATCCATTCTTTAATAATATTGAAAAAGAGGGAGTAGTATTGTATGCAGCATAATGAGGATGTTGGGACATTCACGGATTTATGTAAATATAGGTCGGATGTTGCGCATAAAGATATTTTGTGACAATTCTGTGTCTCCATGCAAATTGATTGAACAAAAGCCTCGTATTCACTATAATTAAACCATAGAAAAACTTAGATGTGGGAGTGTCTGCATTTAGCTTTTCTGCTAGGGGTTTAATTGCATGAATGGTGGGGAGTATAGGAATAGTAGGAGTTTTATAGGGCTTCGCACCTGAGGGTGCGGAGCCCTTTGTAAATGTGTGAATAGATTGTACGGTGCAAGCGATAGGTAAAATGGCATGTATAAAATTGGGTATACACAGGGCGTTTTTGATATGTTCCATGTGGGACATTTGAATTTAATAAACAACGCTAAGGCTCAATGCGAAAAGCTTATTGTTGGGGTTAATTCTGATGAGCTTGTGCAGCAGTACAAGCATAAGACAACAGTAATTAACGAGAATGACCGAGCTGAGATAGTCAGAAACCTGCGTGCGGTGGACGATGTAATAATTGTAGATACCTTGGATAAGGTGGAAATCTATAAAACGCATAGATTTGATGCAGTGTTCATAGGCGACGACTGGAAAGGCAATGAACGCTGGAAACAAACAGAGGAAGATTTGGCAAAGCTGGGTGTTGATGTAGTGTATTTGCCACATACACCTAGCGTTTCATCGACGGGATTGAGGGTTGAGATACCGAAAGCATGTGAGGAGTAGGGGATGATGGAAGATAAAAAGTACTGCATGGAATCATATTTAACAGTGAGATATGTATATGATGAAAACAAATGCTTTAAGGAAGGAATTATTCCAAGAAAGCATCCCGATGTTCCACTGGAGAAAAAGGTTCCTTGTAAAACAGCAGAAGATATAGATGAAGGTATTAGAAATCAGCTGGAAAAGATAGATTTATCAAAGGCGGGAATGCTGCTTAGTGGTGGTATGGATTCAGCTATTCTTGCTTCATATATGCCTAAAGGAGCTAAGTGCTATACAGCAAGATGTATTGGAGAAAATGCTGTTGATGAAACTGAACAGGCAAAGAAATACTGTGATATATACGAGCTGGAACATGTGATTGTAGATGTTACATGGGATGATTATGTAAACGAAATGGATGAACTAATGCTTCATGATGGTTCGCCTATTATTCCAAACGAACCACAGGCATATAAGGCTGCATTAAGAGCAAAAGCAGATGGATGCAATCTGATAGTTTATGGGGATTGTGCCGATACTGAATTTGGTGGAATGGATAGATTGCTTTCTAAGGATTGGAAGTATGATGAATGGATTAATAGATTTACTTTTTTAGATGCATCTAAAGTTTTAAAAGATGGCAGTATAGCAATGGATACTTATGAAAAATATAGAAAAACCAATGGGGATATTGATTTCATAGGTTATATTCAGGGACCTTATGCTGTATCAGCTGCTGGAGCATTAACAAATGCATTCGAGTGTGCGGGATTAGATTATATTGATCCATTTGAGCATTTAAAGATGGCGGAGCCGTTAGATTTAAAGCGAGTTAGAAATGGAGAAAGCAAATATTTAATCCGCCAGCTTTTTAAAATGAGATACCCAATGCTTGAGATACCAGAAAAAAAGCCGATGTCGAGACCAGCAGAGGCCTGGATGAAAAACTGGGGAGGACCTAAACGTAAAGAGTTTAAAGAAGACTGCGTAACTGGATTAACAGGAGAACAAAGATTATTACTGTATAGCTTAGAAAGATTCTTGGATTTAATAGATGCATAGAGATATGGGAAAAAAAAGCACTGAAGAAAAGTATATAAAGAAAAGAAAAATTAAAGCTTTTTTTTATAGTTTTCCATTTTATATTTGTCGAGTATTTCCTATTCAAAAGAACAAGATTGTGCTTTGGACTCTGGAAGGAAATGGAGGCTATAGTTGTAATCCTAGATACATAGCCGAGGAAATACTTAAAAGAAATGCAAAAGGTGAAACTGATTATGATTTAGTGTGGATTACAAAGAAACCTAGCCTTAGTTTTCCAGATGGTATAAAGGTAGTTAAGGATACTATTTGGAATAGAGCATTTCAAATGACGACAGCTAGAGTGTGGATAGGGAATACAAGAACTTTTTTAGGAACGAGAAAAAGAAAAGGGACAACCTATATCCAGACCTGGCATGGCTCAATTAGCTTAAAACCTATTGGAAAATGTAGAGGAAATAAACTATCAGAAATAGCTTATTTGGTGAGCAAAACAGATTCAGATTTAATAGATATAGCAATTTCTGGAAGCAAATGGTGTACAAATATGTGGCCCAAAGGCTTGATATATGATGGCGATATTAAAGAGATTGGCACACCTCGCTTTGATATATTAATAAATAGTGTTAAGGAAAAACACCAATTAATTAGAGAACGATATGAGGTTCCAAATAATGCAAAGATAGCTATATACGCGCCAACATTTAGAGGTGGTAGCCAGGCGCTAAATAGAAGTGTAAATGAGAAAAAAGTTTCTTTGGATTTTGATAGAGTTATTGATGCATTCGAGAAAAGATTTGGCGGAGAGTGGTATCTGTTTCTTCGGTTACATCCGCAACTTGCAGACTCAGTTAAAAAGATGAATATCGCAAATACGAATTCAAAGATTATAGATGTGACGCAAGCTGATGATATGAATGAGCTTATGGCTGCTACAGATGCAATAATAACGGATTATTCTACAGTGATTTTCGAAGGGTTTTTAACGGGTCAGCCAGGATTTATATATGCTGATGATTTAGAAGAGTACGTTGACGATAGAGGAAATCTTATGTTTTCACTAGATGAGATACCTTTTTCGTATGCTAAATCTACAGATGAATTGGTTGAAAATATTCTATCCTTTGATGATTTGAAGTATAGAGAAGAGTCTACGAATTTTCGCTATCGATGTGGAATAGTTGCTGATGGAAAAGCTTCCAAAAGGGTTGTGGATATAATTGGCAATATTACTAGCAGACAGATAATTTATGGAGATATAAATGGAATTTGAAGAATTTATCAATATTCTTAAGAATAACAAATTCATAATCTATGGTGCAGGATATGTTGCTGAAAAATTTTATAAAGGTATAAAAATACGAAGTTTAGAAGATAATTTAGAATGCTTTGTGACAACGGAGGGAGATACCAAGAGTATAGATAATTATCCAATAAAATCAATAGATAATATAAAAATTAGTGATTATGTCGTATGTCTTGCAGTACACGAATCATTGAAAGAAGAAATTAATAAAGTGTTACTTAAAGAAAGATGTGATAAATGTATTTGGATATATCCATTTCTTTATGAATTTATGTTAGGAACACCTATAAAAAAAAATATTAAGATTCCAGTAAAGCAAATTTATCTAGCAAATAAAGATAATCTTTTAATTGCAACAAGATATGTAGTATTGGAACAATTTTATGGCCTGAGAAATGATGGTGATGATATCTATATGGCATGTATGGAATTGTATTGCTCTCATGAAACAGCAAAAAAGAGACTAATCAATTTTAAGGATTTGATTCGTAGTATAGAGACTAGAGGCTTTTTGAATAATTATCCAATATCTATATTAGATAATTATAAACACATTGATGGTGTTCACAGACTAAGCATGGCAATATACAAAAAAGTTTCCTTAGTTAATGTTAATATTTACCCCAGCACTATGAGACAAGAAGAGATTCATGGTTTAGGAGGATTAATACATGAAAGTGAGTTGGAAAACAAAATCAGCAGACAAAACCTTTTAACACTGTTGCAGGTAAATGCGAAAATTGAGAGCTCTTTTGAAGAAATATTTTAGAAGGAAAGATGATATGGAGATTATTATTAGTGTAAAAAACGTCATAATTAAAGCATTTCAAAATACAAGGAAAAGGCATTTATAGATGATTGTAAAAAATGAGGATTGGATTAAAGTAGTAAAGTTGTGCATGACTGCAAAATGGTTAGTTGAAGGATTAAATCTATGGTTACTTTAAAAAACATGGGTCCAGTTGCTTTCAAAAATTATATAAAGGATAAGGAAATAGTAATATTTGGAGCAGGTAGAGCTTTAGATAGTTGTTTGGATATATATTTTGAAAATGAGAATGTGCTTTTTGTTGTGGACAATAATGATGGTTTATGGAACACAGAGCATGAGTTTAACGGGAAAATATATATGATTTACTCGTTAAACAATTTGATAAAAGCATATAAGACAAATAAGAACCTAATTTGTTACATTGATTCTCCTTTTTATGCAAACGAAGTAGTAGAGCAGCTTGATGCTATACCAGAGCTTGACGAATTAGAGTGTTATCTTTCAATAATAATGAGAAATACATTTGAGGAAATAAAGCCATGGGAATTCACGAAGGGACCTCAACTTATTCCAAAGAAAATTCATTATATTTGGGTTGGAGGAAAAGAATTACCGGGTGAATTTAAAAAAAATATAGAGTCTTGGAGAAAGTATAATCCTGATTATGAAATTATACGATGGGACGAAAGTAATTATGATTTTTGTAAAGATGAATATACTAAATTAGCATTTACTAGTAGAGCGTGGGGTTTTGTACCTAATCTTGCAAGATTAGATATCATTAACAAATATGGTGGAATATATTTGGATACGGATGTGGAGGCTATAGCAAATTTTGATATTTTACTAAAAGATAAATCTTTTTTTAATATGGGCTCTGGAGAGATGGTAAGCAGAGGTTGCGGATTTGGTTCTATAAGTAATGCGGATATTATTCAAGAGATGATAGATTATATATGTGTATCTATTAGGGATACCGGTGGAGAATTTAAAAAAACGCAGGACCATACCTTTTCTCATCCTGTATTAAAAAAATATGGATTTGAGATTATAAATCAATATCAAAAGAAAGACGAGATTGTATTGTATCCGCGAGAAGTAATGTCACCTTTAACAATAGAAGGTATGCCTAATATGATTACTGAGAAAACAGTTTCACTCCATAAAGAGGTAGGAAGCTGGAAATTAGTAGAGGAAAAGAAAAACACGTCATTTATGAGAACACTAATGAATAGAGTTGAAAAGAAATAGAAGTATGACAAATTTTAATTTACGAAAAGAGTTAATAAAAAAATATGATGAGTTATTTGAAAAATATAGCCTAAATAGGCCGCTAGATTCAAAAAAAATAGCATTGAACGTTAAAGATATTTTGGAGCATTTTTTGAAAGACAAAAAAAAACCTGCATTATACGCGAATGGTGGTCATACCAGGATGCTAATGGCTGACTTTATGTTTGAAATGAAAAATGTAAAGATTATTATCGATAACTATAATCAGGAAAACGAGTCAGGTTTCAAACAAATTTCAGACGATCAGATTAGTGAATTCGATATAGATGGAATAATCATTTCTTCTTATAAATTTAGAAAAGAAATAAAGGAGAAATTAACCAAAATATGTCCAGACATACCAGCACTTGATATTTATGATGAAATCAATGCTAGAGGAATTAAACTTAATGCAGATTATTATTATGGAACACATCCTCATCAGTTGTACAGAACCATTAATAAACTTAATAAAAATTTAGAATCGGAAGAAAAATTATTTGAATTGGTTTCATTATACATTCAAATCAAGGATTTTCGTTTGGCGGCAGAGAGTGTAGAAAGATTATTGTCACTTTTTCCTAATGAGACATATAAGTTGTTGTTGGGTGATATAAAAGAGATTCGAGAACAATTATTAGAGGGATATAAAAAAATTGGTAGCAAAAATGTTCTTTTGATGTGTCTAGATGGGATGAGACGTAGTGACGTGACAGAGGACAATATGCCTAGGTTAATGGCAGTAATAAATCAGAAGGGCTATAGATATACTAATGCATATTCATTTTCAACATCAACATTTGAGAGTTTAGTTCCCGTATATAGTGAGAATTATGATTTAAGTACGAATTATTATAATCACGGCGTAGTGGATGCTAGTGATTGTAGATTTATTAAAGAGGCATTGAAGCAAGGTAGAGACATTCACTTATATACGGATATGGACAAGCACATTGAGGGTGAAGGGATTAATCATTGCGGGGCATTTCAGACTATAACAGAGAAGTTATGGGAATTTGTAATGGATGCGCTTGAAACAGATAATGGTTTGTTTATTTTACATGAATTATATGAAACACATTATTCATTCTCTAATCCATACACGTCTGGAGATGTGGTGTTTGAGGGGACAGCAATGCTGTTCGATTTTTTGCCAGCTAAAGGGGGTAAATTGAGAGCTGATTATATTAGACAGCATAACGATTCTTTAAGATATGTTGATGGAATAATGGCCGAATTTATAGAACTCAGCAGATTTAAGATTTTTTTGTATGCTGATCATGGAAATCTTCTCCTTCCTAAGAATGCAACACTTAAGGATGTTTCGGAGATTCAGTTGTCATGTTCTGCAGAATGGACAGAGATACCATTTGTATTAATAGGAGAGTATATACCTAATGGAGAATGTGATGATATAGTATCTCTTTCTGAAATGAATAATGTTGTAATTGCGCTTGAAAAAGATGAAGTACCAATAATACCTAAAAAAAAATATGTTAAGTGCGCTCGCACTCAAATATATAACCCTGATTTTAGATTTCTGTATAGAGAGATGGGGCATGAAGAGAATCTTATGGCTTTTGAGGCTTTTGTGTTTGAAGATGGCAAGAAGCTTATTGTATTTAGTAATGGCCTAAAGAAATTGTATGTAAATGAACATCAAATATTTGATGACAATGAAATAAATCGTATATACGATATTGTTAGAGACCAGATTACTGTTTTGGGGGCTTAGTAAATGAAAAGAAATGTATTGTTAAATCCAGGTCCTGCAACAACAACAGATAGTGTAAAGATGGCACAGGTGGTTCCTGACATATGTCCTAGGGAAAAAGAATTTACAAAACTTATGCAGGAAATTAGAAGGGACTTAGTAAAAATAGTACACGGAGATGGGAAGTATACTGCTGTATTATTCTGTGGCTCTGGCACTATAAATATTGATGTCTGTCTTAATTCACTTATTCCTGAAGGGAAGAGGGCTCTTATCGTAAACAATGGTTCGTATAGTAGTAGAGCTGTAGAAGTATGCGAATATTATGGATTAGATTTTTTGGAATTAAAGCTACCTATTTATGAACCTGCAGATATTGAGTTGGTGGAAAAACAATTAAAAGAACATGAAGATATTTCGCTAGTATATACTACTCACAATGAGACGGGAACTGGGTTACTTAATCCGATAAGAGATATAGGGGAAGTTGCTCATAGATATGGGGCAATATTTGTAGTTGATACTACATCGACATATGCTATGCGACCTATTGATGTGATAAAAGATAATATAGATTTTTGTATGGCATCTGCTCAAAAAGGTCTTATGTCTATGACAGGACTCTCGTTTATAGTGGGGCGAAAGTCAATAATAGAAGCTTCTAAGGATTATCCTAGACGATCATACTACTGCAATCTATTTCTACAGTATGATTTTTTTGAGCGCACCGGAGAAATGCATTTTACACCACCTGTACAGACAGCATATGCGACTAAGCAAGCTATAAAGGAATACTGGGAGGAAGGTGAAGAGGCTAAATGGGAACGGCACAAAGGTGTTTTTGATGAGATTTGTAAGGGGTTAGAAGAGATGGGATATAAACAAGTCATTAAACCAGAGTATCGTGCCGGATTAGTGGCTACAGCTATTTATCCCGATGATAATAACTTTAATTTTGAAGAAATACATGATTATTGTTATGAACGGGGCTTTACTATATATCCAGGTAAGATTATGAGCTCGAAAACATTCAGATTGTGCTCTTTAGGTGCCATTACAGTTAATGATATACGTGATTTTTTTAAAGTATTTAAGGAGGCTCACAGAAAGATAGGAGTTGAGGTGCCTGTACACTATGAATAATACAAAAGATATTGCCGTTATATTGGCAGCAGGATTGGGGAAAAGGATGTATCCTATAACTAAAAATGTACCTAAGCCTATGGTTATAGTTAATGGGAAAGCACTTGTGGAGACAATAATAGATGGGCTAAATAATAGAGGTATAGATAGGATATATGTTGTAGTAGGATACTTAGGAGAACAATTCAAAATTCTAGAAGAGAAATATCCCAACCTTACTCTTATATATAATGATTTATATAAAGAGTGTAACAATATATCTTCTTTGTATAAAGTAACAGATGTAATACGCAATAGTAATTGTTTGATTTGCGAAGGAGATTTATATATTTCAGATGCTCAAGTGTTTAACAAACAATTAGATAATTCAGGCTATTTTGGGACATTGGTAGAAGGATATTCCGATGATTGGATATTTGAAACAGATGATAATCTTAAAATTACTAGAGTAAGAAAAGGTGGAACAGATTGTTACAACATGATAGGTCTATCATTTTTTAATAAAAATGATACTAAAATATTGGCGGATAAGATAAATGAAGCCTTTCAGAATAACGTAAATAGAAATCTTTTTTGGGATGAGGTAGTGGATGCTAATCTTGATACATTTGATTTGAAAGTATATCCAATAAAAGAAGGAGTTGTTACAGAAATCGATACAGTACAGGAATTGGTTCAGCTAGATAAAAGTTATTTAAAATATTTATGAATGAAATGAAGGGGTGGAGAATGAAGAAAATATACACCTGCTTTGTTACAGATGTGATTCATGAGGGGCATCTTAACATTATCAATGAAGCAGTTAAATATGGTGAGCTTACGATAGGTGTTTTAGCTGATGAAGAAGCAATTAAATTTGATAGATTTCCAATTTTGAATCAAGAAAAAAGAGTAGAGTTAGTTAAAAACATCGATGGGGTGTTTGATGTCATTAAACAGAATAATCTTATGTATGATGATGTGATTGATGAATTACATCCGGATTATGTCATTCATGGAGATAATTGGTGTCAAGGACCAATGAAGGCTATACGAGACCATGTAGAAAAGAGATTGAATGAGTATGGTGGTAAAATTATTGATGTTCCATATACATATAATGATAATGTAAGAAGAATTGATGCACGAATCAAGGAAAAGCTTGGCATGCCAGAATATAGGCGAAAAAGATTAAAGAATCTCATTAGACTGTGTCCTATAGTTAAAACTATCGAAGTTCATAGTGGTATTACAGGACTAATTGCAGAAAAAACTGTAGTAGAGAAAGACGGAGAAATTAATCAGTTTGACGCTATGTGGATTAGTTCATTATGTGATTCTACAGCAAAAGGTAAGCCTGATATAGAAGTTGTGGATCTTACTTCTAGATTCAGAACTATTGATGATGTACTTGAGGTTACAACTAAGCCTATTATTTTTGATGGAGATACAGGTGGACAAACTGCTCATTTCGTATATGCGGTAAGAACTCTAGAACGCATGGGAGTATCTGCGATTATTATTGAGGATAAGATAGGACTTAAGCGAAATTCTTTATTTGGAGTAGAAGCTAAGCAGGAGCAAGATGATATAGAACATTTTTGCAGTAAGATTAAGGCTGGAAAAAAAGTTCAGCTTACGGATGACTTTATGATTATTGCTCGTATTGAGAGCTTGGTTCTTGAAAAAGGATTAACGGATGCCTTAGTGAGAGCTCATGCATATGTAGATGCAGGTGCTGATGGAATAATGATACATAGCAGAAAGAAAGAGCCTAACGAAGTATTAGAGTTTTGCGACAAGTTTAGAGAGGTCAATAAAGAGACGCCTATAGTTGTAGTACCTACTTCATATAATACAATTACTGAAAATGAATTGGTTGAGCATGGAGTAAACATGGTTATTTACGCTAATCAACTTACCCGAAGTGCATTTCCAGCCATGGTGCAGACGGCAAAAGATATTTTAAAATATCATAGGGCAAAAGAAGTAGATGACAGGCTTATGTCAATTAAAGATATAATTACTTTAATAGATGAAATCTAGGGAGCAAATGGATGGATGCGAAGCATTTTTTAGATGTGTTAAAAACAGAATTCTATGTAGGTGTACCTGACTCACAGTTGAAAGGTCTATGCAATTACCTAATATCTGAATATGGTGTTGGAAACGATAAACACATAATTGCGGCTAATGAAGGAAATTGTGTGGGTATTGCAGCAGGGTATTATCTGGCAACGGGAAAAGTACCTCTTGTTTATATGCAAAATAGTGGGGAGGGAAATGCAGTCAATCCTATAGTTTCACTTTTAAATGAAAAGGTGTATGGAATACCAGTAATATTTGCTATAGGGTGGAGAGGAGAGCCAGGTGTTAAGGATGAACCACAGCATGCTTTTCAAGGTGAAATTACACTTAGTTTATTAGATAATATGAATGTATCGTATTTTATAGTGGATGAAAATACATCAGTAGAAGCAATTTCTCAAGCTATGGAGTCATTTGAACCATTGTTAAAAGATGGACAGCAAGTAGCATTTGTATTTAAAAAGAATAGTTTAACCACTGATAGAAAAGTGGAATATAAAAATAATAATAATCTATTAAGAGAAGATGCTATTAGAGAAATAGTAAAGTCAATAGGAGATGATGTAATAGTTTGTACCACAGGAAAAGCTAGTCGAGAACTATTTGAAATCAGGGACCAGTTGAATCAAAAACACGAAAGTGATTTTCTTACTGTAGGTTCGATGGGGCATGCTTCTTCAATTGCTCTTGGTATAGCTGTTACAAGAAAAGATAAAAGAGTATGGTGTATTGATGGAGATGGTGCTTTTTTGATGCATGCGGGTGCTATGTTTACAAATGCTAAAATAAAGCCTAAAAACCTAGTTCATGTAATTATTAATAACGAAGCACATGAATCAGTAGGAGGTATGCCTACAGCAGCTAATGTAGAAGAATTCTCACAGATAGCATTATCATGTGGCTATGAAAAAGTATTTCAGGTTTCTAAGATAGATGATTTAAGAGAAAAACTTGAAATAATTAAGAATACCAGTGGGCTGTGTTGTTTGGAAATAAAATGTAAAATAGCCGCGAGAGATGATTTGGGGAGACCTACGATTAGTCCTGAGGAGAATATGAAACAATTTATGGCTAATCTTAAGGGGATTTAGGGATTATGACAAAAGTATTCTTTATTATTAATTGTTTTTCAAAAGGTGGCGGAGCAGAAGCACTATTGGCATCAATACTACATGGATTAAACCCGAATAAATATGAGCTTGGTGTAATGGAGATTATTCACGATACAATTAAGCAAGAAGCTATTCCAGCGTATGTTAAAGTTTATCCTTATTATACTTTGGCAGATGCTCCTGACAGAAAAATTCGTATGTATTCTGTATATCATGAATGGAATAAGGTGATAGAGAAGTATATTCCACAAGATTATGATATTTACATTTCATTTAATTATTTAAAACCAAGTTTTTTATTACCAGAAGGAAAGAAAAACATAGCATGGATACATGGTGATATTTATAACTTGCTCGATGATAATATGCTCGAGGAAAAACAGTTGCAGGATATAGCATTTGAAAAAGTAAATAAAATTGTAGTAATTAGTGACAATACGGAAAAATCTGTATTAGATTTATATCCAAGACATAAGAATAAAATAGTAAAGTTGTACAACTGTATTAATGCAAGAAAAATATTGAAAGAATCAAATTGTAAGAGCGATATAAGACTGGATGATAATTCAATCATTTTTTTAGGACGTTTGGATGAGAATAAGAATCCAGTTAGAGCGATTGAGATATTCAAAGAAGTTATCCAACGAAAAGCCGATGCAAAATTATATTATATAGGTTATGGAGTTCTTAAAGAAAAAGTAGAATTATTGGCCAAGACCTATAAAATTGAAGATAGTGTTTTCTTTCTAGGATATCAACAAAACCCTTATCCTATTGTGAAACAGGCAAAGGTGATGCTGATGGTATCTAAATCAGAAGGGTACAGTTTGGCTGTATCTGAGGCAATATGCTTGGGTGTGCCAGTAGTATCTACACGTGTAGGTGCTGCGGACCGACAGATATTTTGTGATGAATGTGGAAAAGTGATTGATAATAATGAAGAAGCAGTTGACGCAATTTGTGGATATATGGAAAGGGAAATTAGCATTGATAAAAAAAAGCATATGTATAGTACTGAAAAAAAGGAATTTGAGGAATACATTTTAGCTATAGAGCATTTGATAGATACAATCTAAGATAATGGGGGATTGGATGTTTATAGTAGAGAGTATAGGAAGTTTATCTGACAAAGTTGAAAAGGGCTATTCAATCATTTGTTATGGTGCGGGGAAAATGTGCTTAAAACTTGCCACGATTTTGGAAAGTAAGTTAGTTTTAAGCGCAATCAAATACATAATTGATAGCAGTCCTGATAAACAAGGGCAAAAAATAAATGTAAATAATCAAGAAATAAAGGTTATTTCCATAGAAGAGGCTCAGCAAATTGTAAAAAAAGATAAGTTCGTATTATTAATAAATAATTTAAGATATGAAGAGATATTACCAGTTATAAAAGAGACCCCGTTGTTAAATGAATTAGATGTATATTCATTGGCTTTACTACAGGCGATAAAACAGGAAGAGATTGACTATTGCAAGAATATTCCTCTGGAAATAAAAAAATCAACTGATATGCTAATACCCAAACGAATTCATTATTGTTGGTTTGGGAAAAATCAAAAATCACAATTAAATAGAATGTGCATAGATAGTTGGAAAAAATATTGTTCGGATTACGAAATAATTGAGTGGAATGAGACGAATTATGATATTGAAAAAAATAGCTATATGAGGCAAGCGTACAAAAGAAAAAAATGGGGATTTGTGTCAGATTACGCAAGGCTTGATGTGATATATCATTATGGGGGTATATATCTTGATACGGATGTAGAAATCATACAATCATTGGATGAATTATTGTATCAAGATGCATTTTGTGCGTTTGAGCATGAGGAATATGTTGCTTTAGGGTTAGGATTTGGAGCTTGCAAAGGCAACAGAGTTGTGAAAGATTGGTTAGATGATTATGAAGATAGAAAATTTATAAAAGAAGATGGTTCAAATGATTTGACGCCATGTCCAATATATCAAACAGCAGTGTTGAAAGAGTATGGACTTGTAACAAACGGAGAATACCAGATACTTGATGGTATAACAGTTTTTCCTGGAATAATGATAAATGGAATGTGTTCAAAAACTAGAAGAGTTAGAAATAGAAGTTTTACTAAAGCAATACATCATTATGAAGCCTCTTGGCAGGATAGCTCATTTAAGGAACATAATGAAAGAGTTTCTAAGGATATGGAAAGATGACATCAATAACTAATTTTTTACCATATTGGAGGCAGAGATTCATGCACAACTATAAACCGTTAGTTTCTATAATAGTTCCTATATATAACATTGAAGAATATATTGCCTGTTGCATAGAAAGTATTATAAACCAGACATATGCAAATATAGAAATAATATTAGTTGATGATGGCTCTACTGATAAAAGTGGTGAAATATGTGATGAATATAGGGAAACAGACTCAAGAGTAATAGTGATTCATAAATATAATGAAGGCTTAGTTGCTACTCGTAAAATGGGTTTAAATATTTGCACAGGGGAATATATTATGTTTGTTGATGGTGATGATTGGTTAGAAGCCGATGCGGTTGAAACATTAACGAATATAGCCGTTTCTAGCTCATTTGATATGGTTCAGTGCGGATTTGTTGAGGAATGTGAAGAAAGACAAATAATTGTCCAATTGGATAAGGTATACACGGAATTATCAAATGATGAAAAGAAAAGACTTATAGAATCCTGGTTAGAAAACACCTATTCTTGTATAACAAGTACTATTTGGGGAAAACTATATTCTAGAAATATGATTATGAATACATATTTTATAGTGCCAAATGATTTAAATATAGGTGAAGATTTAGCAAATTATGTGAAAATGATGTCTATAATAAATAGTGCAAAGATAATTTCTAAAGACCTATATCATTATCGTATAAGAAATGGATCTTTATCACGGGGAACAGATGATGATTTGAAAAGGGGAATACAGCATGACTACATCACAAATTATGTTTTTCTTGAGTTAGTAAATAGTCCCTTAGATATCGACAAAGATATATTATACAAATGGTTATTTGGCCGAAAAAAAGAATACATAATGAAAAATGATAGGTATTTTAATGAATCATATCTTAGGTATTACTATCCCAATATAGAGACATTATTCGGGAAAAAAATAATTATATATGGAGCAGGAAGAGTTGGCAAAGATTATTACAAGAGATTTAGAGTATATAGTCAATGCGAGATTGTTGCATGGGTTGATGAAAATTCTAGGGAAATAGATGTAGGCTATTATGAAATAGAACCTGTGAGTTATATAGGTGGGATTGATTACGATTGCATTGTGATTGCTGTTGCAAAGGAAGAGCTAGCAAACGAGATAATAACAGAATTAAAAAAAATTGGCTGTGATATTGATAAAATGATTTGGAAAAAGCCGATTGTACATTAGACCTGTGTACAATTAAAGAATTGGTGGGGAGCATATGTATTCATTTGATATTTTTAATACAATTCTAATAAGGGCAGTTAGAAATCCGGCTGAAGTTTTTTTTATTGTGCAATCTATTATTAATGAATCAGAGAAGTACAGTAGTGTACCTGGAAGAGCGAAGCGGGAATTTGCATTTATTAGGCAAGAAGCCGAAAGAATGGCAAATCTAAAAGCAGAAGGAAGATATCAATATAATATTGACCATATTTATAATGAATTAGAAACAATAGCAGGAATTGGACATAAGCATTCGGAACAGTTGAAACAATTAGAGTATGAGATTGAATTAGCTGTATTGCATCCAAACTTGAGGGTTATTGCGCGGATAAAAAAGCTTATAGAAAATAAAGAAAAAGTGATTCTTATTTCAGATATGTACTACCCAGAAGAAGTGATTCGGGAAATATTGGTAGGATTTGATAAATGTTTTTTAGACATCCCAATTTATATTTCATGTGATTATAATGCAACAAAAGCGACAGGTCATTTGTATTTTAAAATAAGAAGAATTGAAAATGTCGAATATAAAGATTGGACACATATTGGTGATGATGAGATATCTGATAATCAGCGATCTTCATTGCTTGGCATAAATACTGAAGAATATCTGAATGATGACTATGTGGAAAAAATCCTAGATTGGGGAAATTATTATAGAATTAGCAGTTCAGCGACAAGAGAAATTCACTTAATAAGTAAAAAGTATTATTTAAAAAATGGGTTACAAGGCGGAGAGATAGAGGCAGGGATTATATGTGCACCTATACTTTATGATTACGTAAAATGGGTAATTGAAGTAAGTATAGCAAATAATATAAATCAGCTTTTCTTCTTGGCACGAGATGGATATATTTTAAAAGATATAGCGGACATATACATTCAGACTTATGGCTTGGATATAAAAACAATCTATCTTTATTCATCTCGAAAGGCCTGGAATCCTGAAACAGCAGAAGAAAAAGAGAATTTAAAAGGATATATATTTGAAAATATAAAAGATACTAAAAGAAGTGCTCTTGTAGATACAATAGCTACAGGAAATACAGTGAATAATATGGCAAGAATTTGCGATATGCACGTTAATATTATTTCCTATGCTAAGGTGAAAAATTATGAGTTAGATTATGTGGATAAGTTCTTTCAATATTATAGTTGTACATGGCCATTCCATTATATAGAGGCTATTTGCAGAGCACCTCATGGTGCAACAATAGGATATGAAAAAGTAGGCGATATCTATAAAGAGGTTCTGGATAATCGCGAGATGAATGAAACTATCGAGAAGCAATTTCAGAGGTTTACTGAAACTGTGATTGAGATATGTAATGGAATCATTGCTTTTGAAAACCAATTTGGGATTTCAACATATTTTAGAGAAATTGCGGTTGCTTTGATGAAAGATTTTTTCACAAAACCATCAAAAAGCGTAGCAGATTATTTTGGAGAAATCCCACAAGATGATAATAATATTAATGGTACAAAATTTGGTCCACGTGTGAGCGTAGATGAGTTAGTAGAAATACAAAAAGGAAAAAAGACTTTTAATGGGTATAGTTTAAATTACACATTGCTAAGATTGACTGATGAAGAAAAGGCTTGTTTAGATAAAGTAAAAAATGTCGCACAGGCAGATTATTTGTACATAGACAAAGCTGATTGCCACGAAAAATCAATAATTCTATATGGGGCAGGGAAATATGGTCGTGAATACTCAGAAATGCTTAGAAGTAAAGGTTTCAAAATCATAGCCTGGGTTGACCAAAATTACCAGAAATTTGCCAACGAAGGATTACCAGTTAGTTCTCTGTCCGAAATAAATAAATTAGATTACATGGCGATTGTTGTGGCTGTTAAGAATGGAGCGGAAGATATAAAGAATTTTTTGGTTGAATTTGGTATTGATGAAGAAAAGGTATACACATCTATTGATAAACTAATTATTAATAAACCATAGTATAAAATGGTGAAGAAATGAAATTATTAATTTTTGGAACAGGAAAGTTTTATCAAAAGAAAAAACAAGAGTTACTTGATACGGATAAAATAGAAGCTTTTGTTGATAATCGTGCAAACGAAATAGGTTCTTTTGAAGATAAAAAGGTATATCACCCTAATGAAATAAAAAAAGTAGCTTTTGATTACATAATCGTAATGGCTACAGATTATAAAAATATTAGAGAACAACTTCACAATATTGGTATAGATGATAGTAAAATTTTAGATTTTGAAGAATATATTAGTATTTCAAAAAGGGCCTTTCAAAGAATTCTTGTAGCAAAAGGTAATTCTTTTAAAAAGATTTTGGTAATATCTGAACCTTTGCTTTTCAATGGTGGTGCCATGGCAGCTGTAAACGCTTCATTAGCTTTAACTAGACGAGGTTATTCTGTAGATATTACAGTAGCACATGCAGATTCCGCTATTATAGAAATACTTCGAAATGCAGGAATTGGATTAATCATATGTCCACATTTACCATACATTAACCAGGACGATGTTGATATTTTTTGCGATTATGATATTGCATTAGTAAATGTGTTTCCAATGATAAGGGTTGCATGTGAACTATCAAAGAGAGTGCCAGTGTTATGGTGGTTACATGAAAGCAGTGATAAATACAATTATTTTTATAAAAACACTAGGCAAAAACACTACAGATATGATAATGCATCTTTATTCAATAACATAAGAATTGCAGCAGTAAGTACTATAGCGAAAAATGTATTTGAAAGCATTTACGAGAGGAAAATTGACTGCATCTTCCCAGTAGGCATTAATGATGAATCTCTTTCATCTAAGGAAGAAGCCGACGTAAGTACTATTGTATTTGCAACGCTTGGAACTGTGGCACCTGCAAAAGGTCAATTAGATGTAATCAATGCAATAAAACTCCTTAAAAATAATCAAAAAGAAGTTGAATATAAGATTATAGGTGCAATAGGAGATGATGATTATGAAAAAAAGATTAAAGAGAGTTCGGAATTGCAGGTATCGTTAGAAGGAGTTTTAAATAGAGATGAATTGGTGGCTCAAAGAAAAAAAATAAATGTTGTAATTTGTGCTTCCTATGAGGAAACTCTTTGTCTTTCAGTTGTTGAAGGCATGATGGATTCGAAAATTTGCATTACTACAGATGAGACAGGAATAGCTGAATATATAGAAGATGGTGTGAATGGTTTTGTATATAAAGCTGGTGATATTAATACCTTAGCAAAAAAGCTTCAGTACATAATAAATCATTTAAATGAATTAGATGATATGAGAGAAAAGGCTAGAGACACTTATGAAAAGTATTTTACACTAGATATTCTAGCAGATAACATTGAGAGAGAAATTGAATTGACGATTGATAATTATACTAATCACCATAACATGTGAGAGGATATTATGAAACTATCAGTACTTGTTCCGATATACAACGTTGAAAAATACTTAGACCAATGCCTCAAGTCTTTACACCTGCAGACATTGAAAGACATGGAAATACTGTGTATAAACGACGGATCTACTGATGGTAGCAAGTCGATTATTGAAAAGTATGTAAAACTGGATGAGCGTTTCAGGCTGATAGATAAGTACAACACAGGTTATGGTAACACCATGAATGTGGGATTAGATGAAGCAAACGGCGAATATATAGGCATAGTTGAAAGTGACGATTATATTGATTCAGATATGTTTGAAAAGCTATTAACTATTGCAGAAGAATCAGGTGCTGATGTAGTAAAGTCTAATTTTTATTATTATTCGGACTTTGACGAATCATCAATAATTGAGGAACTAGTTAATGAGTTACCTTTAAATAAAAACGTCAATCCTATAAAAGAACAAAAAGCTTTTTTACTAATGCAAACAATATGGAGCGCATTGTATAAAGCTGATTTTTTAAAGAGCAATAATGTTAGATTTCATGAAACACCAGGGGCATCATTTCAGGATGTATCATTTGTGTTTCAAGTTTTTGCAAATGCAAATAATGTATTTTTTACGGATAAAGCATATTATCACTATAGAATAACTAATCCAAATTCATCAGTAAAAATGGAAAATAAATTAGATAAATTATGTGGTGAGATAGATCATTGTAATGGACGGCTTGCATCACAAGGTAATCAGCAAATTTTAGAGCCTATTTTGTCTAGGCTCTCTTTTAGAATTTTTATTGAAAACTATTATTTGGCAGTACCGGCCTACCAGTTCGTCATGCTAAACGAACTTGCCCGCCGTCTTCGTATATACGAATCTCGAGGAGATTTTTCAGCAGATATCTGGGATGATGAAGCGGTAGCCACTGCAAAAGAAATAATAGCTGATAAGGATGCATTTTATAAAAAGACAGGTAAAAAGATTTTTGACAATAGGCTGTGGCAAGGCACGATGAATGCTAGCGTGTATAAAGATGCAATCCTTACAAAAGCGGCATCATATAAAAACATCGTTTTATATGGGGCAGGCGTCGTTGGAAGCAAAGTTAAGGATGATTTGGTTAATATTGGGGTTCAAAAATCACAGCTTGTATTTGCAGTAACATCCAGATCCGATAATCAAGATGAAAAAGATGGTATACCGGTTAAACAAATTGATGAGTTTAAAGATTGTGGTGAAAATACGATTTTTATTATCACTGTAAAAGAAGAGAATCAATATGAAATGCTCCAAAATCTGCAGAGACTTGCAATAGATAATGTTTTGTTTTTAAGTGATGCGATACGGTATAGTCTATAAGAATCATTGACATCCTCAAAAGGCTTTTATAAAATAAAAACAAAATTATAAACCATTATAAAAGAAAATTAACGAATAGTAACAATTATAAACCGTTATAAAAGAAATCTATAATTATAAAATAGATACTGTATTAAGTGACGCTAAAGGGAGGATGTATGCAGAACCCATTTACAACCACGTTTTCAAAGATACCTGAAACATATATTTCTACTGAACAAGAACGCGAAATTATAGATAATTTTTCATATGAAAGACCATCGGAGTCTGTATATAAAATTACCGGGGTTAGAGGATCTGGTAAAACAGTACTTCTTGCAAAGGTTGAAGAAGAGTTTAAAAAAGATTTTAGAAAAAAAGAAGGATGGTACGTTTTTAGAATATCTCCAGGAAGAGATATGTTAAGCCAGCTGGCTACTTACATGATAGAAGAGAAGCTTATGCAGGTTAAGACGCTGAAAGCCAGTGCAAGTGTAGCTGTACCATCTATTCCAGTTGGAATAAATATTTCTAAGGCAGATGAACAGTATTCTGATATTGGAATAAAAATAGAAAAAGCTTTAGAAGCTGCTACGCAAAAAGGAAAGAAAATTCTTATTGGAATAGATGAGGTTTCTAAAAATGATGAAATGTTAGTGTTTGCACTGGAATTCTCCAAATGGTTACGTGCAGGTTATAACATTTATTTGGTTTGCACAGGTCTCTATGAAAACATAGAACAATTATACAATGTGAAAAATCTTACTTTCTTCAGACGTGCAACAACTATAAAAACAGAACCGTTGAATGCTGTAAAGATGGTAGAAACCTACAGGCGTGAATTAAAAATCGATTTAGATACTGCCAAAGATCTTGTAAGATTAACAAAAGGATATCCATATGCCTTTCAAGAACTGGGAGTTCTATATTTTAAGAATAGTAAGCTAGAGAAATTAGATAGGATTATTTCAGATTTAAAAGAAGAATTGTTTGCATATTCTTATGAAAAGATTTGGGAAGAGATGTCTGAAGGTGATCGAATCTTTTGCAAATGTCTTATTGATAAAGATGAAAATACTAGGGAAGATATAATAGAAAAATTAGATAAGCCAACTAATTATTCAGTATATCGTTCTCGTTTGTTAAAAAAAGGAATAATCAAGAGTAAGACAAGAGCAGTATCGTTGGCATTGCCATTTTTTGCTGAATATATAATAGATTATGGGGATTTTGAATTATAAAAGAGTTTATGATTAATATGGTATATGCGGGAGCGAGTATGAACACAACAGATTCAGTACGTGATTTGGCGCGGGGGCTGATCAGCTGGTACAATTTCAAAAAAGATAGTAAAGCACTTTTAATTACAGGGAACTTCCCTGCCTTTGAGGTGCTTTTTTCTGTATTCGAGGATGTGGGAATGCAGGCGGAGGTTGTGGATATCCCGCGTCTTGAAGAGGTCAGCGGTGGATATGATTATGTGGTGATTGCAGCAGGATTGGAAAGTACTATAGAGCCAGGCAAGCTGATGGCTGCTGCGGCGGCCAATCTGAAGGATGATGGTATGTTTTTCTTGGCCACGTTTAACCGCTTTAATCTGGGGCAATTCCTTGGGGATAAGGATGTAACAACAGGTCATGTGTTAGATGGCATTGATAACTATGCACAGATAAGCGAAAAGAGAATGAAGGAAATAGGCGGCCATAGCTATTCTAAGGTGGAGATTGACGAGATGCTTGCAGCAGTAGGACTGAAAGACACCAAAGTATTTAGCGTTTTCCCAAGTATATTCAGACCTCAGATTATGGTGCGATACGGCGAAAAGCCTAATGAGCGGTTCGACGCAAGAATCCAGGGAATGTACAATTCTCCCGAGACATTATATCTTAATAAAAACAATCTGTATGATGATTTTATGAAAAACGATTTGCTGCATCAAATGGCAGATGGATATTTGTATATTTGCACCAAATCACAGGCAGGGGGCAAAACAGACCAAACAAAAAATTTAGACGATATCCTGGAAATCACTGTACAGACAGGCCGCAGTCCACAATCTGCCCTGGCAACTATCGTATATACGAATAAAGTAGTAAAGAAAAATATGTATCCAGCGGGGGCTACTGCTCTTCAAAAAATCGACGCCAATGCAAGCTATCTTAGGGAATACGGCGTTCCAGTGATAGAAGGCAAGCTAACAGAAGCAGGTTACGAAACCCCATTCATAAAGGGACAGATTCTCACAGAATACCTGAGAAACACCCTTACACAAAAGGGCAAAAAAGCCTTTTTAACAGAGCTTGCCAAATTCAAAACTATAATCGAAAACTCATCCCGCCAACTACCATACGATGAAGTGGACTGGACCAAGTTCGATCCATACTGGCAGAAACGAAAGTCAGACGATCCAGAGCTATACAAATGGCGGGATTTAGCAAACGGCACCGCTGAGGACAAGGCAGCCATAGGAATCATCCTGGAGCGAGGCTACCTGGATTTGGCGCCAATCAACTGCTTTATGACAGATGATGGTCCGGTATTTTTTGACCAAGAATTTTATGTGCCACAGATTCCTGCAAACGCCATATTCTTAAGGCTAATAGAGGTGGTATACGCATACTGGCCAGAGGGCTATCGGCTACTTCCAATGGATGAGGTGCTGGATTATTTTAATCTAAAAACAAACGCTGAAATATTCAGGCTGCAGGTTAGCAAAAATCTTATCGATTTCATTAATGACCAGGAGCTGGTTGCCTACAATAGAAAGGTCAGAGCGGATTACAATACTATCGTTAACAATCGTTTTAGGATGGACTACACTCAGGACCAGTATGAAAAGTTATTCACTGATATTTTCAAGGATGTAGAGGGCAAGAAAATCTATCTTTTCGGTTCCGGTGATTATGCGAAAAAGTTTATAGAAAAATTCCGAAATGAGTACAAAATCGTTGCTTGTATCGACAACAATGCGAGTAAATGGGGCACTGATGTAGAGGGCATTCCAATATGCTCGCCAGAGACTTTGGTAAATGAAACTGAAGGTTACAAGGTTTTCATCTGCATTAAGTTTTATGATGATGTGCTTTCGCAGCTCAAAGATATGGCTGTTCCTAATATCGCTGTATTTGACCCAAGGCTAGATTATCCAAGGCCGCTTAAGCATGTGGCTCAGGCCACAGAAGGAAAGCCAGCGAAAAAATACCACATCGGCTATGTTGCAGGGGTGTTTGATATGTTCCACATCGGCCATTTGAATCTGCTGCGCCGCGCTAAGGAACAGTGTGATTATCTGATTGTGGGCGTAGTTACAGATGAGCAGATTATGCACAATAAAAAGACCAGGCCTATGATTCCATTTGAGCAGCGCTATGCCATAGTGCAAGGCTGCAGATATGTGGATGAGGCGGTGACGATTCCTGCAGATAACGCCGGCACAGAATATGCTTATCGCACCTACAGATTTGATGCGCAGTTTTCAGGCAGTGATTATGCGGATGACCCAAATTGGCTGGCAGTGAGGGAGTGGTTGCATCAGCAAGGCAGTGACCTGGTATTCTTCCCATACACAGAAGAAATCAGCTCCACCATGCTAAAGGGCCAGCTTAGAGATTCATCACAGGAAGAGGAAAAATAATGAGAACGATTTCTACAGGCACATGTTTTACAGAAAAAATATCTAACTCATATAAGGAACACAGGCAGGCTGGGTTTAACAATTTCCTGCTGGATTTCGACGCTTTTAAGACCGAGGAGGTCCTTGAAGGTGAAGAGGATATACGCTATCTTTGCGAAGGATTTGTTAATCAATGCAAAGCCGATGGCATAGATGTGGAGGTGGCAAAGGCACCATCATTTGCATATGAGCTAAAGCTTTATCCTAAGGCAAGGCTTGAGGAATTGTTTTTCCAGTCATTTGATGTGGCTAAGGTATTGGGGTGCAAAGCTATTATAGTGAATCCTTACTTCGTGGATGTTAAAAAACCAATGACTGATGAAGAGGCAAAGCTATTTTATGAATCATTGATTCCGTACGCTCTTAAATCGGATGTTAAGATTTTAATTCCAAACCAGCCAACTCTTTATAATGGCAACATTTATAGAGGCATTCTTTCAGATAAATACCAATTTGTGGAATTTATTGATTTACTAAATGAAAAGGCTGGCGGTGAGCATTTTGGAATGGTTCTTAATACAGAAGTAGTGAATGATTTGGGACAGCGATTATCTGAGTTAATTGACCAGTGGGCTGCCTTGATTGATATAGTGGACATGAGCGAGCAAGATAATCTGAAGGATTTGATATTGTCACTTCGTAAATGCGAATTCGACGGACGTATCCTGATTGACAGGTACAAAAAGTACTGGGAAGTACCAAGCCCGCTTAAGCCTGCCTATGTGAATTACACAAAGACATTAATGGATTATATAGATTGGCAAATCACCCTTGAGAGGACGATTCGTAAATACGATAGTAGAGTGCTCTTTGGTGCAGGAAATATGTGCCGTGTTTATATGGAGAATTTCGGGGCAGATTATCCACCTGCATTTACCTGCGACAACAATAGCAGCCTATGGGGAAGTGAAGCTTTTGGACTTCAGATCAAATCCCCCGAAGCCCTTAAAGCCCTCCCAAAGGACACAGCAATTTTCATCTGCAACACCTTTTACGATGAAATCACAGAACAGCTAAAATCCATGAATCTGCCAAACCCAATAGAGCGATTCAATGACGAGATATTGTAAGGAGTGCCTATGTTTGATATTGGTGTACAAACAAAAAGCGTGGTAAATGATGACAATCCACTAGAGGGGTTCATGATGTTGAAGGAGGCGGGCTTCACCTGCTGCGACTTCAGCCTTAACGCCTATCTATATAACAAAAATATCTACGCCGGTGATATTAATCCCTTCTTCGACAAATCTGTGGAGGAGCTTAGGGAATTTTTCACGCCCCACAAGGAAGCCGCAAAGCAGGCTGGCATCCGCATCAACCAAATGCACATGCCATACCCAATCCTTGTGCCGGACGGCGATGTGGGCATGAATAAATATCTTTGGGAGCAGGTTGCCCCAAAGAGCATGGAAATCTGCAAATTCCTAGAGTGCCCAAACATCGTTATACACGGCGTGAAGCTGATTCAAAAGCTAGGTAGTGAGGAGAAGGAATGGCAAAAGACGGCGGAATTTATTGATTCCATTGCAGGCTTTGCCGCTGAAAATCACATCACCATCTGTATCGAAAACCTATACAACAGCGTATTAGAGGGCAAAAATTCTCATTTGGTTGAGGGGCCATGCTGCGACGCTAGAAAAGCAGCGGCTCGCATCGATGCATTCAATGAAAAATATGGCGCTGAGGTTCTAGGCTTCTGCTTCGATATCGGCCATGCCAACATCGTAAAGCTTGATTTCTACGACTTTATCACCACCCTTGGCACACGCCTAAAGGTGCTGCATCTTCACGACAATGATGGCTGCGCCGACCTTCATCAGCTACCATTTACTTTTACCAAAACCAGGGATAACAAAAGCTCTACAAACTGGCCAGCCTTCATCCGTGGCTTAAAGGACAGTGGATTTGATGGTGTGTTGAGCTTTGAAACCGAGCCAGTTCTTACATCCTTCCCTGCAGAAATGAAGCCTACGGTTCTAAAATTCATCAGAGAAATTGGTGTTTATATCTCAAAAGAGGTCGAAAAATAGGTATTTTTACATAAAAAAGTCGATTTGTGAATTTTGAATCCTCTTTCTTGAAAAGAGAGGGCATTTATTATACAATTTCATAGATATCGTTTTAGTAAACACATTTTTCATATATAAAGGAGTGATCAAAATGATAGAATGGAAAAATTTTGATAAGCTCGAGTCTTTCAAGACTCTCCAGGGGCTTAAGAATCAGGTAGAACTTAAGACAGCTATGGCTGGAGCAAACGGTGCAAAGCGTGTCGCTGAGTACGCTGTTCCAATGTCAAACGGAATGACATACAATTTTGCTTCAAAGCAGGTAGATGACACAGTTCTTGACGCACTTGCAAAGCTTGCTGATGAGGCACAGCTCGTTGACAAGTACGCAGCCCTCTACAATGGAGAGGTTATCAATACAGGTGAGAAGAGATTAGTTCTTCACCAGCTCACACGTGGTCAGCTTGGCGATGATGTAATGGCTGATGGCGTTAACAAGAGAGAATTTTACGTAAAGCAGCAGGAGCGTATCGCTGACTTCGCTAACAAGGTTCACGCAGGTGAAATCGTAAACGAAAAGGGTGAGAAGTTCACATCAGTAGTTCAGATTGGTATTGGTGGTTCTGACCTTGGCCCTCGCGCTATGTATCTTGCACTTGAGAACTGGGCAAAGGTTACAGGCACATTCAAGATGGAGGCTCACTTCATTTCAAATGTAGACCCTGACGATGCAGCAGCTGTACTTGCTGGCGTTGACGTTGCTCACTCAATCTTCATCCTTGTATCTAAGTCAGGTACAACACTTGAGACTCTTACAAACGAGTCATTTGTTAAGGATGCCCTTGCAAAGGCTGGTCTTGATGCTTCTAAGCACATGATTGCTGTTACATCTGAGACATCACCACTTGCTAAGTCTGCTGATTACTTAGATGCATTCTTTATGGATGATTACATCGGTGGTCGTTACTCATCTACATCTTCAGTAGGTGGCGCAGTACTTTCACTTGCATTTGGTCCAGATGTATTCGCTAGATTCTTAAATGGTGCAGCAGCAGAAGATGCCCTTGCAAAGAACGCTGATATTCGCAAGAACCCAGCACTTCTTGATGCACTTATTGGTGTTTATGAAAGAAACGTACTCGGATACGAGTCTACAGCAGTTCTTCCATACTCACAGGCACTTAGCCGTTTCCCTGCTCACTTACAGCAGCTCGACATGGAGTCAAACGGTAAGAGCGTTAACAGATTTGGAGAGCCAGTTGATTACGTTACAGGCCCAGTTATCTTTGGCGAGCCTGGTACAAACGGTCAGCACAGCTTCTACCAGTTATTACATCAGGGAACAAACATCATCCCACTTCAGTTCGTAGGCTTCAAGAAGAGCCAGATGGCAACAGACGTTGTTATCGAGGGAAGCACATCACAGCAGAAGCTTAAGGCTAACGTTGCTGCTCAGATCATGGCTTTCGCCTGCGGTAAGGATGATGACAACAGAAATAAATACTTCGAAGGTAATAGACCTTCTTCAATCATCGTTGGCGAGCAGCTTACACCAGAGACACTTGGTGCTCTTCTTGCTCACTTCGAAAACAAGGTTATGTTCCAGGGCTTCGTATGGAATGTAAACTCATTCGATCAGGAAGGTGTTCAGCTTGGAAAGGTACTTGCAAAGAAGGTACTTGCTGGCGATACATCAGATGCTCTTGCAGCTTACGCAAAGCTTTTGGATATCTAAGATAGCTGCGACTTCCATTATTATTAAAAGTTTATTAAAAATGGCTACCGTGTATTGCGGTAGCCGTTTTTTTACGCTAGGATATGTAAGAAAGCCTTCTCCCTGTGGGAGAAGGTGGCAGCGCAGCTGACGGATGAGGGTAAACAATGAATAATTTTACAGACACAGAACAAGAAGCAGTTAAGAAATCTTGGGCGGGGGAAAAAGCAAAGCTCAGTCAAATGAGCTTTGGCGAAAAGCTTGAATATATATGGGCTTATTACAAGCTACATATTTTAGTGATAGTTTTGATAATCGGCGCCATCACTTGGGGTGTGCATCACGCTTTAACCTACGTACAATACAAGGTTTATGGAATGGTCATAAACTCAGGCCAGTTCAACACCGAATTAAACGAAACTCTCCATGACCAGCTTAAAATGTCAAAGCACGATGGTGTTAATATCACTGCAGATTTATACACTGACGAAAGCGCCAACATGGGTGGTTACGGCAATCGCCTAGATATATATGTAATGTCAGGTCAGCTTGACTTCGCATTTACGGATCAGGCGGGGGTTGATTATCTGGTAAACATGGGAGCAATCCGTGAGCTTGAAACGACAGTTCCAGATTATCTTTTATCAGAGTGGTCAGCGGACAAGCTATACGAAGCCTCAGTGGTAGGAGACGATGGAAACACCTACACAGGTCACGTAGCTGTAGATATCTCTGATAGCAAAATCCATGAATATTTTGGCTTGGCGGATAATATCAATTATCTTGTAATCGCTGATTTAAGCGGTAGCGAAGAATACATGGAGAATTTTTATAAGCTTTTGTATGAAGTAGAAGGAGAATAAGTTTTGGGAAGATTTTTTAACAGTAAGATATTTGATGGCATTTCAAAGGCAACAGATGTGATATTGTTGGGCTTATATTTCATAGTATGCTCGTTGCCAATATTTACAATTGGTGCCAGCGCAACAGCGCTTTATTACGCAACACATAAATGCATTTACAAGGGACGTGGCTATACTACAGAGTTTTTCCGTTCCTTCAAGGATAATTTCAAGCAGTCCACCTTATCATGGTTGATATTCATGGTATTGTTTGCAATCCTTTCAGGCGACATCTACATAACAAGAAATATGGTTTCTGCTAATAGCCCATTTGCTGCAGCATCTATTTTCTTCTTAGTGTTATTAGTATTTACAATAGTTTGGGCTATATATCATTTTGCATACATCGCCCGCTTTGAAAACAGCTTCAAGGCATCCTTCAAGAATTCCGCAATCATCATGATTGTCAACATTGGCTGGAGCGTGGCAATTGTAGCCGTTACTATCGCACTATTGTATTTGATGTATCGCATCATGATTCTCATCGTCTTTGCTCCTGGAATCTTTGCATGCGCAATACATCCTATCCTTGAAAAGGTATTCCGCAAGTACATGTCTGCTGAAGACATCGCCAAAGAGGACGAGGATTTGCATTATTAAATTGATTTATCATAGAGGATTCCTATAAAAGGAATGCCTCTATTTTTTTGTCTACAATATAAGAATTTAGCGGGTCATCGCTAGTCTCGAAGGAAGCAATAAGATTCTTACCTAGATGGTAATCGGATTGTTCATATAAAGACAGCTTCAGCATGTTGTTGACACTGTAGTTTCGGTCATCAGATAGTCCAAAATGCTCCCAGATAATGGTGGTTCTGGTTCGCTTGTTCAGCGTAATGAAATCAGGATATTTAAGATGGTCGCTTAGAACAATCTTTGGCTCATACACATAAGGTATTTCAAAATCTAACAGTCTGTCCGCGATAATCTTTTCTGATTTGGAACGCACCAGCTCCCCGTTTTTAGTGTAGACGCCCTTATCCACGGAGTAAGAGTTCTGGCAGCTGGGATTATCGTTGTACCAGTCTTTGACAAAGGTTTCGATGTCCGGAATAATCGGTGTAATCAGCGACCTCCTCCCTGGATTAAAGGAATAGTAGATGTTATCCAGCTCTACATATAAATCCACATGCATTCCCTTTTTAATCTTACAAATCAATTCGTGCATGCGCTTGGAAACCTTCATTAGATAATCCCTCTGACAGATGGATGTGATGAATCCGATATTGTCGGCTGACATGTATTTGCCCTTGGTATCGGAGCGGTTCTTGTAGTAATAAAATCTGGGATATCCCTTGCTGCTTTCTAGGCGGATAAAACCCTTTGGTGACGAAAGCAGCTCTTTATCTGCGATATCCATTAGTTGGTAGATAGATTGAACCAGCTTATTGCTGTCTATTGTTGGTGTTGATAACATGTTTCCTCCTTAAAAATGGTGTTTTTGGCGTGGCTTGGAGCTTTTTGGGGGCCAGTTAAGTGTGAAAATAGGTTTTTGAAAATTCACTTATATGATTTGCTTGGAGAAGTTAAGTGAAATCAGGAAAAATATAAATTCACTTAAAAACTGATTTTGCTGTTAAGTTTAAATAGATTTTATAAAAATAAACTTAAATAAATTGGAATAAAAAGGCAGATTGTTAAGTGAAAATAATTAGTTTTAGGGAGAAACTTAACAAGTTGCCTTGCTCTGTTAAGTGAATATTTAGAAATGCATATTCCACTTAAGTTTAGCTAAAATGATTTAACGAAATTTAAGTGAAAATATTTTTTTTTCATAGAAACTTAACAGCAAAATCAATTTTTAAGTGGAGATTTAGAATCTCGAAAAAAACTTAACTTTGCAAGCAAAAACTAGCCAGGGATTGCGTCTAAATTCATAAAAAGCGCAAAAAGTCCTAGTACGCGTCAATATTCATATTAATGGTGGGTACTAAACGCCGATAACGGCAATTGGATGCAAACCATAACTTTTGCTGAAGTTATACTTCATCATGTGCTTGCTGCTAAAGCCATGATGAAATTGCATGATGCTGTATGAAATTACAGCGGTGTGTCCTGTGAATAACACGATGTTATATATAACATGACTATAACAATATGTCAAGATAAAATAACGATAGCTCCAAAGCAACCGAAAACCCAAACAAATAACAAACAGATGTTTGACATATCAAATAGCTATGATATAATAAAATACATACGATTGTGCACAATTAAAATTGCGCAGCCAATCAGAAAGAACAATTAACAACCAACAACAATGTAGATTTCGAGGGCCAGTTATGGATTTCAAATTACATTCAGAATATAAACCAACAGGCGACCAGCCACAGGCTATCGCAGATTTGGTAAGGGGTTTCAAGGAAGGTAACCAGATGCAGACACTTCTTGGTGTTACAGGTTCTGGTAAGACCTTCACCATGGCTAATGTCATTGAGCAGCTGAACAAACCTACCCTTATCATTGCTCACAACAAGACCTTGGCGGGCCAGCTATACAGCGAATTTAAAGAATTCTTCCCAGAGAACGCTGTGGAATATTTCGTGTCTTACTACGATTACTACCAGCCAGAGGCCTATGTGCCTAGCACGGATACATACATCGCGAAGGATTCTTCTATTAATGATGAAATAGATAAGTTGCGTCTTTCAGCCACAGCTTCTTTGTCAGAACGCCGTGACGTTATCATCGTTTCTTCGGTTTCCTGCATTTACGGCATTGGTGAGCCAGATGATTTCCAGAACATGATGGTTAGCCTACGCCCTGGAGATTTTAAGGACAGAGATGATGTTATCCATGAGCTTATCAACATCCAGTATCAGCGAAACGATATGGATTTCGACCGCGGTACCTTCAGAGTGCGAGGTGATACATTGGAAGTTATCCCGGCCAACACCAGCGACTACGGTATCCGTATCGAATTCTTTGGAGATGAGATAGACCGCATTTGCGAGACTGATATTATGACGGGCCTGGTGAAGCGCGAGCTTGAGCATGTAGCTATTTTCCCAGCCAGTCACTATGTTATCCCTCAAGATAAGATTAATTCAGCCTGCGCCAGCATAGAGGCAGAGCTGGATGAAAGGGTGAAGTTCTTCAAGTCAGAGGACAAGCTTATAGAAGCCCAGCGAATATCAGAACGTACTAATTTTGATATAGAAATGCTTAGAGAGACAGGCTTCTGCTCCGGCATAGAAAACTACAGCAGGCACATGACTAACCAGCAGCCGGGAGAGCCACCTAAGTGCCTGATAGATTATTTTGATGATGATTTCCTTATTATAGTGGACGAGAGTCACATCACACTTCCTCAGGTGCGAGGAATGTTTGCGGGTGACCAGGCACGTAAGAAGACTTTGGTTGAATACGGCTTCAGATTGCCATCAGCGCTTGATAACAGACCGCTTAATTTCGGTGAGTTCGAATCAAAGATAGACCAGATTATGTTTGTAAGTGCAACACCTGGTGACTATGAAGAGGAGCACGAGCTTCTTAGAACGGAGCAGGTTATTCGCCCAACAGGCTTGCTTGATCCTGAGGTGGAGGTAAGGCCAGTTGAGGGGCAGATTGATGACCTCTTCAACGAAATCCAAAAGGAAGTTGAAAAGAAAAATAAGGTAATGATAACCACTCTTACCAAGCGAATGGCGGAGGATCTTACAGATTATCTGGCAGAGCTTGGCGTCAGAGTTAAATACATGCATTCAGACATTGATACCATGGAGCGCGCAGAAATCATCAGAGATTTGCGCCTGGATGTGTTTGATGTATTAGTTGGTATCAACCTGCTTCGAGAGGGCTTGGATATCCCGGAGATTACGCTGGTTGCTATCCTTGATGCAGATAAGGAAGGCTTCCTTAGAAGTGAGCGCTCGCTGATTCAGACTATCGGACGAGCAGCCCGAAACTCCGAGGGCCACGTAATCATGTATGCCGATACCATCACGGAATCCATGGAAAAGGCCATCTCCGAGACAGAGCGTCGTCGCGAGATTCAGAAGGCATACAATAAGGAACACGGTATCACTCCTAAGACTATACAAAAATCCGTCCGCGAGCTTATATCTATTTCAAAGGATATCGCCCACAAGGAGATGCAGTTTAAGAAGGACCCTGAGGAAATGGATAAGAAGGAGCTTGAGAAGCTGATTGCAGACATTCAGAAGAAGATGCAAAAGGCTGCCGCCGAGCTCAACTTCGAAGCCGCTGCCGAATACCGCGACAAGATGGTTGAACTTAAAAATATGTTACGAGAATTATAGCCTTCCCCTTGAGGGGAAGGGGGACCGCTTTAGCGGTGGATGAGGTGTTAAATGAAAGAAAGAAAATACATAAAAATCAAAGGCGCCAACGAGCACAACCTTAAAAATGTCAGCCTAGACATCCCACGTGATGAGTTCGTTGTGCTTACAGGATTGTCGGGTTCGGGAAAATCATCCTTAGCCTTCGACACCATTTTTGCTGAAGGCCAAAGACGCTACATGGAATCTCTTTCCAGCTACGCGCGCCAGTTCTTAGGCCAGATGGAAAAGCCAAATGTAGAGCACATGGAAGGTATGCCACCAGCCATTTCAATCGACCAGAAGAGCACCAACCACAACCCACGTTCTACAGTTGGAACAGTTACAGAGATATACGATTACATGCGTCTTCTGTACGCCAGATGTGGTGTGCCACATTGTCCAAACTGTGGCAAGCCAATTAGCAAGCAGACAGTAGACCAGATGGTGGATGCCATTATGGCATTGCCAGAGCGTACCAAGATTCAGCTGTTGGCCCCTGTCGTTAGAGGCCGCAAGGGTACACACGAAAAGCTTTTTGAAAAGGCTAAGAAATCCGGCTATGTACGTGTCAACGTAGATGGCAATGTGTACGATCTTTCCGAGGAAATAAAGCTTGATAAGAACATCAAGCATAACATAGAAATAGTTGTAGACCGATTGGTTGTAAAGGAAGGCATTGAAAAGCGTCTCACGGATTCCATCGAGGCAGTGCTTAAGCTGGCTGATGGCCTGATGATTGTAGACGTTATCGATGGGGAGCCTATCAGATTTTCCGAGGGTTTTTCATGTCCTGATTGCGGAATCAGTATCGATGAGGTAGAGCCACGAAGCTTCTCCTTCAACAACCCATTTGGTGCCTGCCCAGAGTGCTTTGGTTTGGGCTACAAAATGGAATTTGACGAGGATTTGATGATTCCAGACAAGAGCCTTTCATTTAATCAGGGGGCGGTTCAGGTAATGGGCTGGCAGTCTTCAAACAAGAGCACCAGCTTTGCCCACGCACTTTTGGAGGCACTTGCAAAGGAATACGATTTCTCACTGGACACTCCATACAAGGAGCTTCCAGAAAACATAAGACACATGTTTATCCACGGCTTTGACCGTTCGGTAGATGTGCATTACCAGGGCCAAAGGGGCCATGGCGTTTACCCTACAGTTTTCGAGGGATTGATTGAAAATGTTAACCGCAGATACAAGGAGACATTTTCTGAATCAGCTAAAAAAGAATACGAAGAGTTCATGTTCTACAGTGATTGCCCATGCTGCCACGGTCAGCGTCTAAAGAAGGAATCACTGGCAGTTACATTGGATGGCAAGAATATCTTCGAAATGACTCAGTACCCAGTACATGAGCTTTACGATATGATAGATGGCTTGAATCTTACCGAACAGCAGAAGAAAATCGGTGCTGTTGTTTTAAAGGAGATTAAGGCAAGACTTAAATTCATGGTGGATGTAGGTTTGGATTACCTTACACTTAGCCGTGCTACCGCCACACTTTCAGGTGGAGAGGCTCAGCGTATCCGCCTTGCAACACAGATTGGTTCAGGCTTAGTTGGCGTAGCCTATATCCTAGACGAGCCATCAATCGGCTTGCACCAAAAGGATAACGACAAGCTACTGGCATCCCTTAAGGGCCTTAGAGACCTGGGTAACACTCTTATCGTAGTAGAGCATGATGCAGATACTATGAAGGCTGCGGATTATCTTGTGGATATCGGGCCTCGCGCAGGTAAGGATGGTGGACAAGTTATCGCCGCAGGAACCCCAGAGGAAATCATGGCATGTCCAGATTCCATCACAGGTCAATACCTTAGCGGCAAGCTTTGCATCCCAGTTCCAAAGGAACGTAGACAGCCAAAGGGCTGGCTTACAATAAAGGGCGCCAGAGAGCATAACCTTAAGAACATCGATGTGGATATTCCACTTGGCATCATGACAGTTGTAACTGGCGTTTCAGGCTCAGGTAAGAGCTCCCTTGTTAACGAGATTTTATACAAGGATTTGGCGAAGCGATTGAACCGTGCCCGTAAGGTTTCGGGAAAGCATGATGATATTATAGGAACAGAGGCACTTGATAAGGTCATCGACATCGACCAGTCTCCAATCGGACGTACCCCACGTTCCAACCCTGCCACATATACAGGCGTGTTTGATTTAATCAGAGATTTGTTCGCCGGCACAACAGAGGCCAAGGAGCGAGGCTACAGCAAGGGCCGATTCTCCTTCAATGTAAAGGGCGGTAGATGTGAGGCATGTTCAGGCGATGGTATCATCAAAATTGAGATGCACTTCCTGCCAGACGTTTATGTACCATGCGAGGTTTGCGGTGGTAAGAGATACAATCGTGAGACTCTTGAGGTTCATTATAAAGGAAAGACTATCTACGACATACTTGATATGACGGTGGAGGAAGCGGTAGAGTTCTTCAAGAATGTACCTAGCATCCTTAACAAGATTCAGAGCTTGTATGATGTAGGACTTGGCTACATCAAGCTTGGTCAGCCATCCACCACATTATCAGGTGGTGAGGCGCAGCGTATCAAGCTTGCTACAGAGCTTTCTCGCCGTGCCACAGGAAAGACCATCTACATCCTAGACGAGCCAACCACAGGTCTTCATTTTGATGATGTTAACAAGCTTGTAGAAATCATGCGTAAGCTATCTGATTCCGGAAATACGGTAGTTGTTATCGAGCACAACCTTGATGTAATCAAGTGTGCAGATTACATCATCGACATGGGCCCAGACGGCGGAGATAGAGGTGGTACCGTAATTGCGAAGGGTACCCCAGAGGAGATTGTAAAGGTTAAAAAGAGCTACACAGGTCAGTACCTAAAGGAGTACCTATAAGCCGCAAACAAAATTATATGAGTAACTTTTAAAATCTTCACCTAACCATCACATAAGGACGTTATATTACTACACGTACTAGCGGAAAGCTAATACCAAATTTTTCATAACTCAGCGACCAGAGGACACTTTGGTCGCACTCCCCGATTATTCCACCAGCGTGAAAGCGCTGGTGTTTTTTTCTTTATAGAAATATTATGCTGTGGTAGTATTTAATTACAATTTATTTCGAAGGTGAAAATATGAGTAATATAAGTGTTTTTGATGTTTTGGGACCAAACATGATTGGTCCATCCAGTTCACATACAGCGGGTGCCAGCTCCATTGCTTACCTAGCGTGGAAAATGGCAGGCGGCAATATAAAGCATGTTGATTTTACCCTGTACGGATCATTTGCTGAAACTTATCGTGGCCACGGCACCGATAAAGCCTTACTTGGAGGAATCCTAGGATTTAAAACAGATGATACAAGAATCCGCGATTCCTTTAAGATAGCTGAAGAGCAGGGGGTAGATTTTCAGTTCACCACCAACGAAACTGAAACCGATTTGCACCCTAATACAGTAGATATCCACATCATCATGGATGATGGAAAGACGTTGGATGTCCGTGGAGAATCCATTGGTGGTGGCAAGTGCCGAATCGTGCGAATCGACAATGTACCAGTGCATTTCACAGGCGAGTACAGTGCGGCAATCATCGTTCAAAAGGATATGCCTGGCGTTATCAAGCATATCGCAAGCGCCCTTAGCGATCGTGACATCAACATTGCATTCATGAGACTTTTCAGAGAGGGCAAGCATGAGAGAGCCTATACTATAGTAGAAACTGATAGTGCTCTTCCAGAGGAGCTCAAGGAAGCTATCAAAGAAAACGAATATGTTGAAGATGTAATGCTAGTGCAGATATAGAGGTATTGTAATGGATTTTAAGAAAGCAGAAGAGATGCTTGAGATATGCGAGAGGGAAGGAATCAGCATATCTAATGCCATGAAAAGGCGTGAATGTAGCAAGTTTGAAACAACTGAAGATGAAATAATAAATAAGATGCAGCAGGCTTGGAAGATAATGAAGGATTCGGCCATCAGCCCAACAAAGACTGCAGTAAAATCAATGGGTGGCCTTATCGGCGGAGAGGCCAAAAAGCTGAATAACCACAGAGAAGCCGGAAAATCAATAGTTGGCAGCCTGATGTCAAAGGCTATCACCTATTCCATGGCAGTGCTTGAGGTCAACGCATCTATGGGACTTATTGTGGCATCACCTACAGCAGGCTCATCAGGCGTGCTGCCAGGTGTACTGCTTGCTCTCCAGGAGGAGTACGATATTCCTGATGATAAAATCATCGATGGATTATTCAATGCCAGTGCAATCGGATATTTGGCAATGCAGAATGCTACAGTTTCCGGTGCCGTTGGAGGATGTCAGGCAGAGGTAGGCGTGGCGGCCGCGATGGCAGCATCGGCAGCCACAGAGTTGATGGGGGGAACACCTAGAGAATGTACCTACGCGGCATCCACAGTGCTTATGAACATGCTGGGCCTTATCTGTGATCCAGTGCTGGGACTTGTTGAATATCCTTGCCAAAACAGAAATGCAGCTGGTGCGGCAAATGCACTTGTTGCAGCAGAAATGTCACTATCTGGAATTACCCAAATGATTCCATTAGACGAGATGCTGGATTGTATGTACAACGTGGGACGCCGCTTGCCGGTAGAGTTTAGGGAAACTGCCAAGGGAGGCTGCGCAATCACTCCATCAGCATGCAAGCTGTGTGATAAGTGCTTCTAAATCACTCTTGAAACTTAAGTATTTTAGTATATAATAGAAACGTAAAAATGCGTATTTTTGTCTATAAGACATTTAATATACTTTGATTTAGTTGATAGAAAGGATTTATAACATGGCAGCATCAGATATCGGAATCGATTTAGGTACAGCGAGCGTTCTTGTTTATGCAAAGGGTAAGGGCGTTGTTTTAAAAGAGCCTTCAGTTGTGGCTTTTGATAGAGATACTAACAAAATTAAAGAAATCGGTGAGGAAGCACGTCTTATGATTGGACGTACTCCAGGTAACATCGTAGCAGTTCGTCCACTTCGTCAGGGCGTTATTTCAGATTATACAGTTACAGAAAAAATGATTAAGTACTTCGTTCAGAAGGCAATGGGCAAGAAGAGCTATCGTAAGCCTCGTATTGCAGTTTGCGTTCCTTCTGGAGCTACAGAAGTAGAGAAGCGTGCCGTTGAGGATGCAGCTTTTGCAGCAGGCGCACGTGACGTTAAGATTATCGAGGAGCCTATCGCAGCAGCAATCGGCGCTGGAATCGATATTTCACTTCCAATGGGTAACATGATTGTAGATATAGGTGGTGGTACAGCAGATATCGCTGTTATCTCACTTGGTAGCTCAGTTGTCAGCACATCTATCAAGGTTGCTGGTGATGATTTTGATGAAGCTATTGTTCGTTACATGCGTAAGAAGCACAATCTTCTTATCGGTGAGCGTACAGCCGAGGATATCAAGATTAAAATCGGTCGTTGCTTCCCACTTGGCGAGCCAGAGACAATGGATGTTAGAGGACGTAACCTTGTTTCAGGTCTTCCAAAGACAATCACCGTTTCATCAGAGGAGACAGAAGAGGCCCTTAAGGAATCTACAATGCAGATTGTTGAGGCTATTCACTCAGTACTTGAGAAGACTCCACCAGAACTTGCAGCCGATGTTGCTGATAGAGGTATCGTTCTTACAGGTGGCGGTGCACTTCTTCGTGGTCTTGAGGAGCTTATCGAGGACCGCACAGGTATCAACACAATGACAGCTGACGAGGCTACTACTTGTGTAGCAATCGGTACAGGCCGCTACGTAGAGCTTCTTTCAGACGATTAATTAAAGAGAATTATACGAATCAAAACCCCTTTTGTGGAAAAGATTATATTTTATAATTTTTTTCATAAGAGGGGTTAATTTTATTTATAGGTGTCCGATATATGAGATGGAGAGTATTGTAAGCTAGCAAATTAAGGGGGCGCCATGGTAAAAGGACTATACACAGCCTATACCGGAATGGTAAACGAGCAGAGGCGAATGGATGTTATGACTAACAACCTCGCAAACTCAGCAACGACAGGCTATAAGAAGGAAGCGATGGTTGCGCAGGCCTTTGACGAAAGACTTGCAATCAAAATCAAGGATACATCGGCACTTAACAACATGCCAGAGGATATTGGATATATCTCTCTTGGTGCGAAGATTGGTGAGACCTATACCAATTGGGACCAGGGAGCCTTCCAAATCACCGACAAGGATTCCGATGTAGCCATTGCTGGACGAGGCTTTTTCGCAATTGCCTTTACAAACAAGGCAGGAGAAACTTCTATTAAATATACAAGAGATGGAGCTTTCACAGTAGATAGCGAGGGATTCCTTAGAACATCGGATGGTGATTACGTACTGAATCAGGATGCAGCCCTTAATTCTACATTGGGCGAGGATTCCTACGTACAGATTGATCCAAACTTGAAATATTCCATCGCAAAGGATGGAACCATAACCCAGAATATGCAAGAGGTGGACACCATCGGACTTGTAGATATAGCAGATTACGACTACATCAATAAATACGGTGAGAATCTATATGATTTAATTGATGGAGGCCAGATTATAGAAAGCGAAGCCTATATGGAGCAGGGAATGCTAGAGTCCTCCAACGTCAACGTAGTAGACGAAATGGTAAGCATGATCCAAATAGCCCGCGCCTACGAGGCCGGCCAAAAAATGATCCAAACCGAAGACGCGACTCTAGACAAAACCGTAAATAACGTAGGTTCTGTAAGATAAAAGTAAAGATAGCCTGTAGCTATCAAGCATAATTAATTCCGAAGGAGACATCTAGTCGACGAAGGAAATAATTAGGCTTGAGAGCGTAACAGGCGAGCCAAAGACCATGGGGGTACAGAAATTATGATGAGAGCATTGTGGTCTGGTGCTTCAGGTATGAAGGGCCAGCAAGTATCAGTTGATACAATTGCAAATAACTTAGCAAATGTAAACACTACAGCATACAAATCCCAGAGCACACAGTTTAAGACTTTGTTGTACCAGACAATGCAGTCGCCAAGCACAAATGCTCAGGGCGAGACAAAGCCAACCAGCGCTCAGGTGGGACTAGGAACAAGAGTAGCATCTCTTAATTCTAATTTCACACAGGGAGCCCAGCTTGCAAACGATAGTAACACCGCAATGTGCATCACCGGTGATGGCTTCTTTGCAGTGCAGGAGGGTGAGGAGATTCATTATACAAGAAATGGTAACTTCGGCTGGTCTACAGAGGCAGATGGTTCCAGAACTCTTACAACAGCAGAGGGCTATAGAGTCCTTGATCAGGGTGGTCGTGCTATCACAATACCAAGAACTGCCGGAACAGAGGGCTTCAAGGTTAATCCTGATACATTGCAGGTAACACTTAGAAATGCTCAAGGCCGAGATGTTCCAACTGGTCAAAACATTGCGATTTACCAGTTCGCAAATAGAGTCGGACTTGAGAAGATAGGGGAAAACCTCTACGATGAAAGTGTGGCATCAGGTGAGCCAATGGGTGAATGGAACACTCAGGGTGTTACAAGAAGTAAGGTCTTTCAGAATTATCTGGAAGGCTCAAATGTAAATGTAGCTGACGAAATGGTTAATCTAATTATTTCACAGCGTGCATATGAAATGAATTCAAAGGCTATTACCACTTCAGATACAATGCTGGAGCAGGCTAATAACCTGAAGAGATAAAGTAAACTATTAACAGGGGGATAGGAAAATGGATGTTTTAGGAACAAGCACGTATTTGCAGACGCAGTATGCAAACCAAAACAAGGCAATGGCAGAAGCAACAGCCAAGTCAATCGGTGGTATTTCTAAGGATTCATCACGTGAGGAAATCGAAAATGCCGTAAAGGGCTTCGAAACCTTCATGGTGGAAAAGGTCATCAAGCAGATGAAGGAATCTGTAGTGGGTGAGGAAGATAAGAGCGATACCATGGGCATGTACAAGGATTTGTATATGGATAAGGCTATAACCGAAATCGCTTCTCAGCTAGTAGATCAAATCGGCGGTGATTTAACTGATGATTTTGTAGACCAGATTATGCGAAACTATGGTATCACAGGAACATCAGGTGCGCCTACAGAGGCGGCGGGCCTCGACAATGCAAAGGTTTCAGATGATATTGCCCAGTCAAATGCTTCAACTGTTCAATCAATAAGAGCATAGTAAAATATCTAAAAGCCGTGTTACTCAAAAGTGTAACGCGGCTTTTTTTATGCTATTATATACACTATGGAAGAAATAACAGGATACGTAGAAAACATAATATATAGAAATGCTGATAATGGCTATACTGTGCTGGATTTCGTAGTAGATGAATTTCTGATTACCTGCACAGGTATTTTCCCAACAGTAGGCGAAGGGGAAAACCTCTTGCTGAGAGGTGATTATGTAGATCATCCTACCTATGGAAAACAGTTTAAGGCGGTGAGCTATGAGGCAGTTGCACCTACGGACACAATTTCTATGGAAAGATATTTAGGTTCGGGAGCTATCAAGGGAATCGGCCCTAAGCTGGCTGCTAGAATTATCAAGCTGTTTGGTGATGATACTTTCAGAATTATTGAAGAAGAGCCAGAGCGCCTTGCAGAGGTAAAAGGCATTTCAATAAATAAGGCTATGGAGATATCCGACCAGATTGTTGGTGCAAAGGATATTAGAAATGCCATGATTTTTCTTGATAGATTCGGATTGCACGGCAACAAGGCAATCAAAATCTATAATCGATTTGGAAACGAAATCTACAATGTAATCCAATCTAACCCATACAAGCTGGCAGATGAAATTTCGGGCATCGGCTTTAAGACCGCAGATGAAATAGCCAGTCAGGTTGGCATCAAGGTTGATTCGGAGTTCAGAATAAAGGGCGGCGTTCAGTACATCCTAAGTCAGGGGGCTGGCATGGGACATACCTATCTGCCTATAGAGACTCTTACCAGGATGTCCCAGGATTTGCTGGGGGTAGACCAGGATTCCATTCATGCGCAAATTTTGAATCTTGCCATGGATAGAAAGCTCATCATCAAAAAGGATGAGGAAGAAAGCCAGGTTTATTCCAGATCCTTCTACAGGATGGAGGAATCCATTGCTGGTATGCTGAAGGAGCTGGATGTTACATACAAGGTGGATAAAGAGGATTTAGCAAACACCATCCGACGAATCGAACTGGAAGAGGAGATAGAGCTGGATGAGCTGCAGAAGAATGCAGTAATTGCAGCAGCTGAAAGAGGCTTCTTTATTCTAACTGGTGGTCCAGGTACAGGAAAGACTACCACAATCACCACCATGATTAAGCTGTTCGAGGAAGAGAATTACAACATCTTCCTAGCTGCTCCAACGGGCCGTGCCGCAAAAAGAATGAGTGAGGCTACAGGCTATGAAGCCAGAACCATTCACCGAATGCTAGAGGTAACAGGAAACATCAGCGATGATGACGATAACACATCCTTTGCCAGATTCGAACGCAACGAGGATAATCCATTAGAGTGCGACGTTATTATTATCGATGAGATGTCCATGGTAGATGTGTCGTTGATGTACGCTCTTTTGAAGGCCATCTCCCCAGGAACAAGACTTATCATCGTAGGAGATGAGCACCAACTTCCAAGCGTAGGCCCAGGAAATGTGCTGAAGGATATATTGGCATCCGGCCATTTCGCATCAGTTACCTTGGAAAAGATTTTCCGCCAGGCTCAGGAAAGTGACATCGTCATGAACGCCCATAAGATTCATCAGGGTGAGCATGTAGAGCTTGATAACAAATCAAAGGATTTCTTCTTTTTAAAGAGGGATGACGCAGATACCATCATCAGGGTAATGCTTACATTGGTTAGAGATAAAATGCCTAAATACGTAGATGCGGGAATCAGCGAGATTCAGGTATTAACCCCAACACGAAAGGGCTTGATAGGCGTTGAACGATTAAATGGCATTTTGCAAAATTTCCTTAATCCACCATCTCCTAAGAAAAAGGAATGGAGTGGGGACACCAGAATCTTCCGCGAGGGCGATAAGGTTATGCAGATTCGTAACGACTATCAGCTTGAATGGGAGGTTACTGGAAACTATAACATCGCTATTGAAAAGGGAGTTGGCGTGTTTAACGGTGATGTGGGAATCATCAAGGATATAAATGATTGGGCAAAGACAATCACTGTTGAGTACGAAGAAGGCAAAAAAGTGGTTTATCCATTTGCCAGCCTAGATGAGCTTGAGCTTGCCTATGCAATCACTATTCACAAGTCTCAGGGTTCGGAATATCCAGCTGTTGTAATGCCCATAATGGAAGGCCCAAAGATGCTGATGAACAGAAATATCCTGTACACAGCAATCACCAGGGCAAAAAAATGCGTCACCATGGTAGGCGACGCAAATGTGTTTTATTCAATGGTTGATAATACTTCTCAGGCTAAACGCTATTCAGGATTAAGAAGCCGAATAGACGAAGCCTTTAGAGAATAGATTTGATAAAAATATCATTGTGAATATTGTCGGCCAGGTTGATTATCTCACCTGAGTCCAGCTGAATAACAGGTCGTGAAAGGTTACTCTTATTGATGTAGACCACGCGGCCTGTTTTTGCGTTATTGAGCATGATACGGCTGTTGTTGTAGGTGTTTGCAATATGCTCCAAAAATGTAAGTACATACTTGGTGTGATATTTGTTCAAACCATCCTTTTCAAACTGACTGATAACCTGGAAGGAGCATAGTGGGTCGCGGTGGGCTCTGGCAGAAGTCATGGCATCATAAACATCTGCAATAGCAACAATTGCGGCGAAATCATCTATTTCATCCTCCATAAGGCCTCTTGGATAACCGCTTCCGTCACTTCTTTCATGATGCTGAAGAGCGGCAGAAAGGATTCTTGCGTCAAAGCCCTTGCCGTTAAGAATCTTTTTACCTAAAAGTGGGTGAGTCTTCATGGTGGCGAATTCTTCGTCTGTATATTTACCTGGCTTATTTAAAATATCTTCTGGAATCTGTGTTTTTCCTATATCATGCAAAAGCCCAGCCAGTGTAAGGGTGTTTAAATCAGCCTTTGGAAGGCGAAGCCACTTGCCAATAGCGCGGGAAATCAGACCTACATTTAATGAATGAGAATAAATTGGGTCCTCCAGATTTCGCATGTTGGCAAGCATGTCGAAAAGCTCCAAATTTGTTTTTGATTTGAATAGGGCTTCGCATTGCTCTAGCAGGTCAGCGCAGCAGTCTGCATTTCCGCCGTCTATGATAGCATTGAAATGATCCTTTAGATTAGCGATGTTAATTGCGTAATCTGATTGGAATTTCTGAAAATGGCTGGATTGCTTTAGGCGCTGCGTGTATGTGATTTGGTCGCTTACGCGGGATTCTTCCTTTGGTTTAGGAGCAGGCTTTGTTTCTTCAGCTTTTTCCTTCTTTTCCTCCTTTGGCGCAGGCTTGCTAGGTTCTATATCTGTATCCACAGGTGCAGAGGCCTGGCCCTCAACAGTTACAACGTCTATTTTATAAAAAGAAAGCTTGGCTATAAGCTGAGGCGTCAGCTTCTCCCCTGGTTTTGAAATAGTTTGCCCACGTTTAGTGACGATAGGAGATGCCACAATCATTCCTGGTGTTAAATTGTCCACAGTTAAAGTAATCATAAATCATCAACCCTTATTTTAATGTCTAATAAATAGCCGAATGTGTATTGTATATCTAAATTCTAACAGAAAATATACTATATGAAACGATAAAAATTCTGAAAATTCCGTGTCTTCATTGCTAACAAAAATTTTAAGTTGTATATTGAAGAAAAGACATAATGACGATATACTAGATAAGCTTAGGCAACTATTTTTATTTTTACAGAAAGAGAGTCAAAAAATGGAAAAGTTACTTTTTACTTCAGAGTCAGTAACAGAAGGTCATCCAGATAAGGTATGTGATGCCGTATCTGATGCCATCCTCGATGCTTGCCTAGCTGAAGATCCAATGAGCCGTGTTGCTTGTGAGACTGCTTCATGTACAGGATTTGTTCTTGTAACAGGAGAAATCACAACAAAGGCACAGCTTGATGTTCCAGCTATTGTTCGCAAGACTCTTCTTGAAATCGGTTATGACGATGGAAAGAAAGGCATCGATGGAAACTCTTGCGCTGTTATGGTCGCTCTTGATCAACAATCCGCTGACATTGCTATGGGTGTTGACAAGGCTCTTGAGGCAAAGGAAGGTTCACTAGCAGATGATTTAGATACAGGTGCTGGTGACCAGGGTATGATGTTCGGTTACGCTACTAACGAAACAGAAGAACTCATGCCTTATCCTATTTCTCTTGCTCATAGACTTGCTCTTCAGCTTACCAATGTCCGCAAGGATGGTACATTATCGTACCTTCGCCCAGACGGCAAAACACAGGTATCTGTAGAGTATGACGAGGCTGGCAAGCCAGTTAGACTTGAGGCTGTAGTTTTATCTACTCAGCATGATGAAGATGTTACTCAGGAACAGATTCACGCAGACATCAAGAAATATGTATTCGACCCAGTTCTCCCTAAGGAGATGATTGATGACAAGACAAAGTTCTTCATCAACCCAACAGGCCGTTTCGTTATTGGTGGACCACACGGTGATGCCGGTCTTACAGGCCGTAAGATTATCGTTGATACTTACGGTGGATACGCTCGCCACGGCGGCGGTGCATTCTCAGGTAAGGATTGCACAAAGGTAGACCGCTCAGGTGCTTATGCAGCACGTTACGTTGCAAAGAACATCGTTGCAGCAGGTCTTGCTGATAAGTGTGAGATTCAGCTTTCATACGCTATCGGCGTTGCAGAGCCTACATCTATCATGGTAGACACATTCGGCACAGGAAAGCTTTCAGATGAAAAGATTATCGAAATCGTTCGCGAGAACTTCGATCTTCGTCCAGCAGGAATCATCAAGATGCTCGACCTTCGTCGTCCAATCTACCGCCCAACAGCAGCTTATGGTCACTTCGGCCGTACAGATGTTGATTTACCTTGGGAGCACACAGATAAGGTGGATGCATTAAAGAAATATCTTTAATATTGGCAGGTATGCTATAATATAAGCAGTCACGTAGCGTGGCTGCTTTTATTATAGCCTTCCCCTTGAGGGTTGCTAGGCTCCAGTGGAGCCTGCTTAGCAACGACCGAGCCGGGAGGCGAGACAAGGGGGACCGCTTTAGCGGTGGATGAGGTGTGTATGAAACTAAAAAACCGACTTATAATATCATTCTTAATAATCACAATAGTCCCCGTAGCTATCTTTAGTTCTCTTATGCTTGGATTAAAGGGTATCGTAAAGGAAGCCACAGAGGAACAAATACTTACCAACGAAATCATCAATTCAGTGAAAAACTACATGGATGAGGCGGGAAAGTTTGACCAGCTGGTGTTGAATTTTTGCGTGGCAGAGTTTGTTATCTTGATATTGACTGCAATCATCATGGTTGTATGGATTTATAGAGGTATTGCCCCACAGCTGAAGCTTCTTAAGGCAGCTGCTAACAATATCAAAGAGGGCAATCTGGATTTCAGCGTGGCATCAACAGGCAAAGACGAGATGAGCGAACTATGTAATGCTTTTGAAGATATGCGAATCCGTCTTAAGAATAATGCCAAGGACAGATTAGAGGATGAGGCCGAACAGCGAGCGCTGATTTCAAACATCGCCCATGACCTTAAGACTCCAATCACAGCCATAAAGGGTTATGCAGAAGGCATGCTTGATGGAGTGGCGGATACACCAGAAAAACAGGAAAAATACATCCGCACCATATACAACAAGGCGGCAGAGATGAACACTCTCATCAACGAGCTTACACTGTATTCCAACATTGACACCAACAAAATCCCATACAATTTCCAGAAGCTAAATCTTCACGCATACTTTGAGGATTGTATCGAAGAATTGGGAATGGATTTGGAAAATCAGCACATTAGACTTGATTATGCCAATTTTGTAGACCCTGACGTGCTGATAATCGCAGACCCAGAGCAGCTTGGGCGTATCATCCACAACATCGTCAGCAATTCAGTTAAATACATGAGAGCTGATGTGGCATCCCGCGTTGGCATAGTTCTTAAGGATGTAGGCGATTTTGTTCAGATAGAGATTTCAGATAATGGCAAGGGCATTGCAACCCATGACCTGCCATATGTTTTTGATAGATTTTACCGTGCCGACACTTCCCGCAATTCTGCAGCAGGCGGTAGCGGGATTGGTCTTTCAATAGTAAAGAAAATCATAGAGGACCACGGTGGTAAGATTTGGGTTACCAGCAAGGAAAACGAAGGCACAACCATGTATTTCGTTATTAGAAAATTCATTGAAAATGAGGAGGTCGTAAATGAGTAGGATATTAATCATCGAAGATGAGGAAGCAATTGCAGAGCTTGAGAAGGATTACTTAGAGCTTTCAAATTTTGAGGTGGATATAGAGGCAGACGGCGAGAAGGGCCTACAGAAGGCTTTAGCTGGAAACTACGACATGTATATCCTGGATTTAATGCTTCCTGGAATAGACGGCTTTGAGCTTTGCAAGCGCATCCGTGAGGTGAAAAATGTTCCTATCCTTATGGTTACAGCCAAGAAGGAAGAAATCGATAAAATCAGGGGCCTTGGCCTTGGGGCAGATGATTACATCACCAAGCCATTTTCGCCAAGTGAGCTTGTTGCCCGCGTAAAGGCACATCTGGCCAGATATGAAAGACTGGTTCAGTCTCCTGCAATCCAAAAGAACGAAATCAGCATCCGTGGCCTTAGAATCGACAAGGCCAGCCGTCGCGTATGGATTAACGGTGAAGAAAAGATTTTCACCGCAAAGGAATTTGATTTACTCACATTCCTGGCAGAGAATCCTAACGTAATCTACTCTAAGGAGCAGCTTTTTGAAACTCTTTGGGGAGAGGAATCTATCGGAGACATCTCCACAGTAACAGTGCACGTAAATAAGATTCGTGAGAAGATTGAGCTAAACACATCGAAGCCTCAATACATAGAAACTATTTGGGGCGTAGGCTACCGCTTCAAAGTATAATGTTTACATTCCCTTCAGTTTGATACTGAGGGGATTTTTTTGCCTTTTTTAGATGTTAGAAAAAATTAGATGATAATACACACAAATGATTGATATCACAAATTATTCATGTTATAGATGATTGACATCTTGATTGAAGTGGGAGTATGATAACGTTTGAAAGGAAATGTTATATTAACCTTGTTTTACAAGGATGTGTCAGGGAAATATAACTATTAGGCAATGGAAATGAATAAAAAGGTTATGAGAGCCGTAATGGCGTTAGCTATTCTAGCAACAGTAGGAACTACATCTATTAAGGCGGATGCTTCTACTTATGTACCAAATGAAGCGTATGATTTCTTTTTATATCAAGAGAATGAAGTGGAAAATGCAGATTATTCTGCACTGTTTATAGGAAACTCTATCACATGGCATCCTGTGTGTGATTATTGGTGGGGCAGTTGGGGAATGGCAGCTTCTACTGCAGAAAATGATTATGTTCATAAAGTTGTTGCAGGACTAAAAGAGACATACAACGCAGTTGATTATGATATTATTTCTTATTCAGTATGGGAAAGAAAAAATGTCCGCGGCATAGCTCTTCCAAAGATAGATGGCATTTTGGAAAATGATTATGACCTGGTGGTTATTCAACTTGGGGAAAATGCAAAGAGCACAGCAACATTTGAAGCAGACTACGAACAACTGGTTCAATATGTTAAGGCTAAACAACCTAATGCAAAGATTGTGCTCGTTGGCGATTTTTGGGTATACCCTGGCCGCGATGCTATGAAGATTAATGTTGCAACCCGACAGAATTGCACATATATAGACATCTCAGACATCCGTACAAACAAAAAATATCAGTCATTTGTAGGCGATAAAGTTTATGGCGATGATGGAAAGCTCCACAAAATAGATTTTCCACCTGTGGCAATCCACCCAAATGATTTAACTTACCAGTGTATTACAGATAGGATTTTGGAAAGTATTAAATAATCAAAAATGTTATATAGAAGTAAAAGCCTACAGATAAACTGTCTGTAGGTTTTTTATTTTGGAAACCAACGAAACTAAAGGCTTCGCGGGAATCTCTGTGACAGAACCCCCTCCTCCACTATCTAATGAATTACTCTAGCAAGCTAGGCGTAATTTAGTTATAATATACATATATACCTTTTAGGGGAGGGTAATAATTATGGACGTATTATTTGAAGATGAAAGCATCATTGTATGCTACAAGCCAGCAGGCGTTGCAACTCAGACAAAAAATATTGGCGAGCAGGATATGTTGAGCCTTGTGAACAACTATCTTGCATCAAAAAATGAAAAGCCTACAGCACACGTGGTACATAGACTGGACCAGCCAGTTGAAGGTGTTATGGTATTCGCCAAAACAGCTGATGCAGCAAACAAGCTGACAAAACAGATTACAGAGCACACCTTTAAAAAGAAATATTATGCTATTATCAGCAGAGAGGCATTTCCAAATGAAGGTGAGCTGACTGATTTCCTCGTAAAGGATAACAGAACAAACTTATCTAAGGTGGTTAAGGAGTCTGACCCACGTGCAAAGAAGGCGGTCCTTAGATATAGAGTTGTGGAGGAATGGGACGATAGAAAGCTCTTAGATATAGACCTTTACACAGGAAGACATCATCAGATTAGAATCCAACTAGCTAGCCGTACTGCGCCTATTATCGGAGATGTTAAATACGGTGGAGTTTCTACGGGACATAATCTTGCTCTTTGTTCGCATTATATTGGCTTTAATCATCCTGTCACGGGGGAAAGAATGGGATTTGATATCAAGCCTAAGGGAGAAGATTTTGTAGACAGTAGAATAGCTGGATAAATTAAGGGGGCATCTTTTGATTAGGTTTTATATTCTACTGTTCATGATTACTGCATTTATCTTATTGGCATGTGCAGTTTATATCGGAACGCAGCATAAAATTAAAAATAGTAAGCTGAGCATAGCTATTATTCAGTTGTTTGTAGTGGCAATCATAACTTGTCTGGGGTATACCTATGCTATTGCTACTCATAATATCCGGCAGGCCGAGTATGGATACATTATATATTTTGCGGGTATAGATTGGATATTGATAAGTTTCTTGTTTTACGCAAGACAATACACCAAAATATGGCAGGAAACCTATGCATCTCCAGTGTTTACCACCACGATAGCTGCTTTTGACAACATTAGCTTGTTTACTAATATGAAATGGCACCATGCTTTTTGGCTCGATATTAAGCACTTAAATCATAATGAATGGTTTTACTCATTTCATTTGAATGATTATTACTATGTCCACTTGGTATTTTGCTACATCATGGTGGCCATGATAATGGTAATCTTTCTAAAGAAAACCATTCTAACCAGCGGATTTCACCGAAGCAGGTATTCATCTGTACTGATTATGTTTCTGGGAATTATTTTCCTGAACGTATTGTATCTGTTTTTTGATTTTCCAGTGGATGTTTCAATTTGCTTTTATGCGGTTGGCGCGGTTTTTGTTGGTTATTATTCGTTGCTTTACAATCCAAAGACTTTCGTGGAATACATGCTTACAACCATCACCGAAAGAATGGATTGCGCTCTTATTTCCTTCGACGAAAATGATAATTGCATCTATTCAAATCAGTTTGCAAATAGAATGTTTTCGCCTACAGGTGACAAGCGTGTATATGAGGAACGATTTAGGAAGTGGAAAGAGGGAAGAGATGCCAATTCCATTTCAAACACCAGCTTTAATGAACTTTACAATCTAAATGGAGATGAATACAGGTACGATGTTCACTTCAACAAGATTTACGATAAACGCGGTTATTATTGCGGCTGTTATTTTTCCTTCTATGATGTTACAGGTGATTTTATAGCCTATGAAGAGGAAAAATATCGTAGTAGTCACGATAGTCTTACCGGTGCTCTAAACAGAGAAGCATTTTTCGAAGAGGTTAGGGAGCTTCTTCATAAAAATGTGGGTGTTGAGTACATCATGGTTTGCTGTAATATCAAGGGCTTTAAGCTTGTAAATGATATATTCGGACAAGAAGAGGCTGATAATCTTTTGATTCGATGTGCAGACACAATCAGAGAAAAGATTCAGCCAGGATCAACATTTGCAAGGCTGGAGGCTGATAGATTTGCGGTATTGATGCCAAAGAGAAGATATACTGAAGAGCTTTTCATGACGGGCATGAATAAGGTAAGTAACTATCTAAGCAATGCTCATTATAGAATGGTTATTCTTGTAGGCGTTTATGATATCTTTGATAGGGAAGCCCCTGTTATATCAATGGTTGACGGTGCATTCCTTGCAATCGATTCAATCAAAGACAGCTTTAAGAATTCCATTGCATACTATGGCGATATGCTTCGCCACGAGTATCTTACCGAGCAAAAGATTATCGCTGAATTTGAAGAGGCTTTACAGACAGGCCAGTTCGCAATGTTCCTACAGCCTGTTGTAAATATGGATAAAAAGGTTGTTATTGCAGAAGCCCTTGTCCGCTGGATTCATCCAGATAGAGGAATCATCGCGCCGGCATCATTTGTTCCGCTTCTTGAAAAGACAGGCTATATATACAAGCTTGATATATACATTTGGGAGCAGGCAGTTAAGCGTATTGCATACTGGACCTCCTTTGGAGAGACTGATTTATCTCTTTCAGTGAATATATCCGTCAAGGATTTCTACTATATAGATTTATATGAGACTCTTGTTGGCCTTGTTGAAAAATATAGAATCGATCCAAAACGATTAAAGCTTGAGATTACCGAATCAGTCTTCATGAATGAAAAGGAGCGCCAGATTGAAATCCTTAATTCATTGAAGAGCTACGGCTTCCTAATTGAGATAGATGATTTCGGAAGCGGCTATTCATCTCTTAACATGCTTAAAGAGGTGCCAGCAGATATCTTGAAGATGGATATGGCATTTCTTTCGATGGATAGAAACGCTAAGAAGGGCCGAAAGATTGTTAATACAATCATCAGCCTGGCTAAAGCTCTTGATATGCTTGTAATTATCGAGGGAGTTGAGACCTTAGAGCAGGTAGAGTATCTGACAGGCACTGGGGCAGATTATCTCCAGGGCTACTATTTCGACAGGCCACTGCCAGTTAAACGTTTTGAAGAATTATATCTGAAATAATAGCAAGTCCACCTCTATGAAGGGGTGGACTTGTTTTGTTATTTGTATTAAAATGGGAGAGCTAACTGTAGTTAGTATATTTTGAAAATAGATAAGGAGATTAAAATGGCACAGGAAAAAAAGCTGGTAGAAGCGATTACCTCTATGTCAGAGGATTTCGCACAATGGTATACCGATGTTGTTGTTAAGGCTGATTTGATTGCATATTCATCAGTAAAAGGATGCATGATTATCAAGCCCGATGGTTATGCTATTTGGGAAAACATCCAGCACGAGTTAGACAGAAGATTCAAAGAAACAGGAGTACAGAACGTGTACATGCCGATGTTCATTCCTGAGAGTCTTCTTCAGGTTGAGAAGGATCATGTTGAGGGATTTGCACCAGAAGTAGCATGGGTTACACATGGTGGTCTTAACCCGCTTCAGGAGCGCCTTTGCGTTCGTCCTACATCTGAGACTCTTTTCTGTGATTTCTATAAAGATATTATTCACTCTCACAGAGATTTACCAAAGGTTTACAACCAGTGGTGCTCAGTAGTTCGTTGGGAGAAAGAAACACGTCCATTCCTTCGCTCACGTGAGTTCTTATGGCAGGAAGGTCACACAGCTCATGCTACAGCAGAGGAAGCAGAGGCACGTACAGTGCAGATGCTCAATCTTTATGCAGATTTCTGCGAAGAAGTACTTGCTATGCCAGTAGTTCGTGGACAGAAGACAGATAAGGAAAAGTTCGCCGGAGCAGAGGCTACATACACAATCGAAGCACTCATGCATGATGGTAAGGCTTTACAGTCTGGTACATCACACAACTTTGGACAGAACTTCTCTAAGCCATTTGGTATTCAGTACACAGATAAGAACAATCAGCTTCAGTATGTTCACCAGACATCTTGGGGCATGACCACACGTCTTATCGGTGCTATTATTATGGTACATGGTGATGATTCAGGTCTTGTACTTCCACCACGTATCGCACCTACACAGGTAGTAGTTATTCCTATTCAGCAGAAGAAGGAAGGCGTACTTGAGAAGGCAGGCGAGGTTTGTGAACGCCTTGGTAAGACAATGCGTGCTAAGCTTGATGATTCAGACAAGTCACCAGGTTGGAAGTTCTCTGAGGCAGAGATGCGCGGTATCCCTGTTCGTGTAGAGCTTGGACCAAAGGATATCGAGGCAGGCAAGTGCGTACTTGTTCGCCGTGATACACGTGAGAAAATCGAGTGCCCACTTGATCAGGTAGAGACAAAGGTAGCAGAGCTTCTTGAGACTATCCAGAAGGATATGTTTGAAAGAGCAAAGGCTCACCGCGATAGCCATATCTGGGATGCTCACAACTACGCTGAGTTCACAGAAATCGCTAACAACAAGCCAGGCTTCATTCGTGCAATGTGGTGCGGCGATGTAGCTTGCGAGAACAAGATTAAAGAGGATTTAGCTGTAACTTCACGTTGTATGCCATTCAATGATCAGGAACACATTTCTGATGTATGTGCATGTTGCGGCAAGCCAGCTAAGAAATTAGTATATTGGGGTAAAGCTTATTAATATGAATTTACCAGCAGACGTTTCAAAAATAATAAATATTTTAGAATCTAACGGACACGAAGCCTATGCAGTAGGCGGCTGTGTCCGTGACTGCATTCTAGGGAAAATTCCACACGATTGGGATATCACAACATCGGCTTTGCCAGAACAGGTAAAGTCTCTTTTTGATAGAACTTTTGATACCGGAATTGAGCATGGTACTGTCACTGTACTTATGCATGGCGTTGGTTACGAGGTTACCACCTATCGCGTGGATGGCAAATACGAGGATGGCCGCCACCCTAAGGAGGTCACATTTACAGCTTCGTTGGAGGAAGACCTTAAACGCAGAGATTTCACCATCAACGCTATGGCCTACAATGAGAGCAACGGACTTGTGGATTTGTTTGGTGGCAAGGAGGATTTGGAGGCAGGCATCATCAGGGCTGTAGGCAATCCTACAGAACGCTTCACAGAGGATGCGCTTCGTATGCTTAGAGCTTTGCGTTTTTCAGCTCAGCTGGGCTTTGAAATAGAGCCAGCTACTTATCAGGCTATCTGTAAGCTTGCGCCAACCTTAGATAGAATCAGCGCAGAGCGTATCCAGGTAGAAATGGTCAAGCTTGTAACATCAGACCATCCAGAGCGAATCAGGGAAGTGTATAACACAGGTCTTTCAAAGGTGTTCTTCCCAGAGCTTAATGTGATGATGGAGTGCCCACAGAACAACAAGCATCACATGTACACAGTTGGAGAGCACGCCGTTAAGGCTATGTGCCTTTCGCCGGCAGACAAGGCGATTCGCCTTACCATGCTGCTTCATGATGTGGCCAAGCCAGCCTGCAAGACTACCGACGAAAAGGGACAGGACCATTTTAAGCTGCATCCTGTGAAGGGGGCTGAAATGGCTCGCACCGTTCTTAGACGTCTTAAGTTTGACAATGACACCATCGATAGGGTTTGCAATCTGGTTAAGAATCATGATGACAGGCCGGAAATAAACGAGCGTAATGTTCGAAGAATGATTATCAGGGTAGGTCAGGATAATTTTGATGATCTGCTTGCTGTTAAACGTGCCGATTGTTTGGCACAGAGCATGTATCATCGGGAAGAAAAGCTTGCTTATATAGATGAGCTTGAGCAGGTTTACAGACAGGTCATCTCAGCGGGAGATTGCCTGAAAATCAAGGATTTAAAGATAAACGGCAAGGATTTGTTGGATATGGGAGTCCCACAGGGACAAAAAATTGGGGAGATATTAAAGGCACTTTTTGACGAGGTTGTGGATAATCCAAAGCTTAATGAGAGAGATTATTTGCTAAATCGAGTAAAAGATATGCTACAATAATGTTATGAGAGGGATTTTTACAACAAAAACAATCAATTTAATACTTATATCTATTGTATCGCTGTTGGTACTATCAGCTTGTACTCATCCAAATAATGCCACTGTTACCAATCATACAGGCTCGGCATTAAAGCAGGAGAAGGCGGAAGCTTCGGAGGATTCCCAGGATGAAGAGATAAACCTTGAAATCAAGGATACCTCTTTATATATCGTGGAGAATCTTGACATGAATGATGAAACCATCTCCCTGTATTCGCTGGATGAGGATAAGCAGATACGATACAACTACAATATGACCACACGTTTTTTGGACAAATTTGGCACAAATAGCGTATGGGCCAGCTTTACAAATGGCACAGTAGTTACCATCGGCGATTTTCTACCAGCATCCGGCGCATTGGCATCTGTCCAAAAGAGCGGGGATGTTTGGATTTTTGACGATATTTCCAAATATAAGCTAGAGGCCGATAGGAACCTTATCACAATCGATGGCAAGAATTATAAGATTACCGATAAAACCAAGGTTTATTCGGATAATCTTAAGATTCAGGCTTCGGATATAGGTGAGGATGACATTATCACTGTTGTAGGGCAGGATAAGGAAGTTATTTCCATAGCAGTAACTACCGGCCATGGCTATTTCAAATTAATTAATACTTCCCTGTTTGATGGCAGTATGATTTTCATAGGAAAAAAGATTGTTTCCACCGTGTATGGCGAGGAGCTGATAGAGGTACCAGAAGGCACCTATAATGTTACCGTTGCCAACAATGGCTGGGGCGGTTCGGGTGAGTATTCCGTTGCCAGAAACGCCACAACAGTTATTGATTTGGAGGAATTGAAGGGTGAAGGTCCATCCTTCTGCCTGCTTACATTCCTGGTTACGGTGCCAGATACTTACGTATTTTTGGATGGAAAACAGGTGGATGTTACAGAACCACAGAATGTACAGTATGGCGCTCACAAACTTGTAGTGCAATGTGAAGGTTATACATCTTGGAATAAGACGTTGGTTGTAAATTCTGAATCTGCAACAATTACCCTTGCAATGGAGTCGGATAATGGAGAATCTACAGAATCTGTGGCTGAAAATCCTCCTCAAACAGAAAATACAGACACATCAAATCAGGTGAATAATACTTCAGAAAATAGACCGAATACGTCTGAAAAAGAAACGGCTGGAAGCTCTATAAAAGACAAATATGATTATGAAGTCGATTATTTATCCACAATTTCAGACCTCATCAGCAATCTGATGAATTAGCTTACTTGTGAAAAAGATGTGAACTTCCCGAAAAATCAAGGGTTTGTAAATAGTAATAATGTTTAAAAATTATGCAAAAAATTTGTAATAATCCATAAAAACCTTATAAAATCGGGATTTTTTGGGGTTTTCGTGTTGACATGCATTGTTAAAACAATTATAAAGGATATTGTAGTTGAGGGGATTCCTAGCTATAAATTATAATAAATTCTCGAGGAGGAATAGTAATGAACAAGACAGAATTAGTAGCAGCTATCGCTAGCAAGGCTAACATTTCTAAGAAGGACGCAGAAGCTTCTGTTAAGGCATTTACAGAGGTTGTTGCTGAAGAACTTAAGAAGGGTGAGAAGATTCAGCTCGTAGGTTTTGGTACTTTTGAAGTATCTGAGAGAGCAGCTCGTACAGGTAGAAATCCACAGACAGGCGCAGAGATGAAGATTCCTGCATCTAAGGCTCCTAAGTTCAAGGCTGGTAAGGCTCTTAAGGATTCTATCAACTAATATATTTTTGACTTTTATTAGATGATGGTGGGGTTCGGCAATGCCGAGCCCCTTTTTTAAAGGCTTCCCCTTGAGGGGTTGCTAGATGTCCAGTGGACATCTGTTTAGCAACGACCGGAGCGGGAGCGGAGAGAGCTGTCAGCTTTAGCTGACTGATGAGGTGATAAAATGAGATTAGATAAATATTTAAAGGTCAGTCGTCTTATAAAACGACGCACCGTAGCCAACGAGGCATGCGACAGCGGTCGAGTACAAATTAATGGAAAAATTGCGAAAGCTTCCACTGACGTCAAAATTGGTGATATAATTGAAATAGCATTTGGTAACAAAAATGTTAAAGTAGAAGTTCTGGATATCCAGGATACAACAAAAAAGGATGCAGCAGCGGAGCTATTTAAGTATGTCTAAAAAGGGAAGAAGAGTTAGAAGAAGAAAGAAAACCTCTACAGGTAGAATATACGTAGCTGTAATCATGCTTTTCATGATTGGCGCCATGACGGTTCAGATGGTCAATCTGTATCGCAAGAACCAGGATTATAAGCGCACAGAGGAAGCTTTGGAAAAACAGCTAGAAACAGCAAAGCAAAAGCAGAATAAGTTAAAAGAAGATGAAGAATACGTCGGAAGTGACGAATATATAGAAAAAGAAGCTTCAGAGAAGCTTGGTTTGACTCATGACAATTGGATCATTTTTAAAGAAAAAGAAAATTAGAGAATATATTGATAAATACAATATGTTAAATAGAGGCGACGGAGTTGTGCTTGGCCTGTCAGGTGGGCCGGATTCCGTATGCCTCTTTTTTGTGCTTTTAGCCCTAAAGGAAGAGTACGGACTCACCATCAATGCGGTGCATATTAATCACATGATACGTGGAAAGGACGCTGACGAGGATGAAGAATACGTCAGACAGCTTTGCAACGACTTTGAGGTGCCTTTAAAGGCTTATAGAATCGATATTCCTTCTATGGCTAAGGAAAGTGGCAGGTCGGTAGAAGAAGAGGCTAGAATGGCCAGATATGAGGCTTTTGAAGAAGCGGCCAATTCTCTTAAGGATGCAGGAATAAATACCAAAATAGCAGTAGCCCACAATGCCGATGATAACGCTGAAACAGTTCTGTTTCACATGGCGAGGGGTACAGGGCTTGATGGCATGTGCGGCATTGCCCCAGTTAGAGGGGACATCATCAGACCGCTTTTGGCAGTCCCTAAAGGGGAAATACTTGAGTTTTTAGAGGACAATGGAATCGCCTACTGCATCGACGCCACTAATCAAGAGGTGGATTACGATAGAAACAGGATTAGGCACAATATTATGCCGGAGCTTAATAAAATAAATGATAAGGCCCTAGATCATATTTTTGACATGACAGAAAGACTATCGGAAGTGGCAGACTACATATCCTTTGAGGCAAGCGGATTACTACAGATGGCAAAGGAAGAGGACGGCTCCCTTAGAAAGCGTGCTCTGTCAACTGCTCCACGAGTTATAGCAAGTCAGGCTCTAAAGGATTATTTAAGTGGATTTATGCCATTTCAGAAGGATGTATCGGCAGTACATATCGAATCAATCCTAGAGCTTTTAAACGAAGAGGGCGAACGCCAGATACAGCTTCCATACAAGAAAACGCTTATCATCTCCTACGATAAAATATACGTTATCGACAAGGATGAGGAAAAGACAAAAGGCCATTTCGAATACAGGGAATTTGCCTATGAAAGAGCCATGAATTACCCTAAAGAAACCTATACGAAATGGTTCGATTGTGATAGAATAATGGCTAATATTGTAATAAGAACCCGTGCTGAAGGGGACTATCTTGTCATCGATTCTGATGGTAATCGCAAATCAATTCAAGATTATTTTGTTGATGAGAAAATCCCTAGACATTTACGTGATGAGGTACCACTGGTATGCGATGGAAATCATGTTATGTGGGTAGTAGGCCACAGGGTTAGCGAATATTACAAGATTTCTGAAAATACCACTCGGGTATTAGAGATAAGTTACACGGAGGAATAACAAAATGAGTGAGAACATTAAAGTTCTGTTACCAGAAGAGGAATTGGCTGAAAGGATTTCAGAATTAGGAGCACAGATTAGCAAGGACTATGAAGGCGAATCTGTATTTTTGGTATGTGTTTTGAAGGGTGCAGCTATGTTTGCATGTGAGCTTGCAAAGCGTATAACTGTTCCAGTTGTTATGGATTTTATCGCTACATCAAGCTATGAAGGCGGCACTGTTTCAACAGGCGTTGTAAAGCTTAAAAAAGAGCTGGATTTAGACCCAACAGGACAGAATGTCCTCATCGTTGAAGATATTATTGATAGTGGTAATACTCTCAATTTCCTTGGTCAGTATTTCAAGGACCGTGGAGCAAAATCAGTTCGCATGGCTACATTGCTTGACAAGCCAGACCGTCGAGAGGTAGACGTGCACGTAGATTATACAGGATTCACTATTCCTGACCAGTTCGTTATCGGATATGGCTTAGACTATGATCAGAAATATCGTAATCTCCCATATATTGGAGTAGTTGAATTAGACTAGGAGGCAAAATTGAAGAAATCTAGAGCTTCAGGAATGATTATTTATGCCATATTTGTAGCAGTGGTGCTTGTAATTCTTTACACAAGCATGGGGAGAAATACAGCTAGCTACACTATGACAAAGTTCAAAGCTGCTCTTAAGGATGGTAAGGTTACATCAGTTAATATTACTCAGAACGAGCAGGTTCCTACAGGCGCAGCTAATATCAAGCTTTCAGATGGAACTACAGTCACACTGTACGTTTCAGATGTTACATCAGTGGAAAAGCTGCTTGAGGACGCAAAGGTTACTTACACACTTTCTGATGTACCTCATGATAGCTGGATATCCGAGCTTCTTCCCATGCTTGTTGTGCTTGGCGCAGTATTTATACTTTTTATGATGCTTATGAATGCTCAGAGCGCAGGAACAGGCGGTGGAGCTAATGCAAAGATGATGAATTTTGGTAAGAGCCGTGCCAAAATGACCAGTAAAGAAGATATACACACCAGATTTGATGATGTGGCAGGCTTAAAAGAGGAAAAAGAAGAGGTTGAAGAGCTCGTCGATTTCCTTAAAGACCCAGGTAAATACACACGCTTGGGCGCTCGTATTCCAAAGGGCGTTATTTTAGTAGGCCCTCCAGGTACAGGTAAAACACTTCTTGCAAAGGCTATCGCAGGCGAGGCAGGAGTGCCATTTTTCTCTATCTCAGGTTCTGATTTCGTAGAGATGTTTGTTGGTGTTGGTGCTTCCCGTGTACGTGATTTGTTTGCAGAAGCAAAGCAAAACGCACCTTGTATCGTATTTATTGACGAGATAGATGCAGTTGCAAGACGTAGAGGTACAGGTATGGGTGGCGGCCACGATGAGCGTGAGCAGACACTCAATCAGCTTCTTGTAGAGATGGACGGTTTCGGCGTCAACGAAGGAATTATCGTTATGGCTGCTACAAACCGTGTAGATATACTAGACCAGGCTATCATGCGTCCGGGACGTTTTGATAGAAAGGTATATGTAGGTCGTCCTGATGTAAAGGGACGCGAGGAAATCCTTAAGGTTCATGCTGCCAACAAAGCATTAGGCGAGGATGTTGATCTTAAGCAGGTTGCCCAGTCAACTGTAGGCTTTACTGGTGCAGACCTGGAGAATCTTCTCAACGAAGCAGCTATCCTTGCAGCAGGTGAAGATAGAGCTTATATAATTCAAGAAGATATTAAGAAATCCTTTATCAAGGTTGGAATTGGTAAAGAAAAGAAGAGCAGAGTGGTCTCTGATAAGGAAAAGAAGATTACTGCTTATCACGAGGCTGGACATGCTATCCTGTTCCATGTGCTTCCAGATGTGGGTCCTGTATACACAGTGTCAATCATACCTACAGGCGCAAGTGCAGCAGGTTATACAATGCCTATTGATGAAAATGATGATATGTTTAACACAAAGGGCAAAATGACCCAGAATATCATCGTTTCATTAGGTGGTAGAGTTGCAGAGGAGCTTATATTTGACGATGTTACAACTGGTGCATCAAATGATATTAAGCAGGCTACTCAAATGGCTAGAAATATGGTTACAAAATATGGATTTTCTAAGGCAATCGGCATGGTTCACTATGGCGATGACGACGAGGAAGTATTTATAGGTCGTGACCTTGCCCATACAAAGGGCTTTTCCGATGCTACAGCAAAGGCTATTGATGATGAGGTTAAGAACATCATCGATGAATGTTATGAAAAAGCTGTGAAAATTCTTAAAGATAATGAACAGATACTACATAAATGTGCTAATCTATTAATAGAGAATGAAAGAATTGGCAGAGAAGAATTCGAAGCACTATTTGATAGTGAAAACTAGCAAACAATCGCTGTAGAAGGAATAATCCGGGGAGTTTAGTACAATATGCACAAAAATGGATACGATGTTTTGTTATATTTGTGCACACTTGAGTGTTGCATCGCCATATAATAAACATCGTAAAAACCCCCCAATACATTATATAATTTTTACTAACCCCATAGTAAAAATACCTTCTCCTAAAAAGACAGCGATCGTAGCTGTCTTTTTTACTATCTAAAAATATTCAAAGGGGAGCTCGTATGAATATCCAAGCAATATACTCAGACGGAACAGCAGAATATAGAAGTCCAGTAGAGCCAAATCCTTATGATTTAGTTACCATTAGGCTTAGAGTATATCATCAGGAAGAAGTAGAAGCCTTTATCGTATCCAAGCAGCAGTCAGTTACTAAGAAGATGCACCTTGAGCGTACCAGAGGAGAATTCGATTATTATTCCTGCGATATCAAGCTAGAGGATAAGGAATTCAGATATCATTTTGAAATAGTAGGCGATTATGGAATGTACTATTACGATAGGGTTGGTTTGTGGCGAGATTTGAGAGAGCATTATGAATTCTCAATTATGCCAGGGTTTTCCACACCTGCTTGGGCAAAAGGTGCAGTTATGTACCAAATCCTTGTGGATAGATTTTACAACGGGGATAAGTCTAATGATGTTGAGACAAACGAATATCATTATGTAGGCGCTCCTGTTCAGCGAGTAACAGATTGGGATAGCATACCAGCAAATCTTGATATAGGACGATTTTATGGTGGAGATTTAGAGGGTGTAAGGCAAAAGCTTCATTACCTGAAGAGTCTTGGAGTAGAGGTGATTTATTTCAATCCTCTATTTGTGTCACCATCAAATCATAAATACGATACATCTGATTATGATTATATAGATCCTCATCTTACCGTAATCACGAAGGATGGCGGAGAATGCTTGGCAGATGGGGACCATGACAACACTCATGCCAGCAAATACAAGCTGAGGGTTACAAATAAAGAAAATTTGGAAGCCAGCAATAAATTCTTTGCTGACTTTGTTACAGAGGCCCATGAAAAAGGAATACGAGTAATTATTGATGGTGTTTTCAATCACTGTGGTTCCTTTAACAAATGGCTTAATAGAGAAAAGATTTATTCAAAGGAAGAGGGCTACGCTCCTGGTGCTTATGAAAGCAAGGATAGCCCATACCATGATTTCTTTGGATTTTTCGAGGATACCTGGCCTGACAATAAATCCTATGATGGCTGGTGGAGCCATGATACTCTGCCAAAGCTTAATTATGAGGCGTCAGAAAAGCTCTACAATTATATCCTTGAGATAGGTAAAAAGTGGGTAAGCCCACCTTATAATTGCGATGGCTGGAGACTTGATGTGGCAGCAGATTTAGGCCACTCTGAGGAATTTAACCATAAATTCTGGAGAGACTTTAGAAATGCGGTTAAATCTGCTAATCGTAACGCCATCATACTTGCAGAGCACTATGGCAACCCTAGTGCATGGCTTGCAGGAGACCAGTGGGATACCATTATGAATTACGATGCATTTATGGAGCCACTTACATTCTTTTTAACTGGAATGGAGAAGCATTCTGATGAATTCCAGCCAAGTGCTATTGGAGATGGCGAGAGATTTAAGAATACCATGCTACACTTTATGGCACGCTTAAAGACTCCATCGCTATATTGCTCCATGAATCAGTTATCAAACCACGATCACTCTAGGTTTTTAACACGTACTAATCATGTGGTTGGACGAATAGCAACAAAGGGCGCCAGAGCCGCTGAGGAGGGCATAAGCATCCCTATTATGAAGCTGGCTGAAATGATACAGTTTACCTGGCCAGGGGCTCCTACCCTGTATTATGGAGACGAGGCAGGGGTATGTGGCTTTACAGATCCTGATAGCCGCCGTACATTCCCTTGGGGACATTGCGATTACAATCTTATCGATTTTACAAGAGATATGATAATGGTTCACAAGCTTAGTCATTCCATCAAGGAAGGCTCATTTAGATTCCTGAATTGCGGACAGGGCTTTATCAGCTACGCCAGATTTACATCTAACGAGCAAATTATTGTTGTAATAAATTCTAATGGAAATAGCATAACGGTGGATATACCAGTTTGGATTGCTGGTGTGCCTATGAATTGTACTTTAGATAGAGTTATTCTTACAAATGAGGTTGGGTATTCAATCATGCCGACCGATATAAATGTTGAGGGAGGTAATCTCCATGTGGAGCTTACTCCATATACCGGCATTGTGTACAAAAGATAAGGCTTATATTCTATTTTACAATCCAAAAGGCGTTTAGTATAATCAGTGTAGGTAGGGATTTGAATACAACATATAGTTGGTTTAATAGTCCTATATACTAGGTATTGGGTTATACGGGAGAGTTACTATGGCAAAAGATCTATCATGTCAAGGCAATATCGATATGCAAACACTTGAGGATCGACATAAAGAGTTAGAAAAAGCATGGAACGATTTGCTAATGGAAAGAAGAGAGTATGAGGCACGTATTCATGCTCTTGAACAAAGAGAAAAGCAGTTTGAACTTAAATGGGATTTGCTGATTCAGGAAACCAAGAAGTTTGCTGATGATAAATTGCAATTTGAGCGCAAAAAGAAGTTCTATGAACAGGTTCAGTCCAACAACATGGAGCCAGAGCTTTATAGAGAGCAGGATAACATCGTCCACGGAGAGATGTTCTTTTCTGGTGTTTCTGATAAAAAGGCTCTTAAAAAGCGTTACAAGGAATTAATAAAGATTTATCATCCCGATGGCGAGTCAGGCGACAACGCCACCGTGGCCGAGATAAACCGCGAATACGAAGGTTTGAAGGAAATCATGAATTGAATGCCTTCCCCTTGAGGGGAAGGTGGTCCGAAGGACCGGATGAGGTGTCTAATACAGCAGCCATATCACTTGGCAAATCTGCTGTGAATGACATCTCTTTTTTTGTAATCGGATGCACAAACTCAATCCTACGTGAATGCAACGCCTGTCTATCCATCCACTCAAAATCAGGATTATACAAATAATCCCCAATCAGAGGATGACCGATATATTTGAAGTGCACCCTAATCTGATGAGTGCGCCCTGTTTCCAAATGTATGGAAACAAGACTATGCCCATTCATTTCCTCTACAACCTTATAGTGGGTAACGGCACGCTCGCCATTTTCAAAATCCACCTGTCTGGTAATAATAGATTCTCCGACACGCCCAATAGGCGCATCTATAGTACCTTCCTTTTGTTCTAAGGAACCTCTTACAATAGCGTAGTATTCCCTGTGAAACTGTCTGTTTTTAACAGCTGTAGATATTAAATTGGCACTAACCAAATGCTTGGCTATAACAGTAAGGCCAGAGGTGTTCTTATCTAATCTGTTGGCACAACGGAAAATAAAAGGCTTACCTTGGGACTCATAATAAAAGGCCAGCCCGTTGGCCAAAGAATCTTCATAATGATTAAGACTAGGATGGATAGGAAGTCCAGCAGGCTTGTTAATTACAATGATATCCTCGTCTTCATAAACAATATCTAAATCCATCTTAACAGCAGGAATCTTTTCGGAAGAATCCTCTTCAGATATATTCACTGTCAGCAGTTCGCCAGCAGACAGCTTTCTATTCATATGAACCCACTCGCCGTCAATTACAACGTTATTAGGCATTTTTTTGATGGCGGTGATATTGGCAGAAGAATATCCCTGAGCCTTAAGATATTTATCTATCTGAAATCCATCGTATTCAGTTGTTATTTTATAAGTTAGTGTTCGATTCATAAGGATAATTATTAAGCAAAAGAGCCAGGCATGTCAATGTCCAATGTCATTAAGTTAAGAGGGATGTATAAAGATCTCTGCATCAGGAATGATGCAGGGGTCTTTTTTCTATAAAGGGTTGACATTAATGCAGAAAAGTGCGGCCGCTTTCGCTACTGATTATTTTCAGAGGTAGCGAAAGCGGCCCTTGAAATTGTAAGTATATTTACAAATTTCAGGGAGGCGCACATGAAACCACAAATGGTAAAGAAACTTTTGATGTCACAAATTAAAACAATTGCAGATAATGCAAAATCTTTCTGTATTGATTCTGAAAGAAATTT
>NZ_FOQF01000016.1 GCF_900113655.1 Pseudobutyrivibrio sp. OR37 | reverse complement strand
GACGTTGTACTGTATATTTGCCATTTCGCCAGCCATCATTTTCAATTTTGGAATTTATCTCACTTAAGAGTAAGCCAAGAAATGAAGCTGCAAAAGATTCAGTTGATGTCTTTACTGAAGTCTCCAAGGAATAAAAATCCTTTGGATTATTAAAAAAGTTCTCCTCTGCTGAATTTAACTCTTCTACGAGAGTGTTTAATAGTGTTACAATTGACATGAGAGTAACAGCTCCTTTCGTTTTTTGTTTTGTGGTGAAACTATTATAACAAAAGGTTGTTACTCTCATTTTTATTTTTCTTTATTCAACTGACAAAATCTTTACTCTATTTTTCCACCAATTTATCAAGCCTTGTCAGCATGACTTCATACTCTTGTATTAAAGCATCAGCCTGTGCACTATCTAGCTCAATTTGCGGTAATTCTTTTTCTTTCGTAAAAAGATAAAACGGTAATAATTTTAAATTGATATTTTTGTAGCTTGTATATACTTTTTTTGATTTTACAGGTGAACTGCGGAAATGCTCCACAGCGGTAGCTATGCCTATTCTATGGAAAAAGGCATCTGCAAGAGATGCCTTTGGGTAAAATAAACAATGGCAGGGCGTTTTGCCCTGCCATTGTTAATAGCCTATTTATAACATTGTCATGTATTTACTGAATTCACTTTTATCAATTCCTAAAGCTTCCATTGCCTGCTCAGCTGTAAGCTTCATGTTTTTCATAAGGTTCCTGATGTTAGAAACTGCGGCTTCCTGGCGCCCTTCTTCGCGGCCTTCTTCTCGGCCCTCATGTCGAATGATTGCTTCCTCTTCCCATCTTTGCATATATTTCACACCCACTTTCTCGTTGGCCTTCACCTGAGAAACTCGATTCATTATCCTGTCCAGATTCGGTGAAGATTGATTAATAATCTCTTCACCTTCATTATATTCAATGAATTTCATCAGTGCAACAAATTCTGGTGAAACATCCTCTGTATTATAGCCTCGTGTGTTGATAAAGATGCGCTTGGCGCCATCACCCAAAGCAAGCTCAGGGCATTCCCTGCAGACTTCCTCAAATGTGTAAATGTATTTGCCCATTCCAAACAGATCGAATGGCATAATCATGATGATTGTAGTGTTCTTTATAGTATTAAAATTGATTTCACCTGGGGCTAAAAGTGATGAATCAATTAGCGCCTGATAATACCTTGTACGCTTAATTAGGTCGTCGCGCCACTCCTTTTGCATTTCAGTATTGTAGACTGTGGAATCGTCGTCCATGGCGAACACATCCACCCTGATGGAACGCAGCCATGGGGCTGTCCGAAACTCCTTTTCTGTCTCCGCTTCTGTGAGAAGATTGAGTTCCTCATCTCCTAAAATGATTCTAAGTAGCGCCTCGTAAGTTTCCCGATCCTCCACGACTTCATCAAATAGAAACTTGTCCAGCAATGTTAACTCCTGTAGGGTTTTCACAATATTACCTCCTGTACCCTTTGATGTTAGGATTATAACAAACAAATTTTCGAGAAGATATGTTCGTTTTTACTGAAATATGAGCTTAATTTTGCGATGTTCGGGTGAGAATAACCAAGGGATTTTTGGATAGCTGAAAGCCTTGATTTTACTGGGCTTACGTGATGTTTAAAGTTAAGTTTTTTCCTGCTTTTTTGTCTATCCACTTAACTGTGTTGGAGTTAATTTGGGATGATTGGTGGACTTGGTATATGGCGTGTGAAGATTGATATATATATACCAAAAATGGCATGATTTTGAAGTGTTAATGGTGAACTTGGTATATGTTGTGTGAAGATTGTTGTATATATACTTTTTTGAGCTGATTTTGAGCATTTTAAGCACTGAAATAGTATATATATGAACAAGTTCACACTATATATACTTTAATAGCGGAATCTATGCCATTTTCTCCTAAAAAAGGTTTTGAATTGATATTTTTGTAGCTTGTATATACTTTTTTTGATTTTACAGCTGAACAGAGGAAGAGCTCCACAGCGGTATCTATGCCTATTCTGATTAGGTTGAATGAATTTTTTGCGCTGAAGTAATGTGATTTCAGGCTGGATTGAGCGGTTTTGTGCGGGGATGATGTGGTTTTGTGCAGAGTCGAGCAGATATGGTGGAATTGTAGCGGGCATGCGGCATATCACTTTGAGGGACTACGTCTATTCAGCGATTATATATTCACCTAGACGTAAATAACAGCGTTTCTGTGGTTTGACCTGATCTTTCTGACTTGTTGATTTTTGGAATAGAATATAATTTATCCTTTTTCCTGTAGATGCAAGACACTTATACATACATGTTGTTGAGATAATACACACCTAGCAAGTGGGGTACGTCTGTGTCACAGATATTTAGCCCGCTGGACGTAGGTGCGTGAATTTTGGCAAGTTATTGCTAGTGTAGGAAGCCCGTCAGGGAGATTGAAAAGATATGAATGAGATTACAAAAACAAATGGCAAGGCGGGGATGCCTTGCCATTCGTTTTTTGCATATTAAGATGCATATACAATCAGGGCGGGCGAGCCGCCCCGGTTGCGTCAATTGATTGTGTGAGTAATGGATATTACTCGATTATGGTTCTGGAGTAGTTGGTGTACCCCAAACTGCATAAAGAGTTATTGTTGTATCTGTAGCTGAACTTGGTTTAAGTACGCTTAGGTCTGATATAACTTCACCTGCTGAAGTAGTAGACCAACCCTTAAACTCTTTACCTGCTGGTTCGCCTGAAGGTGTTTTTCCAGCAAGACTAGGAGTATCTGAATACTTAACCTTAATTGCTTCTGGTACTGCTGTAACAGTTGCCTCTGTTGTGTTCTTATCAAATGTAACTGTCTTTTCCCACTCTGTCCATGTAGCTGTATATTCCTTATTACCTGTAGAGCCCTCTGGAATAGTTACAGATGTAGTTGCTTTCTCTAAATCTGTTCCTGTCCAGCCTGCAAATGTATAGCCTGTTCTAGTTGGTGTAGGAAGTGTTACAGAGTCTTCTACTGTATATTTCTTATTTGCCCATGCTGTTGCATCTGCCTCAGATAAGCTTCCACTATCAAGTGTAAGTGTAATTGTATACTCTGTTTTATCCCATTTTGCTATAAAGAATCTGTCCTTATTGTCTGTATTCTTAAGAACACCAACCTTTGTAGCACCTTCAGGTATTGTAGTAACAGATGAACTTTCTACTTCATACCAACCAACAAATTCATAACCAGTATGATCTACAAATGTATTTCCATCATCTGTTGGCAATGAATCTTCTGAGCCAAAGCTGTACTTTCTAATTGGGCTTGCTGTTGCCTTGAATGGGATTTCACTTGTGTACTTAATCTTGTATGAGTCTGCCTCCCATACAGCATAAAGTGGTGTATCTGTTCCCAATTCTCCTGCTGTTACAACCTGTGCATCATTATAAACAACTGTTGTTCCAGCTGAAGCGGTATCCCAACCCTTAAATGTATAATTTTCTTTTGTAAATACATTTGCTGTAAGAGCTGCACCTACTGCTGTAATAGTTTGCTGCTCAGGAGCTGTACCTGCTCCACCATTAGCATTAAAGGTAACTTTTACACTTGCTTCATCTGCAGCCCACTTTGCTGTTAATCTAACAGTCTTTGTCAAATTAGCTGGTAGCTTCTGTGATGGAGCTGTACCTGTAAGCTCTACCTTTGCACCATTCTTTACATTCTCTACTGCTTCCCAACCATCAAACTTCTTACCTAACATTGTAGGTGTTGCAAGAGTTACAGTTGATGAAGTTGCCTTTGTGAATGTCTTAGCATATGTTCCAGAAAGTTTTCCACCATTTGGTACATAAGTAATTGTGTAACCAGACTCTTTCCATACAGGATAAAGAGTTACATTTCCTTCAAACTTAGCATTTGCATTTGGCTTATACTTAGGTGTATCTGCCTTGTCCTCATCTGACCATCCTACAAATGTAAACTGATCATTTGCTGCAACAAGTTTATCTGCAGGAATCTTAACAGCCTTGCCTGGTGTAAACTGAATTGCATCAGGGAGCTTAGAGCCTGTATTAAGTGCTACTTCTGTTGCATTCTTTGCAAATGTAACCTTAAATGCATTCTCTGTAGCAGTCCACTGTGCTGTAAGCTTCTGGTCACCTACTGTGCCCTTCTCAATCTTTGTAACAACCTTACCCTTTGCATTCTTCCATCCTGCAAATGTATAGCCTGCTCGGGTAATATTTGTTGGAAGTGTAATATCAGCTGTATCTACTGCAAATGATCCAGTTGGAATTGTTGCAAATTCTCCACCATTCTCAATGTAATTAATGTAGTATGTGTGCTTATACCACACTGCTGTAAGAGTAATATCTTTAGCAGTCGCTTCCGCATTGTAAAGAACTTCCTTTGGATAATAAGATGTTGTGTTGTCTAATTTCCAACCTATTAATGTATAGCCTGGTACCTTATAAGCATTGTCTGCAAGAAGTGTTACGCTTGAGCCTTGTGCAACGGTCTGCTTCTTATCTTCATAACCCTTGCCGCTCAATGCTGCTCCAGCGGTACCTGGCTTATAAGTAATGTTAAGCTTAGCATCCTTGTTAGCCTTTACAAAGTGTGCCTCAAGTGTAGCATATTCACCTGGATCGATAAATCTTGTACCAATCTGTGCTTTATAAGCTTCACCTGGATACCACTTTCCACCCAAATCATCCTTCCAGTATGCAAAGATATATGCATTCTTCTGAGCATCTACTGCCTTGAATCCACTCTTAGGAAGTTTGATTGAATTAACTGTCTTGTTTGCAGCATCCTTTGTTGCACCTGTAACTGTAAGAGCAACATTATCATCCCCCTTAGGAGCTGCTACAAACTTAACATTATAGTTCATGTTCTTAGCTGTAATCTTGAATGTAACTGTCTTGTAACCAGCATAGCTTCCAATACCATGTAATGTTACGCTTGCTGTTCCGACCTTATCATTCTTTGAATAGCTATCGATTACGAAATCTGTACCATATGTAAGCTTTGTAACTGTCTTGCCAGATTTGATTTCAGCTGTTGTGAAATCTGCTGTATCAAGTGTTACATCGCCATCGTTATACTGCTTATTAGCAATCTTAAATGTACCTGTTGCGATATCGTTAGCCTTTGCTACAACGTTGATATACTTCTCTACTGTGCCAGTATATCTGTTAACACCTGTAAATGTAGCCTTAATCTGTGTAGCTGTTGAAATAACATCGCCCTTAACTACATCATCGCCAATGTAACGCTTAATATCTTTTTCCTTACCATTAGCTACTGTAGTCTGCTTAGCATATGTATATCTTACTGTGTAATCCTTCTTTGCACCTTCTGCAAGTGCCTTGTTCTGTAATTTATTCTTAATTGTAACCTTAGGAGCTGCCCACTTGCCTACCTGCTTGTCTGGTACGAAGATTGAAACAAGCGATGCGTCACTGATATCAGCCTCATCTACAACATACTGCATTGTTGCAGTGCCCGTAAAGTTTTTCTTACCCTTTACAGTAACTGTAACTGTGTCACCAGGGTTCTTATTCTTTGAGTAAGAAATTGTAAAATTATCTTTAAAATACTTATTAGATGAAGAATAATAACTACCGTAAAATTGAATTTCTGGTGCCATGCCTACATTTGTAAATGATGTTAAAGTATAACCAACCACCTTATCTGTAGACCAACTCAATCCTTCTTGATATCTAAATTTCAACTTATTAGTATTAGTAGGATTTTGTTCTGCTGCTGTAGGAACAGCATATTTAGCCTGGTCAGCTGTAATATCAAATGGATCAATCTTGTAGCTAACCTTGAAGCTGCCTGTGTATGCACCTTTACCCTTTACTGTAAATGACTTAGTTCCTACATTAATATAATCTTTACCAGGTTCATCGATTTCATAATCAGTACCTTTTTCAAGGACCTTATTTTCTACTGAAGGATCATCACTCTTTACAAAAATCTTGAAATTATTAGCTGTTGACACTTCATCAAATGCAATATCTGAACCTGTGTACTCAAAATTCTTCTTTGTAAATACGAGATTATCCTTTGCTGTAAGCTTTGTACCTGTTACCGTATAAGATACTGCCTTTGTTCCAGAGTATGCACCAAGACCATAAATAGTAGCCTTAACTGTACCTACTGCTGGTGCCTTAGCATAAACTATCTGATAATCAGTGCCCTGTGTAAGAGTCTTATTTAATTCTACATCCTTTAGTACAAATGTATTAAATCTATCTGAATATGTAACAGATTTGTTAAACTCAACACTTACAAGCTTAGCGTTGGATACAGCCTTGCCACCTTTAACTGTGAAGGTTGAATATTTATAACCAGCATACTGTACCCCACCGTCAGTTCTATTGTAGACAGGATCTATACTTACTGAATACTTACCAGCAGACGTAACCTTATTTCTATCTGCATATGATGTAATATATGGATATGGCAATGTTTCATAATAGTATGATGCGTTATAGTCTACACCTTCCTTAAGTTCTACATCGCCCAGCTTAACTGTAAGCTTTACATTATTTGTCTGGTCATTTCCGTCGATATTTACAAGTGAAGTATCAACAGTAATCTTTGCCTTATTAAGGAACTTCTCTGCCGCAACAACCTGTAGGCTCTGTAAATCTGAACCCGAATAGTTACCCTTAAATGTGATAGGGATAGTATATATACCTGGAGTTGCTTCAATAGCAGAATAATCTACTGTAAAGTCAGTGTTTTCCTTTAATGAAACTACTCGATATCCCTTCTTAATATCGTTGATTACAGCTTTGATTGTATACTTAGGCTTCTGAATCTTTCCATTCTCGGCAACCACTTGGATTGATGAAGAAATTTGTCTGTCACCAGGATCACTAAAATTATAATCTGAATCATATGCTAATGGCTGTGGCTGGATTTCAAATGTCTGTGTAAATCCACCAGCATATCTACCTTTACCTGTTACAGTAATTGTAGGTGCCTTTGCTATAGGATACTGTTCTGGATCACTATTTAGCCATGCCTTTACATTATTCTTGTATGCTATAGAAAAATCTGTGCCTTCAGTAAGAAGCTTGTTGTTGTAGAAGATTCTTACTGGGCCGGTCATAACCTTTGCATTACCATCATAAACATTATTAGATTCATAATGTGTTGTCTTATCACCAATGAAGTCTAATGAAGCTTTTGAAATCCAAAGTCCATCAGGAAGATTTACAGCTGTCTTTGAACTAGAGTCTGTATCAAAATCATAATCCGGTATTACATCGCCCCAATCAGCAGCTGCTGGAAGCATATTAAATGTGAAAGTCCTCTCTGTTGAATACTTTCCATCCTTTACTGCTACAGCATTGATTGTGATGACATCTGATATAGCACAAGCATCTTTAAGCTCTATTGGTGTGGTATATGTGGTTCCTACACCATCATTACGTGCACCTTCTCCATCTAGAATAGCAGCTGCTGCCACAGAGCCATCTTTTTTCGAAATAGTATAGATAATAGATGATCCATTTGTAGGAGCCTTGAGAGTAAGCAATGTATCATAACTTACATAGCCACCATTTTTCTCCATGAACTCATATACCCTACTATCATCAAATACATAATAAGGAGCTTCTGGAGCCTTAATCAGCTCAGCAATTGTGAATTCTGCAGAAGTACTACCTTCATAATACTTACCAGTCATAGTAACTGTTACTTTAGCTGTACCTGGCTTTGTATTCTTATCATATGAAAGTGTATAGTTTTCTGCTGCAACTTCCTTAGGTGTTGGACTAGCCATATCTAAAAGCTGAACTACAGGTTCAACAGCTTTTCCATCGTAGTCAAAAGTACTCTTAGTGCTAAACGTACCTTCGCTATCTCTAGTACCAACAGTTACTGTACTATTCAGCTGTGGAAGATCATAGATGTATTTTTCATCTAATGTAACTTCCTTACCATCAATAGTTACTTTAGTAGATCCTTTTGTCGCCTCTTCACCATTAGCCTTTGCCCAATATACACGGCCACCATGGTTGAATGTAGCTTTGTCAACATGCTCGGTAAATGTGCTATCATCATCATCGATGATTGAATCCTCAATAACAAATGAGCCTTCGTAATCAGGAGAGGCTGATGCATCTTTGAATGTAACAGTTACAACAACCTTTGTTGCATCTCCTTCTTTTGCAGCCTTAGTTAACTCATATATATCTGTATCTTTTATATTGTCCTCAGTATCAAACACACCATTTATGGTTAGACTTGAAATATTAGCAGTAGTACGTGCACCCTTAATTTTAGATGCTGACTTATCTATTGCAGGAATAACCTTAGTGTACTTCTTATGATACTTTGTACCATATCCAGTCTTTTCACCTGGCTTTGATTCAGTTGCTGATACTTTAGCCTTAGTTGTTGTAGTATAACTTGCAGTTTTTGATTCATCAACATCTACAATCTTAAATGACTCTGTAAAGCCTGTTTCTGAAGCTGAATAATTCTTTGCAGCAGTTGTATCTTTTAATGTGATTTTTACAGAACCGCCTGATGTAGAATTATTATCTCCGTATGTAACTTCAAAGTCTGTTGTTTCTGTCAAACCTGCGATTGTTACAGTTGGCTTGATTTGCTTAGGTGTAACACCTTCAACCTTTTCTGAATCAGATGCTACATCTTCGGCTGTGGCATAGAATAGATTAAATCCAGTAGCCTCAGTACCAGCATCTTCTCCTGTGACTGATAAAACAACATCCTCAGCTGTTAATTCCTTAGCCGAGATTGTGACCTTAATCTTTTTAAATCCCGTATAACCAGCATCTGTAGAACTTACCTTAACAAAATAATCACCTTTGTTTATAAGTTCTGATGCCTGAGTTTCACATGCTTCATCAGAAAAGAATTCAAGTTGCAACTTATTAAGTTCTGCCTCACCAAGAGCGACACCATTTAGTTTCGCACTCTTAATAGTTACACCAGCTATCTGATCAGTATTATCAAATGTTAATGCTGCTCCATTTAACTCAATATCTAACTTAGAAATATCAACTTTCCACTGAGCTGTGAGTGTAACACTGTCTGTTGCTGCAGTTTCCTCACCAACCTCTGTTTTCGTATATTCATAAGTTCCACCAGCAGCCAAGACTGTTTCTGTTTCGCCAACCTTCCATCCTGCAAATGTATATCCTTCTCTTACTGGTGGGTTATTGGTTGTTATTGTAGATAAATTCAATGTTTTAGATGCTGTGGCTTCAGCAACTTCTGCAGTAATTGTTGTTGCAGCTGGAACAGCAATATCCTCACCTTCTACACCATCAGCAAATGATACTGTAACAGTGATTGCCGTTGGTGTTTCCCCAACCACATCCTGCGCTGCAGTCTCCTCCTCGACCACAAGCTCCTCGGTTGGCTCCTCGGATGGAGTCTCTTCGGCCTCAGGTGCAACGACCTCAGGCTCTTCTGCGGCTTCTTCCACTACGACGTTGGTTTCATCGTCGAGGGAAATTTCCGCATCAGAACTAGGCAACTCTTGATTTTCTTCAAGACCTGCCTCTGGTTCCACGTCGGGTATCTCTGCTGCTTTTGCGTTGATAGGCACGTTAAAAGACGTGGCAACCATCATTACAGCCAGAGATCCACTAAGTAATCTCTTAATATGCATAAGTCTACCTCCATTAATTTTTTTAGAGATCTAATTCTCTAATTCGCCCAAAAATTAATATCGAGTTTTCCACCGCAGGTTCGCCTCCTGCAATGGGGTATTAAATTTTCGTACACCCAGGCATATCGCCATAGCCTGGATAAAGTTAGAGAATTGTCGTCTCTAATCGCCTGTAAACCGATTGTATTCTGACAATAATAAAAATACAATAGATTTTCCGATAGTTTCACAGACTTTTAACATGTGTGAAATTTTATGTATTTTTCTGTGAACGCCTATTTTACTCGAAAAAAGGCCGAGTCATCTGGATTTCACCAGGTAACTCGACCTTTGTAAATATACTATTCTATTTAGATATATCCTTAGCAGTTAAGGTGTAATTTACAGTGTAGTAGCCGCCATATTGGCCATCGCCTATTATCATTACTGAAGCGGTACCGCGCTTTATATTATTTTTATATGTATAATTTAATATCTTATAAGCATTAGCTGGGACTGGCTCACCATTGTATTTAAGCTTTATGTCATTGGCGGTGAGCATTTTTTCACTACTCCTATTTCTGGTCTTAGGATTGATTTCTAATGTAATTTTGTCCTGTTTAGCTTTTCCTATGTTTTTGTCTGCAACGGTAACTACCTTCTTAATGGAGCCTGTGTAATTCCCCTTCATGTTAACAGTTACCATTATCTTGGTGCCGGCCTCCAATTTGTCATTTGCTCCGACCACCGCACCTACTTTATTATTGTTGTAGTAATTATATACAAACTTCTTGTCGTAATCCCTGCCTGATACCAAGCGACTATTTCCCACATATAGCAGTGCTTCTGGCGCTATAAATCCGCCTTTTGGATTAGCAACTATATTGGTAATTGTATCAGAAGTCAATGGGGATGCATTAACGTCACGTTTAACTAATTTATAATCATAAACAATTTTACCTGTATACAACCCCTTACCAGTGATAGTCGCACGACCGTTGCCTGTTTTAAAATTCTCACTGTAACTTACAGAATAATCGGTAGAAGGATTTAAAACTCGCTGTTTTTTACTTGCTTTATCATAAGTCCTTATACTTTGCACGCCAAATGTACTACCATTTGGAGTGTAAATTCCAGGGCTATTACTTTTAATAGTAACTCTGACTGGTTTTGCAAAAGTATCTTGCTCATTAGCTGCTTTCACTTCGTAGTCTTTTGCAATATCGTACTTACCATAAGAGTATGTAAAAATCTTTTTACCCTGCATGTGGCCTAAATTTCCAATGATTGTGATCTTAATCTTTCTGTTTGCCTTATCAAATTCTTTACAGAAATAATAATCAAAATCATCGTAATATATTCCTGGATATTCTCCAGAATGTATTTTCTTATTATTGCCTTTAGCCCATTTATCGCTGTTTGCAGGATTTATCTCTGCACCCTTCATAAGCTTTCCATCTACGGTAACCTTAAGCTTTGCATTTACATCTGACTCTCCAAACTCTGGGTTGAATCCATCCATGGATACAGATACTTGCGAAGAATTAGCAACATCTGGATTGTTTAATTTGACTGTTACTTTTTTAATTCCGTTAAACATGTAGTCGCCTTCAACACCATTACTTGGGATAAGTGTGAAGGTCGCTGTACCTTTTATATGATTAAACTCAACGTCATTTTTAAGCATATAATCATACAGATTTCCCTCTTTTAGTTTTCCATATCCGTACTTATAAGCTTCCTCACTAGGATAGACCTTAAAAAAGCTTGAGTATTCATATACATTTCTACTATATTTTTTTGACTTTATCTGTTCTGGCGTAGGGGCTAGCACATACACCTTAGAAAATGGATAGCCTTTTACATTTACCTTTTTTTGGAAGGAGCCAAAGAACTGCGAAGCAGCAAGTGCTTTGTATGTAAGGGTTAATACCTTACCATCCTCTGACCATTTTTGCTGAACAGAATAGTCCACATATTTCTTTAATAACCTATTGTTATATTTAAGGTCCTCGTATTGTAATAAAGCTGCATTTTCTTGATTATTAACGAAATCTACTGTAGCAGGAGCTAAGGATGTACATTTTGATAGTGGAATCTTATTAGTAATCTCTACTGTGTAATTAAGAGTTCCTTCCACATTGTTCTTACCTGTTATTACTGCTTTATATTTACCTGCTTCCTTGAATGCTTCTTCGTTATAGTTATTACCATCAACCTTTTTATCTGTACCTGGGAAAGTAATGGTATAATCTCTGCCCTCTTTGAGAGTGATTACTGAATCATCCTTTTCACTTACAAACGCAACTGAAACCTTTGGTTTCTGAACCTTTCCATTGTAGGCTTGAGTAATTTTTGTTACTTCCTCTTTGTTGTACAGTATTTTGAATTTACCAAAGGTAGCCTTACTCAAATTGAGTGGTTCTATCTTGAAATCATAATTATAGGTACCTTTGAAATCGCCTTTTCCTGTAATAATAGCGGTGGCAGTTCCAGCATTTACGTTATTTTTGTATTTGATAGTATAATCTTTTCCAGCCACAAGCAAAGTTGTATGATGATAAACTTTGATATATTTATTTAGCTTTACTGCCGAGCCAGTGTAATAGTATCTATTTTGTACTTCTGCTGCTGAATTATTTATACTACTTTTTTTATCATATACCCACAATCCTTTAGGAATATCTGCTTCAGAGGAGAATCCCATATCCAATATCTCATCAGAAAACAAATCTCCCCTCTCGCTTTTACTAAGCTTGTCCTTAAATTGAGGGTAAATAGTCACGCTAGCCAAAACAGGCTTGGTAGCAGAAAACACCTTTGTTCCCGCTATATCTGTTGACCAATAGCTTACAGATTTCAGCGTATCAGTATTAGCTGTTTTCATGTATAAAAATGGAGGATTAAAGGTATCCCCTTTATTTATATGGTAAACAGTCTTTATATTCTGTGGACTATAATCCTTACAATTTGACAAATCGACAATGATAGTTATTTCATTACCGTCTTTTATGAAATCAATATTCTTTCCAGCGTTTAAAAATAAATCATCTTTTGTAATATTATTCCAACTAGGATCCTTTGAATATACCCTCACACTCATATCTGCATTTATGTGACTTCCATAAAACCACTGACTGTCAAATACTGGATATGAACCGTAGAAATCAACCTGCTTTGTTGAGTAGCTAAGTACTTTGGAACCAATATTTTTGACATTTTTTCCAAATCGAATTTTAGTGAGATTTGAAAGGCCATAAAACGCATTTGGATATATGGTAGTAACACCATCGCCTACATCGATAGAGGTAACTTTTAGACAACCAGAAAATGCCCCTTCGTTGATAACCTTCACACTGTTTGGTATTTTCAGATTTCCATTATAGTTACCATTGTTTGCAAAAGCATAATCGCCGATATACTGTATTCCCTCAGGTAATTTAAACTCTCCACCAAACATGTTTAATTTTGAATTAGGACTTTCAGAATAAAAAGCATAATTACCTATTCGTGTGACATTCTTACCTAGCTTAAGTGTTCCCTGGTTATTTGCGAATACACTGTAAAATGCGTAATCATCTATAGTTTTAGCGCTTGATAAATCAATTAATGTACCGTCATTTGCCAATTTATTTATCTGGAAATATGTATAATAAAATGCATTTTTATCAAACTTCTCCACACCACTGAATGTGGTTGGACTTATAGATAAATTTTCAACCCTATAAAATGCACTTATACCAATTTCTTTGACTGATGTTGCAAGCTTAAGATTAATATTCTTTGTACCTACAAATGACATTGCGCCAATATATGTTACGCCCTCTTGTATATCAATATTTCTTAGGGCATCACCGTACTCGTACCATGGCGCTTTATTATCCATGCTGTAGTCATACATTCTGCCTTTTCCGGAAATAGTAAGTGTGCTTCCAGAAACTTTCCAATTTACACCGTTTCCACAAGTGCCCTGAGTAACAGATGTACCGGTCTTGCCACCAGCTACCGGCTTCCATGTAACAGAATGAAATCTGTTTTCCACTGCTTTACGCTTTGCCTCGGAATATGTTTTATTATCTGCTGGATAATAAGCAATAATATCTTCTCTTGCAAAAGCACAATCAGCCATAGCAGGCATATTTCCTGTAAATTCTACAGTTCTCATATATTCAACTTCAGAAAAAGCATACTTACCGATGGATGTAAGAGTCTTTGGAAATACTAATCTGGATTTAATAGTAGCCTTGTAAAATGCTCTTTCACCAATCGTTGTCAAACCATTTGGAAAATCTATACTATCGATTGTGCTATCGTAAAATGCCCATCCATTAATGGTTCTCAATGTAGATGGTAGCTTCACCTCATCAGGAGATATTCCTAAGAAAACATATTTTCCAATGGATGTTATTCCCTCACCTATTACAAGCCTGCTAATACTAGGGATGAAGTAACGGGTTTCAGATTCTGAAAACCATGGTGGCAGGCTTGTCCCGTTTGAAATGTTAATTCCAGGGATTGCGCCTTTTCCTGTGATAGTCAGAGTTCCATTTGAAAGCTCCCATTTTATATTTGTGCCTTTTATTATTCCTGACACAGTTTCAGTAGAGGCATTAAGTAGCTTCTGAGGATTGATATTTTCTATGATTTGCAATTCCTCAGGCTCTAAATCTGATGTCTCTTCTATGAGAGGAACGCACTCTAAATCATCCTCTACTGCTTCCTTGTCTTCTTCAGATTCTTCGTCTGAAGCTTTTTCAGAATCAGCTTCATTATCAGTAACTTCTTCGTCTAAGCCTGTTTCATCACCGATAATCTCAGAAGCATCCTGTTCTTCCTCCTGAACTAATTCTTCAGGTGTTTCTTTTTGTGTTGGATTTTCATTTGAATTTTCATTAGAAATTTCTTGAGAATCAACTTGTTTCTCGGTGTTCTCCGAGATAACTTCATTGTTCATTTGCTGATTTTCTACAACAGCTGCCACAGCAGTTGATGGGAAAGCACAGCAAAAAATCAGCACCAAGCTAAGAGTCCTTGGCACCAAGTTTTTTAGTAACCTTTTCATTACATTTCCTCCTCGCCCGAATATTCTCAGGCGAGGATTATTGTACCAATATTTTTAACAATATTCAATACATTGCCATATCTGCTATCTATTGTGTTTGCAAAATTACTCCATATAATTTATACTTAAATCAATCGGGGGTTGTCCATTTTTAACAGTTTACAGTAGCACCAAATACTTTTAAACTACCATTTTTTTTAAAGTGGATAATTACTGAGCTTCTTAAATCTTTAGTGGATAAGTCGTCCTTATCCACTTTTTTTATGTCTAAATCTATTGGCTTTTCCCACAGGATACAATTTCAATTTTCCACCTTTTTGAATTTGGCAACGATTGTGAGTGGCTGGCTCATATTATATCCATAATCTGCCAGGTCAATTGTAGTATAGCCCTGCTTTGTTGGGGCTGAAAAATGTTGCATATCATTGCCCTCGATATAGTAGTAAGCCAGCACATATTTTGTGGTGACATATTTGCCGCCTACCTTTTTTGTGCTGGTGGCGGTGTAGCCTGGGGCAGGCAACTTAAACCTGCCTGTCTTATTTCTAAGTATAGCAGGCTTGCCAGAGACTATCAGATATGTGCCATCTAAGGCCCTCCTGTCAGCCTTAAAGGTAATGGCATAGTCCACCGGTGCCTTTTCAATAGAAATAGTCACATCTTTATAGCCAGCGTATTCGCCTATTCCGTGTAGGAGCACCTTACCATTTCCGGAGGTAAGCTGGCCCGCCTTGTTCCTTGGCAATGTGGTGCTTACGATTTCAAAATCGTCCGCTTCAACCACCTCTTTATTTAGAACAAGGGTGATATCGTCCTTTTCAATCAGCGTTTCCCTGCCATCAAAAATGAATCTTCTATTGATTGAAACTGAGGCCTTGGAAATATCAAAGGCCTTATCAATAGCGCGGAAAACTACATCTGACTCTCCAAAATAGCCATTTCCTGAGCCTTCAATATGTGCAATATATTCCATACCGCTTTTCACCATTTCAGATGTATTCACCGCCTGATATCTGCTGTGTCCATCACCATTTCCATTGTATAGATAGCTGACTTTATAATCCTTTGTGGTACCTGCTGCAAGAGTCTTGCCTGTGGCAGATGATACAATCTTTACCGATGGCGCCTTGAATTTGCCGCCGGCGATAATATCTCCCACAGTGATTATATTATCGGCGATATTTGCTTTTCCAACCTTATAGGTGCCCACGATTTTTCCTGAGAAATTCTTCTTGCCAGCGATTGTGGCGGTTACCGTATTTCCGTATTTATATCCGCCCTTAAAGCTGAATGTAGCGTTTGCCTTGCCGAAGGCTGCGTTAGAATAATAGTCCATGCCTGCGAAAGCAAAATGAATCACTGGCGCCGAATTTGTATATGGTATTTCCCGCAGTTCATCTGTCTCGTTCACCTTCAATCTGGCTGTATTGGCAGCATCTAAATATACAACAGCGTCTGCGATATCAGCCTTCGTCACCTTATAGGTGAGGGTGATGCTTGAGGTATTGCCGTTTGTTCCCTTAATCTTGACAGTCTTGGTACCTACATTTACTGCATCCTTTGGCCAGGTTACGGTGTAAGTCTCTGGATAGCCAGGCACTGTAAATGTGGTATCGCCATAATTTACCGACACAGTTTTAGCCTGCTTGCTGCTGTCCGCTGGATCAGGCAGAGTGATGGTAAGCTTTGGTGATGATGTGCTGCCAGCGCCTGTGTAGGTAAAGCTATCCTTGTCCATAGCCACAGCAGATGATGTGATAATGGTTCCTTCCACCCTGTAGGACACAGTTCTGCTGCCGGTGTAGGCGCCGATGCCGTAGATGGTGGCCTTGGCGCTGCCTACCTTTTGGCTGTTCACGCCTGATACCACATAATCCTTGTCAGGCTGTAGCTCCTTTTCGCCATCTGTAACCTTGAAACCTATAGTTTCGCCAAATTTATAGGCTGAATTGTCTAGTCTGTCTGTAGTCGCAGTTATGGACTTGGCTGTGATTTTTGTGGCTGCTGTGGCTGAAACACTAAAGTTCTTTTTCATAGTGCCCATGTATGTGCCCATTCCAGTGATTGTGGCAGTGTAGCTGCCAACAGAATACACTCCCTCGCCTGGAGCGTAGCCAGGAATCTTGCTGTTGTATGTATAGGTGACGTTATAGTCACGGCCCTCTGTAAGTGGAGTGCCACCCATGGTCACGGTTGTAATCACCTCTGATTTTTTATCTGTGCCATCCAGCTTAACCTGCCTTGCATCGATAGTCACCCTTGCGTTGGTGATTCGGCGGTTTGCTGGAATAATCTTAAGATTTCGGGCCGCAACCGTTCCGCTATAGTTACCCTTTATTGTGATAGGGATGCTATAGCCACTGTCCGTTGGAGCCGCTTTTATATTTGAATAATCTGCCGTAAAATCCTTGCCCTCTGTGAGCTTCTTTACCACTGACTTTGTGGTGGTGGCGTTGAAGGATGCATATTGATCCTCTGTGTAAGATATCACAAGCTTTGGCTTTTGCACCTTATTATTTTCAGTCATGGCAAATGATGTGCCATCTACTGTTGTTGCATTGCTTGCAGTTATGGTAAGTATGCTATCATCAACTGGCTTTGGTGTGATGGAGAACTTCTGAACATAGCTTCCGGCATATTTACCCTTGCCAGTTACGATGATATTGGCATCATCACCTGCGTTAACATTGTTTTTGTAGCTTATAGAATAATCTGTGCCGTAGGTAAGTAGCTTGTTGTTGAAGAACACACGGTAGTCGGCAGAATAATTCTGGCCCGCCTGATTTTTGCCTGTAGGCAGAGTCTTGGCATAGCCTGAATATATAGTGCCTGTGTGAGTCTTGGCATCAGTGATAGATGCAAGTGTGGCTTTGGATATCCACAGGCCTTCTGGAAGATTTCCTGGTTTATCAACACTTGTATCATCTGCATTCACATCGCCCCAGTTGCCTACTGCAGTGAAGGTAATGTCTACACATTCCGAATAGGTCTTCTTGTTATCGATTGTTTTAACCGCAAGAGCGCGGACAGTGAATTCGCCTTCATAGTTGGCTCTAAATGGAGTGTATCTATTGGCAGCACTTTCAAAGGCTGCCTTTTCATCCTCTGTATCAGGCAAATCTCCCGTAGTACTACCTGTAAAGACCTTGTAGTAGATAGTTGCTCCTGGAGTGCCTGTTGTGAGACGCACCAGGTCTCCGTATTCTAGTGCAGTGGCGTTGTTACCTTGAGGGTTTTCTACCTTTTCAACGTCATTTTTGACAATAACTGTTTTAATTATTTCATGATTTTCGTATTTTGGCGAAAGCTTACTTCCAGTCAGCCTCAAATTAATAGTGGCTGTACCCACGCCAGTGTTACCTGTTATTGTGGTATAGAAGTTTCTTTCTGTGGTAGCATTACCTGAAGCATCCTTTATGATTTCCTCATAGGTTACGCCATCAATAATCAGCTTAATATCGTATATACGAATATCGTGACCCTTGTACACTATTTCATCAGCGTCTTCTAAAGCTGCATCATCAGTGCTATTGGTAATCTTGTAGGTGAGCTGCCCCCATTTTGCCACAACAGTATGATCGGCATGGGTTGTAACAACAGAGTCGCTGTTAATCAGCTGACCATCCTCACTTCCTAAATGCCAACCTAAAAATACATAACCTTCCCTTGTTGGGGTAGGAAGAGTGCCATAATAGCCCTGTTCCGTGACTAGCTTCTTCACATCAGGTGATGTACCACCATTTGCATCGTAGGTCAAAACCCACTGGCCGGCCTCCTTGAACTGTGGGTAAAATACTATTCTATCCTTAAATGTATATTTGCCAGTGTATATATTCTTTTCGGCCAATATATCATCTTTAGTGATGGTGGTTACAATCTTGTTTCCAGCTTCGTCTGTTGACCATCCATAGAACACCTTATTCACCGGTGTGTATGGAAGCGGATTTTCGGCAATCGCACTTGCAGTAGGCAAGGCATATGGGATGTTGGTTATATTGATGTTCTTTATCAATCTAGTGGAGCTAGAATATCCGCCCATGCCATCTGGCTCATAGTAACGCACAGGAACGCTATACGGACTCCAGATTGGATACAAGGTTAGGTCTTTCATAAGATTATTTCTTAAATCAGACTCATACACCTCTTTAGCACCATCCCCTGGTCCATTTTTCCAACCTTTTAAATAATAGCCTTCCTTACTTGACTTGCTTGCATCATCTTTACCTGGTAGCTTGCAGTAATTTGACACCCCAGGATAATAGGTGGAATAAAGCTTGCGATAGCTCTCGTCTTCCGCAGTCACATAGGTGATGTTATAATGCTTTACCGTCACAGTTACGGTAATTCTATAGGTCTTTCCGCCCACTGTGTAATCGCCAAATACCACAGTGCTGCCCTTAGCCTTTTTGATTTTGACAAGGCCATTTGTATCTACTGTTGCGATATTATCGTTTACAACAGACCAGGTAATATCAGCTGTATTTACAGGTGCACCACCGAAGGTGGCCTCTATCTGATGAGTGGTTCCGGCATGGTCGTAGATGGTAGGTGTAGATGTGGCAAAATCGCCTGTTGGTGTGATATTGCCAGTGTTATTTGTGTAAAGCTTAACCTTGGCATCCTGGTCATATTTATTATTTCCAATAGAAAAGCCCGCATCATTTTTAACTGTATGATAAATATTACCCAGATTGTTGTGAGCCAAACTATCGAATGCAATAGCTGGGCACTCACTATCTGAAGCTTTAATCTTATAGGTCAGAGTGATTTTCTTATCAGGCTCGGTCACCTCTAGCGGTGTGTCCAGAGGGATGGTGTAATAGCCGTAAAACATATTATGATAGGTTCCCGTAGCGCTATTGGTTCCATCAGAAACGGTAACCTGTATGTCGGCATTTGTGTTTAGCACCTGCACACCAACAGCCTCGATGCGTTCGCCAGCTGCAATCTTTCCGTCGTACTCCACCTTTGCAGTCAGGCTGCCCCCTTTACTTTGGCTACGCAAAGCTCCAGTGTACTCTGATGATGCGTAGGAGTACACATTATCGTACATAGTTTTTGAAGCCGTGTAGGCGATAGCCTCTCCGCCATCTATAAGGGACTTATCATAGTAGGAAATCCAGAAATATCCATTTTTTCCATAATCTTCCAAATCCCAGCTATTACGCACAAGCCAAGCACCGTTGCCAAGTGGCTGGCTGCCATCTTTAAAATGCTCGCGAGAGAAATTATCATCCCAGCCAACAAGCATTACGGCATGGTTCTGGTCCTCGATACTAGTGTAGTAGGAATTGTAGGTAGAACTATAGGCATCGTCATCTGATGCATAGAATGATGTGCTAACGGAACCATGCTCCAAGATAGCCTTCTTTACCTGCGCCCTATCCTCTATATTGATTTCGTAGATATTTTGAACCTGGGCATAATCATGACCAAGAGCATATTCTTCCGCTGGCACATAGCCGCTGCCCTTGGAATAAGGTACGTACACCTCCCGCACAGGGCCTACCTTATTAGCGAACGCCTGATTTGCCATAGTGGCAGTACCACCATTGCTAAGATAATTCGTGCCTAAATATTCGTATTCATCACTGTCGTGGCAGCCCTTTGGGTCCGTGTATTTGTGAGCAGTAAAATAAGCAAGCTGAAGCTCGGACAAATCGATGCTAGAAGATTCGCCACTGTTTTTAATCAAATCTGTTTCCACCGCACCAATGGCCGCAAATGCCCAGCATGCGCCCTCAGAACCCTGGCTTCGAATCTCGGGCAAGTACCCTGCCTCGTAGCCATTGTAGCTACTATCAGTGCTTGACGACCTTAAAAGCATGCTTGTAGATATGCCATCATTATAAATAGGAATCTCGTAGTCTGCCGGTGTAGATATCAAGCCTGTTGGACCATCTGATTCATCCTCTACATGGACGTAAAGTGTTGGAATTTCTACATCCTCGGCAATGGTGTAATCAGTGTCTACCACTGGTTCAAAGGTGTAGTCGCCCAAATATTCGTCATAATCATCTATCGGTGTCCATTCGTATATACGGATTTCGATTTCATTATCCTGATTCGTATATGCGATAATCTTCTTTGGGAATTGTTCCTTCAAACTTTCCAACGCCAGCTTGTAATGAGTGGTGATTTTATCAAGCTCCTTGAACTGGACAATCTCTTCCTCCTCATCCTCTTCTGTGGCAACTTCTAAAAGCTCATCCTCTACTAGTTCATCTTCCTCAAGCTCTTCTGCGACAGTATCAACATCCTCTGTCCCGTTGCTTTCATCTGTTTTATCAGTATTTAATTCTTCCTGATTTTGGGTTTCATCCGACTGATTTGATTCTTCGGATGTGGTTTCCTTTGAATTGTTTTCATCCTGAGACTCAGACTGATTCTCAGGAACAGAATTTGCATCAGAATCAATGATACTACCTTCATCATCGGTAGTATCACTGAATTCAGTTGCATCTATATTATTTTCATCAATGCCTGCTGCAATCGCGGTGGTATCTATGGCTGTAAATGCCAGCGCCCCCATCAAAAGCAGGCTAATTAATCTTTTTCTAATTACCATACATTGCAAAACTCCATTATCCTTATGTTATCAAACATTGTATCATGAAATCCTGCACATTTTGTGAATAAATAAAGGTTCTTGCGGGCTTTTTCATTAAGTGCCCACAAGAACCTTTATTGATTAATTAGCTTTTACTGTGATTGTTTTAGGATTGATATTAAATGTGTACTTCTTGGTGCCTCCGTAATTGCCCTTACCCTTGATAGTAATGGTAGCTTTACCCTTCTTAACGTTGTTCTGATAATTTACAATGTCGTAATCATTTGCTGTAAGGGTATTCTTTCCAAACTTTACTACAAGGTCAGACTTCTTGATATATCTAGCCTTTCCTGTGTAATCCAAGCCATTCTTAAGATTGCTATCCTTTGCAATAGACACCGATGCGCTGGAAACATTAGCTGAGATAATTCTGTAAGTAAATGTAATATCACCAGTATAAGCGCCCTTGCCCTTTACTGTACCCTGGATGATTGTTCCTACAGGAATAACATCATATTTATCTACAGGATCACCTACTGCACGCCCTGCATCCACATAAGTATTGCCCTGCTTCTTTGTAATAGGGTCTTTAATATTTACATATTCATAGTAAATATTCTTTTCATAATCTGTGCCTGCTACAAGCTTCTTAAGCTTGCCATTATCGTCCATATCATTAAGTACTGGAGCAGATTTTACCTTGCTGGAATTAACATTGTAAACCTTATCAGCTGCAGAAACTGTAACATCCTCTAAGTTCTTCTGTCCTATGCTGTAATAGATTGGATCAAAAGCCTGCTTGCCAACAAAATTCTTCTTTGGCTTAATTGTTACCTTAACCTTATCATCTGCATTCTTGGCGATTGTTCCTGTGTTGTTGCTGTAGCTAATGTTGAAACAGGTCTTAACCACAGATGGATCAAGCTGCTTGTTATCAAATGTGATAGTTGGAAGCTTCTTGGTGCCCCCCTTGATGTACTTAACCTGCTCATCCATGCTTACCTTGATGCGGGCTCTGTTTGTAGAATCGTCCAGATTTACAGTACTGATTGCAAAAGCCTTGCTCTTTGTGTATTTGCCTGTGTACAGGTTCTTACCAACAATAACTATATTTTTGTTACCTGCATTTAATGTGTCCTTTGGAAGCTGAACATCATAGTTATCCGCTGTTACTTCCTTACCATCTACAACAACCTTAACTGCCAAATCCTCTAGTGTATATGGCTCGCCCTTATATTCAAAGAAGTCCTTACCAGTATTCTTGTTTGTGACAGTAACCGTTACATTCTTGTTTATAGGTGTACCGGCAATGCTGTACTGATATGTGAGCTTTCCCTTGTATTTGCCAATACCGTAGAAGATATCAGTGTGCTTACCAATATTTACTGATGCATCTCTTACCAGGATGTAATCAACACCCTCAGTAAGACCTGCGGCAACATATTGCTGTGTGTAAGCTGTTGTTGTGTATGGCACCTTACTTACAAATCCGCTAATCATCTTCTTTGAAAGAGCTGTTCCGCCCTTCACTGCAAACTTCTTTGTAACAGAACCAACCAGCTCCTGATTATCACCAGTAATTGTAACCATGTAATTTCCGCCAGTTACAATCTTGCTTCTATTTCCATAATCCACAGAATCTGGAATATCCACATACTTGTAAGTGATAGTGCACTTAGCAAGAGCAGCATCCTCAATCTTATTGCCGTTAAGCTTTACAGTAAGTTTGATTTTGCCTGCCTGGTCATCTGTGCCCTGGCCGATTACAACATCCTTTGAATCTACAGTAACAGATGCATTGCTTAGGCATTTAGTCTTATCTGCAACATAGTAGATTAAAATATGCTCGCCTACGTAGTTGCCCTTACCAACAACCTTTACAGCCTTCTGACCTGCATTTTCTGTCATTGTATTTGATGTAGCCTGACCGTTTGCAGCATCAAAATATTCAAGGGTATAATCCTTGTTCTTTGAAAGAGTTACTGTCTTGCCGTTTCTAACATCCTTGACAGTGACTGCTGATTTAATGAGCTTTCCTGTGTATGGATAAGCATCCTTAGCTAAGATATATGTGGTGCCCTCATCAAATGGCTTTGGCTCAATTGTAAATGTATCTGTGTAAGTGCCCTTGTAATCGCCCTTACCTATGATTGAAATTGTAGCCTGACCTGCATTTGTGTTCTTGGCAAGCTTGTAGGTGTAATCCACCTTGTTCTGTAAAAGCTCAACACCATCATATACTCTAAAATCTGCATCTGGTGTAAGCTTGAATGCAGCACCATTGTAGGTAAATGTATTATTGTGGATTCCTGCAATCCAAATGCCTGTCTTTGGCGATGCCTCGTACTCGGCGCGGTCAGCAGCGTTTTCGATTCTGCTTGATTCCTTGTCAGAATCCTTAACTGTGTATGTAAATGTAGCTTCATCACTGTCTGTATAACCTGAAGCTGTGGCCTTAGCCTTGATAGTGTATGTACCTGTTTGGTCTAAGATAATGCCATCGCTATAGGTCTGCTGGGAACCACCATTTATCGTATATACGATAGTTGCATAGTTGGTTTCAGTCTCAAGAGTCACCACTGTTCCAAGCTCTACATCTCCTGGCTCCACTGATGCTGTGATAGTAGCAACCTTTGGGTTATCAATCCACTTAGCATAGATGTTCATAGTTCTAACAGCTATGTTTGGAATAATGCTTTCCTCTGTAATCCTATCAGTATATAAAGAATCCCAATACCAACCGGCAAATACTTTTTCATCAGAAGTAAGTGCTGGTAATTTGCCTATCTTCTCACCTGTTACATGCTCTTCCTCTCCCAAATCTGCTGGAACAGTACCATAATCAGATATAGGATTAAGTAGGATTCGATATCTAACATTTGGATCTACGTATGCTGGCTGCCACTCAGCAATAATTGTGTGGTCTTCTGTAAGCTCTACTATGGATGATTCTGTAACAATTGGACCATCTACAGTGTTAATGTGCCATGCAACAAATTCGTAGCCCTGGCGATATGGTGTATATAAGTAATATTTAGACCCAACAACCAGATTTTCACCAATAGTCTCTCTTTCATAACCATAACTTAGTGTTCCTCCATTAGCATGATAGAGCACATGAACTCTTTCAGGCTCATCATCTTGCCAAATTGCATACAGTGTGATGTCTGATTCTAGCTGTGAGGCATCATAGCTGTTTTTTAAAAGAATCTCATCTGTATCCTTTACGATAAAAATTTCAACCGTAGGAACTGTACTCCATCCTAAGAATTCAGCGTTTTCCTTAGTAGGTATCTCAAGTTCACCAAATTGTGGAACGCTATCGTATGTCCATTTGTATGTCTTTGGCTCTACAGCGCTACCACCATTTGAATCAAAGATAACATGTGCAGTGTATTCGATAGCCTCGTATCTTGGAGTTACATAATCCTCTGTATACATACCTACTATATCTGTCTCAGATATTAGCGCCTGCTTTGATGATGAATACCAACCAACCGGTCTATAACCGCTTCGTTCTGGAATCTCAGGCAATGTGCCATAAGGCTCACCCTGCTTAATCTCTCTTGTATCAAGCACTCTAGCACGGTAGTCACGGATATATACTGTTACCTTTACTTCTACTGCTGGCTTCTCCAACCAATGAGCATAGAGGGTGATATCTTTTGCGTAGGTATATTTATCACCTGCTTTTACTTCTGTGCCGCCTGACTCTTCAGTGTACCAACCATCAAATATGTAGCCTTCTTTTGTAGGAGTTGGTAAATCATATATGCCAGAACCTGAAGTAAAGCTCTTAGTTGTAGTGGTTACACTGCCACCATTTGAATCAAATGTAACATTGTATGTATTAGCTTTCCAAAAAGCAACTAATGTATGATTAGATGTTGATTTTAATGGTGTCTCTTCAGTTACTTTTGCTCCAGTAGCAGAATCGTAACGCCACTCAACAAATTCGTATCCTGCGCGTGTTGGTGTTGGCAAATCTCCATAGGCATCATCTTCATTTACAGTTTTATAAGAAGGTGTTACGTCACCACCATTTGCGTTAAAGGTAATCTTTACCTTGTTTATTTCAGTCCAATGTGCATAGAGAGTCTTATTAGTAGTGAAATCACATTTTGATGTTGCTTTATATTCTGTATCACTATATGCTGATGTAAACCATCCATCAAACACATATTCATCTCTAGTTGGAACTGGTAATTCACCTATCAATGAATCGTATGTTACTTCCTTAGAATCCACATCTACTGTTCCACCATTTGCATTAAATGTAATGGTGTATTTATTAGCTTCCCATGACGCATAAATAGTATGTGCAGACTTAGACTTTAATGCTGTTTCAGCTGTAACTATGTCTCCATCAGCAGAATTATAGTGCCAGCCTGTGAATGTATATCCTGTGCGTGTTGGTGTTGGTAATGTTCCGTAAGGCTCGTCATTATATACTTCCTTATATGAAGGCTTCAGACTATCACCTGAATTTACATTGTAGTTAATTTTGACTTTGCTCTTTTCAGTCCACTGTGCATAGAGTGATAAATTCGATGTGAAATCATATCTTGAAGTTGCTTTGTATTCAATACCACCTAATGACTTTGTGAACCAGCCCTTAAAGTTATATCCATATCTAGTTGGAACTGGTAATTCACCTATCAATGAATCGTATGTTACTTCCTTAGTAGCCACATCTACTGTTCCACCATTAGCATAAAATGTAATAGTGTATTTATTAGCTTCCCATGATGCCACAAGTGTATGAGCTGAATTCGTATTTACGATAGTAGTTGAATCTACCTTTGCTCCACTTGCTGTATTTAAATGCCAGCCTGTGAATGTATAGCCTGTACGAGTAGGTGTTGGGAGTGTTCCATAGGCCTCACCTGGCTCTACTGATTGACTAGATTTATTAACGCTGCCTCCATTTGGATTGAATGTAACCTTTACGGAAGTATCATCCTTATACTGTGGGTAAAGTGTTACGATTAAGCCATATACCGAATTGAGATCATTATCTGCTGCGAAAGCATCGTCTAATGTAATAACATTGACAGGCTGTTCTCCTGCCTCATCCCATGAAAAATAAGAGAATACCTTTCCTGTTGAGCCTTCCATCTGAATTAGATCATCATAATAGCCTAAGTCACTTCTTGTTGGCAATGTATATGGGAAAGAATCCATGTATAAATTTGATTTAATAATAGTATAATTATTATTTAAATAGCCATCTAAAGTACTATTAGGTTTTACATACATCAATGCAACCTTCTGCTTTTCCCACTTTGGATATACAGTTACAGTTCCTGTTTTTGTGCTAAGTATCTCTGAAGTAAGCTCTGTTGTAAATTCCGCATCTAAATATAAGCCTTCCAGCTTATAGCCTAGCTTTCTTATTTGGGTAGATGTTGGTAAAGTGCAGCTTGCCACATCACCTGGATAATACTCCTTGTACTTATCTGCTACAGTGATTCCGTCACCATCATATATAATTTCATAATGCTTAATTGTTACACGTATATTAACTTCATATTTTTTATTTGTAGTAGGATCTACATAAGAACCCACAACAATTGTGGAACCTCTCTTGTGGCCAAGTGTAATCACACCTGCGGCTGAAACTGTAGCTATAGTATTATCTACAACAGACCAAGTAAGCTTTGATGCATCTTTGATTATGGAATCATCTGCCATTGTAACAGTGTGTGTAGTTCCGCCATAATCTAAAATTTCATCCTCGGATACACTTAATTCTCCTGATACATCACCAGTAGTTACATCATTTGTATAGATTCTTACTAAAGGATCTTTGCTATAGTTTTTTGTACTACTTCCACGCTTTACTGAAAATCCTTTGTCCATACTAGCCGTATGAGTAGTAACGCAATAATCCTTGCTATTTGGATTAGGATTACCTATTTCATTTGGGTCAGTATCTTCAAATAACAACAACGGTTTCTCATTTGCGGCTGGAGTAATTGTCACAGTCACAGTAACATCTGTCTTTTCTGTTATCTCTAACCCACTTGTAAGCTTTACTGTGTAATTACCTGCTTCAACAACATTACGAGAGCCTGAAACCGTATTCTTACCGTCTGTTACAGATACATCAATCTTAGAATTAGTATTCAATATTTCAGTAGATACAGCTTCGATTGTTTCACCAGCATCTACAGAATATTTTACTTCTATAGTAATAGGATCACCATCGTTATATGATCCCAATGTATAATATGATACTGATTCACCAGTAGCATATGAATAGGCATTGTCATACTGGGTAGTAGATGCCGAAAATGCAGTTACACTTCCACTACTTTTTAAACCTGCATCATAATATGAAAGCCAGAAGTAACCCTGCTTTCCATAATCATCCAAGCCCCAGCTGTTTCGTACTAACCATGCACCATTTCCTTCTGGCTTGCAGCCTTCATAGAAATTATCTTTTGAGAAATTATCGTCCCAACCAACTAAAGCAATAGCATGATTTGTATTTTCATATGAACCATAAAATGAGTTATAAGTAGCTGAATAATGGGCATCCCCTCTATATTCCTTTTCCACTACTTTACCCTCAGAATCATGTGTAATAACTGTATGTCCAAAGCCATCATCTTCACTTGCCCAAAAGGATGCAGCAACTGCACCTCTTTGCATAATTGCTTCTTTTATTAAGTCCTTATTCTCATAGTTAATTTCATAAGAATCATAAAGCTGAACATAATCACTACTTACCGCAAATATATCATCAAGTACAGCATCAGCGCCCATTGAATATGGAGCATAGTCTTCCTTGACTGCACCTATTTTATTCATCAATGCTCTTGTGGAAATTGTTGTATTACCACCTGTTGATAAATACTTTTTGCCTGGCGCACCTGCAAATGAAAATGTATCATTGTCGTGACAATTCTTAGGATCATCAAAATTGTGGGCAGCAAAATAAGCCATCTGTAATTCTGACAAATCGATGCTCTTTGATGCTTCACCCTTTGAAATCAAATCAGACTCGATAGCAGCCATAGTAGCAAAAGCCCAACAAGCTCCCTCTTGGCCCTGATCACGGATTACAGGGAGATTGTCCTTATTGTTATATGTATCTGGAAGCGCTGCTTTAAGTAATCCGCTTTCATTTTTTACCACTGGAACATCTGGCTTTGTTTCATCAGCCACATAGCCTGTAGGACCATCTGACTCATCCTCAACATACACCATTAATGCTGGTTCTTCAGCGTCCTCGCTTACCTGGTAATCTGTATCGATTACTGGCTCGAATTTATACTCGCCAAGATTCTGATCGTAATCATCAACTGCAACCCAATCATAGATGCGGATTTTTACTTCCTCATCCTTGTTTGTCATTGCGTATATATATTTAGGGAATTTCTTTTCGAGACTGACTAAAGCAAGCTTGTACTTTGTATGGATAGGAGTGATTTCGTTGTAGCTGATAATCTGCTCCTCTTCCTCTTCTTCCTCCTCTTCAGTGAGAAGGTCTTCCTCAGTAAGCTCTTCTTCTACAAGCTCTTCCTCTATAGGCTCTTCCTCTGTAGGCTCTACTTCTGTAGGCTCTGCTTCTGCGTCAGCTTCAGCTTCAGCTTCAGCGTTTTCTTCTGTAGCTTCGCCTTCTTCGGTAGCAGGCTCACCTTCTTCTGGCTCACCTTCCTCTGGCTGGCCATCTGAGGTCTGATTACCATTATCATCTGTTGATCTGGTTTCAGCGTTTTCCTGCACTGGCTCCTCTACACTTGCAGCGTATACGCTCATATCCACAGATGTGAAGGCTAAAGCACCAGCAAGTAATAAACTTAACAGTCTCATTCTCAATTTCATGATATCAATACTCCTATAATCCCGGATTCATCCATTATGTTATAAAACTATATCATGGTATAATTGCCATGTAAAGTATAACGCTATAAAATTCACAATTTATCCTTTATTTCCCCTTTGCAACCAGCGCAGCCGTTCCTGGCATAAAAAAAGACAGCGAGGTGATTCTCGCTGTCCTTACAGTATTAATTCTTTTTAGAAATATATCCATACATATTGATATTCTTTGAAACAGTACCTGTGTAGTACTGGGATTCCCCTTTGCTGCTGCTAAAGGAAACTGTTGAGTTGGCACTACCTGTAATGTTCTTTAAATTATCGATAGATGAGTCAAATGAATTATACTGGCTGCTGCCATTTCCTAATGAAATATTAACTGGCTTCTTGCCCTTGCCTTCAGAGACAAAATTGATATTTACAATATAAACTCTCTGATTCTTATCTACCTTTATTGTCATGCCCTTGTTGCCATTATATTTCAGGTTGGTTGCCTTATCAGCAGTAAGTGTAAATTTAGGTGCCTTGTTTGCCTTTGGCATGTTGTAGATTTCTACTGGATGCTGAAGGGAACCTGATTCTGCATTTGCCTTTAGGCTGTATTCAGCCATAGGAAGCTTATTGTTAATATCAGTTATTGCATCATTATATGTAGCATATCTACCTACAAGATTAATAATGTCACCCTCATGTGATAGTACTGAAAGCTCATAACCTGGAACCTTTGAAAATACAGCTGTGTTGTAATAAAGCACGCCATTCTTTCTAACTACATCTGCAGCCTTGCTAGCTACTGTAGAGTTAAGAACAAGGTTGAAGCTTGGAACACCACTAGCATCTTCAACAGCTGCTGTAGTAGTCTTGATGATTTCAAATGCTGGTGTTGCGCTGGCTACTACCTTGCTAAGGTCGATTGTGCCGTTCTTTTCAAGCTGTGTTAATTCAGTATACTGACCTGATTTTTCCTTGCAAACAAGCTTGAAGTTTACAGGATTTCCGCTATTCTCGAAGCCATTAACTACAGTAATATTAGTCTTAACAGCCTTTACTGTCTTTTTATCTTTTTCTGTAGTGTATGTGCAAGGTGCTGTAATGGTATTGCCTGCGCCATTGTTATAAATTGTGCCAACAGATACCTTTCCGTGACCGTTCAATGTAGCGGAATTTGAAAGTCCAAGGTCGTGTAGCTTTGTTACATTTCCATCTACATTGATTGTAGAACCCTCAATCATTACACGGCTCATAGCGCCTGTCTTTTTGTTGACAAAGTTCTCGCCTGCACCTGTGATTGATTTAATACTGTTATCCCAATTTACAGATGTAATGGCAAGTGTGTGCTGGCCAACATTGATTGCAACTGGCTTACTAGCCTTTACTGTAATTCCGCCAAACATTAAATCTGAAGTAAGGTTAAGGCTTGTGTTTGTAATACTAAATGTATTATCTGTTGGACGTGCAGGGTTTGCTGATAGTATAAGCTTGTCTGCGCAATTAGCTGCTGGCATTACAAGATTCTCAGGCTTGTTATCAGACTTAAGTGGCACAATTATATAGATACCATTAGGATTCTTGATAGCATTAATCTCTGCGATTGCTTCCTTGTATGTAGCAAAGGATGCGAGCTCTACAGCTGTTTTAGTTGCGTCCTCACCAGCTGCTTCATATAATCCATAGTTCTCCTCAACTGTAGTATTGTCTACATAGAAGATTGAACCGCTCTTCTTAACAAGCTTTCCGCCTGCAACAGATGAATCCGTATATACGAATCTATTGTTAGCTGCCTTTGGAGCCTTTACAATCTGATACTTAGGATTGTTGTGAGCAAGTGTGCCATCCTTGAAGCCTTCGAAAGTAACATCATTGCTTCCAAGCTCAACATAGCCCTTTTTCTTATCCTTGTATAGAAGCTTGATTTCAAGTGATGGTGCAATTGAAATATCTTCTGCTTCAATCTTGTTTGCTACAGTGATGTTAGATGTAATCTTTGTAGCTACAACCTGTCCCTTTACCTTTGCGGTTGCTACCTGCGCAGTACCTACAAATGTTCTACGGGTGCTGTCCTTTGATACAAGATTTCCAATGTTTGTTTTACCGTAAACTGTAAACTTGCCGTTTTCGAAATCAAGTGTACCTACGTTGTTCATGTTGCCATTTACAACGATATCGCCACTGTTTCTTACGATAAATCCTGAAGCTGCATTTACACCACTACCTGTGATGTTTCCGATTCTGTCGTTTGAGACTTCTGAATTCTTAAGTGTAAGCTTGAACTTTCCAAGTGTAGCATTAAGCTTTGTATTTGTTCCGTTCTTTGCAGGGTTGTCTGCAAGCTTGATGTTCTCTAAAACGAGATTTGACTTAAGAGTAATTGCATTCTTAAGCTTGAGCTCGTATTTTCCGCTAACACCATCTGCTGGCTTGATTGTAATCTGTGCAGCCTTTGTAGCTGTTGTAAGATTATCTGTAAGCTTGATTGGCTCAACGTCCTGCTGCACTGTAGGATTGATTGCAACGATATAATTCTTTGCAATGCTTCCTGATTTGTCGATTTCAGCAAATGCTTCCTTTAGAGTAGCAAATGTACCCCATGAGCAATTGCCCTGGTCGCTGGTTTCAAAAACTTCTACCGCATATACGATAGGTGCTGTGTCGATGCGAAGTGCATTTGCAACCTTCTTTGTTGCGTACTTAATTGTAGTGCTTGCGCCTGCAATGTTCTTTCCAATTACGAAGTAGCATGCAGGAGCCTGTTTTGCAAATACGATATCCTTCTTAAGATATGTATCTGCGCTAGCATAATCATTTGCTGTTAAAAACTTAGGTAATACATTAATAGCATATTCACTGATCTTAACATCATAAGGCTTTTCGCCAGTTGTCTTTGCTGTAATATCCTTTGATGCAACATCTGCATTTACCACACCTGTGATAGAAAGCTTGTTAGAGTAGCTTGTACCGTAAGTGATTGTGTTGCTATCATCCATTGAATTAATATTCTTGAATGTAGCGGCTGTCTTTACATCAATCTTTGAGCCTGAAAGCTCTGCAAGGTTAGAAACGTTAATGCTTCCTGTTGTTGATGTAACATCAGCGAATACTAAAGTTAAATTAGAAACGTTGATTGCACCTGTTGATTCAAGTGCTGCTCGGCTATCAGCGCCGCCAACAACTGTGATTTTACCCTTGCCAGTAGCTGATACTGAAGCAAATATATTGTTAAACTTAACATTCTGGAATTTAAGCTGATGTGCACCAGCATTCATCTTTGCACCTGATTTTGTAGATTCAAGTACGATATTCTGGAATGTTACATCTGTTGCAGGTGCTAAATCTCCACCAAATGAAAGCTTTGTCTTGTCATTACCTACGATAGTAACAGGAGCCTTTGGAAGAGTAAGCTTGTCTAGTGCTGTATCCTCTTCGATAGTAATTGCAAATGTAAAATCCTTGCTATAGCTATACAGTAAATCTGCCTTAGCTACGGCATCCTTCCATGTTGGGAAATACTCTGTATGATGGTAATCCTCTGGTTCTATATTATATGAATCCAGTCTAACTGTGAGCTTATCTGCTACGATATTTTCTCCAGAAAGGCATGGGATAAGCTTTGTATCGCCACCCTCTGGCTGGTCAATTACAAGGCCTTCAAAATCTTTTGTACGACCTTTGTTGTAGAAAAGTGTATCGCCCTTTTTAATTTCAAGGAGTTTACCATTCTTATCTACTCTTCTGTAATGTATTGACTCTCCGCTAAATGACGATGAATGAATCGCAAGAGAATATAGTTCTACACCTTCTTCTACATTTACGTAAGTATCGTAATATTCATTGATTCCTGGTGCATTATTGCTATAGTTTCCACTAATTGAACCTATTATTGCCTTTTTACCTGGCACTACCTTGATTGTTATCTGTGGGCAGGAAACACTCATACTATTAACGTTTATTGCACCAAAAACAGCCTCTGCACCTAATTGAATGTGTGCCATGCAATTATTACCACTATTAAAATCATAATTAGAGGTAATATCTACCTTGGAAAAATCTAAAACCGCACTAGCCTTATCAAATGTTATACGATTATCTCCAAGATTTAGCTTTGAACAATTTTCGCCAATCTTGGTATCTACATGTTGGAAATATACCTCGCATGGTAAAATACCATCGCCATCAATTGTTATTGTCCCTGCATTATTTAATGTGTATACAGAAAACCAAGCCGCCTTGTCAGGGAAAATGTTTGTACCAGTAGCCACTACATCACCATATACTTCAACCATATATCGGTAATTTACATCACCAAGGCTGTTGATATATGTAATCATGCTATTCCAGTCACTGAATGCATTTTGATCTAGGCGAACATCAGGTCCCGCTTCAGTAGAAGCTTCAAGTATAATAGGTGGATGTTCACCTACAATATATTGGTAGTTATAGTAGCTTGTATCATAATATGCCTTATTAGAGGCTTCGCTTCCTTCTGGCTGAAGGAGAGTGAATTGATTCTTCTCCCAGTCAGTTGGGCCAGCGGTTATAAATGCAACTGTACCATTTGGCATCTCTATAAGATTTCCATCTGCATCGATTCTACCTATCTGTACTGGCTGACTATCTTCAGTCAATATATTAGTAAGTTTAAGCTCTGTGCCTTTATAACCTTTGATTGTAGCTGGGCCAGCTGTATCATTAGATGGATTCTTCTTACCCATTAATTGCTTGATATACGCTTTCTTGTCTGCAGTTAGTGTATGGCCTTCTTCAATATAAGCCTTATCAACGCCTACCTCTAAGAAGGTGAAATCAGCATCTTTTGTATAGAAGGTACCACCTGAAAGATCGTAATAGATTGATGTTCCCTTTGAACCCAAATCAAACAAATCTTCTTTAGAATAATCGCCACCCTTTGAAACTGTAAAGTTGTGACCGTTCATGTTGATTCCGTATGCTTGATTTGTATCTGCTGGAACCAATGTGATATTTTCGAATTCTGTATCACTATGTAATTCAACGCGGTTAAATGTATTAAGTTTTTTAACACCGCCATCACCCTTAATCAAAAGAGGGATGTTCTTATTAGGAATAATATAATCATATCCAGCAGAAGCTTCACTGATATCCTTATTCAAAAGGATTTCACATACTGAGTCTGATTCTTCTAAAGTATCAATATAGGAAACTGCCTCATAGTATGTCTTAAATTTCTTTGATGTACCTTGATATGTTACGGTTACATCAGGATCAGTAACTTCCTCTTCTTCGCTCTCTTCAAGAAGTTCCTCTTCCTCATCCTCTTCTACTAAAAGCTCCTCTTCAAGAGCTTCTTCCTCTACTGATTCTGATTCTTCTTCAGCTTCATTAGATTCCACATTAGTGTTATCCTTTGAATCAGCTTCGGTAGATGATTCTTCTGGCTCTTCTGATGTAGCCTCTGTTTCATCTACAGGGGTCTCGATTACATCATCTGAGCTTTCACTTGCCATTACTGGCATTGGGGTGCTAAATACCATAGCCACCGCCATTATTAAAGCTAGAATTTGCTTTTTCATTTTCATCTCCTTTAAAAAACTACCTGATAGAGCAAAAAAAAGGTTCCCTGAAAAACAGGGAACCACAAATTCGATTTAAGCAACTGACTGCCATTTTACAGGCTCTAGAGTTTTGCGTCCCCCACTTTCGTGGAGTTTGCCCTATTCACTTTACAAACTAGATGAGTATAACATGGTAATTAACTTGCGTCAATCATGTTATTTCATCACTTTTTTATTAATGTTGTATGACACAGTCTTAGTGCCGTGATATTCGCCCTTGCCTTGGATAACAATTTTGGCTGTGCCAGCATTTTTGTTATTTGTTGCAGATACTATTTCAAAGTCTGTAGCATCAAGGTAAACCTTCTGCTTACCGTTCATGTAATAGATTGAAATGTTGTCAGCCTTTGTAGGGACAACTCCAGTTTCTGCATCGTAAATAAAGTTTGCGGCATTTTTCATTTCTACTTTGTATTTAGTAGCGGAAATGTTTTTAGTTGAATCAACTACTTTGTAGCAGGCTGTAAGTTCGTAACCATCTATCATAAAGCAGCTCTTATCAGATGTGTGAACTGTCAGTTTAACTCTGATAACAGTGCCTGCTGGGACTTTGTCTGTAGGCCTCACTGGTGTTCCAGCCTTGCGTACCTTGCCATTTTCAAGTTCTGTATCATCCTCGTAGTAATAACGCAAATCGCTTGCCTTGAATGGCTCAACATCCTTATTCTTTCCTACCGTAAGCGTATGTCCATACTGCTTGATGGTTGGCTTAGTATTTAAGAAATAGCCCTTTTTCCCTTTAGCATTATAATTAATATTGTTAAATGAGAGTTCTGCTTCATAAGCTTTTGATATATTGAAATATTTCTCTGTCTTCCATCCAGCATACAAGCCCTTACCTGTGATGACTACTGTAGGTCTTGCTGAAGGCTTTAAATCCTCATAGTTATATACAATTTTATTATTATTCTTGTAAGAAACTGTGTAGTCCTTACCTTCCTCTAAGAAATCAGAATAATCATTGTTATTGAAACTAACTTTAACAGAATCTAACACCGGCTTTACACCATTTTTTATGTATAAATAAGCTTCATCCATTGTTATATTAAAGATAACATTCTCGTTATTCTTAAAATTAATTGGTGTGAGTGTTATCTGCTTTACAATCTGGCCTGTGTATTTTCCACGTCCCTTAAATGTTAAGTTATATTTACCTGGCTTGTTTCCTGGATTCCAGATTATATCGTAGTCTCCATCCTCGCCTGGGGTCAATGCTACCTTCTCGTTATAAGCATCTACTGTATAAAGAGTGGTTTCGCTCCAATACTCATCAAGATTCTTGTCTGCCGGATTAAAGAGGGCTTCGTAAGATACTCCTGCAGGGTTCAACTCAGCTGTTGTCTTTAATCCTGCGATTTTAACATTCTTAAGTGGTGTGCCAGTTACTTCCAGACTGACATTTTTTTCGCCAAGATAAGATGACTGTATAATGCCTGTTTCCTCATCTACCATAAAGCCTTTATCAATACCAACTATTCTAAATGCATGAGTGCCTACTCCCCAATCACTACTAAATCCGATTGGTTCGATAGTGTAGTCTGTATTATATTCAAGTGTCTTCTTACCATATTTCACTGTGAAAACACCCTCCTCAAACATGGGCTCTATGCCATAATCCTTCACGGCATCATAAGTAAGCTTTAAGCTAGTTTTTCCATTGAAGAGCACCTTTACATCCTTGATGCTCTTATAAAATGGAACTTCGTACATGCCCCTTACAGAAACTATATTTTCGTCTGATATTGTTCCAGCGTAATTGCTGCCTGGCTTTCCTTCAGCTTTGATAGTGTATATAGTATCAAAGTCTTTTATGAGTACCTTTGCAGGATTGAGAATCTCTTCTCCATTTTCATCATAGTACTTTAATACATAGTCCTTATTAAGAGTAAGCTTCTTTCCATATAAGGTATAAACCGGCTTGACATTAGAAAGCTTTGATGAATTGGTTAATTTAACTCGTACATCTCTAACATCTACTACTGCATCTTCAATGCTTTGAGGCTCTATCGTAAATTTGAAAACAGCCTTTCCTGAATAATTGCCCTTACCTGTAACAGTTACAGTTGGTGCTTTCTTTGAATCTGCAGCTGCTGCATTTATATTATTGGCGTAGCTAACAGTATAATCTACATTTGATGTTAAAAGCTTGTTACCATCATAAACTTTTAAACCATCAAGTGTGATTTTGCTTCCTGTGTATGTCTTGGTGATATCTAATATTCCGCCATTTGTGCAATAGCTTACATTATCTTCAAAATAGTACCATAAGCCTGTTGGAATCTCGGATGCGTTTTTAAATAAATACTGTTCCTCTACATCACCGAAATCATAGCCAATGACAAACTTTCTTTCTCGAATCGAAGTATCCTCATAGCCATTCTTACAAGCAAAGTATTTTACTGTTGTATCCTTTGTAAGTGTAAATGGCTCTGTGAAACGGATTCCATTTTCCCTAGAAGGATTTGTTCCATCTAAAGTGTAGTAAATCTCAACATCTGGTGTATCGCAGCTAAAGCTGACAATACTTTTTCCTAAAAGCGACTGCTCTTCCTCGGAAAGGCCATAGATTTTTTTATCTGGCTCGTATTCTGGCTCTGGATCTGGCTCATCCTCTGGATCTGGTTCAACTACTTTGTTTCCAACGACTACCTTGACCTCATTCGAAACAACACCATTATATTCTGCATGAACATAAGCCTGGCCGTTTTCTAATCCTGTGATTGTTCCATCACTTGCAATGGAGATTGGGTTGGTTTCCGTACCATTAATCCACAAATTCTGTACAACCCATCTCATTTTTCCACAATCTGCTGGATTAGCTGTATATTTAAGTTTATATTTTCCATTTATATCAAGCTTTATATCCTTTGTTTCGTTAAGCTTGATTGTTGGGAGCTTGTAGTCAACCCACTTCGCATAAAGTGTTACTTCTGATTCCTTTGGATTAAACAGCTGATTTGTGTCGCCTGTTGTAACCACATTAGCTGGCTTAGTGCAAGCTTCGTCTAAGTACCAGCCTGAGAATATCTTGTCGCCATCACGTCTTAGGCGAGATTCATATTCAGAAAGAAGGAAGCCTTGTCCTGCCCACTGTTCCTTGATTATTAAGACATCACTGTCCTTCATAATCTCGGAAGGATTATTAAATCTATTTACATCCTCATCAAAATATCCGCCATTGGCATCCAATTTGATGTGTCTTGCCTTACCATATCCTGCATATAAATCTTTTACATTTTTTTCAAATCTAATATAACAAGAACCATTCTTGTACTTCTGATTATTTTTGTTATAAAGCTTTGTGCAAGCCTCATCTAAATACCAGCCTGTGAATGTCTTGTTTGAATCAAGATGAGATGGTATTACGTTTTCAAAATGATAGTCATATGTATAAACCTGAACATTGGCTGTCTTCTCACCAATTGATCCCAAATATCCTTCGCCTGCATGTAATTTAACAACAGGGTAATCTGTTGAAGTAGCGGATGACTTCCAATTAGCATAATAAGTAATATCGGAATCTATTGAACCGCCATAATTAATCTCTTTTTTGCCGGCCTTATCCAGATGCCAATTATAAACATACGCAAACTCACCACTAGCTGTTTTACTATTAGCAAGCTGCTGATGTGAATAAATATCTCTAAAGGATGTTTTCTTGGCAACTGTAACCAATATCTGTTTTAAATCATCTGAAATCTTAACATAAGGATTTCTAAGATTATCAAATACATAATCGTTCTTGACGTATGTTCTACCATTTCCATCAAATTTGACTGTTACCACATCATTCCAAATCACATAGAAATCCATATCAGATGTTGGAACCATGCCATAGCTATCAATTTCTTTAACATTTGTATAATCCTTGAAGTATTCTCTGATTTCATGGCAATTTCCACCAAAGAAATAACTCTTTCCTGAGCCATCCTTGCTGGTAGAATATGCAGGAACAAATCCATTGTAATCCTCATGAACTACAGGCAACTGCTTGTCAATCATCTTGTAGTCGATAGTAGGTGCTGAGAATATGTTTGCCCTATCAGCGCCATCAGCTGCATATCTGATTGGTTCACCCTTAACTACCTTTACACTGATTGATTCTGATTTTCCATCAAGAAGCACGCCTGGTTTATTAGAATGGAAGGTAACTGTGTAGCACTCTGCATACTTGGCATAAAGAGTTATGTCTGCATTTACAGCAAGATGAGAAACCTTATCTACTTCCTTGCCATCAGCTGTGAACCAGCCCTTGAATGCCTTTTTATCTGGAGCTACAACTGTTGGATATCTACCTGCGATATTTGTACCCTCTGGCACCTTTACAGTTGAAACATTGCTGTCACTGCCAGCAATTTTACCCTCTCTTGCATCAAATGTTACCGTATATGCGTTAGTATATTTTGCATAATAAGTAATATCTTTACCAACTACTGTATTTACAATATCGTTATTATTCACAGGAGTCTTGAACTGCGCATCCGCATACCATCCTGCAAATGCCTTATTGGAATCATTAGCTACTGGATTAGCTGGAAGCTTTAATCCTGCTGCATCTATAGTAGAACCTTCTGGTACGGAGAGAATGTAGCTCTCCCCCTCTACTGCCTTACCATTTCCTAAATCAAATGTTACATTGAAATTTCTAGCCCATTTAGCATAGACTTCAACATCCTTTGATATAGATATTGGGAAAGATGTATCACCTATATCAGATTCCTTTGTGCACGCCTTATCAACATACCAGCCAAGGAATGTATAGCCTTCTTTTGATACTGTCATTTGACCAATATAAGAAGCCTGACCTTGCAATACTCTTCCTGTGCAGGTGTCACCATCAATAATTACATGACTATATTCTGGTGCAGTAAACTTTCCACCATTGCCGTGGAATGTAATTGTATTAAATGATTTTTTCCAAACAGCATATAATGTGATGTCTTTAGCTGGAAGTTTTGCTTCAAAATTGTAATAACCTGCATCAGATATATTCACAGGATATTTTGCTACAGTGGCATTTTTGCTTTCTGCCCATCCAGCAAAAGCATAATGAAGATCATTATTGTATATACGATAATTGTAATTTCCATGGTAATTACTGCTGCCTGATTCTCTAAGAGTCTCGCTTAATTCTGTAGTCTTATCACCAGTATTAGAATTGTAGAAATATCCACCATTGGCATCAAGTGTGAGTGCCTTGTTTGTAGACGCCCATTTGATGTAAAGATCCATATCCTTTTCTGGAAAAATAGGATCATTGGCAGCGTAACGCTTACCGCCATAAGTATTAGTCTTTGCATCATATTCTGTATATAGACCTTCTACAGCTAATTTTGCATTAGTATTTTTTAATAATGAATCATTATCAAGATAAAAGCTTTCGCTACTTCCCTGAAGAATCCCTTTCACACATGTAGCATATTTATTTGTCGACTTATAATCGACTTCATCAAAATACTTTGTTGTGAAGTAGGCAGTATCACTGACAGCATGCAATGTAACTACATTGTTCTTTTTCTCATATCCTGCATAAAGTGTGATGTTGCCATCTAGTTTATGATAATCATATTGATTAAAGACCTCTGTTCTGGCTGCATCTGTATAGTAATCAGCAAAAGCATAATGTCTATCTGAATTACGGATGTCCCATGTATTAGGCAGGTAATCAGATTTAAGTTCCTTATTCTTTGGAACCATTGCTGTAACTGTATACTGTCTTGAGTATGTTTCGGTATCCCAAATATAACCTGTGTCTTTTGTTACATCTGTTCCTTTTGGATTGCCCAAAACGATTGTTACAGTGTAGAAATCTTTGCCCCAGCCTGCATACAATGTTTTGCCATTGTACTGCTGCTGAATGAGCTGATATTGTTCGTTCCAATCATATGGATCCTGCTGGCCTGTAACTTTAAGCTCGTTTATATCATCTTCCTTTGAGCAAAGTGTTTTACATTCTGGCTCTGCATACCATCCTGTAAACACATAGCCATCTCTTTTTGGTGTAGAGTATTTTAGATTTGTGCTTGGATATGTAATAGTCTGAACCTTTTGATTGTAATTAAAGGTACCCCCATTAGCATCAAGCTTTAATTCGAAGTTTTCATCTTTGAGCATTTTGGGCTCATCGTTTTCTTCGACAATTTCTAAATCTTCGGATTCGGCGATAGGCTCTTCATCCACCACTTCATCTTCGGATTCGATGATAGAATCATCTTCTATCACTTCATCTTCAGCCTGGTTTTCATCCTGGGCTGTATCCTCAGTCTCTGCTTCTACAACAGTTTCCGCTTCGCTTGCTTTTGCTTCAATTCCACCGCACTGAAAAGAAGTCGCAAACATAGCAACTGCAAGAACCAAAGAGAGGATTCTTTTTAGCTTTTTCATATATCATTCTCCTTGTAAATACTATGTGCCATTCAGATGGCACACGCCATATTAGTATATCAAAATCTCTAATTTTCCAGCAATATATTTATGAAAAAAGCAAGGCCAAAATGACCTTGCTTTTAAAAGTGTATGTAGTTTAGTTCTTTTCAATTAAACTAAGGGCTTTAGCCAAAATCTTGAAGCCTACAACCTTCTGCTTGCTAGAAATGTTTGTTCCTGTAATGATGATTTTACCAGTACCAGCCTTAACATTTTCTACATTTGCAAGAGTAACATTGTACTCATTTGCATTTAACACCTTGCCGGCAACCGTTACTGTAATATCATTCTTTGAAGGAATAATCTGCTTGCCAGTGTAAGTCTGATCTTTAATTTTAACAGTAGCCTTTGAAAGATCATAGCCTACACGGAATTCTCTTTCGATAGACTTGCCTGCGTATGCACCCTTTCCTTCGATTACAGCGATAATAGCTGTACCTGCAGGAATTGTGTCCTTTGCCTTTACGGCCTCGCCTGCTTCTGCTACATAGGCAGCTGCTTTCTTCTTACCAGTTCTCTTGATTTCTGTTTCGTTTACATACTTGTAAGAAATTGTGTAATCCTTCTTGTTTGCAAGATTCTTGTTTGTATATGTGTTCTTAACAACGATTGATGGATTTACACCATTTGCCTTACCTGTGTAAGTTGCATCTGAAACAGTTACATCTATTACAGACGCATCTGTAATATCGTAACCAGCTACTGGGCTATACTCAAATGTCTTTGTTCCAGTATAGTTGCCCTTACCTGTGATTGTCATAACAACCTTTGCATCAGTGCCGTAAACAATCTTGTTGCTTGGAGCCTGTCCATTTACTGTATAGCTAACTGAATACTCATTGCCCTTAAGCTGAATGCCATCAAAGAATACCTTGAATGCAACTGGCTTGTATACACCCTTCTTTGTAGAAGCTACTGGTGCAACAAAGTTAACCACATATGCATCCTTGATATCTGCTTTTTCTACATCGAATGTAATCTTATAAGATCCCTTGAAGCTGCCCTTACCAGTAAGTGTCTGAGTAGCTGTCATTGTCTTGCTGTTAACGCTAGCCTTACTAATTGTGTATTCTGACTTAAGGACTAAATCGTTACCTGTCTTAGTATTTTTGATTGACTGAAGAGCGTTGTAGCCATTGTTGTATGAAACTTTGTTGCTCTTTTCAATTGTAACAAATGGCTTTTCACCTTCGATTGCGTTCTTAATATCTGTCTTATTAATCTTGAAGTTCTTTGTAAGAACACCGAAGTATTCCTTACCATCCATTGTTACTACAACTTTTGCTGTACCGGCTGCAACATTCTTTTCATAAGATACAGTGTAATATTTTGCATCAATAGCTACTGCCTCTGTCTTCTTTGTAGCCTTAATCTGAAGATTCTTAACCTCTGGAGTGTGAGCTGTTCCATCATAATCAAATACTGATTCAGATAATTCGAATGATGTATTTGAATTTGTAAGCTTTACAGCATCCTTATTTCCTTCGATGTTGAAACGAAGTTCAAGCTTGCCCTTTGTGTTACCCTTACCTGCGATAACCATTGTAGGCGCGATGCTTGCGCCCTTCTTGTTTACTTCGTCAAACTTTGCAATGTTCTTGTTATTCTTGTATGAAACCTTGTAATCCTTGTTTTCTTCAAGAAGCTTCTTGCCAAAGTATACCTGGTAGCCTGAAAGCTTAACATTTGTACCTGTGTAAACTGCGCTTACCTTTGTTTCATCATAGATTGCACCCTGATATACAACCCAGAACTTGCCATCAAATTCTGGCTTATAAAGAGCTGGTGTATCCTCTGCAGAAACTGAATCTACAACTGTTACTGTCCATGTGCTCTTTGGACTATCTGTCCAGTTTTCCTTTGTAGCATATGCTGTGATTGTGTATGTCTTTCCTGCCTCTAATGCGAAGCCATCACTGTATGTGTTCTCACTTGCAGCACCATTTTCAGCCTTAACTGAATAGATGATTGCTGCATCTGCTGTTGCAGAGCTGAAATAGAACTTTGTGATATCTGTCTTTTCATCAGTAGCTAAAACTGTAAGACCGTTTGAATCTAAAAGCACTGGTGCTTCCACAGTATCCACATTGTTCTTGTACTTAGCATAAAGTACCTGATCCTTTGCTTCATCTGTAACCTTTGTATCTGCTGTTACAAGATCGCCATCAGCTGTGAACCAGCCCTTGAAGGTCTTGCCTGTAGCTGTAGGTACTGGAAGCTCTTTATCTGTATTGTCGTTGTACTTTCCGTAAGTACTGTTTCTGTAAACCTCCATTGATGTAATTGCAACTGTTGCATTCACACCTGGGTTAAGTGTTACTGTGTAAATTGGGCCATCCCACTTTGCATAAAGTGTGATATTGCCTGACTGATTTGATACGTCAATTGTTGTTACGCCATTAGCGTATGTACCAATTGGCTTTTTAAAGCCAGCATCTGTGAACCAACCTGCGAACTTGTAGTTTTCGCGTGTTGGGTCGGCGATTTTGATAGAGCCATCCTGCTTTGAATATACTGATGGGCAATATCCATTTAAAACACCTTTATTAAGGTTATAAGTAATTCCGTTCATAGAAACGATTCTATCTGCGGAAATTCCATAGGCTTTGAGGGCTTTTTCAGTAGCTGTACCCTTTTGTACGTAGAAAATAGCTAAATCATCTTTTGCAAATGCATAAGAACCTATATTTGAAACAACGTTTCCTAAAATAATCTTTTTAACGCCTATACTATTGTATAAAAATCCTTGTGGTATAGATTTAATGCCTGAAGGTAATATTATTTCATCTAATGAATTACACTCTGCAAAAGTGTAGCCTTCATCATAATAATTCTGGAGTGTAACGCTTTTTCCTAAGAATGATACTTTCTGCAATGAATCGCAATTATAAAAGGCAGATGGACCAACTTCTTGCACACTTGCAGGGATAATTGCTTCAGTAATTCCACTACCAGAAAAAGATGTCTCTGATATTTTCACCAATTTTGATGAAAAATTAATTTTTTCCAAATCGGTAGTTCCATAAAAAGCAGATTTTCCTATTGTTTGTAACTTATCTCCTTCAAGCTTTACTTCTGATAAGCCTCGCGCCGAATAAAACGCATCAGGAGCTATTTCTATTATATTTCCACCGATAGTAATAGAAGTTCCACTCTTAAACACTGCTCTTGCAAACAACGAAGGTACTACTACTACATCTGCTCCAAATGTCAGCGATTCTATAGGGCAACCTTCAAATGCTTTATTTCTATAGGCATTACCATCCCATGTCGTTCCTACTTCTATTGATTTAGCATTTACTACTACACTCTTAACACCACTATAGGCAAATGCTAATGCTCCCATCTTATTTACTTTTTGTGGAATTGTTACACTTGTAAGACTTGTACAGCCATAGAAAGCTTCTTCTCCAATTTCCTGTAATCCTGCTGGTAATTCTATATTTTCTAGGCTTACACAACTCTCAAATGCCGCTTTATTTATACTTGTTAACTTGTTTCCTTCAAATACTACAGTTGTAAGTCCTTTTGCATTATAAAAAGCATTTGACGCAATCGATGTTATGTTTCCACCTATTGTCACTGTAGTTCCTGCTTTGAATTCTGCTCCTGTGAATAATGAAGGTACTTCAACTACATCAGCACCAAATGTTAATGATTCTATAGGACATCCTGCAAATGCTTTATTTCTATAGGCATTGCCATCCCATGTTTTTTCTACTTCTATTTTTTTAGCATTTACTACTACATTCTTAACACCACTATTGGCAAATGCTAATGCTCCCATCTTATTTACTTTTTGTGGAATTGTTACACTTGTAAGACTTGTACAGCCATAGAAAGCTTCGTCTCCAATTTCCTGTAATCCTGCTGGTAATTCGATATTTTCTAGGCTTACACAACTCTCAAATGCCGCTTTATTTATACTTGTTAACTTGTTTCCTTCAAATACTACAGTTGTAAGTCCTTTTGCATTATAAAAAGCATTTGACGCAATCGATGTTATGTTTCCACCTATTGTCACTGTAGTTCCTGCTTTGAATTCTGCTCCTGTGAATAATGAAGGTACTTCAACTACATCAGCACCAAATGTTAATGATTCTATAGGACATCCTGCAAATGCTTTATTCCTATAAGCATTGCCATCCCATGTTGTTCCTACTTCTATTTTGTTAGCATTTACTACTACATTCTTAACACCACTATTAGCAAACGCTAATGCTCCCATCTTATTTACTTTTTGTGGAATTGTTACAGTTGTAAGGCTTGTACAGCCATAGAAAGCTTCGTCTCCAATTTCCTGTAATCCTGCTGGTAATTCGATATTTTCTAGGCTTACACAATTCTCAAATGCCGCTTTATCTATCCTGGTTAATTTAGTTCCCTCAAATACTACAGTTGTAAGTCCCTTGGCGTTATAAAAAGCATTTGCTGCAATCGATGTTATATTTCCACCTATTGTTACTGTACTTCCTGCTTTAAATTCTGCACCTGTAAATAATGAAGGTACCTCAACTACATCAGGACCAAATGTTAATGACTCTATAGGGCATCCTTCAAATGCTTTATTCCTATAAGCATTGCCATCCCAAGTTGTTCCTAATTCTATTTTTCTCGAATTAACTACTACAGTCTTAACACCACTATAAGCAAACGCTAATGCTCCCATCTTGTTTACGCTCTGTGGAATACTTACACTAGAGAGAGATGTGCATCCATAAAAAGCTTCATCCCCAATCGTCATCAATTTATCCGGAAACACTACTGTTTTAATTGATGTATTATTCTTAAACTGATTTGCTGGAATCTCTTTAACATAGTCATTAAATGTCAAAACACCATCATTATCGATGCTCCAACCATCGCCTTCTTCAAGCATCTCCTGCTCGTCGGCTTCTTCTACTTCTAATTCCTCTTCCACAAGAGCTTCGCCATCTTCCTGAGCTTCGTCAGGATTTGTAGCTTCCTCCTGGGTGTTGCTTGTCTCATTTGACTTGTTATCATCAATTGAATCAGACTTGTTCTGATTATCTGATGATTCTGCATCGTCTGAATCCTGTTGTGAAGGTATTTCAGTATTTTCTTCACGGTTAGATTCTTCTGTTGTCACGATGCTTGCCTCTGAACTTTCGTTTAACTCTGCTGCAAATACATTCATATCAACTGATGTGAATGTAAGAGTCAACGCAAGCGCAAGGCTTAAAAAACGTGTTAACTTGTTCATCTCATCCTCCTAATTGCTAATGTGCATAAGTCTTTAATTACACAAACTTTCATCATTATACATATATAATCTTTTTAAATCAATATATAAATATATAATTTTGCATTTAGCATCTTTTTTATAACGCTAATTGTGTTTCTGCAAAAAGGAAGTCAAATTCAATGCAAAAAAAGTGACCGCATTTCTACGGTCACTGAAAACTTAAAGCTATGGGATGTTGTATCACTACAACTAATGATGAAATGATTATAAACACATAACAGTATTATTCTGTACCATTATTTAGCTTACTTAGAAGTTCTTCGGAAGATGAAGCCTCTATCTCTATTCTTCCTTTTTGTCCACTTCTTGCATAAGAAGCATAATATGATACTGCCCCATCCTGATGGAATTTAGCACCAAATTGTACTGCTAAATAATCTCCTTCGTACTTTTTCTCAACATCTTTCATTTTTGTTATGACATCATCTATCTTTTCAATTAAATCATGTGATACTGGATTTTCGTAGTCAATTAGCTGCTTAACCATATCGGCAGAAAGGAGCACATTAAATTTGGAACTATATCTCCACATATTTTCGCGATATTGGTCTTTTTCGCTAGGTCCATAGAAATTTAGTGTTGTATCATGTGATGAATCAGAAAAAGTACGTTCAATTACTTCCATTGCAGCATAATGACCTGTTACAGGATTTCTAAATTTCCCATCAACCATACATCTTCTTTCAAACCAATCTTTTTTCAAAAAAAACGCCTCAAGATCAGCCTGTTTTGCTTCATCTGTATATTCGGTCCATGAATAACCCACTGGGTATGAACCTTTAGCTACTATACGTTCTAGTTCTCTTACACGCTCATAGGTTTCTGGCTCATCTAACCTAAAAGTCTCCGTTAAATCAATATTTCCCAAAAAATCGTATCGTTTAGTTCTTTTTTCTTCTACAGTTTGTTCTTCAAACATCTCACGTCTAGATGTTACACCAGATTTCTTATACTCATCTGCCTTAACTCTTCGTTTATTTCCATCATCCGAAATTGAAACAATATAATCTTTACAATCACTATTATTATTTTTTTTAAGATTTGTAATTGCCTTAGGATTATCATTATTTTGATTCTTGTCCTTAAAATTCTGATTTATATTTAGATTCAAGGAAACTTTATCCATATTACTCCTCTCTTTCTCACCAACCATCAACTAGATAGTGTAAAATCCACAATTAATATAATGTGTTACAAAATATATATACCAAATATTTTTGAATAAAATATGTAAATAATGTGACGATACATGTGCAAAAGCCAAATAGTTTCTATAGAATAAAACAGCGCCCCTATTTAGGAGCGCTGTCTAAAGCTTAATACTTATTTAACTGTACTTTTAGAAATTTTGAAGGTAACCTTTTTTGTTCCTGTGAACTGATTTCTTCCTTCGACAACCATTGTGGCTGTTCCAGCTGTAATATTCTTTGTAACTGATGTTACAACATAGTTGCTGCTTGGAACTGCCTGCTTGTTGAAAGTAACTTCCATATCCTTTTCTGAAGGAATAACGCCGCTAGCCTTGCGTACAAAGGTCTGATCCTTGACCTTAACATTTAATGCTGATGCGTTATATGCAACACGATACTGATATGTACCAAGGGCTGCATTTGCATATCTGCCTAAGCCCTGCAAGGTGATAGCAAGCTTTGTTCCAGCTGGGATGATATCTGTGGCTTTTACCTCTTCACCTGCTGCACGAACATCATTTGATTTCTTGCCCTTGATTACTGTAGTAACTTCTGTCTGATCAACGTAAGTGTACTTAACAATCTTGAAATCCTTGTTTACTGCAAGGGCTGTGTTTAATCTGAGGTCTTTTACTGCAAGCTTTGTCTTGTAATTGTTTGCTTTGTTTGCATAGATTACGTTAGGTGTCTGAACTGATAAATCAGAAGCTGCCACGTCTGTTTTTGCATAAATCTCGCCGATTGTGTATTCGATAGATTTGCTACCTGTGTAAAGGCTGGTTGGCTTTGCTTCGATTGTCATTTTTACCTTTGTGCCAGCTGGGTATTTCTTGCTACCAACAGCATCTGTGTATGCTGCTGCACCTGGTTCCTTAACCTGATATTTGATTGTGTAATCAGCGTTAGCCTTAAGAATACCCTTGTAGCTGTCTGCCACTGTGAATGTAGCATTCTTATCGACAGTCTTTCCTGTTGGTGCAAGAGGTGCTACGACCTTGCCTGCAAATCCTGTGTGTGAATCTGTCTTTGAAAGATTTGCATAAGCTGCGTTATTTAAAGCGTAGAAATTGCAATTGCTTAAATTTGTCTTGCTTACTGGTACAACCACCTTCGCTGTGCCCTTGTAGTTGCCCTTACCTGTGATTGTGTATTCGCAAGAAATGCTGCCGTCCTTGTTTTTAATGAACTTGGCTGTATGCTTGCTCAAATCGTATTTCAAATCAACTGCTGATGCAACACCATTAACAGAAACAGATGCTTTTGCATAATTTGCATTGTTTGCTGTAGTGTTTGTGATTGAAATCTTAAGTCTCTTATCATCACTTGCCTTCTTTAAGTCGCAAGGTGTGATTGAATAATTCTTTGTAAATGTTCCGTAATACTTAGTACCGTTAAATGTGATTGTAATAGATGCCTTGTTTGTTACTGTGCTGTAATCAAAGCCTGATACTGTGTAGTTTTCCTTTTTAGGAATTACTACTGGAGCAGCCTTGCCCTGCTTGTACTCTACCTTGACTACCTTTGGCTTTTGAATATTGCCATTGTATTCAAATGTTGTTGCGTCTAATACGAAATTAGTGTTTGCAGCTGTAAGCTTGATAGCCTGAGCCTGCTGCTCTTTAATTGTAAATGTTCGCTCAAGCTTGCCCGCATAGCTTCCCTTTAGTGTGATTATCACTGTAGGAGCAATGCTTACATTCTTTGCATTTACTGCATTGTATGCTGCAGGCTTTGTGTTGTTTTTGTATGTTACAGTGTAATCTGTTGCGTAAAGCTCTGTATCCTTGCAATACACTCTAAGCTTTGTCTCGTCAAGCTTTGTAGCACCGCCAACAAATGGTACTGTAACAACTCTCTTGGCATCATATTTTTTGCCATCATACCATAACCAGATATTGTCCTCTGCTATGCTTTTAACAGATGCATCTGTGTAATAATCATCAAATACATAGATATTTCTCTTAAGTTCAGTAGATGTCTTGCCGCCCTTTGTAGCTGTAGCTACAAGAGTGTAATTACCTGGCTCTGTAAGAGTAATCATTCCCTTATAAGCGCCACTTGCAATTGTCTTATCTGCAAGCTGCTTTGTAGTACTGTTATAAGTCATCTTAACAGTTGCATTGATTGTTGCACCTTCTGTTGCACAATTCAGGAATAACTTATCTCCTGGATATGCATATAATGTAGCTCCATCAAGTTCTTTTCCCTCATCGCCCCAGATGCCTGCTACTGGTGTATCCACGTATGTAACTGCATTGCTCTTTTTGTAATGAGCGATATATGTATCGTCCTTAGCTACCTTTTCTGTTTCAGCTACCTGAACACCATCTGCTGTGTACCATCCCACAAATGTATATCCGCCGTTAGCTGTTACCTCTGGAAGCTTGCCAAGCTCATTTCCCTTGGCTACTGTTCTCTTAGCCTGATTTGCATTTTTTAGCTTACCGCCTTTAGCAGCATCGAAGCTGATTGTGTAAAGAGGACCTTCCCACTTAGCAAAAAGTGTAAGAGTTCCTGTAAGCTTTGAAACATCGATTGTTGTTACGCCATTTGCACGGGTACCTGCTGAATTCTTAAAAGCTGCATCTGTGTACCAGCCTAGGAATCTGTATGATTCGCGCTTTGGATCTGTAACCTTGATGGTGCCATCGCTGTTAGTAAAGCCAGTTGGATTGTTTCCAGTAGCTACGCCACCGTTTAACTGATACTTAATGCTCTTTGATACAACGATTCTTGATGGGTCAAGCTTCTGGGCAAGCAAGCTCTTTTCTGTGGCTGAGCCTGTACCTGTTACATAGAAGGTTGCCATTGGGCAGTCATAAAATGCCTGATATCCCATTCTAGAAATATTTGGACCTAAAAATACTTTTTCTAAGCTCTTACATCTGTAGAAACCTTCAAACTCAATTGATTTAACTGAATTTGGTAAGTTGATAGTTTCTATAGAGCTTTCTGAAAAGGCGTACATGTCGATTTTAGTAACCTTGTCGCCCTTAAATACTACAGTTTTGAGTCCTGTTGCATAATTAAATGCTTTAAGTCCTACTGTAGTTACGGAAGCTGGAACCTCCAATACATAGCCTGTCATAAATCCAGCGCGGCAGAAAAGACCTGGTAGTTCAACCATTCCTTCTGGTAATGAAACCTTTGAAAGAATTCTGCCCTTGAAAATATCATCCTCACATTTCATGGATTTACTGAGGACTGTAAGCTTTGTATCGATGCCAGAACCCATTAAATTAAAGGCTCCGTACCCAATGTTACGTACCTGTTCTGGAATAGTAATATCTGTCAGATTAACACAGCCGTGGAAAGCCTCAAATCCAATTTCTGTAAGTGAATTTGGGAAGGTAATTTGTGAGATAGAGCTATTATCAAATGCATACATTCCAATTTTTGATAGCTTGTTTCCCTTGAAATTAACTGTCTTTAATCCTTTTGTTTGTCTAAAGGCACTATCAGCTATTGTTGTAGCTGATTCTGGAATATCTACTACATAACCAGTAGTAAATGTGGCGCTTTCAAATAATCTTGGAATTTCTGCCATGCCCTCTGGCAAACTTACTGATGTTAATACTCTTCCTTTAAAAATAATATCTGCACCAGTAATGTTTTTACTATTAACAACCAACTTTGTTGCTGGGCTTGCTCCATTTACTGCAAAAGCACCATAACCAATAGTCCTTACCTTTTCTGGAATTGTGATTGAAGTTAAATTCTTGCAATTATAGAATGCTTCAAATTTGATTTCTGTCACTGATTCTGGTAAATCAAGAGCTGATATTGAACTATCAGAAAAACTAAACTGTCCAATTGTAGTAAGCTTATCTCCAAATATTACCTTGCTTAATCCCTTTGTTTTAACGAAAGCACTATCAGAAATAGATGTAACAGTTGATGGTAATTTTAACTGATATCCACTCTTGAAGGTTGCTCCGTTAAAAAGTTTTGGTAATGTAGACATGCCTTCTGGCAAGCTTACAGATGTAAGGGTTCTTCCATGAAATAGCTCGTCTTGTACTTCCATAGACTTACTATTAACAACTACGGTTGTAGCTGTATTACTACCCAGCATCATTGCGAATGCATCAAATCCTATTTCTCTTACAGATGAAGGTATTGTGATGCTTGTTATACCTTTACAATTGTAAAAGGCGCGATATCCAATGGTAGTAAGTGAATTTGGTAAACTGATTGATGTAATAGCTGTCTTTCCTTCAAAGGCCATTGGCTTGATTGCTGTAATTCCTTCTGGGATAACTACAGCTCCACCTTTTCCTGTATAGCCTGTTACAGTAGTGCCTTCGATTGTCAAATCTTTAGCTGTAATTTCAAGCAGATCCTCTTCTTCAGCTTCCTCTAGCTCAAGTTCTTCTGAATCTTCTTCTGAAGCTTCTTCTGTCTGTTCCTCTTCCTCTGATTCTCCTGCCTTTGGAACATCCTCATCTTCGATTGTTTCATTTTCATTAGAAGGCTGCTCCTCAGAAGGCTCCTCTGATGTTTGTTCTCCTGTTGTCTCTTCTTGTGTTGTCTCTTCTTCTGGTGACGTTGTTTCTTCCTCAGAAGAAGCATCATCTGCTACGATGATTTCCTGTGCGCTCGAATTTAGCTCAGCAGCATATACATTCACATCTAATGATGTAAATGTAATTGCTGCTGCAAGCGCAAGGCTTAAAAACCTTGTTGCCTTTTTCATTAAAAATCTCCCTTTTTATTATTTATTGAACAACCTTTTTAGGAGTAATCCTATAGGTTGCAACAATCCTTCCAGCGTAGCCTTTACTAGACTTTCCCTGAATTACCACTGTTACTACTCCAACTTTTTTGGTGCTGGTATACGATAAAATGCTATAGCAATCTTTTGGAATTATCTCGCCATTTTTAATTACTGTTACATCTTCAAGAGATGGGCTGTTATTAACCTTTACGTCAAATTCCTTATCAGCAATTGTTGCCTTTCCACCTTCAATAGTGTTATTAACAACCGTAAACTCACATAGAGACTGACCTGATTTGTAGTTACCAATATAGTTTATTGTCGCATAAAGCTTTGTTCCGGCTTTTACCACTTCATTCTTTCCAACTACCTTTGTAGCATTTGGATCCTTATATATGGTTTTTCCAATTGTGTAATCAACCCCTGGTTTAAGCAAATGACTTCCATTTAGTAGATTTAAATCAGTAGGAATATTTACACCATTCTTTTTCTCCAGTACAGCAGCCCATCCTGACTGTATATTATTTGTTTCATATTTGTTAATTGTATAAGTAAAGGTTTTAGAACCTGTCCAGCCATTATATCCTTTTACTGTAACCTTTCCCTTACCTGGTTTACTGTTATTTGAATAAGTAACGTAGTAATCCTCATTTTTTTTCAATTTTTTGTAGGTGGTCGCTCCAGTGGTTGGATTGGTTGTGTAATATCTCATTTCAAAGGAAGGGATGTTAAATAGTATATTATTTGCGCAGCTTACTCCCTTATCTGCAAATATAATCACTAGACCATTTTTAGTATTAATCTCTGACTCATTCTTTACTATTTTTGCTGCTGCAAGATTTACTTTACTTGGCAATGCCTTAACAGTCTTTTGGCCATAATATAAGCCTTCACCTCTTATTAATACTTCTACATCAATATTAGGAGATTGAAGACTACTGCTATTTCTAATTTGATAAGTATAATCAACATACGGTTTAAGCTTTTTACCATTAGAGGTTACATCAAAAGTAATGTCACCAGGCTTGCTATTAATAATTGTAAATGGTGAAATTGTCACATTACATTTTGAAATATCTTTATACTTTTTTGTTTTGAACTCTACTGTTTTGGTACCTATATAATAGTATGGCTGTGTAGTACCTCCTGCTGCCTTAAGGTTAAATGTTATTCCTTCTGGTCCACAATGCATTCCTGTAATATTGTAGTCATACCAATATTTAAGAAGCTTTTTATCATCTTTTTTCATTGCAGCAGATTTATCAGTATATACCTTTAGGATTTTTTGTATCTCATCAAAACCTTTCTCTCCAGAGAAAGAATTCATTAAATCCCCTGGATCCAATTCTGTGTCCAACACTACATAGGTTGAAGAAAGCTTTTTACCCTTTATTGGGATTTTTTTAACACACTCACCTACACATCTACCTGTAGATAAGCCTCTAAAAGTAATGGTGGTATATCCTTTTGCAAAATCTGAATATACATCATAGGTCCAGTCCTTTCCATATTGCAAAGGCTTACCCTGATATCTTACATAATCTTCCCCATCTTGAGTTAGCTTCTCTTCGTAATTATCTGAACTCTTTAGCTTTGGAATAGTAATTTGGCACTTGTTTATATCTATCTTGTTTTCAATTTTAACTAAACACTGTACTCTTCCAACGTAATTGCCTTTTCCAATTACCTCGATTTTATATGTTCCTACCGCTTTGAAAGCATCTTTGTTGTAGTTTTCAGCATCATTTTTATCTGTGCCAATGTATTTGATTGTAAAATCCTTATTCTCTACCAGCTTCCTTTTGGCGTTGCTTCTAACTGTAAGCTTTGGCTTTTGAACCTTGCCAGTATAAGCTAATTCGATAGTCTCTAAGTCTTTATCCTTATATTCAACGTTGTAATTCTTTCCAGCAATATTCTCTGGAAGAATATCAAATTCATAGGTCTTACTACCAGAATAACTGCCTTTAAACTGTAATGTGATTTTTCCCTTACCAGCATTGATATTGTTGGAATATTTAGCAGTATAATCAACGCCTTCAGTTAAGCTAACTGTATTATTAAATACTTTTAAATCAACATTTGTAATTGGCTTACCTGTGTAATTTACCTGTTTGGTATAGTATGCCCATACACCCTTTGGAATATCTTCAACACTCTGAAATCCCATCGCATCCATTATGTAATCATTTACTGGACCAGGAATTCGTAACGAAACATCATTTGGTAACAAAGCGTATAAAGAAATTGGCTTTCTAACTGTAAATTTAGAATCTACCTTGGAAGTTAAATCGCTGGTAAAGGACCAACCTCTTACGTACTGGGTTTGACCGTTTATTTCTACAGAATTTGGTAAATCAAATCCAACAGCACAGGCTCTATTCTTTCTGAAGTAAACTACATCCTGCTTGTTACTTGATTTGTTCATATCGTTAAAATAATTTAAAGTGATTGGCACCAGCTTTGTTTTGAATACTATGCTCACATTCTGATAAACAGATGGAAAATCACCGTAATGGTAGTTATCCCATGCATCATCTTCTGAATAGATTACTGCGTTTATCTGGGTAAAAACCTGGTTTCCAAAGTTTGGCACCTTGCCATAGAAATTAACTGTTACAGGAAATTTTTCGCCATGGAATGCATGTGAACCAACAAACTCCACATTCTTTCCTAATGTAATGTTGTCCAGATTGTTATCTGAGCTGAAGGCATAGGACATAATATTCTTGACCCCATCACCTACATTTACACTACTAATACCCAGCTTTGCGAAAGCGTAACCACTTACTTCTACTAAGGATTCAGGTAATGTAAGTGTGCCGCTAATATTCCTAGCATTATAAAAGGCTTTTTCTCCAACGTAGGTAAGCCCATTTGGCAGTGTTAATTGACCATTTATAAATGTAGCATTTTCAAATGTGTGATCCTCGATTCTCTTAAGGTCATTTGAAAATCTGACTGACAGCTTTGCCACATCATTGCCTGTTGTTATCCAGCAATTGTAAAAAGCTTTTTTCCCGATTACTGCTGCATTTGACAAATCAAGTACTGTAGCGCCATTTGTTATAAAGGTGGCATTCTCAAATGAACCTTCACCTATCTGTGTGAAATATTTGGCATTGCTTAACTGGAAGCTTTCGTCTGGTTTATTGTTACTTCCGCATGTGGCATTTAAGAATGCATAATCACCAATCTGATTAATAGTGCTTGGCATAGACATCCTGGCTATAGTCATATCAGCAAAAGCATAATTACCTATTCTTGTTACACCTGAATCAATGACCAGTGATTCAATATTCATGCCATACCAAGGAGCTTTATCTGTCATGCTGTAATCAGCCATAGCACCAGTACCACTAATTCTTAAAGTCTTGGTCTTTTCATCATAGCTCCAGCTAAGGTCACCTGTCTTTGCACTATTTACAATTGATGCACCTGTGTACCAGGTAACAGACTCAAACTGCTTTGACGCTGCATTCATCTTGCTTTGTGTGTATGTTTTATTATCTACAGGATAATAAGCTAGTGCATTTACACCGGCAAATGCGTTAGCTCCAATAGATGGCATATTGCCCTTAAAAACAATCTTTTTTAGATTTGTACAATTATAAAATGCGTTTGCTGCTATGGAGGTTAAAGAAGCTGGAAATTCAATACTGTTCAATCCGGCTAATTTAAAACAACTGTCTGGAATGCTTTTCAGCTTACTTGCTTCATCAATAGCGACTGTTGAATCAATATGGCAACCAGCAAATGCGTACTTACCTATTGTTACTACTGAAGCTGGAATATATAAATCGTTTTGAAAATCGTTAAACATGAAAGCATAATCACCAATTTTTGTAAGTGATTTTGGGAGCTTTATGGATTTTATAGAATTTGGAAATAGGAAATTATATTTTCCAATTGATGTAATTCCCTCTTCAATTACTATGTTAACGTCTTTATTATATATAGCATTTACATAACCTGGGAGTATCGCGCTTCCAGGTGTAATGTCTGGCATTGCACCCTTACCTGTAATAGTAAGAGTTTTTGTATTTGGATCATACTTATAGTTAATTGTTGATGAAACTACACCTTGAGAATTGATATCAACTGCTTTACCAGCTACTGCAAGAAGCTTTTGCTCAGCTTCAATTTCTTCAGATAGAAGTTCCTGCTCTTCAGTAGTATGCTCTCTTGCAAAAGCTTCTTCCTCATCAGCGACTTCATTTATTTCTTTTTTTACTTCTTCTTTTACTTCTTCCGCAGATTCTTCTATAATTTCTTCTTTATCTTCTTTAGCAGGTTCTGTTTCTTCATTTTCCTCTGCTATAATTTGTTCCTCTGCTGATTCTTCTGATAATTCTTCTGATGATTCATCCGAAACATTATTTTCCTGTGCACTCTCATAAAATTCAGCAGCATATACATCCGCCTCAAAAGAGGTGAATGTAATTGCTGCTGCAAGTGCAAGGCTTAAAAACCTTGTTGCCTTTTTCATTATAATTTCTGCCTACCTTCTAGTTAATATTCTTCATTGTCTGTAACCTCAGCAGCATAGACTGTGGCCACAGCTGAATAAATGGCAGTCCGAAGACTGCCATTGTAATCATATTATTTTACAAGTACTTTTACTGTGAATTCTGTGCCGATTGAACCTTCGAGCTGTCCTTCACAAACGATATTGTAAGTAAGTGTATATGTTGTGTTTTTCTTTAGTAGTGCAGCATTCTTAATCTGGATAGTAAGAGCATTAGTAGTCTCATCATATACAGGATTTGCAAATGCTTTCTGAAGTGTCTTGTTAGTCTTTGTAGACCAAGCGACGTTTGAAATCTTTGCTGTGCTGCCTTCCTTTGGAGTAACAATAATCTTTGCTGTCTTAGCCTTGTTACCAATGTAAACTGTAGCCTTTGTAGAGCTCTGTGTTACCTTTGGCATTGTCTGGATAGGCTTTGTACTAAGCTCGACTGCGTCAGTCTTGATTGGATTAGTACCACCGTTACCAAATACGTAAACACCCTTGTAGATGTAGTTTTGGTTCTTAATCTTTCCGAAGTACTTACTGTTTGCTTTAAGCTTGCACTTGTTACCTTCATTTCCATCAAGCATGAAGTGGAAGGTATTTGTATCGTTATTCCATCTTTGTGTTGCCTTATTGTTGATTTCGCTAGTAAGCATGAACTTAGAAGCATCAATCTGGCCGTTATAATTCTTTAATGCAAGTGTATATGTAACTGCATCTGTTGGTGCCTGCAACACGTTAATCTTTTTGTTATCAGACTTGATTGTTAATACTGGCTTAGCATTTGTAGCCTTTACTGTAAGAGTGATATCTGGTGCAGCAACACCATCTACTGTGATACCTGAAAGCTTGAACTTTTCAGTGTTTGCAAGTCTCTTGTTTAGGTAAACATAAAGGTTGCCATCTACAAATGAAAGGCTTACAGGTGCAGCACTTACAGATGAATAATCATAATGATTCTTCTTGTTAGTGCTTGTTACATTAGTAATCTTGTAGCTGCCGTTATTAACTGTGTTGTTAGCGCCTGCCCACGAATTCTTTACTGTGTATGGAATCTTTGCAATTTCCTCAAGATTTCCATTTGAATCCTTTACTCCAACAAGTGTGTTGTTAAGAGTAGTTGTTGTAGCCTTAAGCGAGATTACTGGCTTAGTCTCATAAATCTTTACCTTTACAGTAGCAAATGCTGAGTAAGGTAATATATTTGAACCTGTGTAAGGAACTTCATAAGCACTCTTGAATGTGTATGTTCCATACTTTGGTAGATTCTTAGGATCTACTGTTGCTGTAATCTTGCCAGCTGCGTAAGCAACTTTAATCTTTTCTGCTTCGTCTCTAGCCTTGCCAGCATTTGTGGTATTGAATCCATCAAATGTTGCCTTAGAGCTATCCATGAAATCGCTCTTAACATTGAAGGTTACATAGTTGCTAGTAGAATTTGCAAGGTTAAGATTAATCTGGCTGTTATCGCTAATTACAATGCTTGGCTTTGCACTGCTTACATTGATTGTAAGAGTAAGCGAAACAGGTGATGTCCAATATTTATTTTCTACAAGCATGCAAGCCTTTGCTGTAGTAGAAGGTGCCTCATCTGCAAGCTTTACTACAAGCTTATCATTTGCCTTATCAAAGGCTGGCTCTAATTCATTGTAGTTGAAGTAGTAGCTTGAATTACCTGTGTATTCAATACCTGTAAAGCTATCATCAATATCAACTACTTCCTTCTTGTTGTTTTTCTTTTCAAGAAGGGCAATCTCGTAAGTCTGTCCCTTAGCGTATTTATGTGTTGTAACCGATGTCTTTTCAAGTGAAAGGCTTGGTGCTGTGCGTCCTGTAGGTACAGTAATCTTTAATTTGCATGCATCGTAACCGTTGTACTTGAACTTGAGATAACCAGTTGTAATAACCTTGTTCTGTGTGTTTGTCTCAAGAGTTCTCTGCTTCTGAACAATCTTTAAGGTTGTGAAATCCTTGTCATCAGTAGTGAGAACCTTAAAGTTCTTTGAGAAGTTTTCTTCTGTATCTGTTTCTGCTGACTCAAGAACTGGCTTGTAGCTATTGTCGAAGGCATAACCTGTTGGGCTCTTGAGCTTAATTACTACTTCGCCCTGCTCTGGAGCATCGTTAGTGTAGAAGGTGTTAATCTTACCTGTAATCTTGCTGATTGAAGGTGCTGGCTTTTTATTGGCTATTGTAATCTTAGGGAAAGCTACATAGTAGTAATCACCATCTACACTCAGCTTTAAGTAAAGATTTGTGTATGATGCATTGTTGTTGTAATAGCTTGTGCCCTCTGCAACAGCAATTAACATCTTTTGAACGTTATCCTTTAAATCGCCATATTTTTCAACAACGAAGTACTCAGATAAGTCATCCCACTTAGTTCCGTTCTTCTTAACAACTGTGATGTGATCCTTTGCAATCACACCGCCGTATGCCTGGATAAGTGAGAACTCGATTCCCTTTGCAATGCTGCCAACGCTATCAATTTCTGTAGCAGGAGCGTTGATTGTGATTGTCTCGTCTGCAACATAAGGTGTCTTATCAACGACTCTTACTATAAATGAAATGCTCTTGTTGGCATCAACTGTTGAAGTAGCTGTGATTGTAGTCTCACCAACACCACAAATCATAATTGTGTTTTCATTACAATCTGTTGTTGCTGATTTAACCTTGGCAATGGCTGTGTCACCACTCTGCCATTTGAAGCTTGATTCGATTGAATTGTCAAGCTCATCAACCGCATCAACCTTAACCTCAAAGTCTCTTGTTAATTTGTTTGATGCGCCTGCCTCTACCCAAGCCTTTGAAGTCTGGATGTATGACATGCCTGCATCTGTATCAATTCCACTTTCAAACTTGTAAGGACGATTTGGGAACTCAACTCCCCTTACGTCTTTGAACTTTGTCTCGCCGTTAACCTTAACCTTGAGCTTTAACTGAATGTTTGAATTAGCCTTTAATGTAGCTGTTACATAAACTGTCTTGTTTGCAGATGTCTTCTTGAGAAGCTTTATCTTACCATTTGCATCCACTGTTACAACTGATTTATCACTTGTAGCAAAGTTCCACAGCCATGGGTTTGAGTAAACTGTTCCGTAGCCATTATTAGTCTTTGCTCTGATAAGCAGCTGTTCAATCTGATTTGCAGTATCGTAGGTTACTGAAAATTCTTTTCCATCACGAACAACTTTATTAGCATCTTTTGAATCTTCAAATGTGAAGGTTACATCATTAGGCAATTTTGCGAATGCTGCGTTTACAACGATTTCATTATTTTTGATATCTGCTGAAGATACTACAAATGATTTTGAAGAATCAACAAAACGCTTTGTATAATCAACGCCCTTTGGTAAAGGACCATGTGTCATAGAAATAAGGTAGTAGCCTGTTGCTGGGGTATCCTTAACTGTTACCTTGGTTCCAACACTTACGTTTACACCAGGTGTGGTGCTTAAGGAATTTCCTAAAGCTGCGCCATTAGTTACAACCTTCATTCCTGTGAACTTTGATTTGTAGACAATTCCGTCTGCCTTATGTGTTCCTGCCCATTCCTCACCAGTTCCGCTGTAAGAATAGATTTCAAGTCCCTGATAAATAGGGAATGAATCAGCTGTAAGCTTAACTGATGTAAGACCAGATTCGGTATCCTTCTGATTGATTTCGATAGTCTTAAGTGAAGTACAATTATCGAAAGCAAAATCCTTTACTGTTGTAACTGAATTTTCAAGGATAACCTTTTTAAGTCTGTCACAATTTTTGAAAGCGTATGGCTCAATTACTTCTACGCCCTTGCCTGCTTCAGTTGAACCGATTGTAATCTGCTCGAGGTATTTACAATCTTCAAATACTCCGGCAGGTACTGATTTATAAGATGCAGGAAGCTTGATTCCAAGGATGTGGCTATCAGCAAAACATCTGGCATCCAAGCCTGTGCTTGTAAGTGATGTATTAGATAAATCGACAATTCCGATGTATTCACACTTTGCAAATGCATTTGATTTAATCTTTGTTAATGTTGATGGGAATTTAACATTTCTTTCATCATCATCAATTGCTGTGCCAGAAAATGCATACTCTCCAATTGTTGCAACCTTTGAGCTGCCAAAGCCTTCAAGCTTTACTAAATTTGTACAACCGTTGAATGCATAGTCAGAGATTGTAGTAACAGAAGAACCAATGTTGATTCCCTGAAGTGCTGTACATCCTGAAAATGCATTTTTTCCAATTACTGTAACTGTATCTGGAATGTTAAAGTACACACTGCTTCCTGACCACTTTAAACTAGCACAGCCAGAAAACATATCCTCTGAAATAACTGTTGCAGCTGAAGTGCTATCTTCAAATGCAAAAGTTGTTAAGCTTCGGCAATCCTTGAATGCCCCAACGCCAAACTCAGAAACTGTCTTTGGAACAGTGATTTCCATAATGCTTGAGCCAGCGAAAACATCTGCACCAATTTTTGTGATTTTAGCATTTGTTTTTGCAAACAAATCTAAAGTAATTTTCTTAGGTAGTTTGTTCTTGTCTACACCACTCTTAAGTGTAAGCACACCATCTGTTACTTCAAAATATTCTGACTCATTTTCTTTTTCTGTTGCTGGCTCTTCTGCTGGAGTTTCAGGAGCTTCCTCTCCCTCTCCAACAAGAGCTTCTTCCTCAGGTTCTTCTACTACCACCTGATTTTCTTCTGTATCTGCTTCATTATTAAAGTCTTCTTTATTTGTCTCTTCTGCTGGAGTCTCATTTTCAGTATTTGTTTCTTCTGACTGAACTTCTTCTGCTGCTGGAGTGTCCACGTCAGAAAATGATTCGTCCACGGCTACTTCTGCTTGCGCTTCGCTAGCATAAACAGGCACGGGAGCGAGATTCAGCATCATGCAAGCACTAAGCAGCAATGACAACATACGAACTCTTTTCTTCATAGCATTTTCCCTTTCATAAAACTAATAGAACTAAATACTGTTCTACATAAATTAATACACAATATATTGTATCACTGCCATGATTTCAATACAACATCAGTGGTATATAATTCACATTTAATTTACATAAGATTATGCCAAATATTATCTAGAAATATTTTTTGCCACAATCTTGTATTTGACTGTGAGTGTACCTGCGAAGCCCTTTTCACCTTTTCCTTCGATAACTACTGTTGCATCCCCGAGTTTATTATTATTTTTATAAGTGCACTCTTTTATAACAAATGCGTCACTTGGCACTGCCTCCCCATTGTAGGTAAGCTTGATATCTGCATTTGTAAGCTTTGTCATACCGGCTTTTTTATTTGGGTCTAAAACAACCGTTTTGCTGATAGGTGCCTGCTTTGCCTTGGCGATGTTATTGCTCTCAACAGTGACTACCTGTGTGAAAGAGCCAGTGTAGTTACCCTTTCCATTGATGGTAACTGCAATCTTTGTGCCAGGCTTTACTATATCCTTTGCTCCGATAGGTGTACCATCAGCATATTTGTAGATTACTTTGCTGTAGTCTGTGCCAGCCACAAGCTTTCTTCCGTTGTGGTACAGATTGATTGTAGGTGCATTAAGACCAGCTGTGCTTTTGGCTACAATATTTGAAATCCCCTTATCAACTCCATTTTTGCTTATGTCATAAGGCTCAATTTTGTATTTGTAAACTACCTTGCCTGTAAAAATGCCAATACCTGTAATGGTAACCTGACCTGTGCCTACTTTATTTACATTCTGCCAGGTTATCTTACAATCTTTTGTTCTATTTAAATACACACCTGTGTTGCTTTCTCTATTCAAATAGCTGACTTCTGCTATCCCCTGCTTACATCCTGTAGGGTTGTACTTATAGTCACAACTAGCAAGTCTAACTCTTACTTGAGAATTAAAAGGTGTTTTATCATTAGCTGCTTTGATCTCGGTATCTTTGCTTGAAAGATTCATTTTAGGTAAGGTAATTGTCAACTCTTTTTTACCTTTAAAACGTCCTGGTCTACCTGTAATACGTACTTTGTATTTACTATTTGATAAATCTTCTATTGAATAATAATAATCATAATCTTTTTTGACTTGTGTAACATTTTTAGTTTCTAAGCCTTTAAGCTCTTCACCTTTGTAAGTAACTTTTAATACCTTAGAGATATTAGGGTATCCACCGACATATACAAGACCTGGGGTAGTAACTTTTGTATTTTCAATGCTAGGTAAATTTAGAGAAGTAGAAACCACCTTATCTCCTTGGCATACATAGTTGCCATCACAGATTCCAGTCAATGTCACACTAACTTTTCCTGTATTCCAATCCCTACTTACATTAGAAATTATGTACTCTTCACCTACTTCCAGCCTCTTTGAGCTATCTTTCGAAGCTGCTGCACTTGGGTATACCTGTACATTATTTTCATACCAGGATGTCGATCCCATTCCGCCATTTTCCATTTCATAAGCTAAAATATCATCAGGTTTAGGCATCACTACGTACACATTAGATATAGATCTACACTTAATTGTTACTTTCTTTACCAACGTTCCTGTAAAATCAGAATCAGGGTTAGCAATATATATAAAGTAACCAACATTAGGCTTATCTGTTGGTTTTACTTCCAAAGTAAAATCTATACCTTCTTTTAAAGTACGATTACCATAGGTAACCTTAGCCCATTTTTCAAAAGTACTCGCCGGTATTAACCCTTTTTCCAGTTTTGTGATATCAACTACACTAGGCATATATGATTTACACTTAGTCATTGGAATCTTTTTATTGATTTCAACAGTATACGTCATGGCACCGGTAAAGTTTTTATTTAAGCTACAAACCGAAACCACATAAGTGCCTTCCTTTTTAAAAGCATCTTTGTCATAAAGGCTAGATTTACTATCTGTGTTATCAAAAATCAATTTGTAATCAACATTTTCTTTTAAGGTAATTGCCGTATTATCAGTTAAGTTGTATTTGATAGTAGCTCTTGGCTTTTGAACATTACCATTATATCTAAGGGTAATTAAATTAGTTTTTTGTCCCTTGTACCAAATACTACTATTTTTGTTATTAAGACTTAAAGGCTTAATCTTATAAGTATAATTTACTGTACCCTTATACAAGCCCTTTCCTGTGATAACCGCAGTAGCATCACCTGCATTTACATTATTCTTATAGGTGATAGTGTAATCGGTACCTTTATTCAAATAGTATTTGTTATAGTAGACTCTTACATCATCAGAAAGAACTACTGCCTTGCTTGTATAGCTACGGCTATCCTTTTGTGGGTCGTATACCCAGATGCCAGTTGGAATATCCTTTGCAGATTTGAATCCCATGAACTTGCGAACTGTTTCGCTAACATCGCCGTAATCATCGTCTGCCTCTAAAAGGTCTTCGTCCTCTGGCTCCTCAACCACGAGTTCATCTTCTGTAAGCTCTTCTTCGGCAAGCTCTTCTTCACCAGCTTCCTCTTCTACTGGATTTTGTTCTGTGATTTCTTCGCCTGTGAGCTCGGTGTTTTCGGGCTCATTTACTTCTGTGCCCTCCTCAGATGGATTCTCACCAGCAGCGATTTCTTCTGTTTTTTCCTCGTCTTCTGAAGCCCCTGGCTGCTCCTCTTCTGGAACAACAACTTCAGTTTCCTCTGATTTTTCTGTTTCATCCTCTGAAACTATTTCTGTTTGTTCAAGAAGCACCTCTTCTGCTTCTTCAGCCTGCACCATCTGCATAGGTGCAAAATTAAAGGCTAGTACCAATGCCAACAGGATTGATACTAGCCGTCTAAGTGAATTTTTCATATCATTATCCTCCAAGAATTAATTATGTCCATTTCTTGGAGGAATAGCAATAGATATTTCGTATTTTTTAGGATTCTTTAGTTTATTATTTATAAAGATTTTTTCACAATCTTAAAGCTTACTTTCTTCTCGCCAGCATATGCACCAGTGCCTCGAATTGTAATTTTGGCTGTGCCTGCGCGAAGGTTGTTTTCGCATGAAACGATTTCAAAATCCTTGGAAGATAAAGAAACATTTCCAATCTTAACAGTGATGTTGCTCTTGTCTGGAACGATTGCTTTTCCTGTGTAGGTCTGGTTGGCAACCTTAATTGTAGCCTTCTTCATATCGTAGATATATCTGAAGGAAGCAGCCATAGAGGCGCCCTCGTATTTACCTACGCCCTTGATGTTTGCATTTATCACTGTGCCTGCTGATACGATATCAGTCTTATCAACAGGTGTGTTTGCGTCCACTACATAGTAAACTGTCTTCTTATTTTCAATTCGTGCGATTACTGTCTGCTCAGCGTATGTGTAGCTTTCTACATAGTAATCACCCTTCTTGTTATTCTTTAGTGTTGCGCCGTTGTAAGCGTTTTTGATTACAAGCTTTGGCTTGCAGATGTTAGCCTTGTTAGCATAGGTTACATTTGAAATGCTTACATTTAGCATATCTGCATCAAAGCCGTAGCTTTTGGCAACAGTGTATGTTACCTTTTTAGATTTTTCGTAGTTACCCTTACCTGTGATAGTAAGCTGAACCTTGGTGCCCTCTGGATAAACTGTCTTGGCATCAGGAGCGATTTCCTGTCCTGCTGCATCGATAATCATGTAGCTTACAGTGTAATCTGTACCCTGCTTCAGCAATCCGCTGCCGTCATATACCTTGAAGGCTGCTGCTTTATATACACCCTTTTTGGTAGATGCAACTGGGGCAAGCAAGCCCTTAACCTCTGCATTATTAATATCTGCAGGTGTTACGTTGTATGTAATCTTGCGGCTTCCTGTGAAGCTGCCCTTACCAGTGATGGTCATTGTAGCTGTGAGCTGGCCGTCCACCTTTTTAGTAGAAACCTTTGTGGTGTAATCAGTCTTTTCTGCAAGTGTATAAGTGGTCTGACCTGTCTTAAGCTGAATGCTGGTGAGTCCATTTAAGCTTGTCTTGCTATAGACTACAGAATTGGCCTGCTTAATATCCATAGCTGTGTCGTTTATATTTCTCTTGGCAATATTGAAGCTCTTTGATACCGAACCGTAATATTCAGAATCGCTGTTGAAGGTAACTGTTATGGTGCCCTTGCCAAGCTTTGTTGCAGTGTAAGTCACATCATACTGAGATGGTGCAACTGTTGTCTTCTTCACCTCTACTGTGATAGCAGGCTTCTTTTCAGTGCCATCGAAAATCATGTAATCACTAGGTGATGTGATGGTAATTACTGTGTTACCGCTTGTGGCCTTTGTAGCACCAGTCTTCTGGCTTTCAATAGTAAATGTCTTTGCGAGTGAGCCGTTAATGCTGCCCTTACCATTGATTGTGATGGTTGGGGCAATGCTTACGCCCTTGGCATTCTTGGCATCATACTTGGCTGCCTTAGTGTTGTTCTTGTATGAAACAGTGTAGTCAGTTCCCTCTACAAGAAGAGTCTTGCCATAGTAAACCTTGTAGCCCTTGAGCTTCACTGCAGCGCCTGTGTATGGAACCTTAACATTTTTGGCATCATAATCTGCATCTGCATAAGTCATCCAAAGCTTGCCTGCCTTTGCTGATGTGTAAAGGGCTGGCGCCTGGCTTTCAACGGTGATTGTTGCTGTAGCCTGCTGGCTTACTGTGCCGTCGATTGTAGCAGTAGCCTTAACAGTGTATGTACCAGCCTTGCTAAGGATGATGTTTGAGCTATATTTTCCTGATTTATAAGCTTCTGTATCTTTTGTAATTTCGTAGTTGATTGTGGCATCTGTAGTGTCGCAGATGAAATAAAGCTTTGTGCCCTCTTCTACTGTAATGCTGTCGGCGATATTTCCATAGCCTACTGCATAGATTTCAGGAGCAGCTACATTTGTCCTCTTATCAGCGTATCTAGCTGTAAGCTTCTGATTATCAGCAAGATTTGTTACCTTAGTGCTGTCAGAAATTAGCTCGCCGTCTTCTGTGTACCAACCGATAAATCTTGAGCCGCTCTTTGTAGCTTCTGGCATACCGAACTGCCAGATGTTGTTGCACTCGCCATAAGTGGCATCCTTTGCGACTGATATTTGAGCTGTTTTAGAACCGCCCACAGTACCATCTACCGCATCAAGAGTGACTGTGTAGAATGTAGGTCCAATCCACTTTGCGTAGAGAGTAACGTTTCCACTAAGGCTGCTTAGCATAATATCAGTGTATCTGTTATTCACATCATCAACGCTAACAGGGCTTGTGAATTTTGCATCTAAATACCAGCCGGCAAATACATAGTCAGACTTTGTTGGATGATAAAGTCTTATGGTGCTTAAGCTATCAGCATCCTCCACATAGCTGGTAGGATAGCTGGCTGTAGATGTGCCGCCATTCATCTGATACTTGATGGTGTTTGTAATAATAATCTGATCCTTTGAAAGGAAATCTGCATCCACCGCCTTCATAAGAGCAGCATAAGTCTTTGAAGATTTGTTACCAGCATAAATCTTTAAAAGAGAATTGTTTGTCTCGTCGAACGCGAAAGCTGTGCCTACGATAACCCTTGTAACGTTAGGGCCAAGGTAAGCTTCTTCAAGATTTGTACATTTACCAAATGCTCTGTATGGGAGAATTGTAACATTGGCTGAAACACTTATTTTCTTCAAGCCAGTACAGCTGAGGAAGGCATATTCATCTATTGTAGTAACATTGTCTGGAATGTTCAGCTCTGTCAGACCAGCACATGACATGAATGCACCGTAGCCTATTTTGGAAAGCTTAGAACCAAATGTAACATTTGTAAGACCAGTACAATTCTGGAAAGCATACTTATCAATAAGAGTCACCTGATTAGGGATGACAATGTTTTTAAGCTTAGTACAGCCTTTAAAGGAAACCTGACCGATTGTCTCTAAAGACTCTGGAAGAGTGATTTCTTCAAGTGATGTACAATCCTCGAATACCTTTGTTTCAATCTTTCTAAGACCGTTTCCCTGGAAGGCAATATTGGCGATATTTGATGAATTAAAAGCGCAAGCTCTGATTACAGTTACTGATTCTGGGATTGTAAGTGTAGTGCCTGCTGCAAATGATGCATGATCAAAAAGATTCTCTGGAATATATGTCATGGCATCAGACAGTGTGACTGCTGTAAGGTTGGTGCCTGTAAAAATCTTAGTTCCAACTGTGGAAATTCTTCCTGAGTTGATTGCAAGATTTGAAAGTGCGCTACAACCATAAAATGCTTTTGAACCAATAGTGAGTGTATTTTCTGGAATAGCAATGCTTGTAAGCTTTGCACAAGATTCAAATGCGCTATCACCGATTGTTGCAAGGGCACTGCCATCTTCGAATGTGACAGCTGTAAGGTTTGAACAGCCAACAAATGAGCATGGTCCAACTAAAGTGAGCGATTTTGGAAATGTGATACTTGCAAGTGATGTACAACCATAAAATGCATCACGACCGATGGATTTAAGCTTACTATTCTCTGCAAAGTTGATTCCGGAAATAGCTGTTGCTTCGAAGGCGCTGATTCCAATTTTTGTGACAGATGCAGGGATAGTGATAGTTGTCCCTGCAGCAAAGCCTGTTGCTCTAAAAGTATAATCAGGAATTGTCTGTAAACCTTCTGCAAGGATAAGCTTAGAAATTGCACAACCTGCAAAGGCTGGCTTTTCTTTGTCCCATTCAATATTTAATGTTGATGTTGTTTTAAATTCTACTGTGGAAAGATTTGAACAGCCCTTGAATGCCCCTGCTGGGATGGCTGTTAAGGATTTCGGAAATACCACAGATGTGATGCTGGTGTTTCCTGCGAAAACATCTGCCTTTATAGTTTCCACACCATCTGGAATTACAACTGCTCCATCAAAATTATCTGCAGCAGTAAAGGCTGTGAGGACACCATTTGAATCTACCTCAAAGGTGTTTTCTTCTGTGGCTTTATCCACATCCTGCTCCTCATCTGCCTCCTCTATCAACAATTTCTCCTCTTCAATTGAAGGATCGTTGATAGAAGCATCTTCAGATGATGTGTCTTCTGTATTATCCGTTGTAAGATTTTCTGTTGAAGCTGCCTCAGTCTGTTCTGGCACTTCTGATGTAATGCTATCCTGAGACGCATCGGCCTGGGCTGACTCTGTAATTTCAGTTTCTACTGGCTGCTCGGCCTCTGCGGCGAGGGCATCTAAGCTAACTGTAGAAATTGTAACAGTGCAAGCCATTGTCATGGCCAAAAATTTTAAAGCTAACTTTTTCACGTTATTCCTCCTGACTAGAACGTTATATATAATCGTTTGAATTATTTTCCGTCGGAAAGTATAACATATTTTGTAAAGTGTTTCTACAATTATTACAATTTTATTCGCCCAGTTTCACAATAACTCGGCCATCCACTACTGCAATAGCCCCGTCATTAGGGTATGTAGGCATAGCCTTGACAGCAGCTTCCTTAGCCACTGTGCCGTCATCGATTATGACATTGTCATTACCAAAGCCCAAATGCTCTCTAAGGAAATAAATAGAGCCCTCGTACTTAACTAAATCGCTGTATCTAGGGAACTTTGTAATTTTAACAGCCTCTAACTGATCTGTGGAATCAACCTTGGTAAAGGTGCTGTCATCTAAATCTGACCAGCCCACAAGAACGATTTCCATATCGTCTTCAAAACCGTCGCAGGTCTTGATAGCTGTAATCATCTGGTTGAAATATGCGATGGCCTGCTCCTGTGCAATTTCGCCCTTCATGTATGCGGCGTTATCCATGTAGGTGTAGCCGATTGTCATGAAGATGATTAAAGCAAGCTGAAGCCATGTAAGCTTGCCTACTGCTGCTGCAAAAAATCCGCTGATGCCTTCAAGAGCTTCCAGCTTTTCAATCATCATCAGTGGAAGGATGTAGATGAAAATATCGCCGTAAAGCATTACTGAGTCTACATTGTACTCGCTACTGGTAGACAGGAGATATACCACATTCATTCCGATTGGAAGGAGTATCAATCCAAGGATGCTTATGAACTTGATGGAAACAGCTGTCTGCTTTTTGATGAGCAGATATACTATCTGAACAATGGCAATAACAACGATTACTGCTGTGAAGGCGCGCTGGTAAAGCACTGCATTGATGCCTTCCTGGCCGAAGCCGAAGAATGCCTTTATTGATGCTATGATGAGGGATGGAAACTGGGCTAAATTGAAGCCTTCATCCATGCCCTTGTAATCTACTGCTGTGATACCCTTTAGTGTCATTGTCACTTTTCTGATGATTGCCCAAAGAGCCAGGCCTACGCCAAGGTTTGCAAGGTAGATTAATCCTGTTTTGATGTAGTCGAGTACGCTTTCGAAGCGGTCTTCAAGCACATCAAAGTATAGTGAAATAAGGAATATTGCGATTGTCACCGACATGAATGCCTGATAAAAGCCAAGACATACTGCAAAAATAATGGAGGCTACGCAAAAATTCTTGATGGTTCTTTTTTCGATTAATATTTTCGCTGAAAGGATTGCAAGGATGAGTGCCAGCTGATACTCCCATGATGTGAACATGAATGAGAAAATGCTGGTTACAACCGGGTATACCACCATGAGGGCACCGATTAGTGTTGCAATGAGCTTGCTTTTAATTTTGAATAAATCTATCAACACCATTACCGCTATGGCGATGAAAACTATAGAAAGCAGGCCGTTGAAAACCGGTACTGAAAACAGTTTTGTGGTTTTCATCTGCAGGTCGTACACGAAGCCTAGCATCCATCTACCAGATTCGTAGGTGCCGCCGAGGTTGAACAGGCAGGCTGTGTTGTCATGGTAAGATATTCGATTAAAAATAACGTAACCATGGGCAATGATGCCTGCAATAAGTGCGGCTACGAAGCCGTATATCTGCTGGGTTGAAAGCTTATTTTTAAATGCTTCTATTTTGCTTTCGATTTGGTTTGTAAAATTCATTTTGCATTATCCTCTATATCTTTTATTTCTCATTGTGAGATGAGCCTGGCAGTGGCCTTTGCTTTGCTGTCAGCTCCTTTACATCAATTCGCATTACTGTAACAATGGATACCATTCTCTCGTCAAATTCAAAATCATCCCTGCCAGTCTGAGTTTTCATCAATATCTTCAAGGAATTAATTTTTTCCGTAACATCCTCCACGATAGTGATGGTGCCGAAGCCCATGATGCATTCATAAATCATACCATATTGGCAGGCCATGCGTCCCTCAAAAGGGGCAACATTTCGCTCCATTGTGAAGCAACAGTTAGGATTTTTCCTGATGATGTCCAGCTTACGGCCCTCGTTGGCCCCATGAAGATATAGGACGTAATGGCCATCTGTTTCATCCTTTGTAATTCCGTAGTTGAGAGGAACTACATAAGGCATACCATCATCTACCAAGCCTAGGTGTAGATAACTGCAGGTGTCTAGGATTTCCTGTATCTGATTCTGGTCAGTTATTTCTCGTTCTCTGCGTCTCATGATTTTCTCCTCCCAGTAGCGACAAACTCACTAACAACTACAAAGCACTTCAACGAATTGCGCTATGTAAATTTATTTTATTTTATAATATGTCAATTAAAATCACAACGGCTCTGGCGGATAGCTGAGATATTTATGAGATTTATTAGAATTTCATAGGATTTTACATACTTTAGACATTTGGGTTTTATACTGCTCTTGTAATTATTAATCCACCATATTAAGGAGGTCAGTTATGAATGAGGATTTGACATTAGCTCAAAAAATGCTCAGATTTATTCCTTTGGTTGCCTTGCCTTTATTGGTAGGTGCAATCAGCGCATTTATTACCGGTAGTGCCATGGATTCCTATGGAGTCATGGTGCAGCCACCTCTGGCACCGCCAGCTTGGATATTTCCTATAGCTTGGACTATTCTTTACATTTTAATGGGCTGGGGTAGCTATTATTTACTTCACGCCCATGCAGACACGCCCCATAGGAAAAAAGCAAAGTTTATAGCCGTAATTGTATATTTCGTCCAGCTGGCATTTAATTTTGCGTGGTCACTCATTTTTTTCAATGCTGCCCAGTATACTTTGGCCTTCATTTGGCTTATGATTCTCTGGGTCATGATTATCGTCATGATATGGGCATCTTCCATGGTGTGCAAAAGAGCAATGTTACTTTTTGTACCTTATCTGGCATGGTGTACGTTTGCAGCTTATTTGAATTTGATGATTGCGATTTTGAATTAGGGGGATACAAATAGAGCCTATGGCTTTTGAGCCATAGGCGTTTTGTTTTGTCAGTCTTGATATATTTATGTTTATCCGATAACTATGAACCATCTAATTCTCATATAATATATTCTCAGCATGCCTCAATGGAAATGTTAATAACTCTGCTCCATCAAGATTGGCCTTGTGCATATCTACAGCAGTAATCTGATGATTCTCATAAGTGTTGTAATAGTAAATTCCTTTGTCTAAATTACAGCATGAGGTATAGATTGTTATTTCGTAGGCATTATCGCCAAGATGAACGCACCCTCGCTGTTGGTCTACTGAACCTAGGATATGGAAGAACTGGCTTACACTTTCTAGTTCTGATTCACCAGAAATGGAATTCATTCTAGTGAAGGCAGCTTTTACAAAGCGAGATGTAGATGATAAATCACCTGGCAGGCCGATAGCACCCATTCCACGGCTATACTGATTCAGTGATAAGTCTGGGGCAAATGTACTATTCGCAGGCTCTGCAGATAGTGACATGTATTTATTCAATTCAAAAAGCTGTATATCAAAGGTAGGATTGTTGGTCATTACACCTACCGGATTATCGTAAATACGAAGTCCAGCCTTTGTCTGCTCCACAACTATTGATTCTTTTTTATCTGAAATCATCCAGTGAAGTGGCGATAATGGTAGCTGCGCACTAAAGTTTTCATTAATCAGATTAATTCTATCTAATAATACCCTGGCTTCTTTCACCGAAGCACACTGTCCCAATATCCAGGGGATAAATTCAAAAGAAGTGATGTTATCCTTATTTGGCATCATATCCTTGTAATCAGCATTATCAGGAAAATTTAACCCAGCCATGCCAACGCCTTTTTCATTTATAGCATCATAAAACAACGGATAATTATCAACCACATAAGCCATTCCTATTAAGGCATAATGACTTTCTAAATCCTCACCATGCCTCACTTTAAATTGATAGTTTCTAGGCATGATTGTAACAGTCTCATCATAGGAAAACTCTAAATCCAGGTTTCTTCCGAAATAATGGTCTTTCGTGTAGTATGTTGCTGCTGTGCACATAAAACTCCCCTCCTTTTATTCCACTTGATAATCTGCTTAGCATTTATAATCAATCGATAGCATACCCAACGTTTCGCACAGTGCGAATCAAGTTACCGCTGCCACCGAGCTTATTTCTTAGTGTCTTTATATGCATGTCCAGGGTACGGGACTCCAGTTCGTAGTCTATACCCCAAATTTTGTCCATTATCTGTTGTCGTTTTAGAACAATACCTCGGTTCAACCCCAGATATTTCAGCAATTCGTATTCTTTATATGTAAGCTCTACTGTCTGGCCAGACACCGTCACCTGGTGCCTCTTATCATTTATCACAATGTCGTCGATTTCTATAATATCCTTTGTATTATCCATAGTGCGACGAATCATTGCCTTTACACGCGATGTAAGCTCCATTACAGAAAATGGCTTTTTGATATAATCATCTGCCCCAATTTCCAAGCCTCGAACCAGGTCAATTTCACCTGTTTTTGCGGTAACTATAATCACAGGAATGCCCCCTGTGATTTCACTGGCGCGAAGTTGTCTTACAATTTCAAATCCGCTTTCATCAGGAAGCATGATGTCCAGCAATACAAGATCAGGCAATTTACGCTCCAAAATGTCAAAAAAGTCTGCCCCATTAGCAACGCTTTCTACATGGTAGCCAGCATTCGTCAGGGCAAACTCCTCTATCTCTCTAATATTATTATCATCCTCAACAATGTAAACTAATGCCATAGAACCTCCTTCCGGTAAATCACACATGGTATTTGAAAACATCAAATTCATACCTGCTTAATACAAAAACAATTCATAATGTTTGCAATTTGTATTATGGAGGAGGTATGTAAAAAGCTGGTAAAGTGATTACGCTGCTGCAATCATCAGGACCTCAAAGATTGTGCTCAATCTTCCTTTGGCTTAATCATTAGATTATCTGCTATCACAGATTTCTTTGAAAATTTTAATGTGGTATAGCCGATAATACTGAATGCCACAGCTCCAACCAGATTTACAAGCAAATCCTTCATGGTATCGATGATGCCGATGTCAAGATACCCGCCAGGTACTACGTAGGATTGACCATCTGCTGTTTTGATTATGGTCTCTGAAATGTTGTTGATAATGAAAGGCATTCCACTATTTTCCGGATCAAGTGTCACTGAACCTATTTCTTTTACAATGAAATCCTTTTGCATGTCTAGATAGAATAACTGGTCCATGGTAAATTCAAAGAATTCCCAAATCACACCAACTGTCATAGAAAAACAAAATGCAACAAGAGTTAAATAGAATGGCGATAAGTTGATATGCTTGCTGCTTCTGTTTAGTAAATAGATGAGCGAAAAACCAATAGCTGCACACAAAAATCCGTTCATGGTATGCAGCATGGTATCCCACCCAGGAATTATTACATAGTAATGATTCACTTCACCTAATATTTCCGCAGCATAAATAAAACCAAAGATTATGGCTTGAAATACAGCTGGAAACTCTATCTTCATTTTTTCCTGCAGGAAAGCTGGCATTAAAAATAATAGCAACGATAAAATGCAGATTGCCGCACTCTCGTAATTTCTTGTAATGAGACATCTAACGAGTGTAAGTATCACCAAGCCTCGAAGTACGAGGTAAAAGGTAAAGGTCCTTTTATTTTTCTTGTAATCGTTGACTAATGAATTTTTGTAATCTATTAGTTTCATTTTGCACCCTCCAAAGGAAATTATAACAATAGTCCCTTACTATAAAAACATACACTACTCATAAAATATTTTTTTGTTGAAGAAATGACTAAAATGTATTCAATTTTACATCATGTTTTTTCCCACATATAGGACAATTCATTACCATACAAAACTCCTATTACCACATCTAATACTCTTTATTCCTTATAAGGGTAATCCATATTCCATTTTGAAGGAATCTGGCAACATCATTTTTACTTACCTTAATAATCATTACTCGCCCTCGACTCACTATCAATTGATAGTCCAATCAACATCAAGGGGTACAAACTGGGTGATATTCTATAACAAAGTTCCGGAACAATATCAATATTACTTGGTATTGTTCCGGAACTTTACTCCATCATATTTCACAACTATTCAAAGCAAGCTCTTACAACTTCTATAATTCTATCCTGCTGCTCCGGTGTCATTTTGTTATCACTAGGTAAACATAAGCCACGTGCAAAGATATCTGCTCCCATGTCAAGTGGCTTGCCATCTGCACCAAGAGTACCTCCTGCAATATATGCATTTGTTACAGCACGTCCATTACCTTCACGAGTGATGAATGGATTTAAGCGATAAATTGGCTGCATGTGCATAGGCTTCCAAATTGGTCGACCTTCAGCATTGATGCTAGAAATTGCCTCTAAGATTTCTGTTGGGCAGCTTTTGCCATGTTCCGGTGTATAAAGAACATCCTGCTCGCCACGCACCTGTGGACACATAGCATTGGCATCAATAATCATGCATGATAACCAATAGTTTGGTTCAGAATTTTCGAAATCGATTGGATTCATCTGCACTGGAAGGCCCTTAAATCCTTCACGGTATCTTTCGTAAATAGCTTTCTTTTGAGCAATGTGTTCTTCCAAATGTGGGAACTGACCACGAACAACGCCTGCAATCACATTGCTCATACGATAATTATAACCAAGTTCCTCATGCTGGTACCAGCTTGCGGCTTCTCTAGCCTGAGTAGACCACTTGCGAACCTTTTCAGCAGCTTCTTTGCTGTCTGTAAGGAAGCAACCGCCAGCAGAACCAGTGATAATCTTATTTCCATTAAATGAAATTGTATTGTAATGACCGAAGGAACCAGTCTGAACACCCTTGTAAGTAGCACCTAAAGATTCTGCTGCATCCTCAACAAGGATTGCTCCATGCTTTTCAATGATTGCGTTGATCTCATCAATCTTTCCAGGTGTACCATATAAATGAGCACAAACTACCACTTTTACCTCTGGATAAATCTCGAAGGCTTTTTCAAGTGCAACCGGATCCATATTCCAAGTGTCAGCCTCAGTATCGATAAATACAGGAATTCCTCCTTCATATACAACCGGATTAACTGTAGCATCGAATGTCATATCAGTGCAGAACACTCTGTGTCCTTCGAGTGCCCCATGTCCTACTGCTGGCATGCCATACGCTTCTATTCCAGCAAGCTTCATTGATAGATGAAGTGATGCTGTGCCTGCTGAAAGAGCTACAGCATATTTTACACCAACCTTTTCAGCTGCAAGTCGCTCAACCTCATTAAGATTGGCACCTACTGTAGACATCCAATTGGTATCGTAAGCTTCTTGAATATATTTAATCTCCTCGCCGTGCATTGTAGGCGATGATAACCATACTTTATCTTCAGTCTTTGCAAATGATTTTGTAAGCATTTTAAATCTCCTTGGCTTTTGTAAAAATAACTGCGTTCATATTATACTACAATATTTATAATATCGATAAAAACATTATTTTTACAAAATTATTTTTTTCTTATAGCTTCAATACTTAACATGAAGCCCGCTCCACTAGGCAGCTGTGATGTTTTGTTTTCTCATTATAATTGACCCCAACCAACAAAATATCGCCTGCATAATCTTGTAATATGGCTGGATATTTTTTTTCTTTTATCTGTTGTAGAGCTGCAGTTTCAGTTTTATTCCACTTAAGCTCCACCACCATTGCTGGTAAATTCGAATCTTTCTTAGGTATATACACTACATCAGCAACACCTTTACCTGATGGAAGCTCTTCAACCTTTTGATACATATCAACACAACAAATATATGCAAACTTTATTACATATCTTAGCGCTTGCTCATTATTATAAAAAGTAGGCGCATACTCTGACCACCTTATGTCATCTATTGCCTTTGCAACCACATCTCCTTGAAGATTAATTGTTGCTTGGAAAAGTTGTTCAGATTTTTTCACTAAATCTGCAAGTTTAGACTTACTTTCATTTTTCAAAAGTGAATCGAACTCTGTTCTGACTTCTTTATTAGGTATTCTGACCATCTGAGTATTGTTATCATATGCAAGATATCCCAAATGAATCAATAGGGTAAGCACATCATCTTTACTATTAAATGTTTCAACATCATTGTTAAAATTGTTAATATCTACATGGATATGCTCTCCAGATATAAGTCTGGCAATATCCTCCTGCAAGCCCTTAAAGTCCATATTTATATATGTAAACAAAGTCTCAGCGGCAGTAGTTTTGCGCCAATAGGATTCCAATTTCCCCATTTCAATTGCCTGCATCACAGAATATGGATTATAAATTGGATTTATACCATCAAATGAATAGCCATCATACCATTCTTTCAACTCGTCAGCGGAAATATGTGTCTCCATTTTCTCACATATCGTTTTTATGTCATCCTCATTAAACCCTGTATACACCGAGAATTTTCCAGGGTTAATAATAGTAAATTCATCAAAATCAGAAACTGCCGACTCTGTTCCATCTTTTTTAATTGGAAGAATACCTGTCATATATGCGGCTGCCACCGCTCTTGAAGTGAAGTTACCATTCTTAAAGAGGCTTCTCAACAAATTCAAATATGCGGACTGAACTTCGTTATTATCCTTAGCCTCACGAATGATGGCATCCCATTCATCGATGATAAAAACAATCTTCTTGCCCGAATACTCTACATATTTCAAAAGTATATTGGTAAAAGAAGCTTGCAAATCCACTTCTGCAACAGCAGAAATATCATTTATCACAGCATCCTGAATATCATTGACCACCGTATTAATGCTATCGCCTTTACTATTTAGGTCCGAAATAAAACTAGTTATATCAAGATAAATTACATTAAATTGATTAAGATAGCTAAGCCAAGTACCATCCCTTGCGATTTGATAAGTTGCAAATAGTTCTTTAGAATCACAAGTACAATCATAATAAGAGCATAGCATCTGTGCTGCATATGACTTACCGAATCTTCTAGGGCGGCTAACACATACAAGATTCTTCTTTGTTTCTATTTTTGAGTTGATAATACTAATCAATCCCGTTTTATCTATGTAGTTTGATTTAATAATCCTTTTAAACTCTTCGTTTCCGGGATTTAGATATATACCCATTGATATTCTCCTCTTCGGCCTTTTAAAAAGCTGTAGATTATGAAAATCTACAGCTTTTATTATACCCGTTATTATACTATTTGACTATCACTATGCTAATTAGTATATCACTCCGTTTTCTTCCAACAACCTTAGATAATATACACTTTGTCCCTTATAATCATTCCTCTCAATCTTCATAATATTAATATCAAGTACAGACTCATTTGTATACGGCATTTTAAAGTTTTTAACATATTCAGCATAAATATCATTATCTGCAGTTAGGCATCTATTTTGATCATACTTATAGATACCTCCATAAGAAACAATTATAACTAGCCCCCATAACAGAACCAACATATTTATTTCCCTTATTTTTTTCTCCTGAAGCCACTTTGTCAAATGTGCGAATCCCTGCAAAGCCATTGGAATCATAAGAACTACATATGTAATAGAATACTGGGATTTTGCTTCCCAAAATAAATGAAATAGGAATCCCCCAACTATACATAGAATAAAAAATGAATTTTTAACAAATGTTTCCTTAGGTTCTAATAATAACCATATCAGACAACCAAAGAAAAGAAACAGCTGAAAGTTTCCTAATAAGGAAGCCACCCTTGTATAACTTCCAACACTCATAAAATCATCAAGCCAAGCAGGATAGTTTACTCTATGATTTCTTATTTGGCCTATCCAAAAGGCCTGATATGTAGGCTCCGTCCACATAGATGCAATCTTCTTTGAAAAGAATTCAAATGCATAATGATTATCTTCTATAAAGAAATTAACTCTTTCATCAATTTCTTCCTTTGCCTGTCTTTCCTGTAGCTTTGTAATACAATTGTTCTCATAATAAGTATCATGATTGTAGCCATTGTACCAACCAGGACCCGCACCATCGTCCTGTAATCCCATAGCTACAAATGCCCAAGGACTAACACCTTGATTTAATATATATCCAGTTTTCTTCTCCAATACATAATTAGGTAATTTACTTATCATGAAAAATACAATGCAGCAAGCAATTACATAAACCACACCCCTAAAAAAACTATCCTTATCCTTCATTGATACAACTAAAGCATATGTCATCATTGCTAGTAAAATAATTAGAACATTGTTCTTTACCTGATAGGCCACACCTATTAATACCGCAGACAAAATCATCTGACTCCATTTGTGGTTTTGCAAAAACCTTAGCTCACTGTCAAAGGCTGCTATTGCCAAGGCAATACTCCATATATTTCCATATACAAACGCAGTATACATTATAAATGGAATAAATATTATGCCACAGAACAATGTCAAAATCTGCACCATTCTTTCAAATCCTAATAATTCAAGGATATCTTCAACTTTTTTATAAAATAGTAATATCCCTATACAATTGAATAACTGAAATCCAATAATATTATAATCGCCAAATACTTTTCCGAAATAATATTCAATCATAGTTAGTCCGAGCTGATTACGCCAAGTATCTAAGTAACCACCAGATTCTAACATATTATATTCCTCATACCTTAATTTATAGGCACAAGACATGACATCCAGCTGATCCGAACCTGGCACCACCTGAGATACGATTACCCATATAATTGATAGGCAGAATATGATTCCTAGCAGGATAAATCTCGCTCTATTGAATTTTACATCGTCTTTAAGAAATGCCTCCAGCAGGTTTTTGAATAATCTTTTATATAAAACTATTACCGTGAGTATGCACAGCAAAAATAAAAAATTAATCAGAAAATTATTCCTACAAAAAAAAGTTACTTCATCTGAATCACTTGCTATGTAGCATGTTGAGACGACACTCAAAAGAATTAACAAAGCAAAAATAGCCGTAGAAAAAATTTCCACAGCTATTCTATATACATTATTTATAATTCGATGAATAATGTTCATATACTACTCCCCCAAGAAATACATTCCATATAGATATTATATAAAATTTACATTATGGGTAGCAACATAAAATATAAAACTTCACCTATAATCCCTTAATACTCTTTATCTTCTTAATCTTACAGCCATGACTTTTGGACTTTCCATCATAATTAATTCCACAAAGAATCACTTCACTATCGATATTCTCGAATACCTTAGGATAGTTTCCTCGCTCAATCTGCGCAATTGCTCCATCCTCACTGCCATTCATTTTTAGCTCAATTAATAGAATTGGAAAGTTAGATCCAGCCTTTGGAATATAAACGATATCCGCATATCCATGACCAGATGGTAATTCCTCTATCTTAATATAATTATTTGCACAGCTAATATAAGCAAATTTAACAACAGAACGAAGCGCCTGCTCGTCATTATAAAATAGCGGTGATACTCCAAATGTACCTGCATCATGGACATCCTGTACAGCCTTAGCCACAGCCTCTTCATCACAATTAATGGTATCAATTATTAATTGATCCGAGTTCATTATTATTCTATTTGTTGCATCATGGCTTCCGACTCTAATTGTGCTTAAAAACTCTCTTCGTATTTCTTCATTTGGTATTCTTACTGTTTCCTTAGTTGAGTTATATGCAAGATATCCCAAATGAATCAGTAAAGACAGTACATCATCTCTTGTCCTTATTGATGTCATATCATTTTGGAATGTAGAAGTATCGACTGGCATCTCATTTCCACCAATCATCTGAATCAAATCTGACTGTAAATTATTCTGATCCATATTTATGTACTTCAAAAGAGCATTAAATGTCTCAGTTTTAGACCAGTATGTATCATACACCCCAGTCCTTATGGCTTGAACTACAGAGTTCGGGTTATATACATCTCCCACCTTTACGAATGAGTAACCATCGTACCATTGTTTCAATTTTGTTTTATTAACAGTATATTTTTGAGTAAACCAATCTATATCACTCTTTGTAAAGCCAACATATTCTGCAAAAATAGATGGCTGAATCATGGTGTATTCTCTAAAATCAGATATGGCTGATTGATGACCGTATTTCTTTATCGGTAGAATTCCAGTCATATATGCACCGGCTACTATTTTGTCTGTAACATTACCGTTTTTAAACAACTCTCTTAAAAAGTTTATATACTCATTAAGAAGCTCTTCTTCTTCTTGATATTCACGAAATAAAGCATCCCATTCATCGATAATAAAGAAAAATTTGGAATCATGCTCTGCCACATTTACAAGCATTTCTATCAACGACATTTCTTCACCAAGATATGCAAATGCATCTAAAAGCTCTGTCGCTATTTTGTTTTTTATATCTTTAACAAGCTCTTTTATTTCAGATTCCGATGATATGAAGCCAGTTATATCCAAATAGATTACATTATACTGTCCTAAATATTCTTCGAAAGTATCATCTTTTGAAATAGCATATCCTTGTTTTGAAAACAACTCTTTAGAATCAGAACAAGACTTATCATAATACGCACAAAGCATTTTTGCTGCATATGATTTTCCAAAACGACGAGGTCTACTTATACAAGTAAGCTTATCAGGCGTATTTACAGTAGAATTTACTACTTTTATTAGGCCTGTCTTATCCCTATATATACCATTTATTATATTTTTAAAGCCCTCATTACCAGGATTTAAATATATGCCCATTGATATTCTCCTCTTCGACCTCTAAAAAAGCTGTAGATTGAGCAAATCTACAGCTTTTATTATACCCGTTATTATACTATTTGACTATCACTATGCTAGCTTTCGATAGAGTAAATTCAGTGTCAGTTGGAAGTAGTGAGAGATTCCCTCTTGAAAAATAGGTTCTAGAATTGATGGCTAAAGTTTACCTCTTTTCTGTTAAAAAAGGAAGCCTTGCTTACGCAAGCCATTGATTGTTTGAATATCTCATACTTTTATGTATGGCAACTAATCCTTCGTTTGCTTGTTGATATTTTATCTGCCTTGAAATGGGTGTCAAGGACTCAGCCATCGGTGCGAAGCATCCTTGACTCCCATTTCTGGGCAGATATCCTGTAATCAAGCAAATGAAAGATTAAGTTTGTGCAAAGCACTTATATTCAAGGCAACACCGGCAGGTGTTGTTTCATTTT
>NZ_FOQF01000054.1 GCF_900113655.1 Pseudobutyrivibrio sp. OR37 | reverse complement strand
GGAATCCCAACAACTCTTGATAAGATTAAGGAAGAAGACTTAGATCAGCTTGCTACAGATGCTCTTAACGATGCATGCTATCCAGGTAACCCACGCGAGGCTACAAAGGAGCAGGTAATTGAGATGTTTAGAATGCTTATGGCATAATTATAAAAATATAACCAAAGCAGTATAAAAGCTTGCTGGGACCGCTAAAGTTCCAGCAAGCTTTTTTGTTAGTTGTGAGTAAATCTACTTAGGAGTTGTGGAAAGTTGTGGAAGAAAAATGAAGTTGTGGAAGATATACAACTTTTTCAATTTGAACATTGAAAAGCCAGCGGTAATTACTTAATATTAAGAAAACGTGTTGGTTAAGTAGAGAAGGTTGTGAAAAAATGAGTAAAATAGGACTTATTGTTGAAGGCGGTGGAATGAAATGCGCTTATGGTGCAGGTATACTGGATGCTTTTTTAGATGACAAAATCAAATTTGATTATTGTATTGGTGTGTCAGCGGGCAGCGCAAATGCAGCTTCATTTTTGGCAGGGCAGAAGGGGCGAAATAGGCGTTTTTATACGGACCACATATTTGAGCCAGATTATTTTGGATTAAAGAGTTATTTAAAGACACATAATCTGTTTGGACTTCAATATATCTATGGTACATTGAGCAATTCTGACGGAACTGATGCTTTAGATTATCGAAGCCTTATGTTGAATAACACAGAGTATCTTATAGTAGCAACAGATGCAAATAGTGGTGAGCCCAGATACTTTCATAAGGAAGAAATGCCAAAGGATGATTATAGAATTATCATGGCTTCATCAGCACTGCCAGGGGCATGCGTTCCTGTAGAGATAGATGGGCACTATTACTATGATGGTGGTGTATCTGATTCAATACCTGTTAAGAAAGCTATAGAGGATGGCTGTGATAAACTGGTGATTATTATGTCCAAGCCAAGGGACTTTGTAAAGAAGCCTGAAAGCCTTAGGGGATTTTACTCTTTTAAATGCAGAAACTATCCTAAAATTATAGAGCTTCTAAATAACAGGCATATCGCATATACGGATAGTCAGCGTATGGCTTATCAGCTAGAGCAAGATGGTAAGGCATTTATATTCGCGCCTAGTGAACACTTATCTATGGGAACTTTTACAATGAGTAGAGAATCAAATGAAAAGCTCTATAAGCTAGGTCTAAAGGACTACGCTTGCTTGCGAGATGGTCTGAAACAGTTTTTGGATGGTGATGGGCAGGCTTGCATTAGCAAAGAAAACAATTATAAAAATATAATCGAAGCAGTATAAAAGCTTGCTGGAATCTTGAGGGGTTTCAGCATTTTTTATTTAGTTAGAAGTAAATCTAACGTGGAGTTGTGGAAAGTTGTGGAAGAAAAATGAAGTTGTGGAGAGTTGTGGAAAGTTGTGGAAGAAAATTAGAGTTGTGGAAAGTTGTGGTAAGTTGTGGTAGGATATTTATAAGATTATAGGAGGATTGTATGGCAAAGTTTAATATTTTAGATAATCCGTATACTTTACAATTCAGTTTTATTCCACCACAATTCATAGAAAGAACTATGGCTACAAATGATATAGTCAATAATTTTATTATGAAAACTCCCACATATAGAGGAATATTTATTACGGGCGTTAGGGGTTCCGGCAAAACAGTAATTTTAGGAGATATCAGGAATAGAATTAATGCATTAGATGAATGGATTACTATTGATTTGAATCCAGAGAGTAATCTTATAGATTCATTAGCAAGACAATTATATTTATTACCTGAAATAAAAGCAATTTTTATAAAAGCCAAATTGGACTTTTCTGTACTTGGTATTGGAGTGCAGATAGAAAATGCAAATCTTGTGGCATCAAATGAAGAGGATGCATTAAAGATGATGCTTGAAGCACTTAAAAAGAGTGGAAAGAAATTGTTAGTTACAATAGATGAGGTAACTTATGGAAATGATGTGGCTAGATTTTCCCATGCACTTTCTTCTTATGCAGGAGCAAACTATGATATATATGTATTAATGACAGGCCTATTAGAAAATATAAAAAAGATTAAGAATGAAAAATCATTAACATTCTTATATAGGGCTCAATTAAAGGAATTAGATGAATTGAATATCACTGCTATTTGTGCTGATTATGAGAGAGTACTTAAGCTTAGTAGAGAAAAAGCTATGGAACTAGCAAAATATACTAGAGGATATTCATTGGCATTTCAGACTATCGGTTATTATACGTGGAAAGCCTTATGTACTTCTGAAAATGAGAATGATGTGAATTGGGAAGATGTTTATCAGCAAGTGGATATCACACTATCAGAATTAGCGTATGAGAAAATCTGGGATGAATTATCTGAACTAGATAAAAAGGTAATAATAGCAATGAATGATTTATTACGAGAATCTGACTCTAACTCTGTAAAGATTGATGAGATTCGTGCCGCTCTTAATATGACATCAAATACTTTCACAACTTATAGGAAAAGACTTATTGAAAGTGGTATTGTTGGAGCAAAACAATACGGACATCTTAGTTTTAGATTACCTAGGTTTGAAAACTTTGTTGAAATGAGATTTGAATAGGATAATCTAGAATAAGAACCTAATGAATTATCTGCTACTTTACAGAATATGTGTAAGAAGTCTGAAAGGCTATCTACATATTCACAAATAGATTCTATCATGTTTGAAGTTGCAGGGCAGAAGGAGCTTAGGTTATTGTTATGTCTGGTAATAGGAATATAATCTGCAAAGTAAACACTCCATCATAGGCAAAGTATTCCATATTTCCATTATATTTTTGGGAAAGATATTCAATGCTTTTTAGGCCGAAACCGTGATTGAGCTTATCAGATTTAGTTGTATTTATATCACTGCCGTCTATGTTAGATAGTTTTAAATTATCTTCATATGATAAAGGATTTGATATCTGGATACCAACAAAATTATTATTTTTATTTATTCTCAGACTGATGGAACGTAACTTTTCATCAGTCTGTTTATTTGTATATTCTATTGCATTATCTATAGCATTTCCAAGTAAAGCATATAGATCGGATACGCGAATAAAAGATAAATCAACATCATCAACTGAGCAATTAAAATTGATTCCTTTTTCACGGCAGAAAAGACCTTTTTCCGCTAATATGGTATTTAGAGCCTCATTATCTGTGTATATCAAATCCTGATAAAATATGATGCTTTTTTCTGCCTCTGAGATATAGGCATCCCTTTCATCTTCACTTACAGTTCTGAGCACTTTCAACTGGTGCTTAAGATCGTGACATTTTCTGTTTATAATAGCAATATGTTCTTTTGAAAGTTCGTAATAATGTTCACTGTTTCTTACCATGTTTTCCATTAGTTGTGTTTTTTCAGAGTAAATCATGACACTAATTGCATTGTACTGTACAAGTAAAATAAGCAAGCTAATAAAAGAGCCTGTAGACCAGGCAAGCTGGTCAAATGCAGAATATCCCTGCTTTAGAATTACTTGATAAAAAATTAAAATAGAATAGGTTAAAATAAATATAATTGAATATGTTAATATGCTTTTGAAATTATCTTCAATGATAATTCCGTTACTGGCATTCAGAATTGGGCGATACAATTTGTATACAATATAGTAGATAATATCTGTAAAAATGGCAGTGCAAATAATATATACAATCAATGTACTCCGTATATACGGAAATAATCTTGATGATATGTATATATGAAATACATTATATACGATATTTTGCAATGCAAAGGCTAAACCGCCAAACAAAAAAGCATCACTTATAGAAATGTAGAAACATAGGCGGCCATAAATTGGAGCAATTAATGCAAAAAGTAAATACCAAAATCCAATTAGAATTTGTAGTCTAGGAGTTTCCTTATTTATTCCAAAAATAACAAAATATAATAGCGAAAGTAAAGTTGGCACTATATATCCAATGATTGCTTTTGGGATAAAATGTGGCTTCTTATCTGCAAAAGGGTACAAGAATATAAGCATCGCTGCTAAAAGTTCCATTGGCAGTCGCATCTCTTCAAATGCATATACTGAAAATGATATCATTTAGATTCCTCCAATGTATTTGGTGAATGCACTCATAAGTGAGGCTTTCATTCTACGAGACAAAGGTAAAGTTTCGTCTGCGACAACAATTTCGTTGCCATCTATTTTTTCAAGATAAGCAAGATTAATCAAAAAGCTACCGCCGCTTCTGGCAAAATGATAGGGGAGTAAAATGTCTTCTACTTCGGTGAGCTTTGCACGCATTTTATATATGCCTTTTTTGGTGTGATAATAAATATAGTGAAGTTTGGATTCTACATAATATATGTCTGAGGAGTCTACTGTAATTAAGCCTTCCTCTGTGGTATTTATGGTTATCTTTTTTACTGAGTTACGCAGAATATATCTGGTTGCCTTTTTCATTTTAAGACGAAAATCTGGATAGGACAGAGGCTTAAGAACATAGTCCACTGCTTCAACAGAATAACCTTCTAGGGCATATTGTGGCATGTTGGTAACAAACATGATAGTTACATTTGAATCTTTTTTGCGCAATTCTTTAGCAGTATCAATGCCACTCATTTGAGGCATGTCTATATCAAATATTATGAAATCGTATGAAAATGAATAGTCTTTTAAAAAAGAAACACCATCTTCAAAAGTACTGGTAGTATAATCCCCCCCAGATTCATTGAAAAATTGGGAAAGGTAATCTAGAATCATTTTTCTATCATTTAAATTATCATCTACAACAGCAATATTCATAATCCGCCTCCTTAAATGTAATTATATCAAAGATATTTCATAGATGGCTATATTCTAAAGACCAAATCTGCCAAAGTAAAAACCACAATTGCCAAATCGCTTTTTTCCATACTAAAACATGTTAAATTAGAATCAGAAAATGAAATGCCCATAGGGTGGGGAATGATAATACATGAGGAGGTTTATATGACAAGAGAAGAAAAAAGAAAGGCAAAGCTAAGAGTAGTTGATGGTAAAACTATCAAGAAACCCGGCAAAGTAGGTTTTGTTATAGTTTCATTTTTATTGTTAATATGCTTAGTATGTAATGCCGTACTATTTTCCCTTAAAGGATATTTTGGAGTAGTAGACAATGTAGTATTTGCAAAGGAACCAACAGGTTCAGATTACGAAGAAATAGAAGCAAAGGCAAAGGATATTACCCTTCAGGAGGCAAGTGAAGGAATAATCCTATTGGAGAATAAGAATAATGTATTGCCACTTACAAATGAAACTAAAATAAATGTTTTCGGAAGAGGAGGATATTATTCAACATTTGGTGGAACAGGCTCTGGTGCAGGAGGCACTAATTATACTAGCCTTTATGATGGACTAAAGGACGCTGGCTTTGAGCTTAATAATGAGCTGATTTCATTTTATCAGGAAAATTCAAAAGAAGCTCAAAACATGGGTCTTGTAGGAACTGATTTTGGCTTGTACGAAAACAATGCTGATGAGCTTTCAGGATTAATTGATAATGCTAAGCGTTTCTCTGATGTTGCTATATATGTTATATCACGTGTTGGTGGTGAAGGTGATGATCTTCCAAAGGACATGGCTGATTATTATGGTGGTGAAAGTGGAAAGCATTACTTAGAGCTTAATTCAGCCGAGGAAAGCATGCTTAATATGATTGAACAAAATTTTGGCACTGTTGTAGTTGTTATTAATTCTACCAATGCAATGGAGTTAGGCTTCCTTAATGATGAAAATGTAGATGCTGCTCTTTGGTGTGGATGCTTTGGTTCAGTTGGAACAGTAGCCCTTGGAAATATTCTTAACGGTACAACAAATCCTTCTGCTAAAACAGTTGATACATTTGCTTATGAAATGGAATCAAATCCTACATACTACAGCCATGGAGGATATGATTATACAAATGTATCTTATTCGAATAATGCTGGAGCCGCAGGTACAGGTGATGCAATTACAGGAGAAGATCCTTATCACTATGTAAAGTATATAGAGGGTATCTATGTTGGATATCGTTTTTACGAAACAGCAGGGGCTGATGGATTTATAGATTATGACGCTACAGTTCAATATCCATTTGGTTATGGTCTAAGCTATACCACCTTTGAAAAGACACTGGATGGTGTTTCATTTGATGGAAATACTATTACTGCTAATGTAACTGTTAAAAATACAGGTGATAAAGCTGGTAAGGATGTAGTTGAAATCTATTATAAGGCTCCATATACAGAAGGTGGAATCGAAAAGAGCGAAGTTGTTCTTGGCGGATTTGCAAAGACTGAGGAACTTAAGCCTGGTGAAAGCACTAAGGTAATGGTGTCATTTAAAGCCGAGGATATGGCATCATACGACTACACGGGAATCAAAGCTAAGGGTGGAGCTTATGTCCTTGAAGCTGGTGATTATGGCATAAGACTTCAGAATGATTCTCATAATGTTATTGCAGAAGAAACGATCACAATTGATGCAGAAAAAATATATAATGATTCAAATGATGGAAAACGTGATTCAGACTTAATCACTGCTACAAACCAGTTTGATGATGTTTCAAATGGGGAAGATATTACATATCTTTCAAGAGCAGATTGGGAAGGTACAATGCCTAAGAAAACATTGCCTGTATCTGAAGAAGCATCTGATGATATTGTAGCTAGACTTACAGATGATAGCGTAGAATTAGAGGACACAACTGCAGCAGACTGGTCTACAAAGAAAAATGGACTTAAGCTTAGTGATATGAAAGATGTTGATTATGATGATAGCAAGTGGGAGGATTTGCTGGATCAAATATCAAAGGATGAAATGAAGCTGCTGATTGAGTCTGGTGGATGGCAGACTGTAGCTATAAAGAGTATTGGAAAAGCTAAGTATCTTGAATGCGATGGCCCAAATGGTATTAACAATTTAATGGCCAAAGCATTTGCTGGTATAAAAGGAAATATGTATACCAATCAGGCCATGCTTGCCGCTACTTGGAATGGCGAGCTTGCTTATGAAAAAGGTGTAGTTTATGGAAATGAAGCAAAGGTTTATGGTGTGGCAGGAATATATGGCCCTGCAGCAAATATTCACAGAAGTCCTTTCTCAGGCAGAAATTATGAGTATTATTCTGAAGATAGTTATCTTTCAGGAATCATGGCTGGAAACGAGATGACTGGAATAAAGGAAGCAGGAACTTATTGTTACTTTAAACATTTTGCAGTGAATGACCAGGAAACAAACCGTGACCACGGTGGATTGTTAACATGGCTTAATGAACAGGCGATGCGTGAAGTCTATCTAAAGGGATTTGAAGTTGCAATCAAAATGGGTGGAGCAACAGGCATCATGTCATCCTTCAATAGAATTGGAACAACTCCAACAGCAGAAAGCGCAGCACTTCTCAAGATAGTTTTGCGCGATGAATGGGGCTTTAAGGGAGCTGTCATAACAGATTGTGTAATGGCTTGTACAACAGAGGATATAAATAGGGCAACCCTTGCAGGAAATGATTTCCAGCTTAGCTATGGACTTCTTAATCCGTTATCTGATGAACTTGTTAATTCAGTCTCAGGTCAGCAGGCTATGCGTCAGGCTACTAAGAATATACTTTATATGATTGCAAATTCTGATGCACCTGAGCTTTATAAACCTCATATGTACACTATAGAAAAAATCCTTTTATGTGTATTAATTGTATTGCTGGCTTTATTTGCAACATATTACTATAGATGGTTTACTAAGAACAAGAAATGGAAGAGTGGTAGTCCTTTGGATTAAAAATATTAAAGCAGTTGCCGTTTAATGGCAACTGTTTTTTGTAGCGGTATGAAAATTGTTCTATATGGCGCCGATTCACTATGATTTATCTGTATTTTAAAATGTTTATGTTGTGGAATTATTTTTTATTTTTTATAATTAGGAGGGACTTGTCGGAATATATGTAAGAAGTCTGAAAGGGCTGAACATAATGAAATCAGATATCAAATTCAAGCTAGCAGAAGCTATGAAAACTTGCATGAAAACCACATCAGTTGAAAATATCACGGTCAAACAGATAGTAGATGTATGCGGAGTTTCCAGGCAAAGCTTTTACCGTAATTTTATAGATAAGTATGATTTGATTAACTGGTATTTTGACAGGCTACTAGAACAATCATTTAAGGAAATGGGGCAAGGTGAGACGGTTCGTGAAGGGCTAATTAAAAAGTTTGCATATATAAAGCAGGAGAGATTATTCTTTACAGCAGGCTTCAAGGGTGATGAGCAAAACAATCTAAAAGAACATGATTTTATTATGATTTATGAATTCTATTGTGATTTAATCAGAAAGAAGACCGGTGAAAATCTGGATAAGCACATGCGAAAGCTTTTAGAGATGTATTGTCAGGCTTCCATATATATGACTGTTCAGTGGCTTATGAAGGGTATGAAAGAGACTGAGGAAGAGCTTGCTGATTTGATGATAGATGCCATGCCAGATATGTTACACAAACTGTTTGAGAGAATAGAATTGGTCTAAAAAGCCATTATTTATGCTACTTAGCAAAATTTTACAAAATGTTACACATAGGTATATCTGTAACTTATATTAACACACTCTATGATGATAAAATATAAATCGTAGGGTGTGTTAATTTTTTAACACAAAGTAAAATCAAAAAAGGAGTGTAGAATAATGGCAAACAGAATTTCTCTTAATCCAACATCTTATCATGGTGCTGGAGCAATCCAAGAAGTAGTTAATGAAATCAATGGAAACGGATTTAAGAAAGCATTTGTAGCTTCTGATCCTGACCTTATTAAATTTGGCGTAACAGGAAAGGTTACAGATTTGCTTGATAAGGCAAATATTCCTTATGAGATATATTCAGATATTAAGCCTAATCCAACAATCGAAAATGTTAAAAATGGTGTAGAGGCTTTCAAGAAGTCTGGTGCTGACTGCATCGTAGCAATCGGTGGTGGTTCTTCTATGGACACATCAAAGGCAATTGGTATCATCATCACAAACCCAGAGTTTGCTGATGTTCGTTCACTTGAAGGCGTTGCACCTACAAAGAATCCTTGTGTACCTATTATTGCAGTTCCAACAACAGCTGGTACAGCAGCAGAGGTTACAATCAATTATGTAATCACTGATGTAGAAAAGGAAAG
>NZ_FOQF01000017.1 GCF_900113655.1 Pseudobutyrivibrio sp. OR37 | reverse complement strand
CAAAGTAACGCTTGCAAAGGGTATTTACGGGTTCTGCCCGTTGATGCATAGAAATGATTTCTGAAAGAAATCGGGATAATTTCATCAAGATTGATATAGGTTTCTAATAGAGCCAGAAACGCAGGCTTGTCATTTTCAAGTTTATCTTGGCAGTCTGAATAAATATCAGCCAAAGAAAGCTGTTTATATGGTATCATATATATCAGAATAACTCCTTTCTTGGTTAGTACAGTGGTTTCTCGTCAATTCTATTGTACCATATCAGTGGGGAGTTATTCTTTTTTAGTTAACAAAAAATGCCGCATTTACGCGGCTTGTGGCGTTTTGCAAACGCCTATTAGGCATTAATTTAAATGGGGGTGCGCAATGGGAAGAGAAGAAAGGCAAGAGAAAATAAAACAGAGGCTTGATGAAAATCTTACAGCTGAGCAAAAGGAAAATCTTAAAGCTGTTGGAAAGGTTGTTGAAAATAATAAAGGCAACTTTTTCCAATCAATTTCTTTTCAAAACATAATTGTAAATGTTGCTATACTTGCGGCATTTATAATATATGCAGTGATTTCCAACTCAGCTATGCAAAGCGTAAAGTCACTGGCTTTAGTAGCAAGTGAAAATGAACTTATTTGCGCACAGGAATCGGCTGCATTACGTCAAGATGTAGTTCATATTTCAGCTGAAATTAATCGTACATTAGGACAACTTGAGGCAGGCAAGGAAATGCCAGCTGAAGAATTTGCGGAGATGGAAGGTTATATGAATGATATTGGCTCTCATCTTGATTATTTGGATGCTAGTGAACCCTTTGGATACCTACCAGATGGGCAGGAGAGAGTTGATAATCTCAGAGCTAGCGCAGAGGCATTAGTTGCTGCAGCTGGTGCTGTGGAAAACTTTATCATATCAGGTGATTTTACGGGAGCAATTGGCTGTGTATCTGGTGATTACGGAACAAGCCTTGTTGCAACAAATGATGCTTTAGATGCTATTGATGAGGGAATTAGTTCTCTAAGCGTGGGCTTTAGCGCTTATTTGGATGGGTACATTGCCCAGATTTCTGTAAAGGGATATATAGTCATGGCAATGGTTGTTGTCTTGATTATACTTAGCTTTGTACTTTCATTTGTTAGAATTAATAAGACTATACTTGGTATTTCATATGAATTGCAAGCTATCATTAATAATATCAATAAGGGCAAGGGCGATTTAACTGCCCGAATAAACACAAAAACAAAAACAGAGCTTGCACTTATATCTGATTGTATCAATCAGTTCTTAGGAACATTGCAGGGTGTAATCAGAGATGTTAAGGATGGAGCAACAGTTCTTACATCATCTGCAGATAGTGTTATTGTAAAGATTCAAAGTGCTAGTGATAATGTAACAAATACATCTGCAGCCATGGAAGAGCTTGCAGCATCTATGGAAAATGTAGCGACAACCACAGGGGATTTACATGATAGGCTGTCATTAGTAAAAGAGGCTACAGATGCTATTGATGAAGAAGCGAGAGCAGGATCGGAAAAAGCTAATGAAATTAAGGCAGAGGCAGACAGCATTAAACGTGAGGCAAATGCTAAGAAGGAAAATACTGGCGCTAAGATGGAAGAGCTTTCGAAGGTTCTTGAGGAGTCTGTTAAGGAGTCTGAGCAGGTTAATCAAATCGGTGATCTTACAAATGAGATTTTGGATATTGCAAGTCAGACCAATTTGCTTGCTTTAAATGCATCTATTGAAGCTGCCCGTGCTGGTGAAGCAGGTAAAGGCTTTGCTGTAGTTGCGGATGAAATAAGCACGTTGGCTGCTAATTCCCGTGATACAGCAGGCAATATTCAGGAAATATCTGCAAAGGTTACTACTGCTGTTAAGACTCTTTCTGACAACGCAGTACAGGTTATTGATTTTATTAATCAGAATGTACTTGCGGATTATGATGCGTTTGTAGATACAGGAGCGAAGTACGAAAATACAGCCACTATGATAGAGGAAATGCTGGCTACATTCACAGAAAAGGCCAATAATCTTAACGGTGTTATGGCTGAGATGTCAGATAGAATTGAAAGCATATCTAACTCAGTGAATGAAAGCTCAAATGCTATTGGAATGTCAGCTCAGGCTGCTACAGAGATTGTTGGAGAAATTCAGGGAATCAATGAAGCTATGGACCAGAATAATGATGTAACCAAGCAATTGAATGCTAGCACTCAGAAGTTTGAGATAGTATAATTATAGCCAAGGGCCTCAGTATATTCGCTGAGGTCCCTATTTATTTACAGTGACCGTTTTTGATTAGTTATGATTGAAAATGTGCAAGATTGTTATAAAAGCGTGAAAAATATAAGAAATATATGTTAATAATAACAATTGAAACTATTTTGTTCTGATTGTATTATATCTACTGTTGTTTGAAGGACAGTTTCGAAAGGTTATATTATGTTTAATATTATTATGCTTGTTGTTTTTTCGCTTGTGACTATGTTTTATGCTTTTTATATTGTTAGCCACATTCGTTCAGCAGTAGATTCAGCAAATGTTTCTGATAGAAGAGCTTTAGCAAAATCATTTTTTGCAATTGGAATCAGTGTAGTAACACTTGCAATTCTTTGGTTCCAGGCCGCTTTTGTTTATTTCTATCGTTAATTTGATTTATATATACATATTTACATTTTTTCTCTCAGCCATGAAGATTCACTTAGTGAACTTCATGGTATTTTTTTGTGTTAATATTATGTAGTAATTTGACTTTCTGTATACATACAGTTATACTTACTTTATCACTTTTAATCACTAAAGTATCGGAGGACATAAAGATGAAGAAAGAGATATCCAAGCTTTTAGAAGTTAGAGAGAGCGTAAGAGTTGTTGATGCCACACTACGAGATGGAGGCCTTGTAAACGACTTTTATTTCACTGACGAATTTGCTAAAGCTCTCTATCTTACAAATGTAAAGGCTGGGGTAGACTATATGGAAATGGGCTACAGAGCTGATAAAGAGCAATTTGATGAAAATAAATTTGGTCCATGGAAGTTTTCTTCAGATGATTATATTCGCAAAATTGTAGGTGAAAATAATACGGATTTGAAGATAGCAATTATGGCAGATGTTGGACGATGCAATTACAAGGAGGATATTCATCCTAAAGCTGAAAGTCCAGTGGATCTTATTAGAGTTGCTACATATTTGCATCAGCTTCCTGGTGCAGTTCAGATGATTGAGGATGCCTATAACAAGGGCTACGAAACCACTTGTAACATAATGGCTATTTCTACTGCATCTATGGAGGATATTAAATCTGCACTTGATATTGTATGTCAGACGCCAATTTCATGCATTTACGTGGTAGATAGCTATGGTTCTCTTTATCCAGAGCAGACAGAGCGTATTGCAGATATGTATTATGAAATCGCTTCAAAATATGGTAAAAAGGTGGGTATTCACGCCCATGATAATCAAAAGCTTGCCTTTGCAAATACTATAGAAGCAGTAGGTGATAATGTTGATTATTTGGACGCCACCTATTGCAGCATGGGGCGTGGGGCAGGAAACTGTGCAATGGAACTTCTTCTTGGCTTCCTTAAGAATCCTAAGTACAAGGAGCGCTATGCTATAAAGTTTGTTGAAGATTACATGCTTCCGCTTAAAGAGCAGGGTGTAGTTTGGGGCTATGATATGCAGTATCTTGCTACAGGTCTATTAAATCAGCACCCAAGAACTGCCATTGAATTTACAAAGCAGGGTAGAAAGGATTATTTTGCATTCTATCAGGAAATGTTAAATATGGATTAAATTAAACATTAACCTATCGATTTTAATATAATGCTAGCGATATTATCCCAGGTATGGTTTTTTGATGCTATATCAAAACCAGCCTGGGCTATTTTTTTAAGTTTATCTGGTGTTGAAAGTATAGTATCCAGTTTTGCGGTTACAGCATCAATGTCATCTAGGTCGTAAAACAGGATATTTACTTCATCTTTATATTCCTTTTTTAATAGGTAGGTGGAGTCTGTCAGGGCAGCGGCACCGTTTAGTTGGGCTGAAAATACCCTATCATGGCTTCCTGCTTTAAAATTAGGCATTATATTTACGCATATTTTGGCTTTAGAAAAAACTGTAAAAGTGAGATTGAAGGGAATTTCTCTGTGAAGAGTTGCATGCTTTAAATCTAGCTCTTCCCAAAGTCCGCCAAACAAATCCAATTTATGCTGGCATTTATCTAATGCAAGCACGAGCTTTTTTCTGTTGACACACCTAACATAGGTATCTGCTAAATAAAAGGTCTGAGTATGAAGTGGTAAATCAGAATTGATATAGTCATAGATTTCATTTCGTGCTAAGGCTTCCACCGCATCTTCTATAGTAAGTGTGCTGTCGCCTTCCATCATATCTATTAACTCTTTAATATTTCCTATTAAGAAATCTGGTAGTTTTTTTATGGCAGTTTCGATTCTGGTAGGGTCTGTATAAGTGCCTGAAAACAGAATATCGTAAGGTCTATCTTCAAAATCCTCAAAGGATATTGCCTCTTTTCCAAAGGCAAGTTCTCCGGTCATAGGTGTTATAGTTACAGATTTAATATGAGGATAATATTTTTTAATGTATTCTCCGTGCTTGGTATCAAGGCAGACTACATGAAAATTATTTAGTTTGTTCTTTAAGGAATCGTGGTGATATAGTGGATGATCTAAAAGCACATCAAAGAAAGGGGCATCTACATGGTCTAGAAAGAAGGAATCATCATCCATCAGAGCCCTTGGTAAATCAGAATTGAAATCAATCATAGCATCAAAATGCTTCCCTATGAACTGCTCAAGGTCGTCTAAAGCCTGTTCATCTACCTTGAAGTATTCTATTTCATGGCCAAGTTTAGCTAAAGCCGCGCCTAAAGCATCTCCAAAATAGAGATAAGAGTTATAACAAACCGTTTTCATTTCAAAAATCAAAATTTTCATAATATCCCCCGCAACGTTCAAACTTAATTCATAATTATTTTATCATATCTCAAGTTTACTATGGTATACTTTGTATATTAAATAAATGAGGGGGAGCCCATGATTAAAGCCGCGGCATACAATTGTGAAGCACTACAAAATCCATTCATATTTGATGAAGTGTATAGTCTCATCAGCCCTCAGCGCAGAGAGCATGTTGATGAGGCAAAGACCCTTAAGGGTAAATGCGAGCGATTAGGTGCTGCTCATTTGTTGGAAAAGCTGCTTTGGGAAAATCATATACAAAGACCTTATGTCTATTCCACCACATCTCAGGGAAAGCCTATTTTTATTCAGCCTAAGAATGTGGACTTTAGCATTTCTCATTCGAATTTTTTCGCAGTAGCTGCAATTTCAGATAAGCCAGTAGGTATTGATGTGGAGCGCATTAGGCCCTACGATCGAGATTTAGTACAACGATTTTTTACGAAGGCAGATTATGAGTATCTTGAATCCTTCAAGCGAAGTGAAGTAAATAAGAAGTTTACCGAGGTTTGGACCTTCAAAGAAGCCACCTGCAAGATGATGGACAGGCCTTTGATGCAGGTGCTACAGTGGATTGATTTTAGCGAGTACTGCGACCAGGAAAAGGGCAAAATATACTGGACCAAGCAGGGCTTTGAGTTCAGAGATTACTACATAACTCTTTGTTATGAGGACAAGAGACAGCCGATTCAGATGGGACTTTATAATCCTTACGATGGGAAATATTATTAAGTATTTGAAAGCTGATGCGATTCTTATTAAAAATGCATTAGCTTTCTTCTTGTTATTTTATAATCAGTGTGATAGAATGCATTATAGTTTCGTACTTCAAAGTGCTAAAGCACTTCGGAGAATAAGGTTTTAGGAGAGTAATACTTATGGAGTCTAAAAAAGTTCTTTCAATTTTAGTAGAAAACACACCAGGTCTTACCAGCCGTATTTCAGGCTTATTTTCAAGAAGAGGATACAATATTGATAGTTTTTCAGCGGGCGTTACTGCTGATCCTAGATATACTCGCGTTACCATTGTTACACATGGTGATGATATGATTTTGGAGCAGATTGAAAAGCAGGTTTCAAAGCTTACAGAGGTTGTTGATTTAAAGGTTTTGAAACATGGTCAATCTGTAAAAAGAGAACTTATGCTTGTTAAAATTTCTGCTAGAAACATGGAAAGACAGGATGTACTTGCCATAGTAGAAATTTTCCATGGCAAGGTTGTAGATGTTACACATGATTCTATGATTCTTGAGGTTACAGGAAACCAGGATAAGCTTGAAGCATTTTTAGATATGCTGGGAGACTATGATATCTTAGAGCTTGCTCGTACAGGTCTTACAGGACTTACACGTGGCTCAGAGGATGTTGTAATTCTTTAAACACATATAAATTTACAATAGGAGGATAAAGGAATGTCACAGGAAGCAAGGATTTTTTATCAGGAAGATTGCAATCTTTCATTATTGAAGGGTAAGACTATAGCTATTATTGGATATGGTAGCCAAGGTCACGCACACGCACTTAACCTTAAGGAGAGTGGATGTGACGTCATTATCGGTCTTTATGAAGGTTCTAAATCATGGGCTAAGGCTGAAAAGCAGGGACTTACAGTTTATACAGCAGCAGAAGCAGCAAAGAAGGCTGATATCATCATGATTCTTATCAATGATGAAAAGCAGGCTGATATGTACAAGAAGGACATCGAACCAAACCTTGAGGCAGGCAACATGCTTATGTTCGCTCATGGTTTCAATATTCATTTTGGTTGCATCAAGCCACCAGCAGATGTTGATGTTACTATGATTGCACCAAAGGCACCAGGTCACACAGTACGTTCTGAGTATCAGGCAGGCAAAGGAACACCTTGTCTTATAGCTGTATATCAGGATGCTACAGGTAAGGCACTTGATCTTGCTCTTGCTTATGGCGCTGGAATCGGAGGAGCTCGCGCAGGTATTCTTGAGACTACATTTAGAACAGAGACAGAAACAGACCTCTTTGGTGAGCAGGCAGTTCTTTGCGGTGGTGTTTGCGCACTTATGCAGGCAGGCTTTGAGACACTTGTTGAGGCTGGCTATGATCCAAGAAATGCATACTTCGAATGCGTTCACGAAATGAAGCTTATCGTTGATCTTATCTACCAGTCAGGCTTTGCAGGAATGAGATATTCTATTTCTAATACAGCAGAATACGGTGATTATATTACTGGACCAAAGATTATCACAGAGGATACAAAGAAGGCTATGAAGCAGATCTTAAGTGATATTCAGGATGGTACATTTGCTAAGGAATTCTTACTTGATATGTCACCAGCAGGACGTCAGGTACACTTCAACGCTATGCGTAAGCTTGCATCAGAGCACCCATCAGAGAAGATTGGTGAGGAAATCCGTAAGCTTTACTCATGGAATAACGAGGAAGATAAGTTTATTAACAACTAAGATAATTAAATGAGCCACCCGTAGCTATCAAGCTCTTGGTGTTACTCAAGGAGCCAATGTCGCGACGGAGTAATACCAAGGTTTGAGTGTAGCGGGTGGCATTTTTTATGCTTCGCGGAAATTTTTGTTACGGAAAAATTTATATAGATGAGATGATATTTTAATTTCGGTGTACACATTGGCGTATTCTCTAGGTGAGTATTCAGTTATGTAATTCACAGGGAAGGATTTAGTCATTCCTCTGGATTTACACAGGTCTACAGCTTTGTTATAGGCAATGGCTGCAGTCGCTTCATCCTGATATCTGCCTACAATAAAATCGCCATTCAGATGAATCTTGGCGGCGTAAACAGTTTTTCCTTTCTTTTGTTCTTTGTATACGCCATGATATTTGTTGACAACAACAATATTTGAATATCGCAAATCTGTATCATCACCGTTGGCGAAAATATAGTCCTTGCCCTTTACGCTGTAGGGCTTTATTCCGTAGCGACCTAGAATGTTATATTGCATTCCATAATCGCTAACAAACATATGGCCACCTCTGTTTTGGATTTTGTGGCTAGAGTAGTAGAATAAATCGTCATTATCGAATTTTAAAACTATAGATTTATCCAAATAGTATAGAAAATAGTTTTTTTGAAGATAAATTGGAGTTTTTATGTAGATGTGATTATCTCTGACATTTATCAGAGTTACACATTTTTCAAAGGGTAAGTATTTTACTACTGACTGGCAGGAAAGAATGTCGATATCTTTGTTTTTTAGGAGCATCCAAGCTTCGTCGTAAGCAGCAGCGCATGAAGCGTTTGTATCATAGCTTCCAAGGCTGATATGCTTGCCGTTATATGTGATGTTTCCTCTAAAATATGTACTTCCATCTTTTTTTGTCGCTTTATAAACCCCAGATTTCATGAACTCCTCCTTTATGTATCACAATTATTATTTTACACAATTGCGAAGAGAAAAGTTTTAAAAATCAGTGAATATAAAAGGTATATTGTATGAATTCAGACAACTTACAAAGTACAAAGAAGAATATATTGGATGGATGCAGAGATGGCTTCCCAATTGGATTAGGCTATTTTGCTGTTTCATTTTCATTAGGAATATTTGCCAAACAGGTGGGATGTAGTGCAATTCAAGGAATAATTAATTCCTTCTTTAATCATGCTAGCGCAGGTGAATATGCAGTTTATTCTATGATTGGAGTTGGAGCTTCCTACTTAGAAATGGCAATCATGACACTTATAGTAAATGCCCGGTATCTGCTTATGTCCACGGCTTTAAGTCAAAGAATACATCCAGATACTTCCTTTATACATAGGCTTGGGATTGGCTTTCATGTGACAGACGAGCTTTTTGCCATATCCATAAATAGGCCAGGCTATGTAAATCCATTTTATTGCTACGGAGCATTTTTAGTTGCTGTTATAGGCTGGTGCGCAGGGACTGCAACTGGAATTGTGGCAGGTGGAATTCTTCCAGCTAGATTGGTAAGTGCCCTTTCAGTGGCCCTTTATGGAATGTTTCTTGCTTGCATTATGCCAGAGGCAAGGCGACATAAGTTTGTGGCAGTACTTATAGTAATCAGCTTTATTCTTAGCTATATTGCAAACGAAGCGGCATTGTTTGCCAAGATTTCAAGTGGCACCAAAACAATTATTCTTACAGTTGTAATCGCATCGGTGGCTGCAATTGTATTTCCTCATCCGGAGGTTGAAGATGATGACTAATCCTTATATTTATATATTGGTGGCAGGCCTTGTAAGTACAGTAATTAGGGTATTGCCTGTTACGGTTTTTAGAAAACCTATTAAAAACAGATTTGTAAGGTCCTTTTTATATTATGTTCCTTATGTAACCCTTGCGGTTATGACTTTTCCAGCTATTATTGAGGCTACTCAAAGCAAAATCTCAGGTATTCTTGCTCTTGCCTGTGGAAGTGTTGCTGCCTGGTTCAATATGAGTCTTTTTAAGGTTGCATGTATTTGCTGTGGAGTAGTATTTGTAACAGAATTATTTATTTGATATGTTTAGTCCTATAAGATTTTTTAATTGCATAAAATCGAATGGGTATATATAATATTTCTCGAAATGATTTTGATTGGAGGAATCGTCATGTTAAAAATCGGAATTTTAGGATATGGAAATTTAGGACGTGGTGTTGAAGCTGCTGTCGCAAAGAGTGAGGATATGGAGCTTGTTGCAATCTACACAAGAAGAGATCCAAAGACAGTTACAGTAAAGACTAATACACCAGTTAAATCTACAGCAGATTTGGATACAGGTAAGGAAGATATTGACGTTCTTGTTATTTGTGGCGGTAGTGCTACAGATTTACCAGAAATGACTCCAAAGTATGCAAAGCTTTATAATGTTATTGATTCATTTGATACACACGCAAGAATTCCAGAGCATTTCGCTAACGTTGATAAGGCTTCTAAGGAAGCAGGCAAGGTTGGTCTTATTTCTTGTGGATGGGATCCAGGAATGTTCTCTTTGAACCGTTTATATGCTACATCTATTTTACCAGATGGTCAGGCCTATACTTTCTGGGGCAAGGGCGTAAGCCAGGGACATTCTGATGCAATACGTCGTATTGAGGGTGTTGTAGATGCCAGACAGTACACAGTTCCTGTAGAGGATGCTTTAAGAAGAGTTAGAAATGGAGAAAATCCTGAACTTACTACAAGAGAAAAGCACACTAGAGAGTGCTTTGTAGTTGTTGAGGAAGGCGCTGATAAGGCTCGTATCGAAAAGGAAATCAAGGAGATGCCAAATTACTTCTCTGATTACGATACAACTGTAAACTTTATTTCAGCAGAAGAGCTTAAAAAGAATCACAGCGGCTTACCACACGGTGGTAGCGTTATCTATACAGGCGAGACAGGCTTTGATGGAAATAAGCATGTTATCGAATATAGTTTAAATCTTGACTCTAATCCAGAATTTACTGGAGCAGTTCTTACAGCTTATGCAAGAGCAATTGCACGCCTTAACAAAGAGGGTGTTTGTGGCGCTAAAACAGTATTTGATATTGCCCCTGCATACCTTTCACCAATTGCTCCAGAAGAGCTTAGAGCACACTTCTTATAAGATGGCTTAATCTTAAATAAATATTTATAAAATTAGTTGCTAATATAGGCTTTAAAGGTTTATAATCTTTAAAGTCTATATTTATGTGGATTTTTAAACTGGAGGTCAAGATTTGCTAGATAAATTAGAAAAGAAATTCGGTAAATATGCCATTAATAATCTTATGATTTACTTACTGGGAGGCTATGCAGTAGGGTATTTGTTGGCCTTTGGTCAGCGCTTTACAGGCGTTCAATATCTCAACTATCTTACCTTAGAGCCTCGATATATTTTGCAGGGACAGGTTTGGAGATTAATCTCATGGATTATCTTTCCGCCACGTACTAGCATCCTTTGGGCAGCCATTATGTTTTTGCTCTATTATCAGCTTGGCACAGCATTAGAGCGTACCTGGGGCGCCTTCAGATTTAATTTATATATTTTTGGTGGTATGCTGTTTACAGTAATTGGCGCCTTTATTGCTTATGCCATTTATGGAGGGCACATTCCTGTAGGCATTATAGGTATGTATACCAGCACATACTATATTAATCTGTCAATATTCCTTGCATTTTCTACATGCTTTCCAGATATGCAGGTTATGTTATATTTCATCATTCCTATTAAGATGAAATGGATGTCTATTTTTTACCTGGTAATAGTTGGTTATGAAGTAGTTGATTATGTCATAAATGGCGCGTTTTATGCTGCAGTGCCAATTATTGCATCATTACTTAATTTCTTCATCTTTTACATGATGACTAGAAATATGAGCAGGTTTAATCCAAAGGATATTCACAGACGTGCTGAATTTAAGCGTGCAGCTACACCACCACGCACTCAGTACAGAGATGGCTCGCCTATTGCAAGACATAAGTGCGCAGTTTGCGGTAGAACAGAGCTTTCAAATCCTGAGCTGGAGTTCAGATTTTGTAGCAAGTGTAATGGCAATTATGAATATTGCTCAGACCATTTGTTTACGCATACACATATACACTAGATTTAAGATTTTAAGAGGGGACACCCTCATCAGTCAGCTATGCTGACAGCTTCTCCCAAAGGGAGAAGCCTATAGAAACACGAAGGGATTGTATAAAAATGAGTGAAGAAGTAGTTAGCAAAAATTTTATTGAGCTTGAAATTGACAAGGATTTAAAGGAGGGCGTATACGATCATGTATGTACACGTTTCCCACCTGAGCCAAATGGTTATTTGCACATTGGTCATGCTAAGTCAATTATCTTAAATTATGGTCTTGCTAAGAAGTATAATGGCGAGTTCCACATGAGATTTGATGACACTAATCCTACAAAGGAAAAGGTGGAGTTCGTTGATTCTATTAAGGCTGATATTAAGTGGCTTGGTGCAGATTGGGGCGATCATCTTTATTTTGCATCTAATTATTTTGACAGAATGTATGAAGTTGCTGTAGATCTTATCAAAAAGGGCTTAGCTTATGTTTCAGATCTTACAGCAGAGGAAATGAGAGAATACCGCGGTGATTTCGAACACCCTGGTAAGGACGATCCAAACAGAAATCGTTCAATCGAAGAAAATCTTCAGATGTTTGAAGATATGAAGGCTGGTAAGTACGAGGATGGAAGCCATACACTTAGAGCTAAGATCGATATGGCATCACCTAACATCAACATGCGTGATCCAATCCTTTACAGAGTTGCGCACATGACACACCACAACACAGGCGATAAGTGGTGCATCTACCCAATGTACGATTTTGCTCATCCACTTGAGGATGCTTTCGAAAATATTACACATTCTATTTGTACACTAGAGTTTGAGGATCATAGACCTCTTTATGACTGGGTAGTTAAGGCAGCAGGCTTTGCTAATCCACCACGTCAGATTGAGTTTGCAAAGATGTATCTTACAAACGTTGTAACTGGTAAGCGTTACATTAAGAAGCTTGTTGAGGATGGAATTGTTGATGGATGGGATGATCCACGTCTTGTATCTATCGCAGCTTTACGTCGTCGTGGCTTTACACCAGAATCTATCAGAAAGTTTGTAGAGCTTTCAGGCGTTTCAAAGGCAAATTCTTCATCTGATTACGCAATGCTTGAGTACTGTATTCGTGAGGATTTAAAGACTAGCCGTGGTCGTGTTATGGCTGTTCTTGATCCAGTTAAGCTTGTAATTGATAATTACGAAAGCGATGATGTAGAATGGCTCGAAGCTCCAAACAACCTTGAAAACCCAGAGCTTGGTAGTCGTCAGGTTCCATTTGGTAAGGAGCTTTACATCGATAGAGAGGATTTCATGATTGAGCCTCCAAAGAAATACTTTAGATTATATCCTGGCAATGAAGTGCGCCTTATGAACGCATACTTCGTTACATGTACTTCTTACGAAACAGATGAAACTGGTAAGGTTACATGCATCCACTGTACTTATGATCCAGCTACTAAGGGTGGAGATGCTCCAGATGGCCGTAAGGTAAAGGGTACTATCCACTGGGTTGCAGCTAAGACTGCTCTTAAGGCAGAGGTTCGTCTGTACGAAAATATTGTGGATGAGGAAAAAGGAGTGTATAATGAAGATGGTAGTTTGAATCTTAATCCAAATTCACTTACAGTTCTAAAGGATTGCCTTGTAGAGCCTTCATTAAAGGGTGCCAAGGCTTATGATAGTTTCCAATTTGTAAGACAGGGATTCTTCTGTGTAGATTCCAAGGATTCTACAGAGGATGCATTAGTATTCAATAGAATAGTATCCCTTAAGAGTTCTTTCAAATTACCAACAAATAACTAATAACTCATCAATAGTGATCTACAGAAAAGGATTGCAGCATGAATTTATTATCGGGAATGGAAAAATTTGGTTTCTCCATGGATGGAGAGCTAGACATTTTGGCTGATGATAAGCCAAAGAAGGAAGCCGCTGCTGTTAAAAAAGCAGCACCTGTTGTTAAGCAGGAAAAAGATTTTGTTATTGATAAGAAGGTTCGTTGCCCGGTTTGTGACAAGGAATTCCCTATCAAGGCTGTTCTCGCCACAAAGCTTAAGAGACTTGAACCTGATTTTGATTTACGTCCTAACTACGAGCATGTGGACAAATGCAAATATGATTTTATGTCTTGCCCACATTGTGGTTATTCAGCACTTGATACTACTTTTTCAAAGATTGATACAGCTAGAGTTAAGCTTATCAGAGCAGAATTTTGCCCAAGCTATAAGCCTCAAAAGGAGGAATTGGGAGAGACCTATTCATACGAATATGCAGTTGAAAAGTTTAAGCTCGCTCTTATTTGTACAATGAAAAAGCGTGCCAAGATGTCTGAGAAAGCTTATGTATGCCTTAAAATTGCATGGCTTCGCCGTGCTCAGCTTAAGGAATTAGAAGACAATAAGGAAGCTGATCCAAAGGTAGTAGAAATGCTTCAAAAGGAATATGACGGCTTCTATGCACAGGCTTATGAAGGCTTTATGAAAGCAATCTCTCAGGAGACACCACCTTATTGTGGAATGGCTTCAGAGGCAGTGGAATACATGCTTGCTAATATGTCGGTATATTATAAGAAATATGATGCAGCTATGAAAATCATTGCAAGACTTATTCAATCAGCTAGTACATCCCGCAAGCTCAAGGATAAATGTGTTGAGCTTAAGGAAAAGATTGTTGCAGAACAAGGTGAATAGATTTTACGAACTGCCAATAGGTGGAAATTCCTACGTGGCAGTTCTTTTTTGAGGTTAATATGAATTGGATTAAATATTCTATAAATACAACAACAGATGCGGAAGATTTTGTCAGCGCAACACTTATGGAGCTTGGCATTGTTTCTATTGAAATCGAAAACAATGTACCAGTTTCCGGAGAAAAGCAAGGCGGAGAGTTCAAAGAGCTTCAGCCAGATTTACCTACAGATGATGGAACCTCTAAGGTTTGCTTTTATTTAAGTGATGATGAAGACCATGAATCAATTGTTGCGCAGGTCAAGGCTGGTCTTGCGGAGCTTAAAGAGACTATGGATATTGGTGAAGGTACCATCGACACGTCCATTACAAAGCAGGAGGATTGGATTAACAACTGGAAGCAGTTTTTTAAATCCTTCTATATCGATGATATTTTAATCAAGCCTACCTGGGAGGAAATCTCAGAGCAGGATAAGGGAAAGATTTTTGTTGAGATTGATCCTGGTGTATCCTTTGGAACAGGAAAGCATGAGACTACTCAGCTTTGCATCAGACAGCTTAAGAAATATGCTAAGGCTGGTGATGAAATCCTTGATATAGGCTGCGGAAGTGGTATTCTTTCAATCATTGCTAACAAGCTATTAGATGGTAAGTGTCATCTGGTAGGTACAGATATAGATGAGGATTGTATTGCATCTACCTATGAGAACTTTGAGGTTAATGGAATTCCAAAGTCTGCTGGGGATTTCTATGTTGGAAATCTTACAGAGGACAAGGAGCTTCAGGACAAGGTTGGCTATGAAAAATACGATATAGTAGTTGCAAATATTCTTGCAGATATTATAATCGGAATGGCGCCAGCTATTTATCCTACTCTTAAGAAGGATGCTTATTTTATTTCATCAGGAATCATCGATTTCAAGGAAAATGAAGTAAAAGAAGCACTTGAAGCAGTGGGACTTACTATTGTAGAAATCAATCATCAGGGAGAGTGGGTGAATATCACCGCTCGTAAATAATAATATGCAACAAATATTTGTTAATGAAGGTCCTGTAGATAATAATTTCATTATAACTGGGGAAGATATGCACCACCTGGTTAGGGTTGTGCGCCTCAAAAGAGGAGAAATCATCCGTGTTTCTGTTGCAACTGGAGTTAATTTCCTTTGCGAAGTTAGTGATATTACAGATGATTCACTTATTGCTACAGTTAAAGAGGAAGTTCCATCTACAGAGCTATCTAATAAAATCTATCTATTCCAGGCTTTGCCTAAAGGGGATAAGATGGAAACCATAATTGAAAAAAGCGTTGAGCTTGGGGTTTATGAAATAATCCCAGTAGAAATGAAAAACTGTATTGTAAAGCTTGATGACAAAAAGAAAAAATCAAAGCTTACCAGATATCAGACTATCGCTGCTACAGCTGCCAAACAATCAAAGCGCTCCATCATCCCACAGGTACATGATGTAATGAGCTACAAGGCTGCTTTTGAGTATGCCAAAAATCTTGACATTCTTTTACTTCCTTACGAAAGTAAAAATGGAATGAAGGATACCTTTGATGTATTGTCTACCATAAAGGAGGGCCAAAGCATTGGTGTATTTATTGGTCCTGAGGGCGGCTTTGATCAGTCTGAAATTGATTTAGTTAAGGATAGCTGTAACATTATTTCTCTTGGCCGAAGGATTCTTCGAACAGAGACAGCAGCTATATGTACACTTTCTATGTTGATGCTTAAATGTGAGGTTTAAATGATATACTTTGATAATTCAGCTACCACCAGATGCTCTGATGGTGCTATGAAAATAATGCAGGAGTGCTTACAGGAGAATTTCGGTAATCCTTCATCACTTCATAAAATGGGTTTTAGAGGCAAGGATTATTTAAAAGAATCTAGAGAAACAATTGCAGGAATTCTTAAATGTCAGCCAAAGGAAATATATTTTACCAGTGGTGGAACAGAAGGCAACAATCTTGCCATCAGAGGGGCTGCCGAAGCTAAAAAGCGACTTGGCAAGCACATCATAACTACAAAGATAGAGCACGCCAGTGTTCTTAATCCAGTTAAAGCTCTTGAAAAAGAAGGCTTCGAGGTAACATATCTTGGCACAGATGAATATGGCGTCATTTCTCTAGAAGAGCTTAAAGCTGCCCTTAGAGAAGATACCATTCTTGTTTCCATAATGATGGTTAACAACGAAATCGGAAGTCTTCAGCCTATAGAAGAGGCTTGCAAGCTGGTTAAAAAGTTTAATTCAGATATCATTTTCCATACCGATTGTATCCAGGCCTTTGGTAAGATGACAATTATTCCAAAGAAACTTGGTATTGATATTCTTACAGTTAGTGGTCATAAGATTCATGGACCAAAGGGTTCAGGATTTATATATATTAAAGACAAGGTACGTGTGGTTCCACAGATTCTCGGTGGTGGTCATGAAAGCGGAATGCGTTCCGGAACAGAAAATGTTCCAGCTATTGCTGCTCTTGGCATTGCAGCTAAAGAGGCTTACGATAATCTTGACAGCAATCGTGAGCACATGTATGCTATGAAAGCTAGATTAATAGAGGGCATTAGCAGTATCGAGGGTGTTCAGGTTAATGGACACACAGCAGAAGATAGTGCACCTCAGATTATCAGCGTTTCCATAAAAGGAAACCGTACAAGAGCACAGGTTATGCTAAATGCTCTTCAGGACAATTATGGAATTTTAGTTTCAGCTGGTTCAGCATGTTCTTCAAACAAGCCTGCAATCAGTGAGACACTCAAGTCTATTGGTCTTGAGAAGGATTTGTTAGAACGTACAATAAGATTTAGCTTCTGTCCAGAGAATACCTTTGAAGAGGTGGATGCTGCAGTGGAAGCTTTAAAAGATTTAGTACCAAAGATGGTTTTATAAAGGAAGGTAATATGACATATCAAGCATTTTTGATTAAGTATTCAGAAATCGGTGTTAAGGGTAAGAACCGTTATGTGTTCGAGGACGCCCTTGTTCGCCAGATTAAAAGAGCCCTTGATAGTGTAGAGGGACATTTTGTTGTCAAGAAGCAGAGCGGAAGAATTCTCGTTTCTGTTGATGGCGATTATGATTATGACGAAGCTGTAGATGCTTTACAGCATGTATTTGGTATCAGCGCAATCTGTCCTACAGTAGTAGTTCCAGATGAAGGCTTTGATAAGCTTGCAGAGGCTGTTATCAAATATGTTGATGAGGAATTCGAGGATAAGAACTTTACCTTTAAGGTAATGGGACGTCGTGCTAATAAGCAGTATCCTATGACATCTATGGAGGTGGCTGCAGAAATAGGAGCAAGACTTCTTGATGCATTCCCAGAGATGAGTGTAGATGTTCATAATCCAGATAGAATTATATACGTTGAAGTAAGAGAAAACATGGCTATTTATTCTACAGAAATCCCAGGCCCACACGGTATGCCTGTTGGTACTGCTGGTAAGGCAATGCTTCTTCTCTCAGGTGGTATTGATTCGCCAGTTGCAGGATATATGATTTCAAAGCGTGGTGTTACACTTTCAGCTACATATTTCCATGCACCACCTTATACATCAGAGCAGGCAAAACAAAAGGTTGTTGACCTTGCAAAGCTTGTGGCTAAGTATTCAGGCCCAATCGATTTACATATTGTAAACTTTACAGATATTCAGCTTTATATTTATCAGCAGTGTGCACATGAAGAGCTTACAATTATCATGCGTCGTTACATGATGCGTTTGGCTGAGTATTTTGCTAAACAAAATGATTGTATCGGACTTGTAACAGGAGAGTCTATTGGACAGGTTGCCAGCCAGACAATGCAGTCGCTTAACTGTACAAATGCAGTTTGTTCACTTCCTGTATATCGTCCACTTATTGCATTTGACAAGCAGGATATTGTTGATATTTCTGAGAAGATTGATACTTACGAGACATCAATTTTACCATACGAGGATTGCTGTACTATTTTCGTAGCAAAGCATCCTGTTACCAAGCCTAAGCTTGAGGCTATTGAAAAGCATGAGCATCTTTTAGATGAGAAGATTGACGAACTTATGCAGGCCGCAATAGATAGTGTTGAAATTATAAAAGTACGATAAAAAATATGAGCTTTGCTATTAAAGCAAAGCTCATAATAATTTACTACTTATAAAAAGGATTAAACGATATAATCCTTTAATGTAGACATTACGTCCTCAGCGTCTCCTTCAGCGTGAACTGTAAGGTCGATAGGCTTTGATAAATCAAGGGAGAAAATACCCATGATAGACTTAGCATCGATAACATAACGTCCGCTAACAAGATCAAAATCATAGTCAAACTGACTGATTGTATTAACAAATGACTTTACCTTGTCAATTGAGTTAAGAGAAATTTGAACTGTTTTCATTCTGCTGCCTCCTCCAAAGATTTTATATACAAAAATATACTAAATCAAAGGCATGCAAAAGTCAACAAACTCTTGGACTTTTCGAGTTTTTTAAATACATAAAAGGAAGGTTTTTTAACGATGAAAAAAGCAGCTTTACACAACCTTGGTTGCAAGGTTAATGCATATGAAACAGAGGCCATGGAAGAGCTTCTTAAAAGGGATGGCTTTGAGATAGTGGACTTTGATGAGCAGGCTGATGTTTATGTAATAAACACCTGCTCAGTGACGAATATTGCTGATAGAAAATCAAGACAAATGATTCATAAATGCAAAAAGCTTAATCCTGATGCCTGCGTAGTTGCTGCTGGCTGTTACGTACAGAATTTTGGCAAGGATATAGCCGATGAGCTTGGAGCAGATATAATTCTTGGTAACAACAAAAAGAACGATTTAGTTGATAAGGTCCATGAATATTTTGAGAATTTAGATAAAAAGAGTGGACCAATTCTTAACTACATGGATATTAATGATGGAAATGTAGCTTACGAGAATATGCATATCGAAAAGGATTCCGAGCATACAAGAGCCTTCGTTAAGGTACAGGATGGTTGTAATCAGTTCTGCTCTTATTGCATTATTCCTTTCGCAAGAGGTCGTATCAGAAGCAGATCAATCGATGATGTTGTTGAAGAGGTAACTGGTCTTGCAAAGGCGGGCTATAAAGAGGTGGTTATCACAGGCATTCACTTAAGCTCCTTTGGTACAGGCACAGAGTTTGGCCTTGCTGATTTATTAGAGGCTGTTCAAAAGATAGATGGTGTCGAGCGTATTAGAATGGGTTCTCTTGAACCACAGATTGTGACAGAGGATTTTGCAAAAAGAGTTTCTGCTTTATCTAAGATATGTCCTCATTTCCATTTGTCACTTCAGTCAGGCTGTGATAGCGTCCTTGTGAGAATGAATAGAAAATATTCTATCGAGGAATATACAAATGGTGTAAATATTCTTAGAAAATATTTTGATAATCCAGCAATCACAACGGATATTATTGTTGGCTTCCCTGGTGAGACAGAAGAAGAATATGAAACAACTCTTGACTATGTTGAAGAAATAAAGTTTTCCGAATTACATGTTTTTGCATATTCAAAGCGTGCGGGAACAAAGGCAGCAAAAATGTCTGGACAGATTACAAATGCAGTGAAAAAGCAGCGTAGTGCAAAGCTTATTTCTCTTGGACTAGAAAAGACAAAGGAATACAGAACTTCTTACATTGGAAAAGAATTAGAGGTTCTTTTTGAAGAAAAGCAGATTATCGAAGGTAAAGAATATTATGTCGGTTTCTCAAAGGAATATATTAAATGCATGATTGAGTCCACTGATGAGGATTTATCAAACACAATTCTTAGGGTGAAGGCCACAGAAATTACACCAGATTATGAGCACTTGCTTGTTGAAATTTGCTAATTTCTATATTAATATTAAAGTAATAGTTTGTAGTGTGGAAATTTTTTGAGTAAAGACGAGGTTAGAAATGGCAGATTTAAGTAACACTCAATATTTTAAAGTTCAAAAGGAAAATCCTGTTGGAGTGAAGGATGTGATTGAGCAGGTATATAGCGCTTTATCAGAAAAGGGCTATAATCCTGTAAATCAGATTGTAGGTTATATAATGTCCGGAGATCCTACATATATCACCAGTCATAATAATGCAAGAAGCCTTATTATGAAGGTAGAACGTGATGAATTAGTGGAAGAGCTGCTCAAGGAATACATCGTAAACGAAAGTTGGAGTAAGTAATGAGTGGCAGAATACTCGGTTTAGATTACGGAACAAAGACAGTAGGGGTCGCAATTAGTGACCCTTTACTTTTGACTGCACAAGAACTTGAGACTATTACAAGGGAGCGAGCTAGCGCTTTGCGTCATACGCTTGTACGCATCAAAGATATATGCGAAGAATATCAGGTTGAATTAATTGTCCTAGGCTATCCACGCAATATGGATGATAGCGAGGGTTTTAGATGCGAAGATACCCTTAAATTTAAAGAATTATTAGAAAAACGCGTAGATGTCCCAATTACTCTTGTTGACGAAAGACTTACTACAGTTTATGCAGATGAGATTTTAGAGGAATCTGGCGTAGCTAAAAAGGATCGAAAGAAATATATCGATCAAATTGCTGCTGCAATTATATTACAGGATTATTTGGATAATAGGAGTTAATATGGAACCAATTATATTACCAGGCGAAGATGGAAATGATATTAAGCTATTTGTTGTAGAAGAGACTATGCTTTCTGGCAACAAATATTTATTGGTATGCGATAATGATAATGAAGAGGAGGATGCTGAAGCATCTATTCTCAAGGAAGTCTCAACAGATGATAACGAGGTTGTCTACGAGTTTGTAGAGGATGACGTTGAATTTGAGGCTGTAGCAAAAATATTTGATGAGTTAGTTGGTGAGGATGCCGACTTGGATTTTTAATTATTAATTAGGAGGTTATTTTTTGAAAAAGAAAACTGAAAATAAAGCTGAAAGGCTAAAGATTATTCCACTAGGTGGTCTTGAGCAAATCGGCATGAATATTACTGCTTTTGAGTACAAAGACAGTATTATCGTGGTGGATTGCGGACTTTCCTTCCCTGAGGATGATATGTTGGGCGTGGATCTGGTTATTCCAGATATAACATATCTTAAAGATAATCAGGATAAATTAAAGGGATTCTTTATCACTCATGGTCACGAGGATCATATCGGTGCTATCCCTTATGTGTTTAAGGATCTTAATGTTTGTCCTATTTATTCTACAAAGCTTACAAATGGCTTGATTGAACATAAGCTTGAAGAACACAAGATGCTTACAAAGGTTAAGCGTAAAGTTGTTAAATATGGCACACATATTAATGCCGGCGATTTCAGAGTTGAGTTTATCCGTACAAATCACAGTATTCAGGATGCTGCAGCTCTTGCTATTTATTCGCCAGCTGGAATAGTTGTGCATACAGGCGATTTTAAGGTTGATTATACACCAGTTTATGGTGATCCAATCGATTTACAGCGCTTAGGTGAAATTGGTAAAAAGGGTGTACTTGCTCTTATGTGCGATTCTACAAACGCAGAGCGCCCAGGCTTTACAGCCTCAGAAAAGACTGTTGGTAAGACTATCGATTCAATCTTCGCAGACAACGATAGAAGCCGTATCATTATCGCAACCTTCGCTTCAAATGTTGATAGAGTTCAGCAGATTATTAACTCAGCAGATAAATATGGACGTAAGGTATGTGTAGAAGGCCGTTCAATGGTCAATACCATCGAAACAGCGTCAAAGCTTGGATATTTACATATCCCTGACAATACACTTATCGATATCGAATCACTTAAGTCTTATCCAGATGAAAAGGTCGTTCTTGTTACAACTGGTTCACAGGGTGAATCAATGGCAGCCCTTTCTCGTATGGCTAACGGAACTCACAAAAAGGTTCAGATTAAGCCAGGTGATATGATTGTATTTTCTTCTCATCCAATCCCTGGTAATGAGAAGGCGGTTTCAAATGTTATCAACGATTTAACTATGCGTGGAGCTGAAATCGTTATGCAGGATGTTCATGTTTCAGGACATGCTTGCGCCGAAGAAATCAAGCTTATCTATTCATTGGTACGTCCTCAATTTTCAATTCCTGTTCATGGTGAGTACAAGCATTTGATGGCTCAGGCAAGAATTGCAGAAAGCTTAGGCTGGGATCATGACCACATTAAAATTATCCGTTCAGGTGATGTCCTTGAGCTTGGAGATAATTACTCTAAGATAGCAGGTCATGTTCACACAGGCGCTATCATGGTTGATGGTATTGGTGTCGGTGATGTAGGTAATATCGTTCTTCGTGACAGACAGAAGCTTGCTGAAGATGGTATTATCATCGTTGTGCTTACACTTGATAGTGCATCAGGCACAGTGCTTGCAGGTCCAGATATTGTTTCTCGTGGTTTCGTATATGTTAGAGATTCTGAGGATTTAATGGAAAGCGCAAGAGCAGTATTGTCTGACACAATGGATGTTTTGCAAGAAAAAAATATTACTGATTGGAACAAAATTAAGGGTGATATCAGAGATAATCTTTCTGATTTCGTATGGCATGAAACACAGCGTCGTCCTATGATTATTCCAATCATTATGGAAGTATAAAATGATAGTTGATGAAAGATATACTACCTACCTAAACAGTCTCTATCCTGAATTGAATGAGGGGCTTTCAGCCATCCGAAAGGAAGCTAGAGCAAATTACGTTCCAATCATTAGAGACGAGACCATTAATCTTCTTATGACCTTGATTAAAATGAATCAGCCTAAGAGGATTTTGGAGGTAGGAGCTGCGGTAGGATTTTCCGCTTGCCTCATGGCAACCTGTGCGGGAGAGGATGTTCCAATCACTACGATTGAAAATTACGCCCCAAGAATTCCTATTGCAAATGAAAATATTAAAAATATGGGTTTAGAGAATCAAATCACCTTGCTCGAGGGCGATGCGATGGAGATTCTTCCTACCTTAGAAGGGCCTTACGATTTTGTATTCATGGATGCAGCGAAAGGCCAATATATTAATTTTTGGCCAGAGATTAAGCGTCTTACAGCTGATGGCGGAGTTATCGTTACAGATAATGTATTACAGGATGGCGATATCATCGAATCCAGATATGCAATTACAAGACGTAATCGAACCATCCATAAGAGGATGCGTGATTATCTCTACCAGCTAACCCATGATGAAGGCTATACTACTACGATTTTACCATTGGGGGATGGAGTTAGTATTAGTGTGAAAGGAAAGAAATGAGAGAAACAGAATTACTAGTTCCAGCCAGCAGCCTGGAAGTTTTAAAGGTTGCAGTTATTTATGGAGCAGATGCAGTTTATATTGGTGGAGAGGTTTATGGCCTTAGAGCTAAGGCAAAGAATTTCTCTAAGGAAGACATGATCGAGGGTATTAGATTTGCCCATGAGCATGGCGTCAAGGTATATGTTACAGCAAATATCCTTGCTCATAATGGAGATTTAGAGGGCGTTAGGGAGTATTTCGAAGAGCTTAAGGAAATTAAGCCAGATGCTCTTATCATTGCAGACCCTGCAATCTTCATGCTTGCAAAAGAAATATGCCCTGATATTGAAAGACATATCAGTACTCAGGCAAATAACACTAACTTTGGTACATACAAGTTCTGGTATGACCTTGGTGCAAAGCGTGTTGTTTCTGCCAGAGAGCTTTCTCTTGCAGAGATTAAGGAAATCAGAGCAAACATTCCAGATGACCTTGAAATCGAAACATTCATTCATGGTGCTATGTGCATTTCTTATTCTGGTAGATGCCTGTTATCAAACTATTTTACAGGAAGAGATGCTAATCAGGGTGCATGTACTCATCCTTGCAGATGGAAGTATGCTGTTGTTGAGGAGCAGCGTCCTGGAGAATATCTTCCAGTTTATGAAAATGAGCGCGGTACATACATCTTTAACTCAAAGGACCTTTGCATGATAGAGCATATCCCTGATTTACTTTCATCAGGAATCGACAGCTTTAAGATTGAGGGACGTATGAAGACAGCACTTTACGTTGCCACTGTTGCCCGCACCTATCGCAAGGCTATTGATGATTGTATGGAATCCGAGGACAAATATCTTGCTAACTTAGACTGGTATAAGGAGCAGATTGCTGCTTGCACATATCGTCAGTTTACAACAGGATTTTTCTATGGTAAGCCATCTGAGGAATCTCAGATTTATGATAATAATACTTATAATATTGGTTATACCTATTTAGGAATAGCTGGAGCAAAAGATGCCGATGATTTCTTCGAAATTGAGCAGCGTAATAAATTTTCAGTAGGTGAAACTATTGAAATTATGAAGCCAAACGGAGATAATATAGAGGTAGAAGTTCTTGGAATTAAAAATGAAGAGGGAGAGGATATGGATTCTTGTCCACATCCAAAGCAAAAGCTATTTATTAAATTAAGTGTTACACCTGATGAATTTGATATTCTAAGAAGAAAAGAAGCTTAAGATTTAGTTACGAGGAGAATACAAATGGCAGATAGTAAATATGTAGCTTATGTAGGCACTTACACACACGAGACTAGCGTTGGTATTTATGTTTACGACGTTGACCCTAACACAGGAGTAATGACAGAACAGAGCGTAGCGCCTATTAATAACCCATCAGACATTATTAATTCACATGATAACAAATTCCTTTATTCAATCGCCGATGAAGGTGTAGCAGCCTTCAAGATTCTTGAAAATGGTGATTTGGAAAAGATGAATCAGGAATGGGTCGGCGGCATGAGAGGTTGTAACCTTTGCGTTGATTCACAGAATAGATACTTATTCGTTGCAGGCTATCACGATGGTCGTGTAACTATGATGAAGTTAAATGAAGATGGTTCCATCGGAGGAATAGCAGATGGTATTTTCCATCAGGGTATCGGTAAATCAGTTGCTGATAGACCACTTTACCCACACTGTACTTGCGTAGAGCTTACAAAGGATGAAAGATTCCTTTGCGTAGTAGAGAATGGTTTACATCAGATTAAAATCTACGAGGTAGACTATGAATTAGGTAAGCTTAGACTTGTTGATATCGTTAGATGTACAATGGGCTCAGCTCCACTTAAGATGAAGTTCTCTCAGGATGGTAAGTATGCTTACGTTATCACTGAAATGTCTAATGAGATTTTAGTTTACGATTATCATATTATCGAGGATCATCCAGATTTCGAATGTATCCAGACTGTATCTTTACTTGTTGGTGTTGACGAGGAAATCAGTACAGGAACAAATATCAAATTTGGTGATGATGATAAATTCCTCTATGCTAGCGTTGATGGACTTAATGCTATTTGTATGTACGAAAGAGACCCTAGATCAGGAAAGATTAAATATTTCTCACACAGCTTTATTAGCGGTGATTATCCAAAGAGCTTTGCTGTATTGCCAGGTGATAAATACTACCTTTCATTGAATCATGATACTAATGAAATTCGTAGCTTTACTATCGACAAAAAGGCAGGTCATTCATTAATGCAGAATGCACCAATCAGAATTGCTAAGCCTAATAGCATTGTTGTTGTGAAGATTAAATAGCTTGTTGTAAGGGCTGACGACAGGTCAGCCCTTTTTTTATAGGACGTAGGGAGGTAATGATGGCAGGTTCAACTTTCGGAAGTAGAATTACGGTTACTACATGGGGCGAGTCTCACGGTAAGGCTATTGGTGCTGTGATTGATGGAATACCAGCAGGCATGAAATTAGATGAACATGATATTCAGATATATCTTGATCGAAGAAAGCCTGGTCAGTCAAAATTCACCACAGCTCGTGCTGAAGCAGACAAGGTTTCCATTTTATCTGGTGTTTTTGAGGGTGTCACTACAGGAACACCTATATCAGTTATGGTAGAAAATACAGATCAACATTCAAAGGATTATGGAAATATTGCCACTACCTTTAGACCTGGCCATGCTGATTATGGTTTTATCGAAAAATATGGCATTCGCGACTACAGAGGTGGCGGCCGTTCCTCTGGAAGAGAAACCATAGGTCGAGTTGCTGCAGGTGCTATTTGTGCCAAGCTTTTATCTGAGCTTGGAATTACTGTTTGCGCTTATACAAAGTCTATTGGAGATGTTAAGATTTATGATTTTGACCTTTCTGAAAGAGACAACAATCCATTATGTATGCCAGACCCTACAGCTGCCAAAAAGGCTGAGGAATATCTTGAAGCCTGCATGCTAAACAATGATAGCGCTGGCGGAGTAATAGAATGTTTAATCACAGGTGTTCCAGCGGGAGTTGGTGATCCTGTTTTCGATAAATTAGATGCATGTCTTGCAAAGGCGCTAGTATCAATTGGCGCTGTTAAGGGTGTTGAGATTGGAGATGGCTTTGCAGTATCAAAGACTGTAGGCAGTATTAACAATGATAAATTTATCATGGATGGCAACAAGGTAGCTAAGCTCACCAATCATAGCGGTGGTATACTTGGTGGCATATCAGATGGGGATGATATCATTGTTAGATGTGCTATCAAGCCTACTCCATCTATTTCTCAGAAACAAGCTACAGTTAATGAAAAGCATGAAAATACAAAAATAGAAATACATGGAAGACATGATCCTGTAATCGTGCCTAGAGCGGTAGTTGTTGTGGAGGCGATGTGCGCACTTACTATTTGTGACGCATTGTTCTCTCACATGACAGATAGATTAGATTATATTAAGGAGTTTTATAAGAATTGAAGTACGAATTATTAAAGACAGAGGGAAAGGCCAAACGAGGTCGCTTCCATACTGTTCACGGTGTAATCGAAACGCCTGTATTCATGAATGTTGGTACAGTAGCTGCTATCAAGGGCGCTGTATCCACAGATGATTTAAGACAAATCAAGACACAGGTTGAGCTTTCAAACACTTATCATCTTCATGTTAGAACTGGTGATAAGCTTATAAAGGAGCTTGGTGGCTTGCATAAATTTATGGCATGGGACAAGCCAATCCTTACAGATTCAGGCGGATTCCAGGTATTTTCTCTTGCTGGCATTAGAAAAATCAAGGAAGAGGGAGTTACATTTAATTCTCACATAGATGGTCGTAAGATTTTCATGGGTCCAGAGGAATCTATGCAGATTCAGTCAAATCTTGGTTCTACTATCGCCATGGCATTTGATGAATGTCCACCAGCTCTTGCAGAACGCAAATACGTAGAGGATTCCGTGGCTCGTACTACAAGATGGCTTAATAGATGTAAGGCAGAAATGGCTCGCCTTAATTCTTTGGATGATACCATCAACAAGGAACAGCTTTTATTCGGTATTAATCAGGGCGCTGTTTATAATGATATCCGAATCGAACATGCCAAGATTATTTCAGAGCTTGATTTGCCAGGCTATGCAGTAGGTGGTCTTGCAGTTGGTGAGAGTCATGAGCAGATGTATGATGTTCTTGATCATGTAGTGCCATATCTTCCACAGAACAAGCCTACATATCTTATGGGTGTAGGTACTCCAGCAAATATTTTGGAGTCTGTTGAGCGAGGAATCGATTTCTTTGATTGCGTTTACCCAAGCCGAAACGGCCGTCACGGTCATGTATATACAAACCATGGTAAGCTCAATCTTTTTAATCAGAAGTTCGAAAAGGATATGCGCCCAATCGAGGAGGGATGTGGATGCCCTGCATGTCGCACATATTCTAGAGCATATATCCGTCATCTCCTTAAAGCTAAAGAAATGCTTGGAATGAGACTTTGTGTTCTTCACAATCTATATTTCTACAATACAATGATGGAAGAGATTAGAGACGCACTTGATGCTGGCATGTTTGCTACCTACAAGAAAAACAAGCTTGCCTCAATGGAAGCAGGAGAAGAATAATATTAAAATATTATTAAATATCGCTTTTTGGTTGCGTATATCAACTAATTTTTGTAAAATGTTTTATAGTGATTTGGCGTGAGCCGTACGAGTAGGAGGATAATTTAATGTTAAACAATGGAATGTTATTAGCTGCAACTGGTATGAATAGTTCAATCAGCTTAATTATTTGGGTAGTAGTACTTTTCGTATTCATGTATTTCTTCATGATTCGTCCACAGCAGAAGGAGCAGAAGGAAAAGACAGCTATGATGTCTGCACTTGCAATTGGTGATACAGTACTTACTACAAGTGGTTTCTATGGCGTAGTTATCGCTATTCCTGATGACACAACTGTTATCGTAGAATTTGGTAGCAACAAGAACTGCCGTATTCCAATGCAGAAGGCTGCAATTTCTCAGATCGAAAAGCCTGAGGATGCTGTTAAGGCTACAGAAGAAAAAGCTAAATAAATAATGAACTATCGGGACTGGCTAATGCCAGTCCTTTTTTTTTCATTTATCGCAAGAAAACAGAGTTATGCGGGGTGCGGGATTTTTTGTGATAGAAATTTGGGTACTTTGAAGGTGATTCTATCGCAAGTTGACGAAAGATTAAGGATTGGAAGATGTGTTGTGATAAAAATCAAAGACATTTCACAAGAAATGAGGTTTTATGTTGCTTTAATTATCACAAGACCTGCGGTAAAGCCTATAACTTTGTTGGTTTGCGATAATGGAAATGATTGTTGATTAGTGAATTTAATATGAATAGTTATAATTATATTGACAATTTGCGAGCGGTGGGAATACAATAACGATATTAAATGATAGTTAGACATCTCTGGCGAGGAATGAAAGGTAGGTAACAATTTTATGAAAAAGTTTTTATCAAAAGTATTAACACTTACTCTTGTATGTGCAATTGTTGTGACAGGTACATCAATCACATCTGAAGCAAAGGGTAAGAAGTCTTCAAAGAAGGCTGTAGCTACAACTTATAGTAGCAACACTGTAGTAAATGATTTTGTAGCAACAGGTATTAAGTCTAACGGCTTAGTTATTGGTGGAAAGTCTTATAATTCACAGGAATTAATAACTTTAGGTTTTGCTGCAAATCCAGCTGTAACAGTATCACCTATGTATTGGCAGACTGATGGAACATTCACTCATTCAGATGGTTATGTTGAAACCATAGGCACTGGTCGTTGTTGTGGTTTTTATTTACTATCTAACGGCGTGGGTGGTTTTAATCAATATGCTGACCATTCAGGTGCAGAACTGATTTATGATTCAGATATTACTGAATTTGAATTGAACGAAATGAAAGCTTATGGTTATACTAATTATGGCGAGAATGCAATACTTAACACCAATGGCGCGTGGTATACAAACGCATTTATAGCAAATGGCATTAATGCTCAGTATATTTGTTCTTGGATGCAGTCACGAGGACTTAATACAGCATCTGACGTTTATAATTATCTTGTTGCTAACGGCGCTACATTTACAGCCGACACAAGTCTTGTTGGCGATGATGTTACTGAACAGAGCTTTGTTTGCGTTCAGTGTCCACGTTTAGGTTATCGAATCGATACTGTAAGTGGTGATACACACATCTTCTATGCTCCTGATTTATCAGGCTCAGGTGTCGGGTTTGATATTTTATCTGGAACAGATGACGGCTGTGTTGTAACTAAATGGGCTAGTGGACTTCAGCACTAATAACAAAACTAGACAGACCAGTTACCAAGTTGATATGTACCCAGAATCCTGGACACATATTTATGAACTAGGCTGAACACATGGATGCTATCCTGTATTGTTGTACAGGTGGCATCCATTTTGTTTTTGCCTGAATTCTTTTGTTATTGTAGTAATCTATATGCCAGCCTTGATCGGAATGAAAAATAAGTCCTTTAACCGAAGAAAATTTTATTTTGTTAGCTACTTTTTTTATTTCGCAAGAACTCTGATCCCTTATCAAGCAGAGCTTTTGTAGAAGCCACAGGGTGGGTGAACTTTGCAATGTGTCTAAACTGGCCACGCTGAGTCTCGGTTGCATTGAGTATCCATTGCTTAACTGCTTCGGTAGAAATCTGTTCTTTTATTTCTGCAATCTTTTCAGCTGTCAGCTCTCGTTTTACAAAGGCAGCTTCCTTTCGGCCGGTGGCTTTCTCAATTTTGGCGAGTTTGGCTTCAACGCGGTTTGCCTGCCAGGTCTCTATTCGCTCGGCCATCTGGTTGTTGATTTGTTCATTAATTCTCTCAAATTCCTTGGCGAAGGTAGTAAGAGCAGAAACTGTAAGAGCCATATCCATTCCAAATAGAAACATAAATATTAACGCTAAAAGCTCTATGAAGGTTTGTGGGATATGTCCTAGCATGTTAATAATAGGTGGTATAATAAGCTGTGTAACAATGATACCTGCAACTCCAAAACACAGGGTAAATGGAAGACAGACACGACCGTTAATATTTAAAGGTAAATCCGAGTAATCCCACCATCTTGCGTTGAACTTTTTCTCTAAAACATAGGAGGTAAAATACTCCAAAAATATGGAACCTATAGAACACACCAAAAAGATGGTTACATATGATGCATTTTGTAGAATGCGAAAGGGGGAATCAATAAATATAATCTGAGCAAGTGTGGCTCCAACCCCATATAAAGGAATACAGGGACCATACAAAAAACCACGATTTTCCCATTCTTTTTCATGAATAGTGCAGTAGCAGGTCTCATAAATCCACCCAAGAAAACTATATATTATAAAGTACACAAAATATCTACTTAGCATAATATTCTCCTCTTTGTATTTAATCTATAGTATAGAAGAATTTGTGGTAGAAATAAAGCAAATGTTTCCAAATTCACTTGAAAAGATAGTATTGCTATGATATACTTCAACTGTTGCGGAATACGTGACGGTTATACAAAATTTAGCCTATAATGGGAGGCAATTATGCAGGCATTAAAGATAGTTCTTATTTTTTTATTAATCGCTATATGTGTGGCACTCACAGTAATTATTCTTTTCCAGGAAGGAAAGCAGAACGGACTTGGTTCTTTATCAGGTCAGCAGTTTGATTCATACTGGGGCCGTAACAAGGGTCGCTCTCGCGAGGGCTTACTTGTAAAGCTTACAACAGTATGTGTTATTCTTTTCTTTGTACTTTCAGCAGTACTTAATATTGGAAGTTTTTAAGAATGAATTGATTTAGGCCACCCTTAGGGGTGGCAATTTTTTTATAGGAGGCATATGAAAGAATTCGATAAACAGAAACATTTTTTGATGGATGTTTTTAAAAGTCCAGCGTATATTCCAATGAAGAAGAAGGAACTTGAGATTCTTCTTGATGTGGAAAAAGATAAGCGCAGGGAATTTGCAGAGGTTTTACAGGAATTGGTGGATGATGGTATGGTTGAAATCACCAAGCGTGGTAAGTATCAAATTCCTGAAAACAGACCAAAGTTCGTCAAGCTTAAGGACCATAAAACAAAAAAGCCATCAAAGGCAGAAGTAGCCAGAGGGAAGCAATCCCTTAATCAGGTTGCTAAAAATGCAAACAGACCAAAAAATGAAAATATTGAACCTGATATTATTGGTAGGTTCATTTCACATAAGGATGGCTACGGCTTTATAGAAGTAGAGGGTAGCGAGGAAGATTATTTTGTTAGCAGAGACAATACAGGCTTTGCTATGCAGGATGATACTGTTGCGGCAGTTCTTACCTTTGGTGCCCCTGGTAAGCGTCAGGAGGCAAGGGTTATAAGGATAATTGCCCATGGCTTTTCAGATGTGGTTGGAACCTACGAGAAAAGTGCAGGCTTTGGCTTTGTGGTGGCTGATAGCAATAAGCTTGACAGGGATATATTTATTCCTGCAGGTAAGGATATGGGAGCTGTCACAGGACATAAGGTAGTATGCCATATTGAAGATTACGGTGATGATAATCATAAGCCAGAGGGCGTTATTACAGAGATACTTGGTCATAAGAACGATCCTGGTGTAGATATCTTATCTATAGTTAGAGGCTTTGGGATTGAACCGGAATTTCCATCAAAGGTACTTAAGCAGGCTACAACCGTGGCAAAGCCGGTATCAGAGGCTGATATGGCAGGAAGGTCTGATTTAAGAGAACTTACTGTTATTACTATTGATGGAGAGGATACAAAGGATATTGATGATGGCGTTTCCCTTCAGATGGATGGGGACAACTTCATTCTTGGTGTACATATTGCAGACGTAACTAATTATGTGCAGGAATCCTCAGCTCTTGATGTGGAGGCTTTAAAGCGTGGCACATCGGTATATCTTGCAGATAGAGTAATTCCAATGCTTCCTCACACATTATCTAATGGAATGTGTTCACTTAATGAGGGAGAGGACAGGCTCGCGCTATCTTGCATTATGACTTTTAATCCTAAGGGTGAGCTTGTAGACCATGAGATATGTGAATCTGTTATTCACAGCAAACATCGCATGACATATACTGCAGTGTACGCAATGATGACAGGTGATGAAGCTGTTAGAAATCAGTATGCTGATATAGCTGATATGGTAGATAATATGTACAAGCTATCTCAGATTCTTAGAGCTAAGCGAAAGAAGAGAGGCTCTATTGATTTTGATTTTCCAGAGACACATATTATTATCGATGAAAATGGTAAGGTAGTAGGCCTGGCACCATACGAAAGAAATGATGCCCATAAGCTTATAGAGGATTTTATGCTTGCAGCTAATGAAACAGTTGCTGAGCATTTTTCACTGATGGAATCACCATTTGTATACCGTGTGCATGGAGCACCAGACCCAGAAAAGATGCAGACACTTGCAAGATTCCTTGGAGCCTGTGGCTACAGCCTTAAGGGCAATAAGGACAGCATTCATCCTAAGGAAATTCAAAAGATGCTTGAGTCATTAGCTGGACATGAGGATGAAGCAGTCATTACTAAAATGACACTTCGCAGCATGCAACAGGCTAGATATGATACAGAATGCAAAGGACACTTTGGGCTTGCAGCGCAGTACTACTGTCACTTTACATCACCAATCAGAAGATATCCTGATTTACAGATTCACCGTATTATAAAGGATCATCTTCGTGGTAGAATGAATGAACGTAAGATTTCTCACTACGAATCAATTCTTCCTCAGGTGGCTCTTGAAACCAGCAAGCTTGAGCGCCGTGCAGAGGAATGTGAGCGAGAGGTAGACAAGCTGAAGATGGTACAATACATGAAGGAATTCATCGGACAGCAGTTTGAGGGCAATATTTCCTCTGTTACAGGATGGGGAATGTATGTAGAGCTTGAAAACACTGTAGAAGGCCTTGTACATGTGTCCACTCTTTACGATGATCACTACGATTTCATCGAAGAGAATCTCACACTTGTAGGAGAACGCACAGGACGTACCTTCAAGCTAGGCCAGCCTGTAACCGTAATCCTGGATTCCGTAGACGAAAACGCCCGAACCATAGATTTCATATTAGAGGAGTTCCAACGTTTTTAGAAAAGATTGAGCCAAAACCTAGGAGAATAGAAACATGAATAAAGAAGGTAGAAAGTTAATTGCCAATAATAAGAAGGCTTACCACGAATATTTCATGGAAGAAGAATACGAAGCAGGTATTGAGCTGCATGGTACAGAAGTGAAGTCCATGAGAATGGGCCAGTGCTCCATCAAGGAGGCCTTTGTGCGTATAGATAATGGAGAAATGTTTATCTATCAGATGCACGTAAATCCTTATGAGAAGGGAAATATCTTCAACCGTGATCCACTTCGCCCAAGAAAGCTTCTTTTACATAAGTCAGAGATTAATCGTCTGCTTAGCAAGATTAAGGAAAGCGGTTATACCATAGTTCCATTGGAGGTTTATCTGAACAATGGTCTTGTAAAGGTAAAGATTGCTCTTGCAAAAGGTAAAAAGCTTTATGATAAGCGTGCTGATATTCAAAAGAAGGATATGAAGCGCGAGGCAGAAAGAGACTTTAAGGTAAGGAATTTAAGATAATGAAGATTATACTTGCATCTAATTCACCACGTAGAAAAGAATTACTTACACAGGCAGATGTAGATTTCGAGGTTAAATCTGCAGATGTTGAAGAGGTAACTGATAAGACAAAGCCAGAGGAGGTTGTAATGGATTTAAGCCAGCTTAAGGCTAATGCCATTGCAAAGGAAAATCCAGGTAGAAAGATAATTGCAGCTGACACAGTTGTAGCCTATAACGGCCAGATTCTTGGAAAGCCAAAGGATGAGGCTGATGCCTTCAGAATGCTTAAAGAGCTTTCAGGTCAGACTCATCATGTGTACACAGGTGTTACTATTATTAGTGAGGATGGAAAGGTTAATACCTTCTTTGAGTGTACTGCAGTTACTATGTATGAAAATTCAGATGAGCTAATCAAAAGATACATTGCAACAGGCGAGCCTATGGATAAAGCTGGTGCTTATGGCATTCAGGGAAAGGGCGCTGTACTTGTAAAGGAAATCAGTGGAGATTACAACAATGTAGTTGGACTTCCACTTGCAAAGGTTTATCGCAATTTATAATAGAAGTTTATTGATTTTTGCGCTAAAACCTATATAATAAAATATGCTGTAAAGACGCATAAGGGCTAGTAATGGTTTCGACAGGGGTCATGCAGCGGAAGAAGCGAGTCCCACGGTAATGGGTTAAATGGCCAAACTTAAAATTAAACGCTGAAGATAATTTAGCATACGCAGCCTAGTTGCTGCAGTCTGACTTAGAGCACCTACACTTTAAGACCCAGACTTCGACTCTGTAGGAAACGACGTTGCCAAAGCTTTGAGGTAACGGGCGTATCATGAAGCTACTAAAGCATGTATCTTGTTTGTAAGAGCCATGTGGCGGGAATGTCAAATTACAAACTACACTCGTAGAAGGGCCGGGAATTGGCTTTTGGACACGGGTTCGACTCCCGTCTAGTCCATTATAAAACTCTCAAGTTTATAAACTTGGGAGTTTTTTTTCACTGTTTTTTCATTAAATAGTTGTATAGTTATCTTATTCATAGAGTAAGGTGGTGAAGATTGGAGGGCTTACAATGGGCGAGGATAAGAAAAAGAAACCAAAAGCAATTAGTAAAAAGCTAACCTTGTTTTTTGCATTACTCTTGGTGGTGAGTACACTTTTGGCAGAGGGAATTGCTACTGGTTTTGGCTACAGCATGATTATCGATTTGATTAATTCTTCATTAAAGAATGAAGTTACTGCTGATGCAGGTGCAGTAAATAAACAATTAAATTCGACCTTCTATTATTTGAACGGTATTGCTGATTCGGTAGAAAACTTAAATTTCAATGATGATGCTGAAATTATGCAATATCTAACTCAGACAGTAGGTAGATACGATATGATTCCAACAGGTGCATATCTTGCATTGAATGATGGTTCATTTTTTTATCCTTCTGATCCAACACTGAAATTTGATGGAATTACGGAAAAACCATGGTATATACAAGCAATGGGATACGATAATACCTGGTTCTATTATTACGACGTTCCATACTTTGATACAGTAACAGGAGAGCTTTGCGCTACAGTAATCCGTCATGTACATCTAAAGGATGGTAGAGAAGGATGCTTCGCAGCAGATTTATTTATGGGAGACATTCAAAACACTCTTGGCGATGTAAAGCTATACAAATCTGGTGGTGCTATGATGATAACATCACAGGGGCTCATTCTTACATATAAGAACGGAGAACTTTGTGGTACATCTATCGCTGATAATCCTGATGATAAATTCTTGGCAGGAACAGTAGATTTTCTTAAGGAAGAAGATGGAGTTGTAAAGACAGTTCATACAGCAGGAACCCGTTATTATATGGTATCATCAACAGTAAATGGTACTGACTGGCAGGTTATTACTTACGCAAAGGTTACAGAAGTACTGGCAACATTATATAAAATCTTACTTGCTTTGGGTGTATTTACAGTAGCAGCAGTTTTAGTAGTTGTTATTGTGATGATTCGTATTTTATCAACAATGATAAAGAAGCCAGTTACTCTGTTGACGGAAAATATTGAAAAGATTGCTAATGGTGACTTTACTATTGATATTTCTTCCAACGGTAATGATGAAATTGCCTTTATGAACAATGCTATGGGCGATTTCGTAAGTGGAATGCGAGATAGCCTGATAGAAATTAAAACAGTTTCGCAGAATCTATTAGGAGATGCCCAGACATCTAAGGATACAGCTGAGGATTTGGAGGCTGCTGCAAATAATCAATCTGCTTCCATGAATCAGATTCGAGAGAACATTGACAATATGGCTGATGCAGTAACAGAGGTTGCAGAAAATGCAACTACACTTGCTCAGACTATAGCTGATGTTACCACTGAAGAAGAAGAGATAGAAAACACAATGAAGGATTTGGTAAAGAAAGCAGATGTTGGTCAGCAGGATATGAAGTCTGTTGCTGAAGGAATGGATAATATTGTTGCTTCAATGAGCGATATGGCAGATGCTGTTGCAAGTGTAGATGATGCTGCTCAGAAGATTACTCAGATTGTTGATTTGATTAACTCAATTTCTTCTCAAACAAATCTTCTTTCATTAAATGCCAGTATTGAAGCTGCAAGAGCTGGTGAAGCAGGAAAAGGCTTTGCAGTTGTTGCTACAGAGATTGGAGCACTTGCAAATAATTCGGCAGATGCTACAAACCAAATTGCTGATATTATTAAAGAGATGTCTGATAGAGTAAAAGACCTTTCTAATAAATCTGAGGCGAATACAGAATTGATAAATAGTAGTGCAGCCTCAATTAATTCCGCTGCAGATACTTTCCTTGAGATTACAACGGAGCTTGGTTCTGCATCCACTACATTAAATGATATGGCTGAACAGATGAGACAGGTTAATGATGTTGCTACAAATATGGCATCAGTTTCAGAAGAGCAGTCAGCGTCAACCCAGGAAATTGCATCTAACGTTGAAAAGGTTACAGAGGCTTCCAGAGATGTTGCAAATTCAAGTGAAAAGGTTGCGCAGGCGGCCACTTCAGTATCAAATGCTGTTGATACAATTAACGACAACCTTCTTCGATTTACAATCGATGCAGCCAGCAGAATTAAAGGCGGCATAGAGGATGAAGATATTTAAATAAGCGAAGGGCGATAGATAATTCTATCGCCCTTTCGTTATATTTAACAGAAATTCTGTTCCTAATTGTATGGACAGATATGAAATGCTAAAATAATTCTAAGTTTTTTATAGGGGAGTGGAGAGAATAATATTATGGCAAGAAATGTTAGAAATATGTCTGATGAGGAGCGCAAAGCTTATAGAAGGCGCAAAAGACTCATTCGTAAAATACAGGTTTATAGTGAAATAGCAATCATATCTTTAGCGATTATCGTATCGACTGGTTTAATAATCACACATTTTAAGAGCGACAAGGAATCACTATCTGTTGCCGCTGAAGAAACTAAAGAAAATAAGGCTCAAAGGCAACAGCAAGAGCAAGAAACTGGACTTAAGGTGGCAGCAAAGGCAGATAATCCACCCAAGGAGGCTGTAGAGGTAGAAGAAGTTGCTGCTCCAAAGGCTACTGCTTATTCTGCCAAAGAGCTGGATTCTACTGTAGCTATTGAAGGTGATGTGGTTAGTTCAAATGCAGTACTCATTAACAATAAGACTAAAGAGATTGTAGCAACCAGAAATGCCCACGATAAAATCGTTCCAGCATCCATGACAAAGGTTTTAACTGTGCTTACAGCTGCTAATCATTTGAAGGAAGAGCAGTTAAATGAAGTAGTTACAATGTCTCATGAAGCTATTGATTATTCCTATGCAGGCGGAGGCTCTACCTCTGGATTTGTTGAGGACGAGGAGGTTACTGTTAAGGATTTATTCTACGGAACAATTCTTCCTTCTGGTGGTGACGCTGCGGCTCAGCTTGCTATGTATGTGGCAGGTGATATAGATAGCTTTGTTGGTATGATGAATGAAGAAGCAGCTTCACTTGGGCTTACAGATTCGCATTTTACCAATCCTGTTGGTTTTCATAACGAGAATCATTACAGTTCACCTTATGATATTGCGATTATTATGATGGCTGCTTTGGATAATGATTTGTGCAAAGAGGTTTTAAGCACAAAGGTTTATAATTCTACTGCAACCAATGTGAATCCAGAAGGAATTACTATTTCAAACTGGTTTTTACGTAGAATAGAAGATAAGGATATTGGCGGTGAAATCGAGGGCGCCAAAACTGGATTTGTTAATGAATCTGGAAACTGTGCTGTAAGCTCTATGATTTCTGCTTCTGGAACAGAATACATTTGCTGCACCACTAATTCCACATCTTCATGGCGTTGCATTAATGATCACGTATCAATATATAAGACCTATGCAAAATAAAAATATCTAGTCACCCTAACAAGCATAATAAATTCTTTTCTTAAGAATTATTATAGCTTGTTAGGTGCTAGATATATTTTAATATACAATATTTAATAATTTGCGAATGTCATCAATGTAGGCTACAGGATTGAATTTTGAAAGCACATCCATATCGCGGAAGCCGTAAGTGCAAAGCACATAATCCAGACCAGAGTTTTCGCCTACAGCAGCATCTACTTCAGAATCACCTACATAAAGGACCTTGGATTTATCTGTAACACCTAGAGCAGATAGTGCCATCTCGATAGGAGCAGGATCAGGCTTTCTAGGATGCTTACCGTCATCTCCAATTACAATATTAATATTAGGCTTAAAGAAATCCTCTAGTAAGGACTCGCTGGCTGTTTGCCCTTTATTAGTTACGATGGCCATTTTTACACCTATTCGCGCAAGCTCGTTTGTGGTTTCCATTATGCCATCATAAGGCTTTGTTTTGATAAGATTGTGGGTGTTGTAGTATTCAACGAACTCCTGAAAGAATTCTTCAAAGTGTTCGTAGTTTTCACCCATAGGAAGGGCACGAACTACAAGCATTCTTAAACCATTTCCAACAAACCTTCTTACGTCATCTATTGAATGAGTCTCAAACCCATATTTTTCTAACATATAGTTGATAGAATCTGTTAAGTCTTCTAGTGTGTAAAGCAGGGTACCGTCTAAATCAAATAGAATTGTGTCGTATTTCATCTTTTACATCCTTTATTTTTTAATTTATGTTATAAAGGTATTATAGTTTTTTGTAAAGGAAATTATTGAATAATAAACACTGCTTTGTTATCATCTTTTTATGTAGATTTTACGCTAGGAGGATAAAATGATTTACAAGATTAGAGAGGCTGTGACCTCCGATGCTAAGGCTATACACGATATTTATGGTTACTATGTTGCCAACACTTACGTTACTTTTTCGGAGATTAATCCTACTGTGCAGGGTTATGCCGATAGTATCGTAAATACGAAGCAGGATTATCCATATATCGTTGCAGTAGACGAAGAAGATAAGGTTGTAGGAATGGCTTATGGTGGCAGATTACGTCATCATGATGCATACAAATATGCCGTTGAAACTACTATTTATTTAGCCCCAGAGGTTCCTAAGAAATCTGGTATAGGAAAGCTTTTGTATACAGAGCTTGAAGCAAGGCTTAAGACTATGGGCTATAAATTCATGTACGGCGTTATTACAGATGACAATGAGGCAAGTATCGCTTTTCACAAGGCCCTTGGCTTTGAAGAGGTTGGTCATTTTACGGATATTGGTTACAAATTTGGTAATTGGAAAGGAATAGTGTGGTATAGAAAGCAGATAGGTTCTCTATCTGATATGCCTGAATAATATTATGAAAAGAGCATTTAGATATTTTTTAATTTCCATACTTTCAATCATTTTCACATTGATTGCAGTTGGAATTATTTATATAGTTGCTGATACACACAGCAGAATCAAGCTTCAGGATAATAAGGAAACCTACTCTACCGAGGAGGTTAAGGAGCTTATGAGTGAGGCAAAGGCAGAGGGCCGCAAAGGCGTTTTGGATTCTATAAAGGAATCTTTAGAAAACGGAAATACGGTTATTTCTGTGCTGAAATCTTTATATCCTGAATACATAATTGTTGCAGCTAATTCTAAATATAATTTCGTGGAAATTAATGAGGATTTGACTAAAAATAATTTTAATATAGACAATCTTTCAGAGGATGAAAATGGACGCTATGTATACACAAAGGATGGAGAGCAGGCATCGCGTTTTGGAATAGATGTAAGCTCACATCAGGGAGATATTGACTGGCAGGCAGTTAAGGCAGAAGGTGTAGAATTTGCATTCGTAAGAGCTGTTTACAGAGGCTACGGTACAGGAAAGCTTGTAATCGATGAAAAATGCATTCAAAACATTGAAGGTGCCCAAGCTGCTGGAATTGATGTTGGAGTATATGTTTTCTCCCAGGCTATCAATCAGGCCGAGGTACTTGAAGAAGCCTCTACAGTTATAGGCTTACTTAACGGATATTCACTTCAGCTTCCTATCGTATTTGATGTTGAAAAGGTGGCAGACCAAAGCGCTAGAACCAATGCTCTTTCTGTGCAGGAGCGTACTGATCTTACCAAGACATTCTTAGAAGCTGTTAAAAATGCTGGATATCAGCCAATGTTTTATCACAATACAGAAATGGGAGCAATGCTTCTTGATTTAACACAGCTCACCGAATATCCAAAATGGTTTGCTGGCTATAACAAAGAATTCTACTGGCCATACGAATACGAAATTTGGCAGTACTCTGAAACAGGTCGTGTTGAAGGAATTAACGGAAACGTTGATTTAGATATTTGGCTACAATAAAAAACACCCCATAGGTAACAATCTATAATAATTCTTAAGCAAAGCTTTCTATGCTGAGCGTAGAATTATTATGATTGTTACCGTAATGGGGCGTTTTTTATTGCAATAATGTCTCAACAAGTTTGTCGTTATCGGATGGATTCATGAAGCAGAATCGGATGTAGTTTTCGCCAAGATAAGGGAAGGTAGAACAATCGCGAATCATGAGTCCTTTTTTGATGCATCGGTCAAATAGTTCGCCACTGGTTAAGCCATCCTCTAATATCTTCAGCAGCATAAAGTTGCCTTCTGGCTTATATGGTTTAAAGCGAGAGCTTTCTTCAAATATTTTATACAGGCGGTCACGCTCTGATGAAATAAGCTTTCTGGTTTTATTAATGTATTCCTCATCTGTAAACATTAATGTGCCGGCAACTACAGCAATGGAGTTGATAGTCCATGGGTCCTTACGCTTGTTGATTTCTGAAATCAAATCCTCGTTGGAACAGATGGCATAGCCTAAGCGAAGGCCAGGGGCAGCAAAGAATTTTGAGGTGCCACGTAAAATGGCAATATTGTTGTAGGTTCTTGTAAGACCTACAGCAGAAATCTTTGAAACATCCTCGGCAAATTCTACATAGGTTTCATCTACCATAACGAATATATGGAAGGCCATGCAGGCATCAAGAATCTTACGCATATCTGATGTATTGATGGCTGTTCCTGTAGGATTGTTTGGATTGCAAATGATAACCATATCAATGTCTTCTGATAATTTGCTAACAAAATCATTGGTATCAAGTAAAAATGAGTTTTCTTCCTTGAGTGGGTAGTAGATTGTTTTGCCACCAACCAATGAAATTTCTCTTTCGTATTCTGAATAAGTAGGTCCAAGGATAAGGGCCTTTTTAGGATTTTCGATTTTTACGAATAGAGAAATGAGCTCTGTTGAACCGTTTCCAACGATTACGTTTTCGGATTCGCAACCACAGTAAATAGCGATGCATTGACGAAGCGCAGAGTATTCTCTATCTGGGTATGTGGTGATGCAATCAATATGATCCTTGATGCCATCCCTCAGCTTTGAAGAAATCCCAAGTGGATTAACATTAGCAGAGAAGCTAATAATGTCCTCTTTTTTTATTCCATAAATCTTTTCGATTTTCTCTAAATCACTTCCGTGAAAATGGTCTTTATGTTTAATCATTGTAATCACCTCGCTTATATCATAGTAGCATCACTGGGAATAAATATCCATCTTTTTTGATGCTTATTCGTTTGAAAACACTACATGTTGTGCTATAATTTGATATGAATATGCTAGGAGTAGTGGGCAATGCCCGCAATCCTGGAGTAAACGAGGGAAATGTTTTGAGAAAAAGGATCTATCGTATATCCGAAGATAAATTCGATGATGTTAAACCAAATATAGAATTCGAACATGAGCAGATTGATGTAACCTGCTTTGTTTCTGATACCTTCAAGGGTGATATATATTTCAAGAGCTCTAATGATGTAAAGATTCGCGGTGTTATTTACTGTGATAATCCATACATTCAGATTGATGAGCCACTGTTTGACAGGGCTAATGTGCACATTACCTATAAAGTTGATGATTACAACTTTAAGGTGGGGGAGAAGCTAACAGGTAATTTCATTATTGTCGCAGTAGGAATCGAAAAGCGTATCCCATTTACCATTACTTATATTCAAAAGCCACTTACATCTTCATTAGGCCCTATTAACAGCCTTAATGATTATTTGGAGCTTGCACAGAATCACTTTACAGAAGCTGTTTCTATCTTTTATTCAGATAGATTTTCAGATTTTATTCGTACTCTAGACAAGAGAACCAGGCTTTTGTACCGCGGCTTCAAGGCTGCACCTATTGCTGCCTGCAATGTAGATGAGTTTTTGGTATCATGTGGCTTAAAGCCTAAAATGACCTTCGAGGTTGAAGAAAGAGTTGATAAATATTTCGAGGTTAAAGAAAACATTCGTGGTGAAATCGAAATAGTTCGCTCCACCTGGGGCTTTATAGATGTTGAGGTTAGCTGTGATGCTGATTTTGTTTCTATCGAAAAGGAACATATAACAGCTGATTTCTTCCTTGGTTCTATATTCAACATGAACTATTACATCCACAAGGATAAAATGCATGCCGGATTAAACCTTGCCAAAATCACTTTTGATTACAGAGATGTTCACAAGGAGATTACTATTATCGCCTCATCTCTTAAAGAGGGGGTAACCCTTGATTCCAAGGAGCACGATAAAAATATCGAAATCCTAAAGGCATGCCGATTTTACGAGGAGTTCAGACTTAGACGTATAACCACTCAAGTTTGGTGTCAGGAGACACGCGCTATTGTAGAAAAGCTTATAGATGAGTCTGAAGGAAATGATAATTTCTTGCTTCTTACAAAAGCATTTTTATATGTGACTAATAATCAAAAGCAGGAAGCTCTTTGGATTATCCAGGATTTAAAGCGTGAGATAGAAGATAAATCCAGCGCTGAATGGGCATTCTTGCTATATATCTGCACTCTTATTGAAAGAGAGGAAGAATACGTAGATAGATTGACCGATAATATCGAATCAATCTTTAGAGAGCATCCGGATGATGTAAGGATTTTCTGGTTCTTGCTATTCCTCAGAAAGGAATATATCAGGAATGCAACCGCAAAGCTTAGAGATATTGCAGGATGGGTTAATAGTGGGATTGATTCTCCACTTTTATACATCGAGGCCTATTATATTTACGTTCAAGACCCTTATCTTATCTCAGGGCTTGATGAATTCACCATCAAAATTTTAAATTGGGCCAGAAAAAAGAAGGCCATTTCTAAGGATATTGCAATCCAGATGATTCATATCCTTGAAAACGAGCGAAGCTTTAATCCAAAAATGCTTCCAATAATCGATAGCTGTTATGAAATCTATCCTGATTTGCAGCTATTATTGGCAATCGTCACCTATATTTTGAAGGCTAATTATGTTGAACCAAAGTTTTTAAAGTGGTTCAAGCTGGCCATTGAAGCCAATCTTCATGTATCAGGTATTTTTGAAGCCTACATGGATGCTATGCCTAATTATTCTGTAGATAAATTTCCGCAGTTGATTACCATGTTTTTCAAATACAACAACGATTTATCCTACGACAAAAAGGCTTTGCTTTACGCTAATATCATCCTGCACAGGGAGGATGATAACAAAACTTACGAGCACTATGAGGAGGCCATTGAAACCTTCGCTTTAGAGCAGCTTAAGCTAGGCAGATTGGATGAAAATCTTGCTGTCTGCTATCAGCGTTTGATGGAGCTTGGAATCTTCGATTCTGAGGTTGCTCGTTTGGTTTCAGATTTGGCTTTTAAGAAAAAGATTGCTGTAATAGATCCAAAGGTTAGACGAGTTTTCTTGTATCAGGAAGAGTTCAAGGCTCCAAGCATTGCAAATGTTTCGGACCACAAGGCATATCTTAATTATGTTGGCAGCAAGGGCGTGATATTCCTTGAGGACAACGAGGGAAATCTTTTTGTAGATGACGAATCTTACCTTGTAGAGGATGTTATTGATGCTACAGGTTATCTTGATAATCTTAAGGGTCTTACTCCTTTAAACATGGCTTATGTATTGATGGATTTTGAGAAGGGCTTTGATTTTAGCGCTCCTAACAAATCTACTGTGGATGCTGTAAAGCTTTTACTAGAGTCTAAACAGATTTCAAATGATTATATTGGCCATTTGTATCCAAAAATTATTGAGCTTTTCAGATTCAATGAGGAAGAGGCTTATGTTGAACGTTACTTTATGGAAGAGGCTGATTTAAAGGCGCTTAGTGCAGAAGTAATTGCCGATATTATTGACGTATTCGTGTCGCGAAGCAAATATGAGGAAGCCTACTACATGCTAAAGCACACCAATGGCACAAAGGTTAAGCCTGAGGTTATTTCAAAGCTTTGCAGGTATTTGATAAACGAAAAGCCAGATCAGTCTGATGATTTCTTGATTTTGCTTAGTGCATATTTGATTAATAAAGGCATTATACATGGTGAGGTGATTCACTACCTTATCAGATTCTACGTAGGACCTACAGACACGATGCTTCGTATATACGATAATGGCTTTGAAAAAGGCGAGGATGTGGTGGAATTTTCCGAGCGAATTCTTACACAGGTTCTCTATAGAGATTTCCTTTGTCCAGATATTATGAAGGTATTCGAGGCCTATGTCTCAAGAAGAAATAATAAAATGATTGTGGAAGCCTTCCTTACTTATCAGGCTCACAGCTATTTATCACAAGGTACAGTTGTACCAGAGGAGATTTTCGCTTTCATTTTCAATCGCTTCAAGAAGGGACTTAGTGTAAATGAAAGCATGAGAATTGCCTTGCTTAAATTCCTTTGTGAGCAAAAGGAGCTTGAGGAGGAAGAGCTTAATATGCTGGATATGCTTTTAGGTGACGCCATCCTTAAGAATCAATATTTTGGATTTTTCGTAAAGTGCAATGAAAAGCTTAAGATTAAATATCATCTCTATGACAAGCATTTTATAGAGATTAATACCGATAAACATAAATCTGTCGTAATCACCTATTCAATCAACGGAAGTACTCCTAAAGAGGATGATATGATTGAAATGTACGATGGCTTGTATGTAAAACAGTTTATTTTATTCTACGGCGATGAACTTCGTTATGAAATTTATTGCGATGATATTTCTGATGAGCCACTTAAGAGCGAGACAATCGTTATGAGTGATGAGCCAGATGTTAAAAATGGTCGTTTTGCCATTATGAATAATATCAGCAGATTCAATATGTATGGCGAGAATACAGAGCTTGCAGCTGCTTTAAAGCAGTATCAGGGCTTGGACGCTGTTACAAAAGATTTATTTACTATTATATAAGGCAGGATAAGTTATGAGTAATTCCCAGGGTGCTTATGTTGGAATAGATATTAATTCCAGAAACACAGTACTTAGCATTTACAAATCGAATATGGATGAGCCTACTACTGTGAGCACAGTTTTGGGAGAGGAAAACTATTCAATTCCTACAGTGCTTGCCAAGCGTAATGGAATGGGCCAATGGTTCTTTGGTGAGGAAGCAATCCTTAAAAGCAGAGTCAAGGAAGCTGTTATGGTGGAGGATTTATTTAACCTTGCACTTAGAGGCCAGCAGGTATTTTTAGATTCTGAAACTTACCAGGCCAAGGATCTTCTTGTAATCTACTTTAACAAGCTTTTTTCCATTCCAGGTCCAATGGCTGCCATGGGAGAAATAGAGAAGCTGATTATTTGTGTTGAGCAGGTAAATCTTGAGGTTATGGAGCTGATGAATTATGTGGCTTCAATGCTTAAGATTGATTCTAAAAGAATTATGCTTATAGACAGAAATGAGTGCTTTTATTATTACGCTCTTTCTGGCAAGCCAGAGCTGTTTCTGTATAGTGTGGCTCTATTTGATTACAGCGGCTCAAATATGGTTTCTGTAGTAATGAACAGAAATCAAACCACCCGCCCTCAGCTTATCACTTTGGATGTAGTTAATCATGGTGATATCAATGAAAACAAGGATGAAATGTTTGACGAAATCATTGCAGATACATTTGGCAGCAAATTGTTTTCTTCAGTATATCTAGTTGGAGATGGATTTGACGGAGACTGGATGAAGGTTAGTCTTTCCAGATTATGTAAGGGCCGTAAGGTTTTTCTTGGAAAGAATCTTTATTCAAAGGGTGCATGCTACGCAGGCTATGTAAAGGACGGTAAACGTGACTGGCCATTTATCTTCATTGGCGATAATGATTTAAAGCTAAATCTTTCTATAAAAATATTAGAAAACAATGTAATGAAATTTTTCACACTGATTGATGCAGGTCAAAGCTGGTATGATGCCAAGGGTGAATGTGAAGTGATTCTTGATGGAGAGCCTGAAATAGAGTTTTATCTTCAGCGCCCCGAGTCAAGAGAGGTTCACACGGATTTACTGGAATTATCCGATTTGCCAAAGCGTGAAAATCGTACTACAAGGCTTCGTATAGAGGCAAGACCTGTTTCAGATGTGGCGATTTCTATCGTAATTACGGATTTAGGATTTGGTGAAATCACTCCTGCATCAGGCAAGAGCTGGACACATACTATTTCCTTGAAGGGAGAGTAATGAGTACTTTAATTTATTGCAAAAATTCCATAGCAGCTTCTCCTTACTATATTGAGGAAGTATCCTTGAATGTTTATTCCTTAGAGGAGCTTAGCTATTACATAATAAATAATGTTTATTTGCTTTCTAGTAAGCTGATGAATACAGAACTATGTAACTGGATTGGTCGTGAGCTTAAAATGCCAAATTTGGCAAAGGAATTACACACCATGGTTCAGAACAATTCACCTTTACATATTTTCGTAGGTCATATACTTAGTGCAAATGGCTATGCTTCTAATAAAGAGATTAAGGATGCCTTGACCATCATAGCTACCTTCGAAAATAAATCCGAAGCTGAACGCAGAAAGCTTAGAGCAGATAGATTGATGGCATCGGGAAAGCTTGTAGATGCTATTTATGAATATGAAATATTGCTTTCAGAGGATATTGCAAGAACCATGCCACGTGTTGTAGAAGGGGATGTTTATCACAATCTTGGCTGCGCTTTTGCAAAGCTGTTTTTCTTCGAGGAGGCCATCAGATGCTTTGATGAAGGCTACAAACGTAATCTGAAAAAGCAGACACTATATCAACTATTATATTCTGCCAGATGTGCCAAGGATAAGGCAGCATTTGATGATTACGTTTTAAAATATCAGGTTCCGAGAACCGATGTTGAGGAAGTTCTGCAGGTAGTTAGCAGGGCTACTTCAAAGGAAGATATTATTGGTTTTGATAATACGATAAATGACATGCTAAACGGAAACAACACTGAAGAGACATCAGAAACCATTAATAATGTTATTCAAAACTGGAAAAATGAATACATAAAATTATGTAGAATTTAATTGTATTTGGGGAGAAGTATATGGGATTCTTTTTTAACAACAAAAAGAAAAAAGAAGAAAGAGCAGCAAGAATTGACGACGCTTTTAACAGGGTTTACACCCAAATCGAAGGTTTGGGCAGTGTAGATGATCCTAAAAAGCTGGAACGTTATATTCTTGATTCCTGCGAGCAAATCATAGCTAGCACAAAGGCAATGGAACGTCAAAAGCTGGAGTATCGTATTGTTACCAGATATCTTAATGATATTAAGACAATCGAAAATCTTCCAAAGGATAAGGCGAAGGATTTGCGTTCCACTGCATCTAAAATAGTTGAGCTGGAGGAGAATCTTGTAAATGCAAGAGCTATCCAGCGAAATATATCTGATGAACAATTTGAAGTGATTTCTGAAGAAGAGGATAATATGCCAGAAATCATCAATCGTTTCACATCTGATGAAATATATCAGGCTAAATTGAAAAGAAATCTGTCTTATTTGGAAGGGGAAAAAAGCAGATGGGAGATAGAGCGGGAGGAGCTTCAATATCAGGTGAAGCTTTTTAGAAGGATGGCTGTGGCAATCATGGTTTCCTTTATGACTCTTATCATCCTTTTGGTAACCATGAATACTGCTACAGATGTAGATATTTCTATTTGGGTTTTTGCGGTTTTATTTATCTGCGCTGTAAGCGGTTTTATAGTTTTCCTAAGACAAAACAAAATAGCCAGGGAAAAGAAATTCGCAATAATCCATTTAAATCAATCCATAAGTATGCTAAACGTAGAACGCATGAAATATGTGAATGTAACAAACAGCGTTGAGTATTCTAAGGATAAATACTATGTAAATAATGCAGCCGAGCTTCAATATGTTTGGGAGCAGTATCAGGACAAGGTTCGTGATCAAATCAGGTACTTAGAAAACAATGAGGATTTAGAGTTCTACAGTAACAAGCTTGCTTCAATATTAGCAAGCCTTGGACTTGCAGACGACAAGATTTGGATAAACCAGATTAACGCACTTATAGATAGACAGGAGATGGCTGATTGCAGGCATAGACTTGTTACTCGTCGTAAAAAGATAAGGGAGAGATTAGAAGATCATCGCAGAATCGTCCAGGAAGAACGTGATGAAATAGATAGGCTCATGATAAGCCATGAGCACTATCTACCTGAAATTCAGGAAATCATCAAGTCTGTTGATAAGCTTTGTGGAACAAGCTCAAGCAACAAATTAGACGCATAATTATTTAAGAATGAAATCCATGTAAACTGGATTATGATCTGAATATTTAAAGCCTGTGTCTAAAACATTTGCCTTAAGCACCTCTACATTCGAAGATACGATAAAGCCATCAATTGTAAGTACAAAGGAATCCTTTGTATATGGTGAATCGGCATTACGGCAGGATGGAACAGGATTTGATTCATCAATTGGACCAACAAGTGTGAATACATCGTCTAATAATCCATCAGGGATTGGCTGAGCCCAGTTTTCGGTACTTGTAGTTCCGAAATAGGCTGATGAATCACCTAATACATCCTTATTCATATCGCCACCGGCGATAATGTAATTGCCCTTGTTGTATTCCTCCAGCATATCTTCATTTAAAATAACCACCTGGTTTGTTGCTGTAGATGGGTCTGTAGTATATGCAGAAAGATGTACATTATAAAGCACTAGCTGCTTGCCGTTTTCAAGTTCGATGTAGTTTTTGCAATAGCATCTATCAAGGTCGATAAGCTTTGAAAGTCCTTCCTCAATTGGAAGAGATTTACGATAAGAATCAGTGATAGTTGCTGGTGAAACTGTAAGTAATCCAGCCTTTGATTTACCATGAGGCTGAGTAAATGGATAAAGTAAAAATGGGCTGTCATAATTGATTGCAAAAGTATAATTTACATCACCAGTGCCAGCCTCCTTTAGGGCATCAACAATTAGAGCTTCCTCATCTACATGATAGCTTCGGGTGGAATCGAGGTCTACCTCCTGGAAGAGCATCAGGTTTGGAGAAAGGCTAAGAATGCTATCCATGGAACCAGCGATGTTTTCATGTACAGCTTCCTTTGAATAAGCCCAGGATTCAGTTCCGCCATCCATAAAGAAGGAGTAATCATCGGAATAAGCACCAAAGCCTAAGTTGGCAGATGTGATTCGATAAAGCTCCTCAGTTTTAAGGGTAGCTTCAGCTGCATCGCCATTTACATCAAGCTTCAAATTATCTTCAATACGATGATAAGATAAAAGAACATAAGCCACGTATGCGGCTAAGAAAATAATAATTGCCAAGATTACAATTAATATTGATTTAATGATTTTTTTTAACATATTTGTTTCCTTTCTTATTTATTAAAGGTATGATTAATATATCATAAAAATATGTAGAATTATGTTTTTTCATAATATATTAAAGAAAAATTCAAGGAGATGTTATGATTTACAAGATTAAAGAGTCACTAGAATTAAGATTAAATCTATCCTACATCACCATTCAGGGATTGTACTGGATGATTGTGTGTTGCACCATCAGCTTAGGCTCTGCGTATCTGTCAAACAGGGGCTATAGCACAGTGGGAATAGGAGCGTTGTTTGCCATTGCCTATCTTTTGGCAAGTGTATTGCAACAGCTAATTTCAGTTGAGACAGATAAAAGCACTCGCTTTAATGTGATTGATGTTTTAGCTGTTTTAGGTGTATTACTTGTAATTGATTTGTTATTTGGTGTTGGTACAGATGAAAAGGGCTTTGCCACAGGTTTTACCTTCTTAATAGCAGCAATGATTGCTACAATTATGCAACCATTTTTGAATGCATTGAATTTTCATATTGAAAAATATGATATTCACATGAATTATGGAGTTGCCCGTGCTAGTGGTTCATTTTTCTTTTTTATAATGAGTTTGATTGCAGGTAATCTTATGAAGGTGGCTTCAGAAAAGGCAGCAACAGTTCTAGGTCTTATTGTTACTGTTTTATTTGTAGCTAATGTTATCTGGATTTATTTTGAGCTTAAAAATACAGGCAAGGATCCTAAAAAAGAGTATGATCCATTTGAGACCACTACAACCACCTCAGATTCTTTTGATATAAATTCTATTAAGAATTTCATTGAAAAATATAGAATATTCTTCTTGTTCTTGGTCGGTGTTATGGGATTTTATTTTGGTCATGTGCTTATCAATAATTTCCTTTTCCAAATCACTGTAAATGTAGGTGGAGATGAGGCAGATACTGGTGGACTTTTAGCGCTTCAGGCTATTGTAGAGCTACCAGCTATGATTTTCTTTACTAAGCTTAAAGATTGGTTTGGCTCGAAAAAACTACTTTCAATTTCAGCCGTGTTTTATCTTGTAAAGATATTCGCTACTACAGTTGCAACCTCTGTTGGAATGTTGTATTTCAGTATGATTTTTCAGGCGCTGGCTTTTGCTATTTTTATTCCAGCATCAGTTCACTTTGTGGACGAAATCATGTCAAAGAAGGATGCAGTAAAGGGCCAGGCTTTTGTTACAGTAGCGATGACTTTAAGCAATCTTTTATCAAGTATTATCGGTGGAATTTTAATTAGATTGTGTGGCGTTACATTTTCATTATGGTTTGGAACAATAGTAACTTTAGGTGGTGTTGCCTTATCAATTTATGGACTTGTAAAAATAAAACAAAATTAATTAATATAAAGATAGATTTTTATAATGTAAATTGCTAAAATAACTATATAAGAATTGTAAAAAAGGATTAACATGGCTAAGTACAATATTGGTGGGTACATTTTCGACGATGAGAATAAAGCAAAAAAAGCCGCCAAAGAGCTTAAGCAAGTAGAGTATATCCTGGCACAAATCAAAGACTTAGATGAAAATGGTGTACTTACTGTTTACAAAAAGCTCTTGAAGCAAAGGCTTTTTTCCACTGAGATAGGTATGAGTTTCTTATCTCAACTTAGGCAAAATCTTGTTGGTTCAGGGGTTTTTACGGAAGAGGAAGTGCCAGAAGTTTATACTATCGAACAGTCTGAGCCTTCAAAGCCAACGCAGGTTCCTAAGGAGGAAAAAACTTCAACGGAAGAGGTCACTCCTAAAGAAAAACCAGATAAAAAGCCTAAAGCGAAGAAAGAAAAAGCCGATAAATCTATTGTGAGTTCTTCAGACCAGGCGATCATCAAAAGGCTGAAGCTCATTAATAGGATTTTATTAGTCCTTTGCATAACTTTATTGTTATGTGTAATAGGAATGTTTTTCGTAAACTCTACGATTAACAGTCCAACGATACTTGACTATGAAGATAAAATCTTAGACGAGTATTCATCGTGGGAACAGGAACTTTCTCAACGAGAGCAGGATCTTAATGAGAGAGAGAAGGCTCTCACGGAGAAGGAACTACAACGACAATAATTTTCAAGGATGGGGTTGTGTTATGTCAAAAAACAAAAATCTTGTGGCTGATGATGAAAGCCGAATGAGGAAGTTAATCAAAGATTATTTAGTAAGGGAAGATTACGAAGTAATCGAAGCAGAGAACGGGGAGCAGGCTCTTGATATGTTCTATATGGATAGCGAAATCGCTCTTATCATTTTAGATGTCATGATGCCTAAAGTAGATGGCTTTGCAGTACTGAAAGAAATCCGCGAAACTTCTTCCATCCCAGTTCTAATGCTTACAGCTAAGGGTGAAGAAAATGATGTGCTAAATGGTTTTGAGCTTGGTGCAGATGAATACATTAATAAACCATTTTCACCAAAAATTCTTATGGCTAGAGTTAATGCCGTTCTTCGTAGAAGTACAGATGATTCTATAGGTAAGAAGGTTGTTGAAGCAGGTGGCATCCAGTTAGATGTTGATGCTCATGTGGCAACAAACGATGGAAATCCTGTAGAGCTTTCTGTCAAGGAATTCGAACTTCTTTATTACTTCATTAACAATGAAGGAATTGCACTTTCAAGAGAAAAAATCCTTAATCATGTATGGGATTATGATTATTTTGGAGACGCGAGAACAATTGATACTCACGTTAAAAAGCTTCGTAGTAAGTTAGACGATAAAGGAAATTACATCAAAACTATTTGGGGCATGGGGTATAAATTTGAAGTCGACGCAAAAGTCTAGAAAAATTAATCGCCAAATTGTAGGATTGATAGTTGCAACCATTTTTGTATCATTGGTACTGGTTAGCGTACTGTCATCCTGCTTTTTAGGCGATTATTATATTTATGAAAAAAGAAAAGATATGAAGGCTATTTATGAAATCCTTTCTGAAAGGATTGATAATGGCCAGTTGTACGGGGAAGAAAATCTTTCTGAGACGGCAGCATTATTTGAAATGTATTCAGTTGCCTGCATTATTACAGGTGCTGACGGGGAGCCACTTGTCTCATCCAATACGGATTCTACTATTTTATTAAATCAGCTTAACTATGCAATGTTTTCAAATCATGAATCAGTAGATGTGATTAAGAGGACAGATTCTTACGCCATATTCACACAGCAATTTCCTGATTTAAAAGAAGAGTATCTTGTTATGCTAGGCGTTTTGCCAGATGGAAATATTTTGTTTGTGAGCGCTACTGAATCTTCTATGAATCATGTGACAGGCATTACAAATAAGTTTTTCTTTCACATGGCTATGGTTGCTATTGTATTTACAGCTATCATAGGTCATATTGTGATGGCTAGATTTACAAGTCCACTTATTAATCTTATTGATATTACAAAGCGTATTTCTAATTTTGATTTTGAAGCAAAATATGTTCCACAACGTATTTACAATGAAATAGATGATTTAGGTGAGCATATCAACGAAATGTCCACCACCTTAAAGCGTGCAATTACCCAACTTAAGGCTGCTAACGATAGCTTGAAGCATGATTTGGAGGTGAAGGAAGAGACGGAGAACATGAGAAAGGAATTTGTTTCAAATGTTTCTCATGAGCTTAAAACACCTATTGCTCTTATTCAAGGTTATGCAGAGGGCTTACAAGAGGGCATCATGGATGATGAAAACAGTAGGCAGATATATCTGGATATTATCATCGATGAAGCCAATAAAATGAATCGACTTGTACGTGAAATGCTTATTTTAAATCAGCTTGAAGCTGGCCAGATGAATATGGATTTGGTTGATTTCGATGTGACAGAAATGATAGATAGCATTGTAGATAGCAACAGAATTAATTTTGAGGCGCAAAATATAAAATACTCCTTTATTAACAAGACTGAGTGCTATGTTCATGCTGATGAATTTTTGGTAGAGCAGGTTATTACCAATTTTATTAGTAATGCTATCCATTATGTTATGAACGAGAACATAATTAATGTTAGGTATGATTTTGTAAAAAAAGGAAAAGTTCGAATTAGTGTATTCAATTCAGGTAATAATATCTCCAAGAAGGATATAAAGCGCATTTGGGAAAAATTCTATAAGGCCGATAAAGCTAGAAGTCGTGAATATGGCGGCAGCGGTATAGGTTTGTCGGTTGTTAAGGCTACAATGGAGCTTTTACATGAGAAGTTTGGAGTGGAAAATATGCCAGACGGAGTTGAATTTTGGTGCGAGTTAACTTTAGCAAAAGACACAAAAATCAACAAAAATTCATAGAATTTTCTGATTTTTCACATTGAAGTATACACATATTAATGCTAATATACCATTAATGATTAGTTTATTCTTCTAGGAGTAAGTATGAAATTTAAAAGATTTTACTTTTTTATTTCGATAGTGTGTATAGCTTTAATTTTCACAGGTTGTGGTGAGCCATTATATGCTATGACCGAAGAGGAAGAGGCTATTATTGCTGCTTATGCTTCAAAAACAGTTTCTAAATTTAATCAAAATCAGACAATCGGCATAGCAAATGCCAGAGTTCGTACTGGGGAGCTGGAGGAGGATTATACTCCAGGTGTTCCAGAGGAGGAGGCTACTGAAGAGCCTGTAGAGGACACAGAACAAGAGGTTAAGCTTGATCCTGAGACTGGCGAGCCAATAGAAGGTGAGGAAGCAGAAGAAGGCGCAGAAGATAGTAGCTTGGATGAAGGAGGCTATTCATTTACAAGTGCAGTAGATATTCCTGGTGTAGAATTCACATGTTCAGAATTTGATGTTTCACCAGAATACAAAACAAAGAGTTTTTTGCTTGAAAAAGTTTCTGGAAAGAAGTATATAGTTTTATCTATTTCAGCAGAAAATACTTCTAATTCATCTGTAGATTTTTCAAAGTATTCAGATAGAAGTTATAGCCTATCCCTTAACGGCGGTGAGAAAACCAATAATCTATTCACTCCATTGGGAAATGACTTGGCAAATTTTGATGGTTTACTGGCAGCTGGTGATACAAAATCATTTGTTTTAGTATTTTTATACAGCGATTCGTCAGTAGAAAATATAACTTCCTTGGAGCTATTCGTTACAAGTGAAGGCACCACTAGAGGGACAACCATATAAATCATTATTGATTTAAGTGAGAGGAGATTTGCATGGATACTAATATTTTATTGGAATCGGGCACTAACGAACTTGAGGTACTTGAGTTCAAGGTTGGCAAAAATTTCTATGGAATTAACGTTGCCAAGATCAGGGAGATTTTGTTGTATCAACCAGTTACACCATTGCCAAACGCTCATCCTTGTATCGAAGGAATCTTTATGCCAAGAGATATTATGATTTCCGTTATTTCTCTACGCAAGTGTTTGAATATCACTGATGAAGCTCCTAATGATGGTCTTTTTATTATTACAAACTTCAACAGTTTGAATACAGCTTTCCATGTTGATGAGGTTCTTGGAATTCATCGTGTATCTTGGGAAGATATTATTAAACCAGATGCTACCATTAGTTCAGATGAATCCGGCGTATCTACCGGTGTAATCAAACTGGAAGATAGACTTGTTGTTATCCTTGACTTCGAGAAAATCGTTACAGATATCAATCCTGAGACTGGTCTTAAGGTATCAGAAATGGATGATTATGAGTCTAGAGATAGAAGCAAATCACCAATCCTTCTTTGTGAGGATTCACCACTTCTTTCAAAGCTTATTGTTGAGTGCTTAAAGAAGGCAGGTTATACAAATCTTATTGTCAATATGAACGGCCAAGAGGGCTGGGACAAGCTGGTTGAATTACATAAAAAGGGAACAGTGCTTAATGACGTTCATCTTATCATTACTGATATTGAGATGCCTCTTATGGATGGCCACAGATTATGTAAGCTTGTTAAAGAGAATGAAACAATGAAGAATATTCCGCTTATCATTTTCTCATCTCTGATTAATGATGAAATTAGACGTAAGGGCGAGAGCTTAGGAGCTGATGCACAGCTTACAAAACCAGAGATTGGAAAACTTATAGCCGTTGTTGATGATTTGGTGGCTAAATATGAGGGTGCTCGAAAGGCTAATTCATAATTAAATATTAGGGGTATGCAAGGCATGCCCCTTTTTTAGTATAGGGAGGAAAAATGAATGTCTCAGTCGGAGGACTACTTAGATGGACTACTTAATTCAATAAATAAGGCTAAGACTGATGCTATACAGGTTCAAGAAAAAGCTGAGAAAAAACAACAGGAGGCCACAGAAAGCAGAAAAGCTGTAGCCTACAACGAGGATTTTTTCGAAGCTACTGGAATCAATGTAGATGAAATTCAGACGAAAAGCTCACATCCTTACCTCAGACAGGTTCTATCTGAGGAGGATTTTTTGCGCAAATTTGAGGAAGAGCTGGAGTCTGATGATGTCGATTTATTTATAAGTAATTTTGAACAGGAAATTGATGATGATGAGCGTCATTTCCAGGAGACAGGTGAGGTGCCTGAATCCGATGGAATTGTTGATGCTCTTTTGAATAATAAGCCTATTGTAAAGCAGGACGTGCAAAAAACGCAGGAAGCTGCTGAGGAAATGCCTATTTCTTTGGATGATGAGATACATGAAGAGGTGGAGGAGCCTGTAGAAGAAATAGAAGAGTCAGTTTCCCAGGAAAGTAGTGAGGGACCAGTATTAGAAGATGACGATGCTCCTTTAGAGCTTCCTGACGATGACGATATTGATTTGTCTGCATTTATGGAAGAAAGCGATGAGGATGAAGTAGAAGCTTCTTTAGAGGAGACTGCTGAAGCCAAAGAGGATGCTGGGGAGTCGTCTGAAGAGGATGATGATTTAGGCTTCTCACTGGACGACATGGTGGAGGATACCGAAGAGGAGCCTCTTGATGAATCCTTGAAGGAATTTATGCCTGATGAAATGGACGCTTTGGACGAGGCAGAATTTGGAGAAGGGGAAGAGCCAGACCTTTCCGGAGACGGAGATTTGGATTTAGATAATCTGTTAGAAGGAGATGAAGATTTATTAGATATTCAATCTCTTTTAAACGGTGATGAAGAAGGGGCTGCCGAGGGCGCCGATATAGACGATAGTGCGGAAGGCACCGAAGGGGAATCAGAAGCTGAAGAGGCTGATGATGGAGGCAAGAAGAAGAAGGGCAAAAAAGAAAAGAAGGAAAAGAAGAAAAAGGAAAAAGGCGAAAAAAAGCCAAATCCTATAGTGCAAAAGCTTTTATTAATTCTTTTTGGACCGCCTGATGAGGATGAAATAGCAGAGGCGGAGGAAGCAGCAAGAAAGGCTGCCGAGGTTACCTATGACGAAGATGGAAATCCTGTGGTTCCAGAGGATCCAAAGGAAAAGAAAAAACGTCTAAAGGAAGAAAAGAAGGCCGCAAAGGAAGCAGCCAAGAAGGAAAAAGAAGCGGCTAAAAAGGAGAAGGAGGCAGCTAAAAAAGATAAGCCACCAAAACCTCCAAAGCCTAAAAAGGAGAAAAAACCAAAAGAACCAGATAATTCTCCTAAAATTCCTATTTCCATTATTGCTACATTTCTGTTATTATCTATATCAATAATTGGTGTAGTAATGGTGGGCATGACCTTTACGGGACTGAAACGTCACATGGAACAGGCCAACGAGCTGTTTGAAGCTGGTGATTATATTGCAGCTTACGAAAAGCTTAACGGTTTTGATTTCAAGAGTGATGAAAAGGTTGAACTATTAAGGAATCAAGCTAGAACCTTAGCTGATTTGCAGACTTGTCAGCAACAGTACGAGGCATTCATTGCATATGAGCAGTATCCATACGCACTAGATGCTTTAATTATCGGTGTAGGCCGATATGAAAAGTACAAAGACGAGGCCGCGGAATACGGAATTGCAGATCAATATGACGCATATCATACTCAGATTGTTCAAGAATTAAATGATCAGTTTAAACTTTCTGAAGAGGACGCTTTGGCCATTTATAAGCAACCTAACCGACATTACTATACTATAGAACTTAGAAAGGTGCTGAGAGGCTTAGGGTTACCGGATTTATGATAGCGATACTTGATTACGATGCAGGAAATATTAAAAGTGTAGAAAAAGCATTCAAAATCCTTGGTGAGGAAACTGTCCTCACCAGGGATTTTAGTGTTATTAAAAAAGCCGACCGTTTGGTATTACCAGGAGTCGGCTCTTTTGCTGCCGCCATGGAAAATCTTAAGAAATATGAGCTTGATAAGGCAATTCATGAATTTGTTGTCACAGGCAAGCCGTTTCTTGGAATATGTTTAGGCTTACAGCTTTTGTTTGAATCATCCGAGGAATCACCTGGTGTAGAGGGCTTACATGTTCTTGACGGAATTGTAAAGAGGATTCCTGACAGTGAAGGAATCAAGGTTCCTCATATTGGTTGGAACTCTTTAGATTTTCCTAATGAAGGCCACTTATTTAATGGAATAGATGAGGGGGCTTTTGTTTATTTTGTACATTCATATTATCTACAGGCTAAAGATTCATCCATTGTTACCGCCACCACAGAATATGGCTGTCACATCCATGCCTCTGTAGAAAAGGGTAACATATTTGCCTGTCAGTTCCATCCAGAAAAATCCTCTAATGTAGGATTAAAAATTCTTAAAAACTTTGCTACCCAATAGCCTTCCCCCTCTGGGGTTGCTAGGCTCCAGTGGAGCCTGTTTAGCAACGACCGAGCCGGGAGGCGAGACAAGGTGGCTCGAAGAGCCGGATGAGGGTACTCAATACTATAGGAGAATAATATGTTCACAAAACGCATAATTCCCTGCCTGGACGTAAAAGATGGCAGAGTAGTAAAAGGTGTTAATTTCGTAGATTTAAAAGACGCAGGTGACCCAGTAGAAATAGCCGCAGCCTACGATAAAGCTGGTGCAGATGAGGTGGTATTTTTGGATATCACAGCATCATCTGATGGTAGAAACACTGTTGTAGATATGGTGAGGCGTGTAGCAGAACAGGTATTTATCCCATTCACTGTAGGAGGTGGTATCCGTACAGTAGATGATTTTAAGGCCTTGCTTAGAGAAGGTGCAGATAAAATATCTGTTAACTCAGCCGCAATCGACAATCCAAGATTAATAGCAGACGCAGCAGATAAATTTGGAAGTCAGTGTGTAGTGGTAGCTATTGATGCAAAAAAGCGTTCTGATGGAGGCTTCAATATCTATAAACATGGCGGTCGATTAGATTGTGGAATCGATGCTGTGGAGTGGGCCCTTCAGGCAGAAAAGCTTGGAGCTGGAGAAATACTTCTTACATCCATGGATTGCGATGGCACCAAGGCTGGCTTTGATATAGAGCTTACTCGTGCTATTTCTAGTGCTGTATCAATACCTGTTATAGCATCTGGTGGAGCTGGTACTATGGAGCATTTTAAAGATGCTCTTACAATCGGCGGCGCCGATGCAGCCTTAGCCGCGTCCTTGTTCCACTATAAAGAGCTTGAAATAAAGGATTTAAAGGAATATTTGAAAAGGCAGGGAATACCAGTAAGATTATAAAATCCCTGTTCACAGAATAAACAAAAGAATTTAGTATTATATCTATAAGTATAAGTATGTAATGACATAATGAACAAGGATGTTCAGGTTTTATAATCAAAGGAGTGATGTTTATGTCTTTAACTATTAATTCTTTTGGCAATAATTCTATCTATTCATTGTTTGGTGGAAATAATTCATCAGGCGTGAATTCCATGTTTGGAGGACTTGAAGGTTCTCTTACAAACTTAACCCAAATTAAATCAGGTTCATACGGAAAGCTTGTGAAAGCATATTATTCAAAATATGATGATGAAGGCAATTTGAAATCAGATACAGGTAAGAAGTCTAAAAAAGTAGATACAAATCTTAGCGAAATCCGAAATGACACCAGCGCTTTGAGTAAGGCTACGGATAAGCTGTTAGCAAAGGGCAAAAATTCTATTTGGGAAGAAGTGGAAACCACTGATGAAGAGGGCAAGACCACCAAGGATTACGACAAGGAAGCAATTTACAAGGCTGTAAAGGATTTTGCGGATAAGTATAATTCATTAGTTGATAGCGGTCAAAAGTCCGATAATACAGGCGTTTTAACACAGGTTGCAGCAATGGTTACAACCTCTGCTAAATCTGCTCAAACACTTGGCAAGGCTGGAATTACGATTGATAAGGATAACCATTTACAGGTAGATGAAGATTTCCTTAAGAATAAGGCAAATATGACCTACGTAAAGGATTTATTCAACGGAACCGGAAGCTATGCTTACCAGGTAGCCACAAAATCCTCAATGGCTAATTCCTATGCAGGAAATGAATTGGCAAGCATCACAGGCCGTAAATCCTACACCAACACCGGCGACTATTCCTTATCCGCCGACGACATGTTAAGTAAATTCAACACCCAAACGTAGCCCTAATATGGGATTCATAAAAGAAAGTATAAATAGCTTGTAGCTAACAATGAAAAGTATTACTCAAGGAGCAATCTCGCGACGGAGTAATACTTTTTATTGTTAGCGTAACAAGCGAGCTAAAAAAAGTTGAAAATAGCTGGTAGGTAACAAGGATAATATTTCCTAAGGAAGACATTCTTAGTCGACTGAGGAAATATTATACTTGTGACCGTAACCAGCGAGCCAAATAACTTAATTATTTGATGTATTTTAGGGTAGACACAGACTGTGGGTTCAGTTATAATTTGTGGCGGAAAATGTATTAAAGGAGGAACCCATGGTAGTAAAATCTTTAGCTAGAGAATTATCAGAGACCACGTATCCAGGCAGAGGCATTGTCATTGGCCGTTCAGAAGACGGAACCAAGGCTGTCTCTGCTTATTTTATTATGGGGCGTTCTGAGAATTCAAGAAACAGAGTTTTTGTAGAGGACGGAAAGGGCATTCGTACAGAGGCATTCGACCCATCAAAGCTTACAGACCCATCACTTATCATTTATGCACCTGTCAGAGTGCTAGGAAATGACACAATCGTTACAAACGGTGATCAGACTGATACTATTTATGAGTACATGCAAAAGGGAGAGACTTTCGAGCAGACACTTCGCAGACGCGAATTTGAGCCAGACGGTCCTAATTTTACACCTCGTATTTCAGGTCTACTTCACATCGAAAACGGCGAGTTTTCTTATTTAATGTCAATTCTTAAGTCCAACATGGGCGACAGCGATTCATGTAATAGATACACATTTGATTATTCCAATCCAAAGCCAGGTACCGGCAGATTTATTCACACCTATATGAACGATGGCAATCCACTTCCATCATACGAAGGAGAGCCAACACCAATTGAAATTTCAGGCAACATCGATGAGTTTACCGATATGATTTGGTCAAACCTTAATATGGATAATAAGGTTTCACTTTTCGTACGTTACATCGACATCGCAACCGGCACTGTCGACACCCGAATCATAAATAAAAACGTAAGGGCGTAAGGAATAGTTTAATTGGATTATTAGATGAGCAAGTAGCTATCAAGCTTTAAGTGTTGCCGAAGGAAACATCAGTGACCGAAGGCAATATCTTAGGCTTGAGAGCGTAACTTGCGGATTTAAAGGAGAGAAAAGATGAAAGAATTGGAATTAAAGTATGGATGCAACCCTAATCAGAAGCCTTCAAGGATTTATATGGAAGAAGGCGACCTTCCAATTGAAGTTTTAAGCGGAAAGCCAGGTTACATCAATTTCTTGGATGCATTTAATGGCTGGCAGCTTGTTTCAGAGCTTAAGAAGGCTACAGGCCTTGCAGCTGCAACTTCATTCAAACACGTTTCACCAGCAGGTGCTGCTGTGGGACTTCCTCTTTCAGAAGTTGAGCGTAAGATTTATTGGTGCGATGATTTAGATATGGAATTCACTCCACTTGCTAATGCCTATGCTAGAGCAAGAGGTGCAGATAGAATGTCTTCATTTGGTGATTTCATTTCGCTTTCTGATGTATGCGATGTTGCAACAGCAAAGCTTATCAAGCGCGAGGTATCAGATGGTGTTATTGCTCCAGGATATGAACCAGAGGCACTTGAAATTCTTAAGGCTAAGAAAAATGGAAACTATGCTGTAATCAAGATTGATCCAAATTATGTTCCAAAGAAATTAGAACGCAAGGAAGTATTCGGTATCACCTTCGAGCAGGGCAGAAATGAGCTTGTAATTGATGATGATTTCTTTGCAAACATTGTTACAGATAATAAAGAGCTTACAGAACAGGCTAAGATTGACCTTGCAATTGCTATGATTACTCTTAAGTATACACAGTCAAATTCAGTTTGTTATGTAAAGGACGGACAGGCAATCGGTATCGGTGCAGGACAGCAGTCACGTATTCACTGTACTCGTCTTGCTGGTCAGAAGGCAGATAACTGGTGGCTCCGCCAGTCTCCAAAGGTTCTCAACCTTGATTTTGTTGATGGTATCAAGAGAGCAGATAGAGACAATGCAATCGATCTTTATATCGGCGAGGAGTTTGAGGATGTAATTGGTGATGATGTATGGCAGAAGACATTCAAAACTCGTCCTTCAGAATTTACAAAGGCTGAAAAGCGTGCATGGCTTGATAGAATGACAGATGTTTCACTTGGAAGTGATGCATTCTTCCCATTCGGTGATAATATCGAACGTGCCCACAAGTCTGGTGTAAAATATGTAGCACAGCCAGGCGGCTCAGTACGTGATGACAATGTTATCGAGACATGTAATAAGTATGGAATGGTAATGTCATTTACAGGACTCCGCTTGTTCCATCACTAATTAAAATGCTAAAAAGCCTTGAAAATTCAAATAATTCTGTTATAATTATCAGTGTTATTGAAGAGAGCGACTTAAGAGAGAGCAATATTTGCTCTCTCTTTGTTTATGCTTTTTAACATTTACAACTGAATAAGGAGGACATTTATGTCAAAACACACCGATTACGAAAAACGTACGGAAGAATTGATAACTCCTATTCTTGATGAGATGGGCTTTGAGCTTTACGACGTAGAATACGTTAAAGAAGGCGCAGATTATTATCTAAGAGCCTACATCGACAAGGAAGGTGGTATCACAATCGATGATTGCGTAGCTGTAAGTCGTCGCATGAACGATTTGCTTGACGCAGAGCCACAGATTGGTGGAGATGATGGATACATTTTTGAAGTTAGCTCACCAGGTCTTGGCAGAGTATTAAAGAAAGATAAGCATTTTGAAAAGGCACTAGGTCAGGATGTGGATATCAAAACTTACAAGCCAGTTAATGGAGCTAAGGAATTCACAGGAACACTTAAGGCTTTTGATAAGGATACAATTACCATCGAATTCGAAGATGGAACAGAAGTTTTTTCAAGAGCAGATGTTGCTCAGGTTAGATTAACAATAGACTTTTAATATTTAGGAGGAAATATGGCAGCTAATACAAATGATTTTTGGGATGCTCTTACAGATCTTGCAAAAGAGAAAAATATCAGCATGGACGTGTTAATCGAGACAATCGAGAATTCACTTCTTATTGCATGTAAGAACAATTATGGAAAGGCAGAAAACGCATCTGTTGAAATCGACAAGGCAACAGGTGAGTATCATGTTTACCTTTCTAAGACAGTAGTTGACGAAGTGTTAGATCCAGTTGAGGAGATTTCACTTTCTGAGGCACAGAACATCAATGGTAAGCACCAGGTAGGCGATGTAGTTCGCGTAGAAGTTAAGTCTAAGGACTTTGGTCGTATCGCAGCTACAGCAGCAAAAAATACAATCACACAGAAGATTCGTGAAGAAGAGCGAAAGGTACTTTACGAGGAGTACTATGAGCTTCAGCACAAGGTTGTTACTGGTGTTGTTACACGTTTCTCAGGAAACAATATCCATGTTAACCTTGGTAAGCTTGAAGGCTTCCTTTCAGAGTCTGAGCAGGTTAAGGGCGAATACTACAAGCCACAGGACCGTATCAAGGTTTACATCGTAGAGGTTAAGACATCTAACAAGGGACCACGTATCCTTGTTTCTCGTACACATCCAGAGCTTGTTAAGAAGCTTTTCGAAGAGGAAGTTTCAGAGGTTCGTGATGGTATCGTTGAAATCAAGTCAATCTCTCGTGAGGCTGGTAGTCGTACAAAGATTGCTGTTTGGTCAAACGATGAGGATGTAGATCCAGTAGGTGCATGCGTAGGTCAGAACGGTACTCGTGTTAATGCAATCGTTAATGAGCTTCGCGGCGAGAAAATCGATATCGTTGAGTGGGATGAGAACCCAGCTTACCTTATTGAAAATGCACTTTCACCAGCAAAGGTTGTTGCAGTTGTTGCTGATGCAGATGAAAAGAGCGCTCGTGTTGTTGTTCCTGATTATCAGCTTTCACTTGCAATTGGTAAGGAAGGACAGAACGCTCGTCTTGCTGCTCGTCTTACAGGCTTCAAGATCGATATCAAGAGTGAGACACAGGCTAAAGAAGCCGGTGACTTCCTTGATTATGAAGAAGAGTACGACGATGATGATGAGTACTATGATGAGGAAGAATATTACGAAGAGGATGGCGAATACACAGAGGAAGAATATTCTGATGAAGAATATGATGAGTCTGCAGATGTTGAAGAGTCATCTGAGGAAGAGTAATGGTTACTAAGCAATTACCTCTTAGAAAATGTGTTGCCTGCAACAATATGTTTGAAAAAGATAAGCTTTTTAGACTTGTTAAAATCAATGAAATGGTTTGTCTTGATAAAACTTATAAGGCACAGGGCAGAGGCGCCTATGTTTGTAAGAACAAGGCATGTCTGGATATAGCTTTAAAGAAAAAGAGCTTTAATCGTTCCTTTAGACAGGCAGTTCCTACAGAGGTTATTGATAATTTATATATGGAGTTGGAGAATGACAGATAAAGCACTTAATATGATAAGCATCGCTATGAAGGCTGGTAAGCTTGTGAGCGGTGAATTCGCATGTGAACAGGCAATCAAAGATGGTAGCGGAATGCTTTGCATTGTAGCAACTGATGCATCTGATAATACAAAAAAATCATTCTCTAATTCATGCAGTTTCTATGAAGTAACTTACATAGAATACGGTACTAAAGAATCTTTAGGTCATGCAATTGGAAAAGAATATCGGGCATCAATTGTAGTGTGCGATGAAAATCTATCCTTAAGCATTCAAGATAAGATACGTTAGGCTTTACAAGGAGGATATTAGATGGCAAAAATTAAAGTACATGAATTAGCTAAAGAGCTTGGAAAAGAGAGTAAGGACGTTATTACTTTTCTTGGCTCAAACGGAATAGAGGCAAAGGCGCAGTCAGGCGTCGAGGATGATATGGCAGAAAAGGTCCGCAAGCATTTTGCTAAGCCTTCTGCAGCAAAGGCAGATAAAGCAGATCCTAAGAAGGCTCGTCCAGTTGATAAGGATGGCAATCCAATCAAAAAGAAGAAGAACGTTTTCGTTGTTACAAGAGGAAACGATGACAGACGTAACAGAAGAAACGGTGAATCATCTAACAGAGGAGAGCGTTCTGAGAATCAGCAGAATCGTGAGAGAAAGCCACAGCAGCAACAGCAGGCTCCAAGAGGCCCAATCAGACCTCGTACTTTCTCTGATGGACTTCGTCCATCACAGCGTGCATCTGCTCAGTCTACTGATACAGAATTCGTTTCAAAGAAGAAGCCAGTAGATGGTGAAGAAAACAGAGCACCAAAGCAGGATAAGAGAAATGATCGTCCTGAAAGAAACGAGCGCCCAGCTAGAAATGACAGACCAGAGCGTGGCGAACGTTCAGAGAGAAACGACAGAAACGATAGAAATAACAATAGAGGAAATCGTCCAGACAATCGTGATAACAATCGTAACGATAGAGACAACAGAAACAATAAGGGCGATAGACCTTCACAGCGTAACAACAACCGTCCATCACAGCAGGCAGCTCCTGCAGCTGATGTAGCACCATCAAACAATGCTAAGGGCGGACGTCGTGACGACAAGAAAAAGAAGAACAACCGTGATAACAACAACTTAGGTGGTAAGAAGCAGGAAAACTTCATCAACCTTGAGAAGAACGGTGGCAAGAAGAAAAAGAACAATGCTCCTAAGGCTCCAGAGCGTAACATGGACGAGGTTCTTACAATCACTATCCCAGAAAGAATCACTATCAAGGATCTTGCTGACAAGATGAAGGTTCAGTCATCAGCTGTTGTTAAGACATTATTCCTTAAGGGCAAGATGGTTACAGTTAACCAGGAGGTTGATTTTGAAGAAGCTTCTGAAATCGCACTTGAGTTCAACTGCATCTGTGAGGAAGAGGAAAAGGTAGATGTTATAGCTGAGCTTCTTAAGGAAGAGGAAGAGGATACATCAAACTTCCCATCACGTCCACCTGTTGTCTGCGTAATGGGTCACGTTGACCACGGTAAAACATCACTTCTTGATGCTATCCGTGATACAAAGGTTACAGACCGTGAGGCTGGTGGTATCACACAGCACATCGGTGCTTATACAGTTTCAATTAACGGACAGGATATCACATTCCTTGATACACCAGGTCACGAGGCATTTACTGCTATGCGTATGCGTGGTGCTAACTCAACAGATATCGCTATCCTTGTAGTTGCTGCTGATGATGGTGTTATGCCACAGACAATAGAAGCTATTAATCATGCTAAAGCTGCTGGCATTGAAATCATTGTTGCAATCAACAAGATTGATAAGCCAAACGCTAACATCGACAGAGTTAAGCAGGAGCTTTCTGAGTACCAGCTTATCCCAGAGGATTGGGGTGGAAGCACTGTATTCTGTCCAGTTTCAGCACATACTAAGGAAGGTATCGACAACCTTCTTGAAATGATTCTTCTTACAGCTGAGGTTCTTGAGCTTAAGGCTAACCCTAAGCGTAAGGCTCGTGGTCTTGTTATCGAGGCACAGCTTGATAAGGGACGTGGTGCTGTAGCTACTATCCTTGTTCAGAAGGGTACACTTCACGTTGGTGATCCTGTTGCCTGCGGAAGCTGCCACGGCAAGGTTCGTGCTATGATCGATGATACAGGAGCACGTGTTAAGACTGCTGGTCCTTCTGTACCAGTTGAGATTCTTGGCCTTTCAGAGGTTCCAAATGCTGGTGAAGTATTCATGGCATTTGATTCAGAAAAGGAAGCTCATGCATTTGCAGATACATTCGTTGCAGAGCACAAGAATCGTCTTGTTGAACAGACTAAATCTAAGATGTCTCTTGACGCACTCTTCAGCGAGATTGAGTCAGGAAATCTTAAAGAACTTGATATTATTGTTAAGGCCGACGTTCAGGGTTCTGTTGAGGCTGTTAAGCAGTCACTTGAGAAGCTTTCTAACGAAGAGGTTGTTGTTAAGACAATCCACGGTGGTGTTGGTACAATCAATGAATCCGATGTAGTACTTGCATCTGCATCAAACGCTATCATCATTGGCTTCAATGTTCGTGTTGATCCACAGGCTAAGATGACAGCAGATAGAGAAGGCGTTGACCTTCGTCTCTATAAGGTTATCTACGATGCAATCAATGATGTAGAATCTGCTATGAAGGGTATGCTTGATCCTGTATTCGAAGAGAAGGTTATTGGTCATGCAGAGGTTCGTCAGATATTCAAGGCTTCTGGTGTTGGTAACATCGCTGGTTCTTACGTAACAGACGGTTACTTCCAGAGAGATTGTATGGTTCGTGTTACTCGTGAAGGCGAACTCATTCACGAAGGTAAGCTTGGTTCTCTCAAGAGATTCAAGGATGATGTTAAGGAAGTTAAATCAAACTTTGAATGTGGTCTTGTTATTGAAGACTTTAATGATGTTCAGGAAATGGATATTATTGAAGCTTACATTATGGTTGAGGTACCTAGATAATGAGAAAAAATTCAGTAAAAAACACACGTATTAATGAAGAAGTTATGCGTGAGCTTTCAAATATTATTCGTCTTGAGGTTAAGGATCCTCGCATCTCTCCAGTTACATCAGTTGTATCTGTAGAGGTTGCACCAGATCTTAAGACTTGCAAGGCATATATTTCAGTTCTCGGTGATGATGAGGCAGTAGCAAAGACTATCGAAGGTCTTAAGAGCTCTGCTGGCTTCATCCGCCGTGAGCTTGCTCACAGAATCAATCTTAGAAACACACCTGAGATTACATTTGTAAGCGACCAGTCAATTGCTTACGCTGCAAAAATGAGCAAATTAATTGATGAGGTCAATGCACCTCTTCACGCTAGAGAAGAAGACTAATCCTTATGGCTTCCCCCAGGGGGGAAGCTGTCAGCTTTAGCTGACTGATGAGGGGAAAAACAGGAGAAAAATTATGATAGACAACTTTAATGAACTTTTATCAAATTCAAAAGTAGTAGGAATCAGCGGACACATTCGTCCAGACGGAGACTGCGTTGGTTCGTGTATGGCTATGTACAACTATATAGCTACCTACTATCCTCAGATAGAGGTTCATGTCTATCTTGATCCTATCCCTAATATTTTTAAATTCTTTAAGAATGCTGATAAGATAGAAGATATTCATACAGTATCAGCAGATAAAAAATTTGATTTATTCATTGCACTTGATTGCAGTGATGGTGGAAGACTAGGAGATGTCTTCCCATTCTTTGAAAGGGCAAATCATACCATTTGCATCGATCATCATTTTACAAATGGTGGCTTTGCCGAATTTTCTTACATTATCCCAGATGACAGTTCTACTTGTGAGCTTGTGTTTAATCAATTTGGTAAGGATAAAATCACAAAGGATATTGCTGAATGCCTTTATACTGGAATTATCCATGATACTGGTGTATTTCAGTATTCCTGCACAACAGAATCTACAATGGATGCTGCAGGATTTTTAATGACAAAGGGTATAGATTATCCAAAGATTTGCACAGATACATATTTTGCCAAAACCATGGTGCAAAATAGAATGCTTGGAAAGGCGCTATTAGGCTGTAAAACCTTCCATGATGGTAAGATTATTGCTGCTGTTATTACTGCAGAAGATATGGCTGAATATGGTGCTCAGAGCAAACACCTAGAAGGCATTGTTCAGCAGCTTAGAGATACTACGGGAGTAGAAGTTGCTATTTTCCTTTATGAGCTTGAAAATGGAGAATTTAAAGGCAGCACAAGAGCATCTGGAGATGTTGATTTAACAGTTATCACTGGTGTTTACGGTGGTGGTGGTCATAAAAAGGCTGCAGGCTTTTCTGTAAATACACAGGAACCATGGAAAGTAATTGATGAAATTGTGGCCATGGTTGAAAAACAATTTGAAGAGTTAGGAATTTGCTAATGAATAGTGGCATAATTAATGTCTATAAAGAAGCCGGGTATACTTCATTTGATGTGGTTGCCAGGCTTCGTGGCATATTAAAAATAAAAAAGATTGGACACACAGGAACACTTGACCCAGATGCAACTGGTGTACTTCCTGTCTGTGTTGGTAAGGCTACCAAGCTTTGCGATATGCTTACAGATAAGGATAAGGTGTATGAATGTGTAATGATGCTTGGTGTTGAGACAGACACTTACGATTTAAGCGGAAGAGTTCTTTCTCGCAAATCTGTAACATCTTCTGAGGAGGAAATCGTAGCTGCAATCAATTCCTTCGTTGGAGATATCATGCAGGTACCACCAATGTATTCTGCTCTTAAGGTTAATGGCAAAAAGCTTTATGAGCTAGCAAGAGAGGGGAAAGAGGTTGAGCGTAAGCCTAGACCTGTTACAATCTTTAGCATTGATATTTTGAATATTAGCCTGCCAGAGGTTAGCATCAGAATTCATTGCAGTAAGGGTACTTATATCCGTTCACTTTGCCATGATGTAGGAGAGGTGCTTGGATGTGGATGTGCGATGAAATCCTTGATTCGTACAAGAGTCAGCATGTTTGATATAGCTGATGCTAGAACTCTCGATGAAATCGAACGCATCGTCAAGGCAGGAAATCTTGACGGTATTATGCTTCCTATAGATCAGGCCTTTGAGGGAATGGAAACAGTTTTTGTTATTCCATCTGAAGAAGCGATAAAGCATGCTGTCAACGGAGTGCCTATTCCTTCTACTGAGGTTTTTGCGGAATCCATCAGTGGCTTTGAGGAAGGCAAGCGATATAGGATATATCTACCAGATAACAGATTTATCGGTGTATATTCCTATAATGAAGATATATTTACATTGGAGAAAATGTTTTTGGAATAATTATGGAGTATTTACATTCACTTTTTGACACTAAATTAAACTGTGATACAGCTATTACAGTTGGTAAGTTTGATGGGGTCCATCGTGGCCACCATCTGCTTGCTACGGATATCATATCTAAGAAATCAGCAGGACTTGCGTCTTGCATGATTACCTTTACCAATTCTCCTAGACAGGTGATAAACGATGACAATAGTCCAAGCCTTATCACCAATAAAGAGCGTGTGTACATGCTTGAGCAGGGTGGATTGGATTTCTTAATCGAATGCCCATTTGATGAAAGGCTTATGAATACAGAAGCCAAGGATTTCATCAAATTCCTTTGCGACAATCTTAATATGAAATATATGGTATCAGGCTCAGATTTTACCTTTGGCAAATATGGGGCAGGTAATACACAGCTTCTAAAGGAATTATCCGCTGAGCTTGGCTTTGAATATAATGAGATTGCCAAAATTCAAATCAATGATAGAGATATCAGCAGTACTTATATTAGGGAAGAATTAAAAGAGGGACATATCGATATTGTAAATGAGATGCTAGGGTATGAATACTTCGTATGGGGAGAAGTAGTTCACGGTGCGCATCTTGGAACTAAAATTGGTATACCTACAATTAACATTATGCCATCGGCTGCAAAGCTTGTGCCTAAGTTTGGTGTATATGTAACTACTATAGATTTCGACGGAAGAATCTACCACGGTGTTACAAATGTTGGAACAAAGCCTTCTGTTTCAGATAAAAATATAGTAGGAATAGAAACTCATATCTTGGATTATAACGGCGATTTATATGGAAGATATGTAAGGGTTACCTTCCATTCCTTCCTTAGGCCAGAAATGAAATTTGGCTCTGTTGAGGAGCTTAAAGAGCAGATGGCAAAGGACAAAATAGTTGCCAAGAATTACTTTAATAAATGATATATTACGTAATTATTACAAATTCTTGACATAAAACTATAGGATTGCTATAATGGCACTGTTGTTTAAAAATGTAGGATATTGGAGGTTACATGAAAAAGCGTATTGTTTCAGCTTTCTCATTAGTTTGTGCGTCAGCACTTATTTTTGACTTTTGCTTAGATTCAAATAAAAATATACAGTCTGCATCAGATGCTAAAGCTTCACTTACAGCTGGTGCTATCGCAGCAGGTACAGTTAATATTGCTTCTTTAGATGCTATTTCAGTTACAGATTCAGATGCAATTGCTACCGCTAAATCACTTGGTGATATTTACGGTTACAACAATCTTGGTATTTGTAATGTTTCTGAGGGTAATCTTAACATCCGCGAAAGCGCAGCTACTGATGGCAAGCTTGTAGGTAAGTTCCCTGCAAATGCAGGTTGTGAAATCATCCGCGAGGAGGGTGAATGGAGCTACATTAAGTCTGGTGAGGTAGAAGGCTATGTTCTTACAGAATATCTTCTTACAGGCCAGGAAGCATGGGATAAGGCAGTAGAGCTTGCTGAATATGTTGCCACTTCTAAAACAGGTGGTCTTCGTGTTCGTGCAGCGGGCAACACTGAATCAGAGATTATCTATATGCTTGCAGAAGGCGAAGAAATTGCCATCCTTGATAATACTCAGAATCAGGATTGGATTAAGGTAGACGTTGATGGTGATGAAGGTTATGTTTCTGCAGAATATGTAGATGTTGATCTTTCTCTTAGAACAGCTATGACTCTTACTGAAGCCAGATATGGCGAAGGAGTTTCTGACGTTCGCTCAGCTCTTTGTGATTATGCACTTCAGTTTGTAGGTAATAGATACGTTTGGGGCGGTACATCTCTTACAAATGGTGTTGATTGCTCTGGATTTACTATGCAAATCATGGCTAAGTATGGCGTATATCTTTCACATTCTTCACGTGCACAGGCTAATGAAGGAACTAAGGTATCTACATCAGAGCTTAAACCAGGAGATCTTATTTTCTATGGTAAGGGTGGAAGTATTAACCACGTAGCTATCTACATTGGCGGTGGTCAAATTGTTCATGCTTCTAATAAGCGTGATGGTATAAAGATTTCTAATTACATGTATAGAACACCTATTAAATGTGTTAGAGTTCTTTACGATTAATTATTGCTTTTAGAGGCTAGCTTCGGCTAGCCTTTTATATTTCATTGTGTTATAATTTCATACGTGGCTTGCCACATAATTTGAGTAAAAGTTGGAGAGGAATTATTATGAGTTTGTTAGAAAATTGGCAGAAGATTGCCTACAACCAGAACCAGTCACAGGCTGATTTACAGAGATTCTGGCAGAATTATTTTCTTTTAGAGAAAGGAATTTACGAGCAGTTACTTAGCGATCCTGACACAGAAGTAAAGGGTACAGTTAAGGAGCTTGCTGAAAAGTATAAAATAGACGTATTGCCTATGGTAGGCTTCCTTGATGGAATCAATGAATCACTTGTAGAGGCTAATCCAATCGAAACTATGGAAGAGGATACAGTAGTTTCTCTTAAGTTTGATAAGGAAAAGCTTTACAAGAACATGATTGATGCAAAGGCTGATTGGCTCTATGGTCTTCCACAGTGGGAAAACATCTTTGATGAGGACAAGAGAAAGGCCCTTACAAAGGAAGCTAAGAACATGCATACAATCATTCGTGCAGAGAAAAAGGTTGGACGTAATGATCCATGTCCATGTGGTTCTGGAAAGAAATATAAGCACTGCTGCATGAACAAAAAATAATTTAACTATTAAGCACATCTCGATTTGAGATGTGCTTTTTTGCTTAAAATACAGATAATTACTTTAATTAACAGAATAGTCACAGAATATACTCATATTTTAATTATAATCCAATTAGTCGGTTTGCTAGCATTGGGTAGTAATACGGTTCAATCGACCAGGGGAGAGAACACGGAGGTCGAATATGGATGAGAAGAGTAAAAGGTCGTCTTTGAGAGTAATGTTAATCGGACTTGTAGTAGTTTCCTTATCTTGTGTTGGAACTGCAGCCACTATTGTTGGTTGCACCAACTTACGAAGAGGTATGGAATATGAGGTGGAGACGGGTGTAATGGCTACCTGTACCTCGTACGCTCAGATTCTTGACTACACTTATGATGGGACGCAGGTAGATGAGGCTTCTACACTTGAAATGGAAATGCACAATGAAACAGGCTATGATTATACATTTTTCCTTGGCGATACCAGAGTTCGTTCTAGTATTGAGGGTGCTGTAGGAACCAAGGCTAGCGATGGCGTTATTGAGGCAGTATTAAAAGGTAAAAATAGCTATCAGGCTCAAAATGTCATTATAAATGAACAACCTTATTACGTAGCTTATCTACCTCTCACGGATGATAATGGGGAAGTATATGGCATGGCTTTTGTTGGTCTTAAGAAGATTGAGATTACTCATTACATAAGCAAGAGAGTTGCTTGGACTGTTACATTAGCTCTTGCAATAGTTATTTTATTTACTTCACTTTCTGTTGTATTTGCAATTCAGATTATTACGGCTATTGACGAAAATGTTAAAGCTGTTAGACAGATGGCAACTGGAGATTTGAATATTGTGCTATCTGATAAAGTAAAAAATAGAAATGATGAATTAGGAGAGATGTCAAGTGCATTATTTGATATGTGCGCTAGAATAAGGTCTGTTATAGGAAATGCCAGAGTATCTTCTGATGAAGTTGATGCTTCGGCTAGCTATTTATCGAATACTGTTCAGGCGATTACGGAAACAACTGAAAATGTAAGTGTGGCAGTTGGTCAGGTAGCAACAGGAGCGGAAAATCAGGCACAGTCTCTTCAGGATGCTGTAGAATCTGTCAATCATATTAATGATGCTGTCGAAATGATTACAGCTAATGCAGAGGAGATGCAGGAGCTTGCCGATTCCATGCAGACAAATTCAAAGGCAAGTCAGGATAAGCTTACTGAACTTAGAATGTCTACTAGAGAAAGTATTAATGCTATCGACGGCATTGTAGAATTAATTGGAAATACCAACACAGCTGTTACCACCATTAGCGAGGCCGTTTCCATCATCGATGCCATCGCCGCACAGACAAATCTGTTGTCATTAAACGCAAGTATAGAGGCTGCTCGTGCCGGCGAAGCTGGCAAGGGCTTTGCAGTTGTTGCAGATGAAATTAGACAGCTCGCAGATCAATCTGCAGAGGCAGCTCAAAATATCCAGGAAGCTATGAAGGGACTTTCTTCAGATTCTAATAAGACTATGGAAGAAGCTGGTCAAGTACAGGAAACAATGACAAAGCAGCGTCACACTATTCATAGGACTATTGAACAGGTAGACAGTTTAATTGAAGATATCAATAAATCTATTGCACTTACAAAGGATATCGTGGCTAATGTGGATAAGACTGAGGCAGCCAGCAACCTTATTTCAGATACTATTTCATCCCTTTCTTCTATTTCAGAAGAAAATGCTGCAAGCTCTGAGGAGACAAGAGCTTCTATGGCAGATTTAGCTGGTACAATGGAGGCATTAACAGACCGAGCTAATAGTTTAAATGAAGTTGCTCATACTCTTGAAAAAGAGATGGAATTCTTCCAATAGAAAATTTATCATTAACAGTTTTTTTACATATAATAGCCCTCACTTGTGTTACATTATTATTGTAGGCAAGGGAGGGCTTTATTTATGCATTTAAATATTAACATCATATTAGGTATTTTAATTCCATTTATTGGCACCAGCCTTGGTGCTGCTATGGTTTTTATTTTAAAAGACAATATATCTGAACGGCTTCAGAAGATATTAACTGGATTTGCTGCTGGTGTTATGGTGGCTGCTTCTTTTTGGAGCTTATTATCACCAGCATTAGAAAGTAGTGAATATTTAGGTAAACTTTCATTTCTTCCGGCGGCGTTGGGCTTTTTAATTGGAACTGGATTTTTGCTGTTTCTTGATATGGTAACCCCACATATGCACATGGATAAGCAAACAGAAGGGCCAGAAAGCAAACTAAAAAGAACTACTAAATTAATACTTGCAGTTACGCTTCATAATATTCCGGAGGGCATGGCTGTAGGTGTTGTATTTGCAGGTGTTGCCTCAGGACATTCTGGGGTTTCTGCTGCTGGAGCATTGGCTTTAGCTATCGGTATTGCCATTCAAAATTTCCCTGAGGGGGCTATTGTATCTATGCCACTTTTGTCAGAAGGTATGCCAAAGGCTAAGACCTTTTGGTGGGGAGTATTATCAGGAATTGTAGAACCAATAGCTGCATTTATTACAATTCTTGCCGCAGGCTTTGTAGTCCCTTTAATGCCTTATTTTCTTTCGTTTGCAGCTGGCGCCATGATGTATGTAGTTGTAGAAGAATTGATTCCAGAAATGTCCGAGGGAAAGCATTCGAATCTTGGAACAATTGCATTTTCAATAGGCTTTGTTCTGATGATGGTATTAGATGTGGCTTTAGGCTAGCATAATATTGTTACTTATTTACAATTTGCTGTAATACATTAAAAAAGTTTGGGTATGAAATACAGCAACAGCCTTCATTGTCAAATGTGGTTTCACCATCTGCTACAAGGCCAGCTATTGCAAATGCCATAGCAATGCGATGATCCATATACGTATTTACGATAGTGCTGTGAAGCTTACCTCCATTTATTATCATACCATCATCAGTTGGAGTAATATCACAGCCCATGGCTTTTAAGTTTTCAGTGACCGTAGCAATGCGGTCACTTTCTTTTACTTTTAATTCTGCAGCATCTTTAATAATAGTAGTTCCATCTGCACAAGCTGCCATAACAGCAATTACAGGTATCTCATCAATAAGAGTTGGAATGATTTCACCAGAAATTTCACATCCATTAAGCTTGCTTGTAGTTACATGTATATCAGCTACTGGTTCACCACCTATAATTCTTTCATTTAATAATTCAATATTGCCACCCATAGCTTGAGCAACTTTTATGATACCGGCTCTGGTTGGATTCGTATTTACGTTCTTGATTAATAAATCTGCATTTGGACAGATTAATCCAGCAACAATAAAATATGCTGCAGATGAGATATCCCCAGGAACATCAATTTTCTGTCCAACAAGCTTAGGAAAGCCTTCAATAGAAGCAGTAAGGCCCTCAGTTTTGATTTTGGCACCAAATCCAGAAAGCATAAGCTCGGAATGATTACGTGAAATTACAGGTTCTGATACAGATGTAACGCCATCAGCATACAAACCTGCTAAAAGTACACAAGACTTTACCTGAGCTGATGCAACAGGAGAGTTGTAGTGAATGGCTTTTAAAGGCTTTCCACCCATTTCAAGAGGCGCGCAACCATTATCCTTAAGAGAGCGTATATAAGCTCCCATTTCAGAAAGAGGTGTTATGATTCGACCCATTGGCCTTTTTTGGATGGATGCATCACCATTTAGTGCGCTTACAAAAGGCTGACCAGACAAAATACCTGATATAAGTCTTGTTGTAGTTCCACTATTACCTACATCTAGCATATTAGTAGGAGCATTAAGACCGTGAAGTCCTTTTCCATGAATTATTACATGGTCATTTTCCTGAGATATATCAATGCCCATTGCACGAAAACATGAAATTGTACTTCTGCAATCGGCTCCATCTAAAAATCCGGTAAGTTCTGTTATGCCTTCGGAAATTGCACCAAACATAACGCCACGATGGCTGATAGATTTATCCCCTGGAACTGTAATTTCGCCTTTTAAACTTTTTACTTTGGTAATAGCCATTAATTTGTCCTCTGTCTTGTGTAATAATTGTTGTGAGTAAGTACTGTGCGAGCCTTGTCAAGTGAATCCTGATTATAAAATTCTATACGAAGCACACCAGGTTCAAACTCGCGATTATGAATAATATCTATATTTTTAACACTTATTTCAGCATTTGCCAAAAGCTGTAGCACTCCTACAAGAGTACCAGGCTTATCATCAATATCACAGTAAAGCTCGAAAAATTTATATGAGCCGTTTCCTGGAATAGTGATAGAATCACGATAATCTTTGGCTTTCGTCCATAAATCTATGATGGCATCAGCATCGGCATTAGCAATAGCATCTTCAAACAAAGCCAGCTCGTCTTTGAAATCTGATATAAGCTTAAGCACAGCTTTCTTGTTACTTAAGAAAATGTGTTGCCACATTGTAGGTGAGCCTGATGCAATACGGGTTATATCTTTAAACCCACCTGCTGCAATTGTCTTACAGGTCTTCCTACTATCATCATTATCATTAACCAGATTCACTAGAGCAGCCGCTATCACGTGTGGTAAGTGAGATACAGTGGCGGTGGCTTCATCGTGTTCCTCAGGTGAAAGCTGAATAGGAATAGCTCCAAGGCTCTTTATGTAATCTGAAAATTGACTATATGTTTCAGGATTCATTTCAGGGTCTGCGGTAAGAATATAGTAAGCGTTTTCAAGCAACGATTCTGAAGAATATTCAAGACCTGCTAATTCAGAGCCTGTCATTGGATGTCCGCCTATGAATTGATTAGTCATACCAAGACGTCTGGCAACAGCAGTAATATCTCCTTTAACGCTTCCAACATCAGTGATAATACAATCTGGCTTTACCACATCTTTTAGCTTTTCAAGATATTCGCAATTTACCTTTACAGGAGAGCAAAGAAAGATTATATCGCACTGACCAAACTGATGAATCTTTAAAAGTCCATTGTTATCGATTAATCGTTCTTCAAATGCTGTCTCTATAGTAGATTCTCTTGATGCAGTGGCAAGTATTCTGGTATTAGGATAGATTTTTAATATCGCTTTTGCGATACTTCCCCCGATTAATCCTAGACCTACAAAGCCGATTGTTTTTGTTTTCATAAGATTGCCCCTTTTGTGTATTTTGCTTTAATACTTTAAAGCGATTATTTTATTTAATAATATCATATTTATGCATTGTAAATAGTCTGAATATTAGATAGAATATAAGTAGGTTTCAGAAAGCTATAAATTATATAGCTGGGAAATCTGACTAGAATGGGGATTCTAGCTAGACAACATGGTGCGGCGGGGTATAGGCACCAAATAATTTATTGGGAGGTACGACACATGAAGGTTTTTACTACGGACAAGATTAGAAATGTTGTGTTACTTGGTCATAGCGGGGCGGGCAAAACCAGTCTCATAGAATCAATGGCTTACCTGGCAGGTCAAATTTCGAAGCCTGGTACCATCGAGGCTGGTAATACTATCAGCGACTATGACAAGCTTGAACAGAAAAACAAATTTTCTATCTACACATCTTTAGCACCAATCGTTTGGGGCGACACTAAGATTAATTTCCTAGATACACCAGGCTATTTTGATTTCGTCGGAGAGGTTGAGGAAGCTGTTAGTGCAGCTGACGCAGCTATTATTGTTATTTCAGGTAAAAGCGGAATTGAGGTTGGTACAAAGAAAGCTTGGGAGTTATGCGATAAATTCAATCTTCCAAGAATGGTTTTTGTAACTGACATGGATATAGATGATGCCAGCTATAGAGAAATCGTTGAAGAACTTCAAAGTCTTTACGGAAAGAAGATTGCTCCTTTCCATCTTCCAATAAGAGAAAATGGAGAGTTTGTTGGTTATGTAAATGTTATTCAGCAGATTGGTAAGCGTTGGAAGGGTGAGGGCGCTCCAGAACACTGTGATGTTCCAGATTATAACAAAGAATATCTTGAGAAGTATCGTGAGGCTTTGATGGAATCTGTTGCAGAAACATCAGAGGAATTCATGGATAGATACTTTGGCGGAGAGGAATTTTCAGAGGATGAGATTCGTCAGGCACTTCGTGCAAATGTTGGTACAGGGGACATCGTTCCTGTAATGATGGGTAGCAATACCTTAAATCGTGGTCAGTACACAATGCTTGTAGATATCGTAAAATATCTTCCAAGTCCAGAAGATAGAAAGGTTTCTGGAATAAACGCAAATACCAACGAGGTTTATGAGGCTGATTATGATTTCTCTAAACCAAAATCAGCTTATGTATTTAAGACAATCGTAGATCCTTTCGTAGGAAAGTATTCTCTAATTAAAGTAAATTCAGGTGTATTAAAGACTGATGATTTACTTTACAACAAGCATAAGGAGACAGAAGAAAAGATTGGAAAGCTGTATATACTTACAGGAAGTAAGGCAGAGGAAGTTCCTGAGCTTCATGCTGGTGATATCGGCGCACTTTCAAAGCTTCAAAAGGTCGCTACAACAGATTCACTTTCTACTAAGGCAAATCCAATCCTTTACATCAGAACACCACTTTCGACACCTTATACCTACAAGCGCTATAAGGCAAAGAATAAGGGTGATGAGGATAAGATTGCTCAGGCTTTAGCAAAGCTTTGTGCTGAGGACCTTACTCTTAAGGTAGTAAATGACGGGGAAAACAGTCAGTCGCTGATTTATGGAATTGGTGATCGTCACATTGATATGCTTGTTCAGAAATTAAATGAGAAGTATAAGGTAGATATAGAGCTTAGCCAACCAAAGATTGCCTTTAAGGAGACTATCCGTGGTAAGGCTGATGTGGAATATAAGTATAAGAAGCAGACAGGTGGTCATGGTCAGTACGGACATGTAAAGATGACCTTTGAGCCATCAGGAAATATGGAGGAGCATTACAACTTTACAGAATCAGTGGTTGGTGGTGCCGTTCCAAAGAATTACTTCCCTGCTGTTGAAAAGGGCTTGCAGGAAGCTGTTTTGGCTGGTCCACTGGCAGCTTATCCGGTTGTAGGCATCCACGCTAATCTATATGATGGAAGCTATCATCCTGTAGATTCTTCCGAAATGGCATTTAAGGTTGCTGCAAAGGGCGCATTTAAGGATGGTATTCTAAAGGCAAATCCAATCCTTCTTGAGCCTATCGAAACACTTAAGGTTTTAGTTCCTGATGCATACACTGGTGATGTAATGGGCGACCTTAACAAGAGACGTGGCCGTGTACTTGGTATGAATCCTGTAGATGCAGGTGGAAAGACAGAGGTTTTGGCCGAGGTTCCAATGGCTGAATTATATGGATACGATACAACACTTCGCTCAATGACAGGTGGTTATGGTACCTTCTCTTATGAACTGGCTAGATACGAACAGGTTCCATCTGACGTTCAGGCTAAGGAGGTTGAAAGACGCGCTAATAAGATTAAGGATGTAGATGAGGAATAACATCTAAACACTAACTATAAAACTGACGGGGCTTATGCTCAATGTCATTAAGTTAACATTGCGGTGGAGGCTACGATGAAGAAAACGAGATTGAAGTGATATGCTTCAATCTCGTTTTTTCCTTTTTTAGACATTAAAAGAAGACAGATTGTATATCTGCCTAAATAACATTTTTAACTTTTCATTTTTATGCTACTCTATATAAGAAACCTCTAAAGATTCTTGCTGACTGGTATCTTTCACGATGTCGGTCTGGTCTAATGGGTACAAGATTTCTTGATATGATGGTTTCTAAATCAGGTGGAGATGTAATACCGCGGTAAAACTTTTTGCACATGTGAGCAGCAACTGAAAAGTTGGCTTTATATGTATATTTTCTTTGTTTTT
>NZ_FOQF01000067.1 GCF_900113655.1 Pseudobutyrivibrio sp. OR37 | reverse complement strand
AACCTTCTTGGAAACTCAGAGTGATGAGTAATTGCGTGGAAAATGTACATTTTTATTTTCCACTTTTTGAACATTTAAATATTGAAATTTACACCATGCCCTTATAGATAAATCCATAAAGTCCGGCAAAACATGAACTTCACTTTTTATACAGCCGAGAGCATAGCTACCCCTGTTCAGTATAAACATAGGGACGTATTCTTCTTCCACCATGTTCATTCAAACTTGAGATGCCAATTTGGCATTTCAAGACAATATCCTTTTAAATATCCTCTAGCTTCGTCAACTCCCCCAACTTCTTTGCGTAGACAAGCAGCCTCTTCTTATCATCTTCATTTAAGCTTTCATATTCTAGCAGAAGCTGCTTCCCCTTGTAATCAATCTTAGGTACTGTGACATCAGGTTCATCAATTCCTTTTCCGGTAAGAAGAATCTCTGGTGTTACTTCTAAAACTCTGCATATGTCCATTATCTTATCAGCAGAAGGAGTATGCCCTTTTGTCTTCCAATCACTAATTGTGCTAGGAGCTATACCCGCTGCTTTTCCAAATGAGTTTTGGCTCATGCCTCTAGCCTTTATTAAATAAAAGATTCTTTCTGTAATAGTCATATTCTGCTCCAAATTTCCATCGATTAATCTTAAATTGACTAATCCTCAATCGGTGTAATATATTTTGCAAAATCAAAATCCTCAACACCATCTACCAATATTATATTACTATACTGACTTGGTGAAAGCATTTTTATCATTTCTTTTTGTGATATATAAAAATCAATTCCCGGGCACTGACAATACATCAAATCACCCCCTGCATCTTCAAACTCTTTATGCAAAATAAGATACAGTAGATTTTCAATACAGCTATATTGACTATAATCTCTATCTGAAATATCATGTCCATAATTTTTTTCAATAAATGTGTCTTCGTATTCGTCATAAGTAGGAATAATTAAATCTCCATCGATAACTTTGAGCTCGTCAAAAGCATAGTCGGAATCATATAACGCAAAAAAGATTCCCTTTCCTGCCAAAAATGATTCTATGTGTACTCCATATTCATTTATATGAATATATTGAGTCAACCTAATATTGTATTTTTTCAGAATATCATAATCGACCAAATCATTTATCTTCTTTTTAGTATCCTCCATAGAACTGATTAAATCAGCCTTCCGAACCATATTCTCTTTTTCTTCCTCAAGCTCTTTTGGATAATCCACATCATTTATATATTTTTCAACTGATTCATAACCTGCGTCATATGCTTTACGTTCCAAGGTTCCGCCTGCTAGCATAAACTTTAGTGGATAAAAACTTCTAAGAGTTTCCGCTCTACTTCTCAAAGTGTCAACTCTAGTATATTCCAGATGCTTTATCCTATCTGAAAGCTCTACATCACCTAATATAATATTGTTATATTTAGTTTCTTCTACAAGTTTTGGAAGTCCATTCTTTTCAACAATCAGCTCTGGCCTCGAATTTGCAAAAATTTCGAGACTATCATACCCAAATTTTTTAGCTACGTCCTCCGCTAACAAAAACACTTTATTTTCGACTATTACTCTGTTTTTAAATAAGTATTCTTTTCTCATCATAATTCTCCTCGCAAAAATACTTAATAAATCTATTGACACATACCATTTTCGTCTTTATTATAAGAATCAAGAAATGGGTTTTTTACTGAGTAAGGTCTTCGGACTGGAAAAGGTCACTCGTTTCTTTTTTTATGTTCATAATGTCGTATAAGTATTTCATACCATCCTTATCATGTCTTAAAATCATTGCCACATGAAAAACATTGTATCTTTCAACTTCCCCATCACCTGCAAATACCGGTAATGCAAATCGCGATTCATATTTATACCAGCCGTACTTTGCATCCTTTTTATGCTTTGCCTTTGAATTATCTGTATGTTCCATGTTAGTAGCGGTGATTATAAGCTCAGGTAAACCTTGAGCTGCATTGGCTTTTGCTTTTTCATTAGCGCCTTTTAGAATATGTGTATATTCCGAATGAGCATACTCATCAGGTAAATCTGTACCTATATACACTACCTCATTTGTCTCTGCAATTGTGTAGAACTCGCCCACATACTGTCTGAGGTATTCTTCAACATCAATCCATTTTATTCCACGTTTTCCACGAAAAATGATGTCATTGATCATTACAACATTATGCCCTAGTGCATCCTTGATAACTGAAACATTTCTTGAATTACTTTCTTTTTCCAACTTTAACATTACTCTCTTTCTTTTCTTCTTTACCGATACCGTTCATTTTCTTTAGCCCATCATAATAAGCTTTATACCTGTAGGCTGTACGTCGGCTGATTGTTCCCTGATTTACAATCTCCATAATTGTAAGACCGTCCTCATATAGCGCCACAAAGTCGTTATATGACTTCATCCAATGCTCATCATGCTTCTGTCTACCGGCAAACTTTTTACTTTTATAGAATTCAAGTTCTTCCCTAAGTTTTTTATTCTCTTCTTCAAGTTCCGATATTCTTTTCAAAGCATCTTCAAGTGTCATAGCAATAATATCCTCCTTTGTGCCAATATTCTTATGGCACAATTATAATATTGCATGACAACAGTGTCAATTTACACTTGGCACCTATGCAATGTCATTAAGTTAACATTGCGGTGGAGGCTACGATGAAGAAAACGAGATTGAAGTGATATGCTTCAATCTCGTTTTTTCCTTTTTTAGACA
>NZ_FOQF01000074.1 GCF_900113655.1 Pseudobutyrivibrio sp. OR37 | reverse complement strand
AATATCATATTTTTGAGCAAATCATATGAAGGGAGGATACACATTGAATAGTATCACACAATTACTAGACCTTGAAGATAACGAAGTAATAATCAGCGATATTTCAATTCAAGGTAACACAAAAACACTTACGATTGAAACTGTTCCTTCAGCACACTTCTGCCCCTCTTGTGGCTATAAGATGCATTCGCGTGGAGTGAAAAATAGAACAATCAATCATCCAATTTTACAGGATAATTTTTCGCTAGTTCTTATCCTGAAGCAGCGCCGGTGGCGATGTACAAACCCTGAATGTCGTTATGATATCAGTGAAAGCTTCAAATTTGTAAATAAGCAACGGCGCTCTACTAACGCAACAGATATGCTTATAGTGACTGCATATCAAAATCTTATGGAAACATCCACATCCATAGCTAATCGTTTTAACGTCTCGGACACCTATGCTCACGGAGTTTTCGACAAATACGTTAAGCTTGATAGGCTACAACTGACTGATGCTATCTCTATTGATGAAGTTCACATTGAGATGGATGAACATTGCAAATATGGTCTTATAATACAAGATTTTCACACAGGTGATCCTATAGATTTACTACGAAGCAGACGCACAGAAGTTACTGAACCATACTTTTCAGCTATTCCAAGAGATGAAAGAAATGCTGTTAAATATCTTATTTCAGACATGTATAATCCATACATTGCCTATGTAGACAAATATTTTCCTAATGCCGTCTCGGTAGTAGATTCTTTCCATGTGATTCAATGGATTACAAGATCTATTGATAACTACATACGAGCACTTCTTAAAGAATTCCGCCAGCGGGATCGGGAACTACAAGAAAAGCTTTCACTTGAAAAAGGATACGAAGTATCATTACCAATTTCTGATGAAGTTTATCTTCTACAAAAATATCGTTGGCTTATTTTGTCAAACCAATCCAATATTAAGTACCATACTGAACCTAGAATGGATGCCCACTTCCGCTGTCTTATGAATACTTTTGATTATGAAGATGCTTTATTTCGTATCGATTCTAAATTAAAAGATTATAGAGACTTGAAAGAAAAATACGTGAGATTCAACGATAGAAATGCAGGAAATCCTTTGGTAGCAGCTAATGAACTTGAATTGCTTATTTCTGAATATCGCGATTCTAAATATCTTATGTTTAGGGAATTTGCATCACTCCTTGAAAAGTTTAAAAATCCCATAATCAATTCATTTATCATGGTTGAAAAAATAGGCCCAGGCGGCATCTATAACAGTCGTTTATCAAATGGTCCCATTGAATCCATCAATCGCAAAGTAAAAGACTTAAAGCGTCTTGGACGTGGTTTTAGAAACTTTGAACATTTCCGAAATCGCTTCCTTTACGCCACACGCTCATCACCAGTACTTAATGGTATCAGTGAGTATAACCCTGTAGTTTATTTTGAAAATGACGATTTTTAGGAGGATGATTATGATGTCGAATTACTGTGCTTTCAGCAAAAACCATAAATGTGTTAAATGGGATGATTATGAATTTACCAAGGAAGAATTACAAGAATTGGATGAGCTCTGCCATGGGAACTGGATTGAAATCCAGCGACTTTATGAATACATCGATGAGCTCCAAGAACTTCTTAAAGAAAACAATATTTCATATCCATACTTTTTCTAAAACAATCATTGGGGCTGGCTTGTCCAGCCCCTCAAAAGTGCCCCTCAAACCGTACCCTCAAACCAGCCCCTCAAACCATACCCTCAAAAACTCCCACTAAAAAAGGGCTTGCCCCTCACGACAAACCCTCATAAACTTTGGCAAACCCTCAAAAA
>NZ_FOQF01000048.1 GCF_900113655.1 Pseudobutyrivibrio sp. OR37 | reverse complement strand
ACATATAAAGCCAACTTTTCAGTTGCTGCTCACATGTGCAAAAAGTTTTACCGCGGTATTACATCTCCACCTGATTTAGAAACCATCATATCAAGAAATCTTGTACCCATTAGACCAGACCGACATCGTGAAAGATACCAGTCAGCAAGAATCTTTAGAGGTTTCTTATATAGAGTAGCATAAAAATGAAAAGTTAAAAATGTTATTTAGGCAGATATACAATCTGTCTTCTTTTAATGTCTAAAAAAGGAAAAAACGAGATTGAAGCATATCACTTCAATCTCGTTTTCTTCATCGTAGCCTCCACCGCAATGTTAACTTAATGACATTGGGCGGAAAGCCGCGACACTTTGTCTACACTCTGAAATCTCACATACAACTGTATGTGAGATTAATGCGGGTGACAGGAATGTAACTTTTTTTCAAAATATAGCATATTTTCAAAGGTTATCCCACATCTGCCCCTTATGCAATCATTAAAAAGGGGCACTCTAGGGGCGAATCAATCGTCCCATTCGCGTTCACTGGCTCCTTCTTCAATGTCTGTGGTCCACACTTCCTCCATGCTCCTCTCCCCTGTTTGGGACATCATTATCATCACCGCCCTGATCGAGTAATGTTTCCAACGCCTTTTTTAATACATATGGAATTCGGTCTCCGCCTATTGCCAGGTAGTTTTCCATTAATGACAAGGCTTCAGTTCCTATGTAAAATCCAATAACAACTATTCTTATATTAACCAAAGATTCACAGCCCAGCTGCTCCGCTATCATGTCTAATCTACAGGCCACTAATACAATCATTAACGTGAGTCCCTTTTTCAAAAGGCCATCCCAACAGGCACTCGAACTAAGCCGTCCCGTCACTGTCTTTTTTGATTTACCCTTAGCTGCAACTGCAAGACCTGATATGTAATCAAATATCATACAGATAATCAATGTAGTTAGGAATACATCCCAGCCGCCAAACAATGAAGCAAAAATTTCTGCTAAAATTGCAAAAAATATCCCAACCTTCTCTTTGGGCTGGGAAAAATACGCGATTAGTGTTCTGGTAACGCTCATATTATTCATTTTTTTCATAACCTCCTTTGTTATGCTCTCTTTAGCTGTCCCTTCTTTAACTTATTAACGAGCTCTATATTCTGCACCGCTGTACCTGTGTAGTTTGTGATGCCATTTGCTTTGGCGAGCTTGGTTCGGTGCGCCTTTGATGTGTCTTTTTCACCGACCGCCGCAAGTGCTGATACTATCGAAGTGCTATTGCCTGTATACTTTGGATAGTATGCGTCATTTACGGGAACTGCTCCAATTAACGCATCATCAAATAGTACATCCATGTCAACATCGTCCTTTATTCCGTTGACTTTGCCCTTCTGTGAATACTGCCATGCTTTGGCGTATGCTTTAGGGCTAATGGTTGAATTTGGATTGAATGCACCCGTATCACGTAACGGATAACGTGCTATCCAAAATGGATATGTCTTAGCCAGCCTTGAACCATCTAGCACGTTTAGGAACCAATCACGGTTGCAATAGATACCAACCTTTAATCCGCTAGCCTTTAGTGTATTTGCCATCACATTAATGATGTTAGTAAGGTTGTTTTTTCCTAATGACTTAATGCTAGAATCTTCCATATCAAGCCATACACCGCAAGTAATCTGCAACCCTAATAATACTTTTACAATTGCATCCGCCTCGACTTTTGCCTGTGTTGTATTTTTTGCATACACATATCGGTATACTCCAACGGGAATGCCGTTTGCTGTTGCTCCTTTATAATTAACAAGAAACTTTGGCTCGATTGTATTATCTTTTTTGGTTACTTTTAGGATTGCAAAATCCTTTTTTACTTTGCTCCAATCAATGTTCCCCTGCCATTGAGCTACATCTATTCCATATTTCATATCTTACCTCCTTTGTTATCACAGGAGAGGTTATCCCCTCCTGTGTGCTAAATTGAGAGAGCCATTACTAACTCTCTCACCATGTTATAAAGGTTCGTTTACTGTAATTATTGCGTCTTCATTAACACCGTTAGCAGATATTCTCATATAAGCGATGCTGGCATTGTCGGGCACCGTAAACTGAGTGATGTAGTTGTTACTATCCTCAGCATATTCTATATTAGGTAATGTCACTTTAGTAGTTGGGTCTATAGCTACACCATTGTATAATTTTGCATATACGTGGTATACAATTGCATGGCTTGTGTCGAAGAATCCTAAGTAGTCATGGTCAGTATCACCATCATAGAGCTGAACATTCTTCAATCTAATTACATCACCTGATTTAACAGGAATGAATCCTGTAACTCCGCAACCCTCTTTGGTTCTTTCCTCGGCAGTTGTATTAAGTCTAGTATTGGCTTTGTAACCAACGGAATTGTAGACATTACCCTCAGCGTCCTGTGATAGTGGTATTACATTTGTATAAGACACAACAGGCTCCGTGTAATAGCTTATATCTCTATTGTTACCATTGCCATAACGTACCGCATGGATAGTGTAAGTAGCTCTATCAATCACGAATACGTCATACGCGGTAAAATCAGCAGTGCCAAAGGTTCTTGTGCTACCGTCATTTAATTCTGAATTGCCCGCACAAGTAGTAGACAGATACAAGATACCATCTTTAATTTCGTTCTTATCTGCGTGAACATGACCGTTAATACAACAGATAATCTTATCAGCATAAGGATTAACGATATTTCCCCACCCTAAAGGCTCGTTCCAATCATTCACACGAGTTGACTTGTCATCAGTTAAATCACCTAGTGGGTGATGTGAGAAGATTATAGCTTCATAACCTTGTGGTAATGTTGCAAGTGCATTTGATAGAAAAGCCTTTGTCTTTTCAATGCCGTATCCGTTTAGGCCTTGCGAACAAAGCATAATGAAACGGACATTAACACTGTTATCATCGTAATAACAGTTGGTAGAACTATCTATTGTGTTAGCCACTTTATCCTTAAATGGATTAGTCCTATGCGCCATGAATACTGCACTAGAAGATATGGTCTGTATATCTTGCTTGCCATCATGGTTGCCCACAAGATGGAATACGGGGCAGTTAGCCCCATCAAGAGCATTAGTTACACGCTGAACACCACTTGACATATCAGCTACATCTGACGAATTGTAGCTATCACCACCTAACACACAGATGTTGAATGGAAATAACTTTGTCAAATCCCTCATGGTACGTAACTGAGGGATAATCTCATTCTCTTTAGTAGGTGAGTTGACATGCTGATCTGTGCTGAAGCCGATAACTATAGGATTATCGATGTTGTAATACTGCTGCAGCTCTAACAACACACTTTCCATTTCTGTTTTTGCATAGGTTGGATAATCTGGAGCTGCCGTACCGGTTCCATCCACTCCGTCTTTTCCATCTTTTCCATCCTTGCCATTTGTACCATCTTTACCCTTAAGTGAATTCAGCCACTCTTCAACTGTTCCACTGAATCCATTTTCCACAGCAAGCTCATAAGCTGATTTGCCATCTGAGCCATCAACACCATCTTTTCCATCCTTACCGTCAGCACCAGCAATAATCTCACCATTTTCAAATGCTTCGGAAACTTTCTCATTCACAAGTGCTTCGACGTTTTCAGGATTCACATTGGCATATATAACACCAGCATGGCATCTTATAGAGATTGCATTGTACTGCCCCTCTATTCCATTAGCTCCTGGAACATGCTCTGTGTTCAGAGTGGCCTCTAATCTGAATGAAACTATCTCAGTCTTGCAAACCGTTGGTGGATTGTCGTCAAATACAATCTGTCCTTCAACTTTAACTTCTGTATCAGTTTTTCTACTAAGTCGAATGGTATCATCCTGGCTCAATGGAATTAAGATTTTATTGTTTGGCTTAATCTCAACTTCCTTCTGTGATAGCCTCTTCTCAATTTCTCCAGCCACTGACGAAAGTGTGATAATAATCTCGGATACATTTGACATTTCAATGTCATGTTCGAGTATTACTACTCCTGTTTCTCCACTTTTCATGTTGTTCTCCTTTCTTTACATTATTCTTATTAAGCTATAGCGAACTAATCTAGCAGCGCTAGGATTGACCAGCTCAAGCATATTGTTAACCTTCGCTGTTATAGTGCACGGTGCATTCTGTGTTTGGCTTAGGCTTAGCAGTGTTGGAGCTAATGAACCGTATGCATTAACAAGCTCGCCATCGACGTTAACAATCTTGTCATCTCCACCGACAATTACTAGTCGAGCTGTTGCGCCGTACACCTTTTTGTCCGATATGTTGTGAGCTGTGCATGTGAGAAGATATGTGGCGTAGCAGTCAAGATGTATTGTCACGTCGGTATCAACGTCGTCGAGTATTCCCGCTAAACCAGCTTGATGATTTCTTCGGATTTGCTCATCTATCAGATGTGTGGCCAAATCCACCTTGTTGAATCTGGTTAGCCTGCTGTCAGGTAAGCCAACAGCGAATATCATATCTTCTGATTTGCGGCTTGTGTACATATGCGACTGACAATTATATATGCTAAGACCAACACCGCTAATGTTGTCCGCTCCAACAACATCTCCGCTAGTCATTGTGGCCTGTCTGCCTATCCACACTCCAGAGTGATATATAGAATCCGAGATATAACTATCTTCGGTGTAACCCGTGTAAGGTTGATCTAGAGATATTTGCTCTACGTATGCTGAACCAAATGTAGCTTCACTGGCTTTTAGCGCAAATTGATGTTTGTCAATATGCGATGTTTTGTCCTTTAACTCTTTAATTGCTTGATTACTCTTTGTTATTTCACTTTGAAGGCTATCTATCTCTTCCTGCAAATGCCCTGCTGCATTAGCATCGAGAATGTCTTTTATCTCGTTTATCCATTGTTCAAATTCAGCTCTAGCTTCAGCACTCCATGCATTCATCTGTTGGTTAAGCATTGCGGTATTGAACTCTGATATTGAACTCATCACTCCACATCTGGCATTCTCATAACGAGTATCTACTATCTTGGATGTGAGTATTCTTTCGGAATTCTTCCCAACAAATATATCCGCAAGCCCTATCTCGTATATAGAGCCTGAACGTGTTAGATCAGGACGTACAGGATTACTGCTAGGTACTCCTTCTACTATGTGTAAATCGCAATCTCTAACTGGGTCGTTATCATCAAGTCGAAGCACGACTGTGTCTATGCGATCATACATATTAGAAGATGCCTGTACTACAAGTGTTCTCATATCTTCTTCGAGAGCCATGCAGCCATCCACCACGGCGAAGCCAGGGCGAACAACTACTTCCATTCCTTCTCCTGCCGCAACTTGTAGATTAGCTGTTACCGTAGGATCTATCCCTGTTTTAAAAAGTGACTTGATAAGCTTACGCAATGGCTCTGATGTGATAGCTCTGTCATACTCAGGGATACCATCTTCATCAAAAGTAACGTGTGAATCTATTGGATATGCTTTCATCTTTTTATCCTTCCGTTATTAATTATCTGTATCGAATTTCATCGATAATGTGTGTGTACCTTTTTTAATTACTTCAGTACATTCAATCAAAACAGCATCCTTGGATAGTTGGATTTCAGGAACTTCGAGAGAACATTTATCTCCCAAATCAAAATCTTCCATGTATACGTAAGAGCCTGGTATTGCCTCAAAATCGAATGCTGCTTCTTTAACATGTTTGCTTAGTTCTTCTTTGGCTGCTGCATGCATAGCGTCTATGTAATCACTCGATATAGAATAATCGCTCTTTCTCAGTGATTCATCCACGTAAAGAAAGCGCGCTCGTTCACCGCCTGCCGCATTGATTGCCGCCTGTATATCTGTATGGTCGATATTGTCATTACTATAAGTGTTAGATGCTATGTAGCTATTGCGATAGTTTCCCGTATCCAGTTTGATGTTTGGATTCTTCAAGTTTCCAAATGCTGTAGAAAATGTGACCGGATTATCCTCTATCTCATGGCTAGCTGTCAGATTGCGCCCTTGCACCGGTGCAAATGTCCTTGTATTAGAAACAAAATCATAAAGTATCTTGTAGCTCATTTCGCTAGGCTTTAAAATCGTATGGATTTTATCGCCTAGTCTAGCTTTGATACGTTCATGTTCTGCGTGTTTGCCTCGGTGTTTAGAAGTGCCTACTGCGATATCCAGTATTGCTGATTTTCCTTCCACTTGAACATCTTTAAAGGCTCTAAAAAACTCAATTGCTACATCTTCTGCTTTGCCACTTTGGTTCACCCAGGATGGGGCGTTTAAAATATTTCCTTCGCCCTTTGGATATACGCAACGCTCGTTCAATTGCTCTTCCAGGAAGTAGCCACTTAACGCAAATACGTATCCTTCGTTTCCTGCGATATAGTTAACTTGGGTTATTTCCCCAACCTCTGGGCGGTCTTTTGTATACAGGTACTTGACCGCGGGGTTGTATGTTCGAGCAGGAATCTGCACTGAAAAGGTGCCGCTTTCATACCATTTGCGCCGCCACTGCAAATTCGTATAAGCGATATAATCTACCATGTTAAATTGGGCGTCTAACCCAATCAGCTCAATTGTTTTCATTTAAATTGCTCCATACTGTTTGTTGTAGTAAACTGTAACATTTAAATGGCTGCTACCGTTATCGGCATCATACTGAATAGTGTTATCCCCGCGCTTTAAAACCATGTTTGTGAAATTGCTGGTCCTGTCGCAATGGCCGACGTAATTCACTCCATTTTTGGTGATTCTAGGCGGCTGAGCGATAAAATCCATTTCGATAACATCGTTTCGTTGCATGGTATCAATCACACGCACGTACTCTCCATTGATGAGTATCTTCGGATTGATTACTTCATCTGTTGCACTTATGGATATCTTGCAATACGTATCTACATCTCCGCTATTATTAAGCGTGACAAGCTGAGCAAAATTGAAAATGCCACCTGCTCTGCCTCGTGGAGTATTTGGAGTGATTGAACACATATATGGAAATCCAGCCATCCCGCGTAAGGCAGCTATATTTTTTCCAAAATCATCAATGCTGGACCAATATGGGTTTGCAAACAGAAATGTAATTGTGAGCTTAAGCGCTCCGTGTTTCAAGTGGCTTTCGGGACAAGATAGCTTCTCGATTTTTCCGATTGAAAATACATCATTCAATCCCCATTTAACACATAACTTATATCTTTCTTTGGCTGTAAAAAAAGCAAGGACGTTTCTCCTTGCCAGATCATGACCGTTAGATGGTCGATAAGTAAATGTGACTGTTCTATCCTTTTTGCCAAGGTGTTCTGATACTATATCTCCGCCGTCTCTATTAGCTGAATCAACAAAGCCTAAGTCGCTTTGGAAACCTCCAAAACCACTTAGGCCGTCCTTGCTAATCACCCAATCGAGTCCTTCGCCAGCTTCGAATTTAGCATTATCTGACATTCTATAAATCTGTATTAATAAATTACTCATATTCTCTCCTATGCCGGCTCCCATGTAGGCTCATCAATCATAAGCCCATACATTGACTCTAGTCTGATTTTACGCGCCATTTCATCGGCACTGTTATCAGTAGTTTGAATATTGACTGTCTGATTATAGTTGAATCCTCCAGTTGAAGGTCCATTGTCGCGTGGTTCTATATCCAAATCATCAATATCTAATTTAGATACAAGATTCTTACTTAACTCATCCATTGGCTCAAGTGCTGATTCATTGTACATTCTAATACCAACACCAATGCCTTCTGGTATCCATCGACCCACTTCGTCTCTGAACTTTCTCGATGGTGAATGTATTTCCAAGGCATCCTTAATAGCATCAAGACAACTATTGGCCAGTTCTTTCATGTATTCCCAAATGAGATGAGCTGCCTTTTTTAGTCCCGCCAATATTCCTTGGATAATATTAGCGCCAGTGCCATTCCAATCCGCATTTACGAATTTGTCATGCACACTCTTTACAAGCGTTACTACCGTTTTGATAAGAAGTGGTATTGCTATTAATAATCCTTTGGCCAGTGCCCCGATTAACTTTTTTGCAGCTTCTAGCCAATCATAACTAATAAGTGCTTTATCCATCTCGAAAACGAGCTGTAGTACCGCCTCTATCAAGTATGGCAAATTTGTTAAGAGCGCTTCTGCTAAATTAATAATAGTATTTACAGCTACATCAATCATGGCTGACGGATCGTCAGCTAATTGTTTTACTAAATCTGTAGCACTCTGAATCACATTTGTTATTACATCCGGCAAGGATGTAATAATGCTTCCTGCCATTGGAATTAAGTTCTTGGCGGCAAAGTTGAAGCCTTGCTCAAAGAGAGTACTAATATCAGCTGCAATCTGTTCAGGACTTGCACCTGTCGTTAAATCTGCCAATAGGTTAGTTACACTCGCTTGCATCGCCTGAAATGAACCAGTAAGTGTGGTCTCGGCTTCATGCGCCGCAACTCCCGTCAATCCAAGATTATCCTGCACGTCATGAATTGCCGCGTACACATCGCCAAGATTATTGATATCATAGTGAGTTACCTCACCAGTGGTCTCCTCGTGGAGCTTTTCGGCATCCTTAAGAAGTCTTTCCATCTCTCCTTTGGTGCCTCCGTACCCGAGCTTCAGATTATCCAAAAGCATATACTGGCCTTTGGCAAAGCCTTGGTATGCACTTTGAATCTGTTCCAATGGAGTGCCCATTTTGGCACTGTTATCAGCCATATCTAATATAGCTGTGTTTGCCGCTTCCGCCGCTGCTTTAACGTCGCCGCCCAAGCTCTGCTTGAGTGCAGCTCCAAAAGATACAGCCTGTTCGGCGTAATCATTCATGGATATACCGGCGGCAACAGCATCTCTTGCGTACTTTTTAGCACTACTGCTGGCATCCTCGTACAATGTATCGAGACCGCCGAAGCTCTGCTGCAAATCACCGCCAGCATCAAAAGCCTGCTTTACTATAGCTCCAATTCCTGCGGCCGCTATCATACCCTTGAGTTTGCCAATCATAGCAGTGCCATAAGTACCACCAGCTTCTTCGCCTGCACTAGATACATCGCCACCAATTGCGCTTTTGATGCCACCTTTAAATCCCTTAGCAGAAGGAACCAACTGCACATATGCTTTTGCAATCTCTGTTGCCATTTTATTCCTCCATGTGCTTTGAATTAAATTCTTGCATTGCTTTTTTATAATCATCCACAGAAACAAATGAAATGATATCTGTTTCTGTTTCTTTTTCTTTACCTAACAGTTTAGGTGTCAGTAATGAATCTTGAGATTGATTAAAATGTACCGCTGAATACCGGTCCAAAAGCATCGCAAGAAGTATCGTGTTTATATCATAGTTAACACCTGACAGTTTAAGCTTGATGCGTGAATCATTCCTCAGACCACATACCAAAGTCGCCACCCTAATGGCAGGTAGCGACTCCATATCGTATACATTATATGTTTCAGCTAAATCACAAATGACCGCATCCTCATCAATGTATAGCATGTGGCTGAGGATCAGGAGTTTTTTGTTTGCTTGTGTGCTTTAAAGATTGCGATTAAATCCTGGAATAAAACCTGAGGAGCAATATAGCCATCGTGCTCTTTAAGGATATGTTTTTCCAGCTTTTCGCCGCCATCCTTAAATAGCAATTCCTCTATCTTTCCCATGGTATTAATAAAGCGAGGAATATCTTCTGGATTATCCTCGCTCATATCTTCATATTCTGCTAATTTAGAGAGTGCCTTAATAGTTCTCCAATCCGAGAATCTCTCTTCTGGAATAGCGTATTTGAACCCGCTTGGGGTAACTCCTGATATAATCATAATTCACTCCTTCTTATTCTGTCGCCGCCGAAATGTATTCATGATGCGAGAATCCATCTGCATCAGGGAATGCGGCTATGCTTAAGTCGTAGCCTGTTACTTCGTTATCCTTGTAGACAATATCTCCAATCTCAGCAATTTTAGCATCTGGGATAACAATTCTCTTCTTTCGATTTCCCTTAAGCAGCATTTCGACTACCCAAACGTATTCTACCGACTCTTCATAAGACACATGTACCGCAATAGCTCCTTCTGCCTCTGATACATGATTTTCTCCGTATACAGTCTTGAGAACGTTTGTGTTTAATGTCTCGATAAGCTTAAACTTAAAGCCGTCTGTCTTTTCTGTCTGCTGAGAATTAACCTCAACACCTCCCCAAGCCTTAATTGACTCTGAAGACATTTTGTAAGAGTTGGTAAGGCCATCGTTTGAGACGTAGCCCAGCTCTATATATGCCTGTGGAAGTACTGTTGTGGCATCTGTTGGCACTGCTGTACCGATAGGTGCTCTAAATAAGCATCCTGCGACCTGTGGCTTGCCAGTACTTACTTTTGTAGCATCCATTCTTCAATGCTCCTTTCTAATAATACATATCAAATACCGCTTGGTAGCGATATTCTTTTTTAGTCTTGTCAGTGAAATTGTAATCAGTATTACACTTGCAGCTACTTATCTCTGTTTCACTTGCTATGCCAAACTTATCAATGCCATTGCCCTGCATTTCATCCTTAACAAATTCATTGAGTGTGGCTGCGTCTTGCATTGTTTCACCATAGCTTTGAATTATGATTGTAGACTGATTAAGGAAGTTCTCTCTAGGAGATCCACCAGTTTTTTCAATCAAGCAATAATCCTTTACGCTTTGGTCGGTAGGTTTCGTGAGAAATACAGGTACATCTAATTTTTCTTCTAGATATATCTTTACAATTAATTCAATAATCATATCCTCTCCTTAGCGCAATGCTTTTAGAAGCTCATTATCATTCAGATTTTTTCTCCAAGTATGCTCATCGGTTGTTTTGATTGAGACATTTGCTCTCGTCTTACCAACACGAGCATCCTTTTCGTAATTTCCTTCGCAACGGCCAATAATATCATCAGCCTGTTGGTCAAGAAAATTCTGAACTTCTTCTGATTTTAGCAGTTCCTGTATTCCTTCATCACTTAGCTCAATTTGCACTTCACTCATAAGCTTCCACCTTTACTTGTGTATTCCACTTACCTGGCACATTTGCCTCGGTCTGTGTTAAAGGAAAACCATAGCTCTTAAAGCGCTGTCCTCTGATGATGACCTCGCAATCCTTCCAGTTATGTGTATCTCCCTTTGGGATTCCTAATACGTAAGCTATACGCTTACCATATAGATTGAGGTCTTCAATCGCCTGATCACTTGTTGGCTGTCCGACTAAAACATCCTCTACATTTGCGACGTCGCAAACGGTTAATGGTTCATCAAAATCGTTTGTTCCAACTACTCTTTTTTGAATTAAAGTTACAGTTTCACCTTTTATCATTGACTAAATCCTCTAGAGGGCTTGAAAAACCTATTTTGAGTTTTTGCCCTAACATCTGTCTTTCAATCTTTGATATATACAACTCACCGGTTGTGCCGCCGCTCATTGTCCAGCTCTGAGAATAGCCTAAAGCTGCCATAGAGCCTTGTGTTGCTCCCATGGGAACACCGTCGCTGCTGCATCCAATAGCTCGTGATACCATACGGATTGATACAAGCTTCTTCGTCTCGGAAGTGGCATCTTCATTGATACCATCAATAATCACTGCCGCCTCTTCTAAAAGTGACTGACATGTTACCCCTTCTGTATCGCTTAATGTTCGCCCTAATCTATCTTCGATATCACCATTAATAGCATAAGTTGACATATCTTACTCCTCTGTATTTTCCTCTGCTTCCTCAGCAGGCTCATTCGATTCTTCTGTCTGAGCCTTAGTTTCTTTAGCAGACTCCTTCTTGTTAGCCTTAGAGTTTTTAGCGGCCAGCTTGTGGCCAGCCGCCTTGTATTCCTCAACTCTATCTTCCGCTACTAACATCTTAGAACCTGTTAATGAGTGGATGAATTCGACCATGATCTTAGCCCTCTGCTGCTGTTAAGCGGTTGAAGCAATGAGTGTCAGCGCGGAATCCGACCTCAATTTCAGCCTTAACAGCGAACATGTCCTGCTGCCAGAGGTTAATCTCTGTGTTCTCGTCTACCTTAAGAGTAGCCTCTTTAGAGATGCTAATCTTTACTCCTTCAACAGTTCCGTAAAGAGCCTGAGTCCAATCTCCGGCAATACCTACTGTTGATGGTGTGTTGCCTGTGCCCTTCTTGTAAGCGCCCTTTGACTGATATGTAGGAGCGCCAAGGATCATTGGAACAGCACCTTCAGCAACGCTGTTAATGAAAATAGGTCTACCTGTTGTATCCTTTGATAGTAAGAGGATACTCTTACCCTTTGGTGCAATAACATAGCCACTTGTTATACCATCATGGCCTGCAATATCAGCATCTGCTGCAACAAGTCCATCGTATGCGTTTGTTCCAATGTCCTGAGCTGTTGCTGCTGCAAATGTATCAAAGTTCTCTCCTGGAGCTGTTACGTTACCAAATACAGTTGCATCAAATTTCTTTGCAAGAGCACCTGGTAAACGTCTAACAAGCTCATCGTAAAGGGTTGTTAGGTCACGCTGGAACTCATTCGAGAATGGAACGATTACGCTAAGCTTGTATGCCTGCATTTTCTTCTTTGCAAGCTCTGGGTTGGAAACTGCAATACGCTCTGTCTCTCCGCCCCATGAAGCCTCAACATCTCCTACGATAACAGGGATTGTTGTACCGCCTCCTGGTAGCTTAATTTCTCTAGCAAGTCTCATGACTGCTGAATTTTCCTGTACCTTCTGAATAATCTCTTTTGCAATGTCCGAAGGTAAATCTACATTGCTTCGGTTTGTCTGTACACCTGGCATTTATTTTTTCCTCCTAAATTAAGTTACTAGCCCACTTAGCGAACTGTTCACTAGTAGAGCCTTTGCCTGCGCCTCTGCTTTCGCCACCATCTTTTACCTCTGGATAATCTCCGGTTGGCTTTGCAAATGCAAGGATGCTGTCGGCCTGTGCAGCGCAATCATCCTCTGTGGTAGCTGTCAATAACTCGACAGGAACCTTCTTTTCCTTTGCGACCTTTTCGCGAATGCCGCGAAGCTTCTCCGCTTCATTCTTGGCTGTGAGTTCAGCCTGAAGACTGTTGACCTGATCGGTAAGCTTTGTAACTGCATCTCTGCTGTCCTGAGATGCGTCATACTTCTCAGCCTTAGTCTTTAAATCCTCATAATCGCTGTACTTTTCCTTTTCACGCTTGAGCCTAGCTTCAATCATGCTATCTACCTGCTCCTGTGTGAATGTCTTTGGTGTTTCATTTCCCTGTGTGCCTTCACCACTTGCACCAGTGTTTGTTCCGCCGTTATTATCTGGCATAACTTTTTCCTCCTATGAGTGTGTTCTCCTCGTTTTATTGGCACGAGTTGCCAATTTTATGCATAATAAAAGCACTAGGGTTGTTCCTAGTGCTTAGTAGCATCAATTTTAAAATATTAATCCAATTTCAAGGGCTAACTTTATTATAGTGTCAACCTTTTGCTTGAGGAATTGACCTACCTCTTTCATTTTATCGTTATCTTCAAGATATCGAATGCCCTGAGCTGTAATGATTAAATCTTTTTCTTCAAATAAAGCTATTAAATCATTTCCCCAAACTTCTGCGAATAATGCATTTTTTATTAGGCCCTCATCCTCCATCAACTTATACACCCTCAAAAGATATTCCTCATTAATATCTTTTCTGCCTATGGCTTTATCAAACTCTTTTTGATTGAATATCCTGTTGTTTTTCATGACGGCATACAAGTAAACCAATATCTTGAAAACTATCACGTTATAATCATCTCTAGCCATATGTACCTCCCGTTTGCGACGTCGCAATTTTGCGCATAATAAAAGCACTAGGGTTATTCCTAGTGCTTAATAGCATCATTTTTTACCTTGTATCATTTTCAATCCACTTAATTCTTGCACTAAATTGTAACCAGTGAAACTGGATGTCGAATGTCTTAATCCATGGCGGATAGTGGCAATCTCTCCAAATTATCCTGATTGTGGGTATTATGAAGCATTGACCTCTATTGATGGTTACGTCTCTGCCTATTCTATATTTTTTCACTTTCATCTCCTTTTTTGCACCGGTGCAAAATTGCATAATAAAAGCACTTACCTAGGTAAGTGCTCAGAGTGTAGACAAAGTGTCGCGGCTTTCGCCGCGACCTTTTCTTTTTTTATAAGGAGGAACTGGAGTCGGCAGACTCCAGTTCTTTCATTTTTAGTCCTTCTAAAGTCTAAAGAAGCCTTGATTTTACAAGCTTTTTCACCTCTTTTTTGGTATAATAATACTATCAAAATAAGGGGTTAGAATAATGATTACAGAACAAAACGAGAAGGCTAGAAAACAGATTGAATTTGTATGTACTGATGACTTGGTTCCTCAAGATCATCTTTTAAGAATTATAGATAAAGCTATTGATTGGTCTTTTATTTATGATTTGGTCAGAGATAAATATTCTCCAGATCAGGGGCGACCAAGTATTGACCCTGTTACTCTCATCAAAATCCCATTGATTCAATATTTATACGGAATAAAAAGCATGCGCCAGACTATAAAAGAGATTGAGGTGAATGTTGCTTTTAGATGGTTCTTAGGTCTAGAACTCTATGACAAGGTTCCTCATTTTTCGACCTTTGGAAAGAACTATTCAAGAAGATTTGAAGGTACGGATTTATTTGAACAAATCTTTCAGCACATCTTGGAAGAATGCTATCGCTTTAAACTTGTTGACCCAACAGAAATTTTCGTTGATGCAACTCATGTAAAAGCAAGAGCTAACAATAAAAAGATGCAAAGAAGAATCGCTCAGCAAGAAGCATTGTTTTATGAAGAGATGTTAAGAAAAGAAATAACATCCGACAGAGCTGCTCATGGAAAAAAGCCATTGAAAGATAAAGACGATGATGACCACTCATCTGGTTCATCAAGTGGGAATGACAAGTTTGAAGACTACACTGATGATGTTCCATTGGATGGTAAAACAATCAAGTGTAGCACTACCGATCCAGAAAGTGGATGGTTTAGAAAAGGTGAGCACAAGCATGTCTTTGCATATGGAATTGAAACTGCCTGTGATAAGAATGGGTGGATTTTAGGCTTCGATGTTAATCCTGGCAATGAGCATGACAGCAGAACTTTCAAAGG
>NZ_FOQF01000049.1 GCF_900113655.1 Pseudobutyrivibrio sp. OR37 | reverse complement strand
AAGTCATTCCTGGCTTATATACTTGAGACATAAAAAACTCTTTAAAAGCTAATGTGAAAGTTAGCCTATATGGGGTAACAGAGTGAGTGTATGGATTCTGTTCAAGTATGCTAATTTGTTCATCTGAGTAAACACGTTCTTTCTTCTTCATAAAAATTATCCTTCCATTGCTAATTATATCAGCAATTGACTGCCAAATCTGTGTCCACTATTGGTTTTCTAATCTTTATGAAGATAAAATCCATAGTAAAATGTGTCCACATTATGGATTCATTACAAAAAATACTTCCTAATTATTTATTAACGTGTCCACTCTATGGGGTCCATTTTAAGGCAGAGACTACTACCTGAAAGGAAAAAATAAAAATAGATAGTAGAGTTTTAGGCAGAGACTACTACCTGAAAGGAAAAAATAAAAATAGATAGTAGTGTTTTAGGCAGAGACTACTATCTGAAAGGAAAAATTAATAATAGATAGTAGTGATGCGAAAAAGAGCTACTAGCTTAAATGAACATATTGCTTATAGATAGTAACTACTGATTTACTATGAAGGAAAAAAAGTAATATACTGTTATAAAAAATAAATGTGAGAAGGAAGTGCTTATGAAAAAAGGACTAGTTATGGAAGGCGGTGCCATGAGGGGCATGTTTACCTGCGGAGTAATCGATGTTCTCATGGAAAATGGAATTGAATTTGATAGTGCGGTGGGGGTATCTGCTGGTGCCACATTTGGATTGAACTATAAATCAAAGCAGATTGGCAGGCCACTAAGATACAACAAAAAATATTGCAAGGACAAAAGATATGCCAGCATGGAGTCGCTGATAAAAACTGGTGATATCTACAATGTGCCATTTTGCTACGGCACTCTTCCTTATGAATTAGATATCTGGGATGTGGATACATTTTATAGCAATCCTATGGATTTCTATTGTGTGGCAACAGATATTACAACTGGCCAGGCCGTGTACCACAAATGCGATAATTACGATGCCACCCCTGAGGGAGCTGATATAAGCTGGATTAGAGCATCGGCATCTATGCCTGTTGTTTCACGCCCAGTGGAGATTGACGGTGGGGTATATCTTGATGGTGGCATGTCTGATTCCATCCCTCTTAAATTTATGGAATCTCAGGGCTGTGATAAAATTCTTGTAATAGAAACCCAGCCAGCTGACTATGTGAAAAAGCCTCAGAAATATATGGGACTGATTAAGCTGATGCTAAGCAAATATCCTAAGATGATAGCTACAATGGCTGGCCGCCATGACATGTACAACAACCAAAAGTCTTATATTAAATCTAAGGAAGCGGCTGGTGATGTATTTGTCATTCGCCCAGATGCACCACTTCACATCGGTGCCACTGAAAAGAACCCTGATGAGCTTCAAAGAGTGTATGACGTGGGCAGACGCATAGCAATTGAAAACCTGGATGAATTGAAAAAGTACTTGGCATAGTGCTAAAATAGGCATTGCAAAATATATGGACATAATATAAGTAAAGAGGTAAATGTTTATGAAAAAGTTATTAGTAGTTTTGTGTGCACTTGCTCTTACTGCAACAGCTTGTGGAAACAAAGAAGAGGCTGTAAATAATGCAGAAGCTACAACACAAGAGGCAGATGAAAACCAGGCAGCTGAAAATTCTGATGATGCAACTGAAAATGCAATCAACTTAGATGAATACGTAGGCGATTATGTTAGCGAAGAAACAGGCGAGGTTACTATCAACAAAGACGGTGACACCTATGCTATGAGCGTAACTATTTACGGCCTTGCTAACATGGATGAAGGGGATGTAATGCCTTTTGAAAATGGCGTAGCCTTTTACACAATCGACCCAAGCGGCAGCCCTATGACACTTTCATTTTGCAAGACAGATGATGAATCATATACACTTAAAGTAGAATCAAGCTCATGGGCTAATTTGGAAAATGGTACAGAATACGAAGGCTTCCATGAAGATAATGCTGATGTTGCAGCTCAGTCAACTTCAGATTTAGAAGATGGCGTGTACTACACAACATTAAGCAATGAGCCAGCTGAATATGCTGAAGAATACGCAACAAGCTTTATGCTAGAGTCTGATCATGTAGCTGTAGATGCATCATTTAGCAAAATCGCTGATGATGGTTTCACAGAGCTTGGTAAATTTGAGAAGAAGGTTTACAACATCGCCATCGATGGTAACACAAAGTTCTTAGCAGGTGGCGGCGAAGGCGAGCCACAGTACATGAGCGGTTCAGAGTTCAATGACTACATTGAACAATGCATGGGCTCAGGACTTGGTTTAAATATCATTATTAAAAATGGTGTAGCTGAAGAAATTGGAATTTGGTCTTAATTAATATTAAATAATTATAAATTATTAGCACTCCGACTTGTCGAGTGCTAATTTTTGTGTTAAAACATAATTACAGAGAAAAGGGTGGAGGTGAGATTTATGAACATCCAGAAATTTACACAGAAATCAATTGAAGCAATCAATTCCTGTGAGAAGATAGCTATGGATTATGGCAATCAGGAGATTGAGCAGGAGCATTTGTTGATGGCACTGCTTCGTCAGGAAAATGGATTGATTCCTTCATTGATTAGTAAGATGAATATAGATGTGGCTCAGTTTACAAACGCTGTAGATGCAGCGCTACAGGCTAGAGTCAAGGTTCAGGGAGGTGACCTCAGAATAGGGCAGCATTTAAATTATGTGCTTACCTATGCCGAGGATGAGGCCAAGGCGATGCGAGATAGCTACGTTTCAGTAGAGCATCTGATGCTTGCCATGATCAAAAAGCCTAGCACTCCTGTTAAGAACATTTTCAAGAGCTTTGGCATTACAAGAGATGCATTCCTTGCAGTGCTTGCAACAGTCAGAGGTAACCAAACCGTAAATACGGATAATCCAGAGGCTACCTACGACACACTTGAAAAATATGGTTACGACCTGGTTGAAAGAGCTAGAGAAAACAAGCTTGACCCGGTTATTGGCCGTGATGAGGAAATCAGAAATGTAATCAGAATCCTTAGCCGTAAGACCAAGAACAACCCAGTGCTTATTGGTGAGCCAGGTGTTGGTAAAACAGCGGTAGTCGAGGGCTTGGCACAGCGTATCGTACGAGGAGATGTGCCAGATGCACTTAAGAATAAAAAGGTATTCTCACTTGAGATTGGGTCCATGATTGCAGGTGCTAAATATCAGGGTGAATTTGAGGAAAGATTAAAGGCAGTCCTTGATGAAATCAAAAATTCTGACGGCGAAATCATCCTCTTCATCGATGAGCTTCATACCATCATCGGCGCTGGTAAGAATGGCAACGGCGGACTTGATGCAGGCAATATGTTAAAGCCAATGCTTGCCCGCGGTGAGCTTCACTGTATCGGTGCAACAACACTTGATGAATACAGAGAATACATCGAAAAGGATGCAGCGCTAGAGCGTCGTTTCCAGCCTGTTATGGTAGATGAGCCAACAGTTGAAGATACTATCTCTATCCTGCGTGGACTTAAGGAACGCTACGAAGTATTCCACGGCGTAAAGATTACAGATGGCGCATTAGTATCAGCGGCCACTCTTTCAAATAGATATATCTCAGACAGATTCCTTCCTGATAAGGCCATCGACCTTGTGGATGAGGCTTGTGCGCTGATTAAGACAGAGCTTGATTCAATGCCAGCAGAGCTTGATGAGATGAACAGACGAGTAATGCAGTTAGAGATTGAGGAGGCTGCTCTTAAGAAGGAGACAGACAAGCTTTCTCAGGATAGACTTGCAGACCTTCAGAAAGAACTGTCTGAATTAAGAGACGAGTACAACACCAAAAAGGCTGCTTGGGATAATGAAAAGAAGCTTGTAGAGGATGTTGCAAAGGTTAAGGAAGAGCTTGATGATGTTCAGGGCCAGATAAAGATTGCACAGCAAAAGTATGACCTTGAGGAGGCGGCAAAGCTTCAGTATGGTAGACTTCCAGAGCTTCAAAGCAAGCTTGCAGCAGCAGAAGAAAAGCTGAAGGCAAGGGATGCAAACCTTGTTCATGAAAATGTATCAGAGGATGAAATCGCAAGAATCATTTCCAGATGGACAGGCATTCCTGTTGCAAAGCTAAACGAAAGCGAACGCAGCAAGACACTTCATCTAGACGAGGAATTACACAAGCGTGTAATGGGACAGGATGATGCAGTAAAGCTTGTATCAGAAGCCATCATCCGTTCAAAGGCAGGCATCAAGGACCCTACAAAGCCAATCGGGTCATTCCTATTCTTAGGACCAACTGGTGTAGGTAAGACAGAGCTTGCAAAGACTTTAGCACAGGCGCTTTTCGATGATGAAAATGCAATGGTTCGTCTTGATATGTCCGAGTACATGGAAAAGTTTAGCGTGAGCCGACTTATCGGAGCGCCTCCAGGATATGTAGGTTACGACGAGGGCGGTCAGCTTACAGAGGCAGTAAGACGCAAGCCATATTCGGTAGTGCTTTTTGATGAGGTTGAAAAGGCTCATCCAGATGTATTTAACGTACTGCTTCAGGTGCTTGACGATGGACGAATCACTGATTCCCAGGGACGTACAGTGGATTTCAAAAACACAATCATTATCATGACCTCAAACCTTGGTTCACAGTATCTTCTAGAAGGTATTGATGAAGAAACAGGCGAAATTACTCACGCGACAAATGAGCTGGTCATGAACGAACTTAGAAATTCCTTCCGTCCAGAGTTCTTAAACAGACTAGATGAAATCATTATGTTTAAGCCACTTACAAAGGCTAACATAGGTGGAATAGTAGATTTGATTATGCAGGAATTAAACGACAGACTTGCTGATAGACAGCTGCACATAGAGCTTACTCCTGCAGCAAAGCAGTTTGTAATCGATCAGGGCTATGACCCAGTGTACGGAGCACGCCCACTTAGAAGATATATTCAAAAGAATGTTGAGACCATGGCTGCCAAAATTATACTTGGTGGAGATATCCATGAGGGTGCAACAATTACAATAGATAGTGATGGCATAAGCCTCACTTCAGAGTAGCATAAAGTAAGTAAAATCAATGCCGCAAATATCCTAAGATATTTGCGGCATTTTTGTGCATTATGCAACAAATTTGTAACTTTATTGAAATAAAGCAAGAATTGCTTACTAAATGGCAAGAATTAGCAATTGCGTTAAGTAGAATTAAGTTAAAATAATTTTGGCTTGAGGGGAGATGAGTTAAATCATTTTACAAGGGAGAAATGTAGATGAAAAAGAAATTTTTAAAGAGCTTGATGAGCAAGCTCCTGGTAGTTGCTTGCGCAGTAACAATGTGCGTATCAACACCATCAATCAATGCCCAGGCGGCAGAAACAACTCTTCTGAATACATATGGTTCTACATATGGTTATTCAGGCACATGTATCAATTTGTATCAGCTTCGTGATGCAAATCAGCTAGCATTTTTAAAAAAGCATTTCAACAGTATCACTCTCGAAAATGAGATGAAACCAGATGCTTTGTTGGGAGGTTCGGCTAGACTTATCCCAACAGACCAGGCTAAGCGACAGGGATATTATATTCCTGATAATTATCGTGAGCCTTATGTTCCACAGATTAACTTCAGCACAGTAGATGAAGTTATGAAAATCTGCTATAACAATGGTCTCAAGATGAGAGCTCATACATTAGTATGGCATGCACAGACACCATCATGGTTCTTCAGAAGCAATTATGCTGGATATGGTGGTTTTGTAAATCCACAGGTTATGGATGCTCGTCTTGAAATGTATGTAAAAACAGTAATGAACCACGTATACACAAACCAATATGGTAGTGTTGTTTATGCATGGGATGTAGCAAACGAAGTTTTACATGCAAATAACTCAGGTTGGGAAGCAGTTTATGGCAACAACAGAAAGAATGCTTCTTATGTAAAGAAGGCATTTAACTATGCTTACGATACACTTGAGTACTTCAAGCTTACAAATTCAGTAAAGCTTTTCTACAATGATTACAACACATATATGGAAGTAAATGATGTAATTACACTTGTTAATTACATCAATCAGGGAAGAAAGGTTTGCGCTGGTGTTGGTATGCAGTCACACCTTGGAACAGGCTTCCCTTCAGTTGATTACTATACAAATGCACTTAACTCATTCTTAAGAGCAGGCTTTGAAGTTCAGATTACTGAGATGGATATTACAAACAAGGGTGATTATGACATGGCTAACTATGCATATAATCTCTACAAGAATATCAACAAGGCTAAGAAGAATGGCGGAAAGATTACAAGCATTACTTGGTGGGGACTTTCAGACCAGACAACATGGATTAGCAATTCTGCTCCATTGTTGTTCTCTAGACCAGGTTCACCAAAGCAGGCATACAACAAGGTAATTCAGGCTTACACAGAAGTGATTGGACAGCCAGGCTCAAACCCAGCTCCACAGCCACAACCACAGCCACAGCCTACACAGCCAAGTGGTCAGAACGTAAATACAAACTCTACAGCAAACATTGCTAACGGCTGGTACTATCTTAAGAATACAAATTCTCAGAAGTACCTTACAGTTGAAGGCAACAAGGCTGCAGCAGCTACAAATGTAATTATCAGCACAGGTACAGGTGTAGATGGACAGAAGTGGTATGTTGAAAACTTAGGAAATGGTTACATTTCACTTAAGTCAGGTCTTGGCAACTACATGCTTGATGTTGCAGAAGGCAAGGGCGATGATGGAGTAAACATCCAGATTTACAATGCTTATGCACATGATCCACAGCAGTTTGTTGTAAAGAACACAAAGAAGAACGGCGTATATACAATCGCAACAAAGGCTTCTAAGGAAGTTAGATATATCGATGTATATGAGCACAAGAAGGCAGATGGTACAAACGTATGCCAGTGGTTATACTATGGCAATCCAAATCAGGAGTGGATTTTCGAGCCTGTACAGAATCAGTCACAGCCTTCAAACCCACAGCCACAGCCATCTAACCCACAGCCTTCAAATCCACAGCCACAGCCAGCAGCTACAGGCTTAAAGGCTACAGCTACTATCAACAGCTGGGGAAGTGGATACACAGCTAACATAAAGATTTCTAACAACACAGGAAAGAATGTAAACGGTTGGACACTTAAGCTTAAGAAGAGCGAAGTAAAGATGGATTCAAGCTGGAATGTAAACGTTAAGGAGTCAGGTGACTACTACGTAATCACACCAGTAGATTGGAATTCTTCAATCAATAATGGTGGAAGCGTTGAGTTTGGATTTAACGGTACAGGCAGCGTTTCAAGCAACCTTTACATGGATGTTCAGTAATATATTTGTCAGGTAACTAATAACTAATAACTTCCAACCCCTCAAGCCATGTTGTTGATAACAATGATTAAGAGGGAATTTTATGAATAAATTTATAAAGAGAATGCTCGGACTAGCATTGTCGGCAGCTTTATTTGCGGGAATGACACAGGATGTGTTTGCTGCCACAGTTATCAATGGAAGCTATGTTAAGGGCGATAATGAAAACAATCCGTTAGTTACACAAAGCTATGGCGCCGACCCAGGTGTCATGGTATACAATGATACAGTTTATATTTACACTACAAATGATAGTGAAGAATTCGCTGGCAACAACGAAAATACTTATGGAAAGATTAATCAGCTTAACTGCTATTCTTCAAAGGATTTGGTTAACTGGACAGACCATGGTGCTTTCAATATTGCAGGCAGAAATGGTGCAGCAAAGTGGGCTAACAACTCATGGGCACCAACAGTTTGCTGGAAGAGAATTAATGGTAAGGATAAATTCTTCCTTTATTTTGCAAACAATGCAAGCTCAATCGGCGTATTAACAGCTGATAGCCCAACTGGTCCATGGCGTGACCCAATCGGCAGAGCTTTCATTACAAAATCTACACCTAACTGTAATGTAGAATGGCTCTTCGATCCAGCTGTCCTTATAGATAGCGATGGAACAGGCTACCTTTACTTTGGTGGCGGTGTTCCAAGAGGACAGGATGCTCATCCAAGAACAGCACGTGTTATCAAGCTTGGTAACGACATGATAAGCACATCTGGTACAGCAGCTATGATTGATGCTCCTTATCTTTTCGAGGATTCAGGAATCAATAAGATTGGTAACACATATTACTATTCATACTGCTCAAACTGGAACTGCCGTGACGGTTTCAGAAACGCAACAATCCAGGTAATGACAAGCCGTAACCCAATGGGACCTTTCACATATCAGGGTGAAATTATGGGAAACCCAGCTCAATTCTTTAATGGTTCTGGTGGTAACAATCATCATCAGATTTTTGAGTTCAAGGGTCAGTACTACATGGCATATCATACTCATACAGTTGAGACACAGGTAGTTAGAAGAAACCTTGGATACAGAACAACTCACATCGATAGAGTTAATGTTTCAAATGGAAGAATCAGCGCAATCAAGCAGACATTAAATGGTGTTCCTATGAACCCATCTGTTAATCCATACGAGTGGGTACAGGCAGAGACAATGTTTACTCAGGCTGGTATCCAGGTCCGTGGTAACAGCGATGGAAATGCTTGGGTATCTGATATTAACAATGGTGACTTCACAAAGACCAAGGGCGTTAAGTTTACAAAGGGTGTTTCAGCTATCACTGCAACAGTTCAGAGTAACGGAAACGGAAGCATTGAAGTAAGAGAGGGTTCTCAGAATGGAACACTTCTTGGCACAATCAATATCTCTGGCACAAATGGTTCATTCAAGGATTTCACTGGAAATGTAAAGAACGTTTCAGGTACAAAGGATATCTGCCTTGTATTCCGTGGAAACTTTGCATTTGACAGATGGAAGGCAACAGATGCTAATGGAAGCACTGTAAATCCAGAGCCACAGCCTACACAGCCAAGCGGTCAGAACGTAAACACAAACTCTACAGCAAACATTGCTAACGGTTGGTACTACCTTAAGAATACAAATTCTCAGAAGTACCTTACAGTTGAGGGCAACAAGGCTGCAGCAGCTACAAATGTTTGCATCAGCACAGGTACAGGTGTAGATGGACAGAAGTGGTATGTTGAAAACTTAGGAAATGGATACATTTCACTTAAGTCAGGTCTTGGCAACTACATGCTTGATGTTGCAGAAGGCAAGGGTGATGATGGAGTTAACATCCAGATTTACAATGCTTATGCACATGATCCACAGCAGTTTGTTGTAAAGAACACAAAGAAGAACGGTGTTTATACAATCGCTACAAAGGCTTCTAAGGAAGTTAGATATGTTGATGTATATGAGCACAAGAAGGCAGATGGTACAAACGTATGCCAGTGGTTATACTATGGCAATCCAAATCAGGAGTGGATTTTCGAGCCTGTACAGAATCAGTCTCAGCCTTCAAATCCACAGCCTTCAAATCCACAGCCAAGCAATCCTGAGCCTTCAAACCCACAGCCTACACAGCCAACAGCTGAAAGCGGCCTTACAGCTAAGGCTACAATCAACAGCTGGGGAAGTGGTTACACAGCTAACATCAAGGTATCCAACAACACAGGAAAGAATGTAAACGGTTGGACACTTAAGCTTAAGAAGAGCGAAGTAAAGATGGATTCAAGCTGGAATGTAAACGTTAAGGAATCGGGAGATTACTACGTAATCACACCAGTTGATTGGAACTCATCAATTGCAAATGGTGGAAGCGTAGAGTTTGGTTTTAACGGAACAGGAAATGTATCTAACAATATTTACATTGATGTTCAGTAAATAATCCAGTAGTTTATGGTCACTCTGCCACTTGCAGAGTGACTTTTTTTATTAAAAATGGTACAATTTTACTAAAATTATTACTTCGGGGGAATATATGGCCACATTAAAAGAGATATCAGAGGCGACTGGATTTTCAATTACAACAGTATCAAGGGTGCTTAGTGAGGATGAGACCTTTAGCGTAGCAGAATCCACAAGAAGTGCCATCTTTGAAGCTGCAGAAAAGGTTAATTATAAAAGCCCTAGTCAGCGCGTGGAAAAAAATCGACAAACACAAAAATCATTTAAAGTGGGAATTGTTGAAATGGAATACGACCTGGATCATTTCAAGGACTCCTACTATATATACATGCGAAATAGCGTAGAAAAAAGTCTTTTTGATATGAAGCTTGAACCTATTGCATTTCGTTTTCATGAGGAGACTGGTGAGTACATAAATATTTCCGGAAATGTAGATGGTATCATTGCAATAGGTCAGTTTTCAGGGGCTCAGGTGGCAGCCATGGAAAAATGGACCAAAAATATTGTATTTATCGATTCATCACCAGCTACTGAAAAATACACTTCAGTTGTTCCAGATTACGAGACTGGCATCAGGCAGGGCGTGGAGTATTTGTATAATAAAGGTCACAGAAGTATTGCATTTACCGGTGTTAAATATACGTTGGATTCAAGAGCAGGCAAAATAATCGAAAGTCGTCGACGTATATTTGATGATGTGGTAAAGGAATATGCTGATTTGAGGGCATGTCATATCGACACCCCTAGCGGTTCAAGCGGCACTTCAGAAAGCATTAAAAAATATTTTGCAAGCACAAAGAAGTCCGACAGAGTGAGCGCATTCTTTGCGTTCAATGAACCTACAGCAATAGGCGTGCTACGTGCTATCGAAGCAGCGGGCTTTACGGTTCCAAAGGATTATAGCGTCCTTTCCTACAACGATACAGCCCTTGCTACCATGACACAGCCACAGCTTTCAGGAATTCATATTCCACTTCCACAGATTGCCCAGGCAGCAGTGTTCTTTCTTAACAGATGTATGCTGAAGGAATCCACCATGCCGCTTAAAATCATGGTGCCTACCACCGTGACAGAGCGAGAGAGCGTTAACTAAAAATAGAGGGGGTAGTGCATGAAAAATGAGAATTTAAGCAAGAAAAAGGTAGCTGTTATTTTTGTTATAGTTACACTTTTATTAACGTGGCTCTTTCAATTTACGCCAATAGTATTACAAATGAATGTAGAAGAGACTTCGGTATCTTCATTTGACTTTGCATCTATCTTTTTTGTTATCGGGGGTATGCTTCCATCACTTTTAGGAGGCATTTTTGTCGCTGTTTTATACAAAAAAGAGAATATTAAAGATTTCTTCAAAAGATGTCTAGTGCCAGATAAAAGAAGTATTTTAGCTATATTTATTAGCTTGCTTCTCATATGTATTGAGTGCTTTGTCACACAGACAATATCCAAGATGAATGGAGGAGAAAATCTCGGATTTGAGGGGCTAAAACTTATTGCGGGGAATCCATTAATGTTTTTCTATTTCCTGTTTTGGGGGCTGATATCAGGACCATTCTCTGAAGAGTTTGGCTGGAGAGGCTTTCTCTCAGATATGGTAATCAATAAAAAGAATGTTGTAAAAGGTTCGATAATTATTGGATTAATCTGGGGAATATGGCATTTACCACTGTTCTTTTATCCTGCTCAGATTCAGTATGAATGGGCTCATTCGAACATGCTTTTAGCGGTATGCTTTGTACTTATGTGTGTAACAAATTCCCTTGTATATAGTTCGATATATGTTATTTCACACAGAAAAGTCTTTCCAATATTCTTTTTACATATGTTTGAAAATATCGTTCTTACAGGAGCAATGATCTATCCATTCAGTGATGTTTACAAAACACTGGTTAATCCGGTTTCAATTGTACTTGATTTAGTATTTTTTGTAATCATTACCAGAACAAGATTATATAAAGATAGTCTTGAAGCCATGAATTAAATTTCAATAAATGCGCCCTCGCAGTAATGCGGGGGCGTACCTATCAACATTTATTTATATTTGATTTTCTTCCTGTGAAGAAGCTTTGTTTAGAAGTCCTGTCATGGGGTCTGTTACAGCAGCTTCAGAGTGTAGACAAAAAAAGTTACTCTATTGAATTTATCCATTCGGCGGCTAAATAAAGTGGCACATTTACCATCCATTCTTGTTCTCTGTATCCAGACATAGAAAATCTAACTGGTTTTAATTCATTATTGTCATCATAAATAGTTTTTAAACTTTTTGATCTTAGGTTTTCTTCGGCCTTCACTTCTATAGGATATACTGCATCTTTTTGAACTAAGAAATCTAATTCCAACGTAGAATTTTCCTTAGAATAATAATACAATTTTTCTCCAAGAGATATTAGTTCCTGCGCAATGAATTGCTCTGTAAATGCCCCCTTATATTCTTCAAAATAGTTTTCTCCAGTTAAAACCTCTTTTGCTGTGACATCAGCCATTGCTCCCAATAAGCCTAAGTCCGAGAGAAAAAGTTTAAAAGCGCTCATGTCTTCATAGAATTTTAACGGTCTCTGTACTTTGTTAACTCTTACAACTTTATGAATCAATCCTGCGTTAACAAGCCATTGGATTGCATCTTCAAAATCTTTGGCACGAGCACCTTTTTTTACTACGCCATAAACAAATTTCTTATTTTCTTTTGCTAGCTGTGAGGTTATACTATTCCAAACCATTATAACTTTAGGTAATAGCTCATCTGGCACATGTGTCGAAAAATCCTTCTCATAATCGCTTAATATTCGTTGCTGGATTTTTCTGACCTGTTTTAGATTCTCTTCTTCCAAATATTTTTTAACAACTTCAGGCATACCTCCAACATAATAATATTGACGAAGTAAATCTGTTAACCTTGATGAAAATGTTGCGAGTTCTTCCCAACGGTGTTCTCTAATCTGATCCACTAAAATACTATTACCGGTTGCCTCAACGAATTCTAGAAAGTTCATAGGATACATATTTATTTCATCAACTTTACCTACAGGAAATCCTGTCCCTGTATTTTCATCGTTGTTATTTTGACTTTTCTTTGTACGAAGTCTTACCCCCAACAAACTACCTGCGACAACAATATGGTATTCATTAGCATTTTCACAAAAATATTTAAGGCTAGTTATTCCACGTGGTACTGACTGTATTTCGTCCAAAATTATTAGTGTCTCTCCGGGATGAATTTCTTCACCTGAAATCGAAGAGAATCCACGTAATAAACGTTTTATATCATAATCTGAAAATAGCGATAGCATCTCTGGAGAATCATCGCAATTTATATATGCAACATTTTTATATTCATTACGCCCAAATTCTTTTAAAATCCAGGTCTTTCCAACCTGTCTAGCACCATCTAGTATTAATGGCTTTCTGTCTTTATCATTTTTCCATGCTAAAAGCTGTGAATATACTTGTCTTTTCATATGACCCTCCATTTTTATGAGCGAATATCTATAGATAGAATACAATTTTATGAGCGAATTATCAAGGCTATAGAACAAAAAAATGAGGGAAACATCTAAGCGATTTAACAATTTTATGAGCGAATCTATGTGCCATTTTGTATCAACGCTGAATTGAAATCCTGACCTCCAGTTTGCAAACTTAACCTCTAGTTCTAATTTTTTTGTACACTTAACTTCCAATTTCGCCTAGTCAAAACAGCACTTAGTCTTGCAAAATCACCCCTTTCTAGAAGTTACAATTACAAAGATAGAGCTTACTAATACAAACCTATTGAAATCAACATCTTCCAGGGTGTATTATCTCTCCAATAGATTATTTTTGAGCATGAAAATAAGAGGTCGAGGCTTCGTTTGGTTCTTTGCAAGAGAAACCTCCACCACTGCATGATTGTATATTTCATGCTTGAAAGCGGTCTTATATTTTGCTGCTTT
>NZ_FOQF01000050.1 GCF_900113655.1 Pseudobutyrivibrio sp. OR37 | reverse complement strand
CAGCCATCATTTTCAATTTTGGAATTTATCTCACTTAAGAGTAAGCCAAGAAATGAAGCTGCAAAAGATTCAGTTGATGTCTTTACTGAAGTCTCCAAGGAATAAAAATCCTTGGGATTACTAAAAAAGTTCTCCTCTGCTGAATTTAACTCTTCTACGAGAGTGTTTAATAGTGTTACAATTGACATGAGAGTAACAGCTCCTTTCGTTTTTTGTTTTGTGGTGAAACTATTATAACAAAAGGTTGTTACTCTCATTTTTATTTTTCTTTATTCAACTGACAAAATCTTTACTCTATTCATCAGCTTGAAGTTTGTACATTAGTTTAATAATCTCAATATTTTTTCCTTTCTGCTTCATGTATCCTCCTCCAAATAAAAAAGGAGAAGCAAGCCGACAAAGGCTTAACTACTCCGAGCAACACATAAACAGCGATTTTCCAAAAAGAAGAATCATTGTTTATGAAAATCAAAATGTTCAGTTTTGTGTGTTTATCCGTTTATCTGTTGCTCTAAGAAAAAAGGGCAACAAAAAAGGAGAAGGTCTACTTAAAAGGTAGTTCCTTCTCCTCATCATCAGTTATTGGTTTAAAATCAGGCTTTTTTGTATTAACCCAGGCTCGTTGCTTGCCATAGTCTTTGAATACATGGCTTGCAATATTTCTATAATCAGGACATTTCTGATTCATTATTTCGCCTATAGCCTTAGATTCCCATGACGCTGTGGATGAATACGGGCTATTGCCTAAAGCTTCCACATATAGCATCTTTGCACAAACGTATTCAGGCTGATTTTCTTCTATGAAATTTAGTATTGCAGTTTCCATAGGATCTTCAGGTGTATATTTTGATTGAAGCCTTACAAGCTCCTTTTGAAGTTCTTTTGTAAATGCAAGCTTGTAGTTACCACTTCGATATATCTCCATGGCTTCAGCCCACATCTGAGCGAAATAATATCTGGATTCATTTTCATTCTCCAGGATATGAGTTTCAGCTTTTTCCATATGAACTTCTATTGGAATGAATCGTCTGTTACCAGATTTGTCAGGTGGTAAAAATTGAATGGTGTTAGATGAACCTGCGAAGACACATATTCTTGGATGGTCCTGTGCATACTTATCATATGGAGCTCGATATGTGTCAGATAGCCTGCTTAGGAATGCCTTAGTGTCTTCAACGTATTTGGCATGTAGAATAGCTGTCATCTCAGGCATTTCTATAATCCAATGTCCCTGAAGCTTTTCAAATACTTCCTTATCACTAAGCTGCTTGATATCATCACAGAACCAGTTATCATACATTGCTAAAAATCGAAGGAATGTAGATTTTCCTGCTCCCTGTCCGCCAACAAGGCAAAGCATGTATTCAAACTTGCAGCCTGGATTAAAGACTCTTTCTATTGCACCAAACATAAATAGCTTTAAAGCCTCTATGTTTATAGGTGTCTTTTCTACTCCTAGGAAATGACTAAGAGCATTTTCAAGTCTTGGTTTTCCATCCCACTTAAGACCATTTAACATATCTTTTATTGGGTTATAGGAATTCTGATTTGCAATAACTCTGATAGCACGCTCTATCATTCTGTCTACGTGAAGATCATAGTTCCTTTCCAGATAAATGATAATGTTATCTATATCTGTGTCTGTAAGAGACCTTCCATTTCTGTTCCAACCAAGGTCTTTAACAATATCAATGCCTCCGCTTAACTCATTTTTCTTAATAGCACCTGCCAAAAGAGAATCATTTTCCATCACTAAGGTGCAGTTATTATTTGTCTGCTTGATTTTCCCTTTAGCATCCTGTTCAAGCTTTGATGTCCATTCTTCGGATTCATCTGTATCTGTTATTAGTGTATATCCGTTGCTTTTAAAGAGTGCTTCAAGCACTTTAGCATCCTGCGGACTTAAATTTAGTGATTCGTTTTTCAATTTTAGAAACCTCCTTGTCAAATGTTTTAATAAAGTCAATTTGTTCTTTCATTGTTCCGTAGGTCAGCTCATCAATCATTGCATCGATACGGTCAAAGTTATTGAGTGCTTCCAGGAAAAGAGGATTTGCATTATCAAGATTCATATCATCTGGAACTAGTTCTCTTTTCCATTTAAGAAGTAGACCGTGATACTCATGCAAAATAAAAAGAGCATCACGACGATTCTTCGCAAATGCTCTTTCGAGTTCCTTCTTGTGTTCAATTTCCTTTTTCTTTTCTTTTACTATTGATGAATAGCTATAACTATCGCTCTTGGGATTTAAGTTAAAGTCTAAGCAGATTTTCTTTGCAGCATCAATAGGACTTAAGTTGTAAAGCTGTTGGACAATGTTAATTACATCACCATGTGCTCCACAGCTGAAGCAGTAGTAATAATCTTTATTAAGCTTCATACTAGGGTGTCTATCCTTATGGAAAAGACAGCAACACATTTTATTATTGTTGTAGTTGATACCATAAAAAGAAGCGGCTTCCTCAATGGAAACAGCTGACTTGATCTCTGTAAAATAATTCAATTGTTATTCCTCCTATCGACCTAATTCGTATTTGCGTTTTTTAGTTACTTGATGAACCGGAATGTTAGTCGCAGGCTTTTTAATCATTTCTTCTGCAATCTTTCTTATCTTATAGGCTTCACTAGCTATTACCTTGCAGTCTTTATAAAGTTGTTGCTTTTGGGATTTAGATTTCTCAAGATTGCTTAAATTGATTTTTGCAATTTCCCAGTTTGGCTTTCTGCCGTACCAATAATTATCAAGCATTCGTTTGGCTAAATGATATTTATCAAGTGCATCTCTATGTTCAGCCACATACTTCTCTTGGTTCCTCTTTAAACGAAAAGAAAACTGCTTGTCATAGATAGGTTTTGTTTCAGCCAACATTTGACGATAGCGAAATGCATCCTTGATTTTAGAAATCTTTTTATCAATCTCTGAAATATCCACCTGAAGTTCATTAACTTTTCCATATGATGCATGAACAAAATCCTTAAGTTCTTCAAAAGTGCTAATGTTGTTTTGGGATAAGAAAAATATCACAGCAGCTCTTTCCTTTAAATTTTTTACCTTTGCTTTGTTACTCCATGCATTGATATAGCGCTTGTCATAATAATCAGAAACAAGCTCACCAAGTGATGGAACGTATATTTTTTGCTTATGACATTCTTTTATGAAATTTGAGAGCCATTCAGAGATATCAATAAGGTTTGTAGATAGCTTTTTAATCATTTCATTAAAAGCCTTTATCCTGCGGTTCTCATCACCGATTTCAGTTTTAATCCCCTTTGCTTCCATTGCTCTTACCTGAGGTCCTTCATGAATAGTTGGAAGTAGCTCAAGTCCTTGGGCAGAATAAGAACGATGGTCTATTCTGCAATCAAGTCCATTTTCTTCAAATGCCTTATTAAAGATATCTGCATAAGCTTTCCTCCAGGCATCAAGCGTTTCAGGATCTCCCCAGTCAGTTGTCGGTACAGATTTAAAATCATATTTGCCATTTGGCTTTTTAATTCTTTCGCCATTCTCATCAATAAGATATTCTCGCTTTTGTTTTTCTCCCCAGGTTCCATCTTCATTAAGAGGACGTATGGGAATTAGCATGTGAACATGTGGATTTGGGATGCCACCATGTTTATCTGGATCATGAATTGCATAATCTACAATCATTCCTTTTGATAAGAAGTTTTCCTTAATGAATTTTTGGGCAATTTCTAAGTTTTCTTCATAGCTCAATTCATTTTGGAGAGAAAAATCAAAAGTGTAACATAGCTGAGCTTTAGGATGTTTTTCAATTACTTCAAGTTCATTAAATAATACTTCACGGTCATGCAATCTTTCTGGCGCATAATCAGGAAGTAGAAGTTCTGTAAAGAGCACGCCATGCTTTTTGGTGTAATCATGGACATCGCCATAGTAGTCATCAATGAGTCTTGTTCCTGTAATATATGCATCGCTTGCCAAACAACTTTGTCCTTTTCCTCGACTAACTTGAGATACATGAAAATGATAAAGTGCCATTTAGTTTTCCTCCTTTACTTTGGCTAGTAGTTTGCTGACAAGTTCCTTTATCTTCGGATAAGAAAAAAGAGCATCACAGAATGCCATGAACTGGTTATCTGTTAGCTCTTTTGTTTCAGGAAGAAGTGATTCAATGTGACCTGCTCTTGTGCATAGCCTGTGTGTTCTTCGTTTTCTTTCCTGCTTCTTCTGATATTCAATTCTGTTTTCTAGTAAAGTGACTTTGTGTTCAAGCTGTTCACAACGCTTTAGCGTTTTTTGATGAATGGCCTCCGCTTTTTCATAGTCTGATAGTGCTTTTGTTAGTTTGGAGCTAATAGTATAGCCCTCTACAATCGTTTCTTTGTTTTCCATAATATTGGTTCCTTTCATATTTTTGTTAATAGTGTCTTGCACGATTGCCTGCAATCCCGGAGCGACAGCGAACGCAAAATCGACGAAGTCGGGAAGACTTTTGCGAAGGCAAAACGCACATACCTCTTGAAGAGGTATAGAAGTGCGCCCTTATTAAAATAAGGGGCTTTAGCAAGTCTCCACTTTGGGGCTTCTAATAGATAATACGGATAAAAACTGAGGCAGGTCTCAAATCAAACAAAGATGAAAATATTGGAGAATTATGGAAACTGAATTGGGATTTTCTTTCAAATATGAAAATGTTACAATAGGATGAAACATTCGTTTGGAGCGTTTTTATAAGGGAGATTATTAATGGATGTTATGGAATTAGATGTCTTTTTGCCTGAAGATAGACCAAAAAGACTTGAGCAATTAAGAAGAAAAAAAGGTTTAGATAAAGGTGATGTTGCTAAGGCTATCGGAGTAAGCAATGCCACCTATGGAAGAATGGAATCAGGTGGTGTAGATTCAATCACTGGAAAAAGCTTAAAAGCTTTAGCTGACCTTTATAATGTCTCTACTGACTTTATTTTAGGATTAACTGATAATCCAGAGCCTTTCTATCATGATATAGGTGAGCTTGGTTTATCTGCTGAAGCAGTCAAGCATTTGCTGACTGATAATGTAAATCCTGATGTTGTAAATGAGCTATTACTTAATAAAAACTTTCGTCAAGCAACAAAGTCTATGGCAATTTACTTTTCAGGACAGATGGATGAAACGTACAAGATTAGAAATGATTTGTTAAGCTGCACCGCTGAGTTTTTGGAAGATGAAGTTGACATCAATGAAATAACTGATGTTGAAGAATTTCAAAATGACATTAAAGAAATAAAATCTCAAAAGTTTACTGCTTCAAGATATGAATTTGACCAGATTATCCATAGAATAGAAGCTGCTGTTCGAGAAATCAAAAAGAAATCTGAGGAAGAAATAAAAGCCAATGGCCTAAATCGTACTTCTGACTTAAATAGAAAAGTATTCAATACATTCGTAGAAGAATATAAGGGGAAATCTAAGAAAAATCTATCTACTGATGAAAAGATTGACATAATGATGACTGCTACTGAAAAGTCATTATTGGAGCAGGGAGCAAATGAAAAAATGGTAAAGGCATTAAGAACACCAATAAGATGGTTCTATAAGGTGGTGGCTCTTTTTGATAAGAAATAATGAAAAGAAGCCTTACACACAATGAACGTCTAAGTCGATTTAATCAAGAGCTTTGTACCAAAATTCAATCTGGTGATGACAATGCCAAACAGCTCCTCATTCTTGCTAACAAAGGTCTTGTTATAGCAAATGCTATCCTAGTAGAAAAGGAATACTCCCTAAATTCTAATCCCTATGGAGGCTGGGATATTGAAGATTTAATACAGGAAGGATATCTAGCTCTGATAGATGCAGCACTTTCATTCTCGCCAGAAGCAGGCGCTAAATTTTCAACATACGCTACTGAAGTTATAAGAAATAAGATGCGTGATGTAGGGCGAAGAACGTTTGGAACATTTGAGAAGCATTCAGTTGATGATGGTCTTACAAATATCTTTCTGGACGATGATCCTGCTAATGGGTACAGAGATGAGTACATCGGACAGCTAACTGCTGAAGCAAGTGTTGACAGTCACCGTGATCCTACAGGTGAGTTGGCTGTTCACAGAACTATGCTCCTTAAAATGCTAATCAGATTGCAGGATTTACCTTCAGATGCGAGAAAAGTCCTCACCTATCACTATGGCTTTAGCCTGAGAGAAGGAAGGACGCTTGAAGCTACAGCTAGGCATTTTAATAAATCTAAAGAAACTGTTAAAGGTATCGAGCAGAGCAGTTTACAGCATTTGAGAGTAGCCATGAATGATTATTCGGTCACATGAAAGTATTTTATGCTCAATTTTATATAATTGATTATTTATATAATCTAAATATAATAAATACACAAAAATAGAATAATGTGCATTAAACACGAAAATTCGGACATTTTTCACAGAAATTCTATTGATTATTTCCATTGAAATTAACAAAAAATATCTATATATTATTTTACAACATATATGATTAGACTGAATGTTCAGACAAAAAGGATGGGCTTTTCGATGGGAAACAGAAGAAGTGAAATCAATGTTGTGATGTCTGAAATCTTAGAAGACAATCAGTTAATGGACATCAGCCTTGCTGACATTGTCAATAAGTCTTTTAGTGAAATCAATGTATCGCAGCAGGAAAAAATGTTAATCGAAGCTTTAAATGCTGCTGAGTAGTTTGTAGAAAGAAAAGAGGTCATTAATTTGACCTCTTTTTTATGAGGATTATATTGTGTCAGTATATGAACGTGAAATGGAAACTGAAGAGGCAATAGAACTAGCAAAACAATGCCTTGATTTCTTAAATTTAAACTATGAAATAAGTGAAAAAAAAACTATTGTTGATAGTAATGTGTCGACTTATAGTGTGATTTTAAATGGCACTGTACAGGGAAATGGAAAAGGGTATTCAAATCAGTCATTAGCAAGTGCTATTTATGAGGCAATAGAACATTATATTTATCAAAATAGTTCAAACTCTGAGATGAGTGTACCTATTTCATCAATTTGTGATGGAATAATACAAAACGAATATGCTGTAAAGGTCTTGAAAGAAAATCTATCGCCTGATGATATAATTGGTGCTACAAAATTTTTTGATGGAAACAATAAGATTTTTTTCCCAACTGCATTATGGAATGTTTATAACAATAGTATTCCTGATAAATGTGTATCTATAAAAAAATATAGCACGAATTCTGGGTGTGCAATCGGAACATCATTAAATGATGCTCTTATTCATGCGTTAAACGAGTTATTGGAAAGATATTCACTTTCTAAACATTACTATAATGTATTTATCGACCATAGTGAAAAAGCTGTATTTATTAATCCCAAATCATTATCTGCCAGTTTATTAGAATTATATAATACAATATCCGCTGAGATTGGCACAGAGATTATTATTGTTGATATTAAAACATTTGATGGTTTTTTTTGTTATCAAGTTTTTGCAGACAATCCTGGAACAGGAGTACCTTTTAAAGGGAGCGGACTATCAACGTCTTCAAGATATGCTCTTGAACGAGCATTGCTGGAATGCCTTCAAAGTTATCACCTACAGTGTGCACAGAATAAAATTGAGGATGTAACCGCACTATCGTTGTTTAAGGAGTTGAAGAAATATAATGCGATTCTTTGTCTAAAGTATGGTGCTGATATTCAATTTGCTGACTATGTTACTTCAAAAGAAATCGCTGCGGAGCAAATATATCAAGAAGAGATTAAGATAATTGAGCAGAATAAAATGAATATTAGCTATAAGATTTTATTTAGTTATAATCAAATAATTTGTGTACAAGTAATACTACATGGCAATGATAAATTTTATTTAGTTGGAAGTGGTATTCCAGTTGTCCCTAATGATTAAAAATATAATTATAAAGATGAGGACTTTAAATGCAGACAGTATATATAGAGGAGCATCAAGAAGCTTTTAAAGAAATTGTTAAGTTGCATAGAGTGAAGAAACAAAAATTTACCTTGATTCATATAGATGATCATAGTGATATGAATGAAGCTATTGTAAGTGAATCTGCAATAAATAATCTAACTGATGAATCTATTGATTTAATCTCATATTCTCAATTGAACTATGGAAATTATATTCCTCCCCTATTGTACACGGATATTATTGAGGATGTAATTTGGATATCTAATCATAACAGTGAGAGATTTTCTGAAATATGTATAAATACTGAACAAAAGGCAAATGATTTTATTTCATTATTACCAATTAAAACGAAGGTAGCGGGAAATATCCATAAATTAATTACATGTAGAGCGGATACAAATTTAACACATATATATGATTTTTCGAATAAATCTGTAATTGTGAGTGTGGATTTAGATTATTTTGGAAGTAATGACCATTTAGGAGAACTTATTGAATTAGAAATAACACGAAATCAATTCTTTGAGTTACAAAATAATATTTATAATAAAGTTAGATGTTCGTTTGGAAGCAACTTAAATGTCTACTCAAAGGATTCTAGGTATTATGTTAAATTATTTGGGCTTGAACCAATTCCAGCATGTAAAATATCAGAAAATGAAATAAAAGCTAACTTAGCAACTTTGCGTGATTTTTTTGTTAGGCACAACTTGAATCCTGATTTAAATATCATTTGCAAATCAGAAAGTAGTGGTTATACGAGACAAGAAGTAATTAAATATTTTGTAGAAAATAGGATAAATATATGATTGAATGTAAAAATGTAAGTTATAAATATGAGACGTTTGAAAAAAAAGCGGGTCTAAAAGGTTCAATTTTGGATTTTGGTAAAAGGGAAAAAAAAGAAGTAACTGCACTAGACGATATAAATTTAAGTATTGTCGAAGGTGATATTATTGGAATACTAGGCCCCAATGGGGCCGGAAAAACAACTTTAATTAAGTTGCTTACTGGAATAATCAAACCTCAGCAGGGAACAATTGACAGTTTAGGGTGCAATCCATTTTCTAAAACTCCAAATTATTTATCACAAATTGGAGTTGTTTTAGGACAAAAGACACAGCTGATTTGGGATTTACCAGCGTTTGAAACTCTTAAAATGCTTCAAGCTATTTATAATGTTTCGAATGCTTCTTTTTCGGTTCGGTTAAAGTACTTGACAGAAAAACTTCAGATAGCAGATAAACTTTTCATACCAGTCAGAAAACTATCATTGGGTGAAAGAATAAAATTTGAGTTAGTTTGCTCAGTGATTCATTCTCCTAAAGTATTGTTTTTAGATGAACCGACTATTGGGGTAGACATTGTGAGTCAATATGCTATATATGATTTTTTGCATGAATTGAATAGTAAGGAAAAAACAACTATTATCCTAACAAGTCACTATATGAATGATATAGAAAAAATGGCTAATCGCATAGCAGTCATCATCAAAGGTAAAATAGTTAAAGAATCGACGATTGATGAAATTAGAAAAGAATATAGTACCCAAAATTGCTATATTATAGAGACTAAGGAAAATAAGATACCATTTGATGCAAAAGCATATAGAATTGAGAGAATTGAAAGTTGTAAATATAAATTATATTTGAATGAAGATTCCGAAAACATTCTAAATAATGTAAATATATCCAATATTGTCTCAATCAGGGAGGAAGTACCAAAGCTTGAAGAAATTATATTTAAGATGTTTACACAGGAGAACCAATGAATAAGTATCTAAGAATTTTATATAGTCAAATCAGTTCACAGTTGATATATAAATTTGATACTTGTGTCAAGTTGGCGTTAAAAGTTATGCAAATTTTGACAACTGTGTTTATTTGGAAAGCGATATATATATCAAATGAATATAATTATATCGGTGAGTATTCGTATAACAATATGATTATGTATATTATATTGGCAAATGTAGCTAGTGTTATTTTTTCTTTTGAACCTTGTTTTAGGTTGGGGACTCTAATACATTCTGGAAAACTTACAACTTTATTGTTAAGACCAATACATTTGCTTTATGAAAGTTTTGCCAGATATATGGGAAGTAAAATTTTAGAGGTTACAGTATATTTGATTTTGGCATTTTTTATGATTAATGCTCAAGGAGCAGATATCTTGTATGTGTTTTTTGCATTAATTTTTTTGCTATTAGCCTTTTTAATGTTTTTCATGTGTGTTTCAGTAATCTCAACAATAGGTTTTTGGATTATACAAATGTGGCCGTTAAGATCAATATTAACTGCTATTTATCTACTTATGGGAGGTTTGTATTTTCCACTTGATTTGTTACCAAAACCATATTATATGGTTTTATCAGTTACACCATTTGCTATTGTTGGACATGTTTTGACAAAAGTATTAACTTGCCAGGTGGAAAATACTTTTATTTTATATTACTGTTTAATCACATTAATATGGATAGTATTTTTATATTATATCTATAATATTTTGCTATCTAAAGGACTAAAAAAATATGAAGGAATGGGCAATTGATGAATAAGAGATTATATAAAGTTTTTATTTCGCAAAGTATTCAAGAATGCTTGGTCTATAGAAGTACCTCAATTTTTGTAGCATTGTTTGGAATTATGTTTTTTTCCATAGAAATGATAACTGGAATTATCTACTATGAGTATTCGGATACAATACTTGGCTGGACACGAAATGATTATTTTTCTTTGATATGTACATCAAATATAATTTTAAGTATGTATCAAGTGTTGTTTGTTTCTGCACATGAAAATTTATCGGATGATATTATAGAAGGAAATTTGGATTATGTTTTTGTTCGTCCAGTAAAGTCCTTTTGGTATTATGCATTATATAGGTTAGATATTCCAAGTGCGGTTAATTTAGTCATAGCAATTATTATTCAGATGGTGATTATTTCGAAGTCAAATTACTATCGCATAAATATAATTGAATATGTAATTTTTATTCCATTTGCTATGATGTTTGTATTCTTGGTAAATCAGTTAATGGTTATGTTTTCGTTTTGGAAAGAAAAAACTAATAAATTGATGGGAGTTCCAGAATCTTTAATTGATGCGTCTACGCGACCAAAGGTTATATATCCCAATAGCATAATATTTTTTTTAACATGGGTTCTTCCTTTTTTTACAGCGATTAATGGACCCGTCGAAATACTTAAAGGAAATATTAGCGTAGTGGAATTAGTTTGGTTTATTATTTTTTTGGTTGTATTATCTATTATAGTTGGGATGGTTTGGAAAAGAGGTTTGGCGAAATATGCGTCTGCAAATTAAATATGTGGATGATTTTACAAATCTCAATAATTATTGTCAGGGGTTCCCTAAGGGGTCCCCAGTAATAGTGTGGTGCTAGAGTCCCCTTTCTTTCAGTATTTTTATGGTGACGTTACAATTCAAGTCCCAACTTCTGTATGACATGAAAATGATCTAGGTGACCCCTCAGGTGTTCCCTAAGCAAATAGCGGTGCTAGAATCCCCTTTCTATCAGTATTTTAAGATAAGGAATGCGATTCGAGTCCCGTCTCGCGCTCTTTTAGTATAAAAAATAGGATCATCCATTTATGGGTGGTCCTATTTTTGTACTAAATGAGCACTTCAATCGAGATGTTTCCTTATTCCCGTCGAGCGCGAACTACAACAAGGGGTACTACTGGGGTACATTCGTTGATTTAGGGCTTATAGCCCTTATTTTTTTCTTATTTTGTCATTATCCAAACATCTCATTCCAACTATCAGTATCAATATCACCAAGATATCATATCTATGTAATATGTCATTTCTTTTCATCAATCTTTTGAAATTAGTTTTCACCATGAGAAGTATACTTGTAGACAGCCCTATTTTTTATTTTCAGCCCCTCAATACGACTAATGCCTTCTTCTGGATGTTTTGATATATAATAGAAAAACTTTCTTCCGAAAGCACCTGCACCTCTAGCACGTGACATCAAATTCCATTTTTCTCTATATACATCAGGGAGTGTAAAAGGTTCTATAATATTAATCCTTTTTATTATTTCAACAGCTTCGATTGGTGTAAATTCAGGGTTTGGCATAGTTTTATCTCCTTCTAGTTTAATGGCTGTGCTCATATTCATTTTTCCAATCAATTAAAACTTGTCTTTGTTCGGAGGTTACTCCATCAAAAATAGGATTTGTAGAGTTCAGCCAATCAGTAATATGTTGATATAAGGTTTTTTCACCATCTTCAGTTACCACCGTTTCAGTTGCTTTAATAAGCGCTTCCCAAGTATTTCGTGCACGTTCACTAGCTTCTATAGTTCTATCAATTCCTAAAAATAACGCAAAAATAATTAATGCTAAGCAAAAACAACGAACTGGAAGGCTTATCCTAGATGCTTTTCCGGCCTTCGATTTTTTACCATCAATTATTATTAGCACTAATTCTCCAATTATGATAGAAATTATTATAATAATAAGAAATTGAAATATATATTTTTCTCCTACTATTATATAAAGTCATAGTCTTTCTTTACCTTTTCTATAGGTTCGACTATGCTATTTTAAGATACTGTGGATTGGTATTTTTCTCCTACCACTTGATGGTTTTTGAGAGGCTCCAACCACAGTCTCTTTGTTTATTTGTTAATCAGTTAGTTACCGCATGACGGTTTATCAAGAAGTAGGTTACGATTGCAAGGAGCCCTGTGGATCTTAAAACAGTATCAATCTATTTTAAGGAGGTCCTATATGATTTTTGTAGGAATTGATATCGCTAAAGATAAGCATGATTGCTTTATCACTAACACCGATGGAGAAGTTCTTT
>NZ_FOQF01000066.1 GCF_900113655.1 Pseudobutyrivibrio sp. OR37 | reverse complement strand
TTGACTCAAGGTCAATAATATCATGAGCATAACCAAACCGATTGATGGAGTTGTATAAATGTAAAAACTTAGTAACAAAATATATATTACGAGGAAGGATAGCATGGAAAGAGGGATGGTTTTTATAATCGCAATCATATGTATAATCGCGATTATACTATGTAGTTGCAGTGGCAAAGCTAGTACACCAGTAGTTAATGTAGCAACAATAGATGACTCTGGGGCGATATCTTATTCGTCCATCCTCGATAATGGCAAATTGGATGAAGTAGAAGCATTTACAGTAGATGTAGTGAAAACCTATGATATTACTAATGATTTTGATTATAAATCAGTTAAGAATCTAGGATTTGTTTCACTTAAATCCTCTTATCTAATAGATGAGGATGGAAATGAGACTCAGGCTGATGATGAACAAAGAAAATTTATGCAAGCTCTGGCAGATATATCACATCACCCATTGTGGAATGTTCAGATGATAGAGGATGCTGGTCAATATTTTGCTTTTGTAAAGCATAATGTAAATTGGTGGACACCATGTATACTATATAAATATGATGCTGAAAATAATAAAGCGGTAAAGCTTTATGAATGGGATGATGTTGATTTGCAAGGAATCAAAATATTGGAAAAATAATTACTACACATTTTTAGGTTATAATGGTCTAGACTATAAAATCATGAGGTATTTATTATGGAAAAATATAAGTACAATGATGAAGAGTTTAGATTTATGGAAAATAGCGGGGTCCCTTTTGGTATCTATCAGGTGATTGAGGATAGGATTTACACAATCGTTCTTACTAAAGGCTTCCTTGATTTTTTCGGCTATGCTGATATGCCTAGGGAAGAAGTATATCAGATGCTTAATAATGATTTGTTTATAGATGTTCATCCTGATGATAGAGAGATAGTGAAGGGGATAGTAGATACTTTTAATCACATTCATCAGGATTACAACGCGGTATACAGAATAAAAATCAAGGGTGAGTATCACATGATTCACGCTTTTGGAAAGCGAATTATCAAGGATGATGGAACTGAGCTTGTGTACGTGTGGTACAACCTAGAGGACGAGGCTTATCAGAAGCTGGAGGAGCTTAGAAAATCAATTACTGATTTGCTTACAAATATGCCAGCTATGACCTTTTCAAAGGATGTGAATTCTAGAAAATATATCGCCTGCAATCAGGCTTTTGCAGATTATGCTCACAAGGAAACCCCAGAAGGCGTGGTGGGGCTTACAGATTTTGAAATCTTTGATAAAGATACGGCAAATCATTTTATAGAAGATGATAAAAAGGCTCTTTCTATGGATAAGCCATATATATTTTTTGAAGATGTTCCAGATGCAGCAGGAAATATGCGTCAGTTCCAGACCACAAAGCTGAGATTTACAGATAATCGAGGTAGAGATTGTTTGTTGGGACTTTGCCAGGATGTAACAGATGCAATGCGAATAAAGCGAGAATATGCTGAGAAGCTTGAGCAGGTTCAAAGTCAGGCTAACATAGATTCATTGACTGGAATTAAGAATAAAAATGCATATCAGCAAAAGGAAGACATCATGAACCAGCGTATCATTGCGCGACGCCAGTCAGAGTTTGCAATTACTGTGTTAGATGTCAACAATCTTAAGGAAATCAACGATACCTTAGGTCACAAGGCTGGTGATGAATGTATATGTACGGCTTGCCAGATTATCTGCAAAATCTTCAAACGCAGCCCGGTTTATCGCATAGGTGGCGATGAGTTTGCAGTTATTTCAGTTGATGAGGATTATGAAAATATCAATGAATTAATTGAAACTGTAGCCAAGCACAATGAAGATGCCATTGCTAATGGAGGCGTCGTAATTGCCTGCGGCTGCGCTAAATACACTGATGAAAACAGCATGTCAGAAGTGTTTACCAAGGCTGATAAGAAGATGTATGATAATAAAACTTATTTAAAACAGCAGAAAAAATAATTCTTTAGAGATGTGTGACAGTTGTGTGATAAAAGGTATGTTACCCTATCAGCGTTGAATGAAAAATTTGGTTTTAGCTTTACAAGAAAACGGGGTAGCAGTATGAAAAATAATTTCGCTAGTACATTTACATCTTTTAACTCATTATTTGCAAATATGGTTAACAGGATTACCGAGGAAAAAGCGTTAAGAATTGTCTTGAGCAACCTGGGATATTCGGAAGAGGAAATCCAGTATTCAAGTGTTCGCGGCACTACTGGAGAAAAGGTATATGACGTAAAGGTTATAGCTGATGGGGAAGCATATTACTACACAATTGATATGACAACAGGAAAATGCTCTCTTAAAAATATTGTATTTGCATAGGAGTTTTCAAAACAGAAAGGCGGCAGATTCATTTGAGTCTGCCATCTTTTTTTGTGGACAATTGTCCTCACATTCCTATTAATGTATAATAAGTAAAATTAAAGCACAGTAAGATGTTAAGTTTATTTCGATAAAACAAGATTTCACTTAAAAACTGAAAAGTGGGTTAAGTGGAATAAGGAAAAAATTTTTTTCACTTAAATATAGCTAAATGGTTTTAACTAAAGTTAAGTTTATTTAAGATTTATGATTCCTCACTTAATTAGTGTGTAAGTGAAAAATAGTAACTGCATATTTTCACTTAACTACAGTAGGAAACTACCCCGAAAAGTTAAGTGAAAAAATTTTTCTTCCATTAAAACTTAACAGGATTTACCGAAGTTAAGTGGAAAAATGATTTATAAAGATTCACTTAACTTTAGACTAAAAATCTGTTAAGTGAAATATAAAAATGTATAAATAAACTTAACTTGGAGCATTCCTGTAATTCATAAATAACACCAATTGAATAAAAAAGAACCTCAAGGTAAGATTGAGATGCATCTTGGCGGATGTAACAAATCAATC
>NZ_FOQF01000052.1 GCF_900113655.1 Pseudobutyrivibrio sp. OR37 | reverse complement strand
TATCTATATTTTTTATACAGCTTCCAACCTAATCTTGTTTTTCATCAATCCATAAAGGATATTTCCAAGTATTATTCCGCTTAATGTCTGAAGGCTAAGGGTTATAAGGGTAGATAGTGCATAAGCAATGCCAAACATTGGTATTTTTATAAGTGTATATAAGGCTATGTGTACAAGTCCTCCAATTATAGCTCCAATCCAAAGGTTGTATTTAAAGTTCTTAAATAACTTAAATGCAATAAATCCCATCACAAGGACCCAGGCTGCTTTAAAAGCCATTGTAGGCAATACCCAAGCTGTGTATCCACCGATGAAATCGGCAAGGCCAGCGCCTAATGCTCCCGCTATAGCACCTTTTTTGGTACCGAGCAGGCATGTTGCAAGAATAATCATGCAATCCCCTAAATGAGTGTATCCAAAGGCTGTTGGTATCTTAAAATAAAAGGTCCCAATAAATACTAAAGCAATCATAAGCCCAACTACAGCAATATCTTTTTGATTATATCTAGTCTTTTCCATGAATGTGCCCCCCTAATCTAAAAGTGATCCTAAAAAGTTTTTTGCGTTGTTATAGAATATGTTCTCATAATCCTTTTCTTTTAATGGGCAAGAAAGAATCTTTTGGATTTCTACCTCTGGTGCATGAAATGGCGTATCTAGTCCAAACATAACTCTGTCATTTCCCACGTTTTTATATGCATTGAAAATCTGAGCAGTCATTGAAGTGCCAGAAGTTTCAAGCCATATATTTTTATATCTTTTAGCAATAGTCTGAGCTGCCTCAACATATATTCCATGGCCATGCCCCATATGAAGCATTACAAATTTACATTTTGGATGTCGCTCTGCTAAAAGTCCTATCTGCCAAGGCAATGAGAAAGGTTCATGTCCTGAATGCACAAAGAAAGGCACATTATAGGATTCACAGATTTCAGCTACTGGATCTACTATTGGAGAATCAGCAGCATAGCCATCAAATAAAGATTGTATCTTTGCCCCCTTGCAGCCTTTATCACGAATTAAATATTCTAGTTCGTCATAGGCAGCTTGTTCTTTTGTACAATCAACCCAAGGCACTGGAATAATCTTGTCTTTAGCCTTTTCATAAGCTTCTAGAATATCCGCATTTTTAGAAGAATCGGATGGGCATAGGACGGTCTTTTCAATATTAAATTTATCCATCAAATCAATAACTAAATTAATATCCCCACAAAAGTTAAATGGATTACCCCAGGTTCCAATATGCGAGTGCATATCAATCTTTTTAAAATCGCTAAATTCATACATAACAAGTTCTCCTCCTTTTGTTGGAGAAAATATTATCTGATTACTGTGCACTTTGAAATATCTAGATTTGATTATTTTTTAGGGGACAGTTTATTGAAATGTGTAATTAGCCTAAAAAACGACAAGGAGAAGCAAAATGAAGCTATTTACCTAATTAACGAAAGAAGATGTTTTTTTTCGCGCCAATTCCTTTAAGCTTTGACGGCTTCCTCTTTATCACTTGCTCTGACATATTTTTTTAGCAACTGTTGAATCTGACGTACTTCGCCATCAGTGACGAGTGGTCTAGCATGGGTGTCTATATATTTAGTGGTTAGTGGAGAGCGTTTGCATATTAATAATATACCCAAAGCGAGGATTAGGGAAACGAACAAACTATTAAATATGCATCGTATTATCTAATGATTGCGCAATTATTTTATAATTGCGCAGATTTTATGCCTAATTTTTGCTTTAATTTATAATAATTGCGCAAAAATCTTAGTGGTTGTGAGAATTGTTTAGGGCCATTAATAGAGCTAGAATAATACCACAAAGCAAGTTCATAGAATGTTCACAAAAACAATGAATTTTGCAAATATGCGCAATTATGCGCAAAAATGGGAGGGTATATGGGTAAATTAATTTCTAAAAACAAAGTCTTATTAATAATGTTAGTCCCAGCATTAATTTATGTAATCGTATTTAGCTATATTCCAATGGCTGGAATAGTATTAGCTTTTAAAAATTACAGATACGCTGACGGAATATTTGGTAGTCCATGGGTTGGATTAGACAATTTTAAGTTCTTATTTGTTTCAAATAAGGTTTGGCAACTAACAAGAAATACACTTCTCTATAATATTGCTTTTATAATCTTTGGAATGATATTCGAGGTTGGATTCGCAATTATATTAAGTGAGTTGAATAACAAGGTGTTTAAGAAATTTGCACAAGGCTTTATGTTCTTGCCGTATTTCATCTCATGGGTTGTGGTTTCTACTATCATGCTGAATATTTTTGGCGACAATGGAGTGTTGAATTCAATTTTGCTTTCAGCAGGTGGAGAAAAATACAGTATATATAGCAATACAGCATTATGGCCTATCATAATGGTTTGCGTTAGATTATGGAAGCAGACAGGATATGGAACGGTTATTTATTTAGCCGCTATAGCAGGAATAAGTCAGGATTTATATGAGGCGGCATCTATTGATGGAGCTAATGTATGGCAGAAGATACGGTATATTACACTTCCTTCGTTGAAACCAACAGTAATGATTATGACACTATTAGCACTTGGAAATATCTTTAGAGGTGATTTTGGTATGTTCTATCAATTGGTTGGCTCTAATCAATTATTACTTAAATCATCAGATATTTTGGATACATATATTTATAGATTGCTATTAACCACTCCTGATGTTGGAATGACAGCTGCCGCTGGATTGTATCAATCTTTATTATGCTTTGTAACAATTATAACTGCAAACTGGATTGTTAAGAAGATTGCTCCAGATTATACATTATTCTAGTAGATTGAGAGGATAGAAATGGGTTCTAAAATAAAAGGTAAAGATCAAATCATATTTGAAGTTATTGGATATATATTAGTTTTTCTTTTTGCCCTAGCTTGTGTAATTCCATTTTATTTAATAATAATGGGTTCATTTACTAAAGAAAGCACAATAGTAACAACAGGATATAAATTGTGGCTAACAGCTAAGGATTTTTCGACAGAAGCATATGCGATGGCTTTTAAAAGTCCTCAAACAATATTGAAGGCCTATGGGGTAACAATATTTGTAACAGTTGTAGGTACAGTTTTATCTATATTTTTAACTACTATGACAGGTTATGTGTTGGCCAGAAAGGATTTTCCTTGGAAGAATGGCTTCTCATTCTTCTTCTTTTTCACCACGTTATTTAATGGTGGATTAGTACCTTATTATCTTTTGTGCACAACATATTTAGGTTTCACCAACAGAATTTATTCTCTCATTCTCCCGGGTATGTTTTCTGTTTGGAATATGATTATTGCTAAAAGTTTTATGAAAGGTATTCCATTTGAAATGGTTGAAGCCGCAAAAATTGACGGTGCTGGTGACTTTTGTATTTATTATAAAGTCATTCTTCCAATGGCAAAGCCTTTGGTGGCAACAATAACCTTATTTGTAGCATTGGCTTATTGGAATGATTGGTATAACTGTATGTTGTTTATGAGTACGGGAGAGCATTGGAACTTACAGTATACTCTGCAGAATATTCTAAATAGTTCAGAAGCACTAAAAAGAATAGCAGTATTAACTGGCATGCAGGTAGGTCAGCTGCCATCAGAAGGATTAAAGTTGGCCATGACTGTTATTGCAACAGGTCCAATTGTTTTATTATATCCATTTTTGCAGAAATACTTTGTTAAGGGATTAACTCTTGGCGCAGTTAAGGGTTGATAATAAAAAGAGAATAATGGAGGAGGATACCATGAAGAAAAGGATGAAGAAAATTGTGGGGGCAATTTTAGCAGCAACGATGACAATGTCAATGGTGGCATGTGGTGACAGTTCTGGTTCTGCTAACACTATTAACGGAAAGACTACTGCTGAAGGTTCAGATGATTCAGCTATATCAGCAGATAGTCCATATGCAGGAAAAGGATTTAATTTCTCTACACCAGAAACAATTGTAATGTATGTATTAGGTGATAAACCTGCAGATATGGACACTGTTTTGGAGAAGGCTAATTCAGAATATTTTGAACCAAACTTAAACACAACACTTGATATTGAGTTTTTGAATTGGAGCGATTACGCAACTAAATATTCATTACTCCTTTCTGGTGGTGAACAGGTAGATTTGATATATACAGCATCTTGGTGTTATTACAATGATGAGGTTGCTGCTGGCGCATTTAAGAAACTTGATAATGAGTTTATACAGACATATTTGCCATATACCTACGCAGAGCTTCCAGAGGAAGCATGGAAGGAAATTGCAATTAATGGTGATGTGTATGCAGTACCTAAAGGAAAGGCAACATTTACAGCGTACAACGGTGCAGTTGTTAGACAAGATTTGATAGATAAGTATTCGCTTACAACACCTGACAGCTGGGACAATTTCAAAACATATCTTGAAGAATTGGCAAATCTGCAATCAGAGACTGGTGTTACCGCATTAAATACAAATGCTAACAGAGAGCAGTTATTCACATTGTTCTGTCAAGAAAATACATTGCAAGGAGTTACTGAAGGATATGATTTCTTGTATCAGGCTAATAATTCTGAAAAAGCTCCAGCTCCTGAGGATATAGAGTATGCATATATGTCAGATTATTACACTGATTATGCACTCCAGATGGCTGATTTAGCTAGCAAAGGAGTTTGGTCTGCAAATGCAATAAATGATACAACAGACTCACAGTCATATTTTGAAAATGGTACATCAGGAGCATTTGTATGGAATAGCTCAGTGTTTACTGCAGGTGATAATTTAGAATCATCAGGTCTTGGAACATATGCTGTTTATGATGTTACACCTGATACTAAGCGTTCCAGAGGTGCATATTCCGTTGATGCGACAGCCATAACAGAAAAATCAGCTGATCCTGAAAGAGCTGCACTTGTACTTGATTATATGAAGAGTGATGTAGACCTTAACCGACTACTATTAGGTGGAATTGAAGGTACACATTATGAGTTAGATGCTGACGGAAATAGGGTTACACTAGATAAAGCTGCAGATTACCCATGGAATGGTTGGGCATGGGCAATCAATAGGCAAGACGAGCCAGATGAAGCTGGTCTTGATGAAAGAGCTGTAGCTTACGGTGAGCATTGTGATGAAATGGAGTTTATTCCAGAACAGACTGGATTCACATTTGATCCATCGCCAGTACAGAATCAATATACAGCTGTTCAATCAGTTGTTTCAGAATATCAACAGAGCTTTGCGCTTGGAATTTATGGCAAGGACACAGAAAAGTCTATTGAGGAATTCCACCAGGCATTAAAAGATGCTGGAGTTGATGCTTTTACAGAAGAATTCATAAAGCAGTATACTGAGTATAAAGAAGCTAACGGAATATAAAATTAAAAAGGGCCAGTTTTTTACTGACCCTTTTATCTAATGGAGATACTATGAATTACATTAAGGGAATGGACATTTCTTCTTATCAGGAAATGTTAGACAAAGGATATGAATACTTTGATGAATTTGGTAATACTGTAGATATTTTGGATTATGCAGTAGAAAAGGGATTTAACTATGCTCGTATACGCATTTGGAATAGCCCATCTAATATACCTGAATCTGGTGGATACTGTAGTTTAGATGAAACTATAAAGCTTGCAAAGAGAATTAAGGAAATAGGCATTCCATATTTATTGGATTTTCATTATTCAGATTGGTGGGCAGATCCAGGTAATCAAAATAAACCAAAGGATTGGGAATATCTTCATGGTAGAGAATTAATAGATGCAGTATGTGAATATACAAAAGATGTTCTTGATACATTGGCAGATAATGATGTTTCTCCTTCAATGGTTCAAGTAGGTAATGAAATACGATGTGGAATGTTATGGCCAGATGGCAGTAGTGAGGATTTCAGGACATTGGCCAAACTGATAAATGCTGGGATAAAGGGCGTTAGAGAGTCTAAAGGTGGAGAGGCTATCCAAATAATGCTACATCTAGACCAAGGCGGACGCTATCATTATTATGAAAAATGGTTTGATGCTGTAATGAGAAACGGGGTAGAAGATTTCGATATTATTGGGTTATCTTACTATCCATTTTGGCATGGCACATATCAGGATTTAGATGAAACCCTGAATAAATTAGAGGAAAGATACCATAAAGATTTAATAATCGCTGAAGTGGCGTATGCACACAAATTAGGTGATGATTCATTATTTGGAAAGGGTCAGGAACGACTGGGAGGTCTTCCTGCTTCCGAAGATGGTCAGTATGAGGCTTTAAAAATTATTTCAGGAATAATAAATGGGGTAAATAACAATAGAGGGAAGGGTTTCTTTTATTGGGAACCATTTATGCGAGCAGACAATTCATCTTCCTGGGGATATTGTATGGGGATTGTGGATTCAGAAGGAAAGCCTTTGAAAACTTTGACAATGATGAATAGTTCATTTCCAATAGGTGCAGATGAAGCAAGAAATATGTATTCAAAACTAAGATATTCGGATGATTGTAGCGAACCTATTAATGGTACTAATATTTTACTTAACTCAGGATTTACAAATGATTTAAGTAATTGGAATTACAATAAGTCAAATAATGTTAACTATAAAATAGAGGCAATCGATGATGTAGAAATATTTAGTTTTCAAAGTAAGGGAAATGTATATTTTAAATTGCACCAAATCGTTACAATAAAAGAAACGGGAGACTATAGCTTAGTCGTTGAATACAAAGGTGATAATACAACGGGAGTTTGTGTAAAGCCATATATTGAATTAGCAGATTATAGAAGAGAAATAAACATCTATCCATCCGATAGAATTTGGACTAGAGGAACTTTGGACATATCTCTTGAAGCAGGCACACAAGTTGATGTTGGGATTGAAATAGATTCTCCTGAAATTATGGGACAAATAAGAAATATCGGATTGTATTTAAGGAGCTAATATGCAAGAAATAGAGCTTAAGAAAATAGCGGAAGAACTGAATATTTCTCAAACTACTGTTTCAAGAGCATTATCAGGGAATGGAAGAGTAGCAATAAAAACAAAAGAGCGTATTCAGGAATATCTTCAGGCAAATGGGTATGTTCTTAAAAACAAAAATGCAGAATTTAGTGATAAGAAGACAAAAAATATTTGCATAACTCTTCCAGGAGAAGATAACTTTGCTGAAATGCCATATTTTCAGGCAACACTACTGAGTGTAATAGATTATTATGCTACAAGAGATTACAATGTTATTCCGATAAAAATTAGTGCTGTGGATATAAGTGAGTTGGAGAAAATCATTAAACATCATAAAGTTGATGGAGTTATTCTAACGAGAACAATTAAAAATGGCATAGATATTGAATTCTTAAAAGCGCACAAGGTTCCCTTTATCGTTATTGGCTCATATGAGGATGACAATGTATATCAGGTAGATGTAGACCAAGAAAACGGTTGCAAAGAACTAACCTCATTGCTTCTAAAAATGGGATATAGAAGGTTGGCATTATTATGCGCTGATATGACACATGTTGTTACTCAAAGTAGATATAACGGATTCTTTAAAGCACATATTGAAAATGATATTTCTTTAGATACAAGATACATTTTTGATGAAGCGGGATATCCACATCGAACAGCACAGGCATTAGATGATTGCTTGAAAAACCAAATAGAGTGCATTGTTTGCATGGATGACAATATTTGTGTCAATGTTTTAAATAGATTAAAAGCTGAAAATGTTATGGTGCCAAGAGATATTAAGGTCGCATCATTTTACGATAGCTCTGTTCTTGAAATGCACTATCCACCTATTACAGCCCTGGAGTTCAATACAAGAGATTTAGGATGGACAGCAGCTAAAAATCTATATGAATTATTGCATGGTAACGAAATACCCCATAGGCAATTATTAGGCTATCAGCTTATTTTACGAGATTCGACAAAGAGAATAGAAAGAGAGACGGGAGAATGAGTTTTCTTATAGGAGCAGATGTTTCATCTTTACAGGCGATGGAAGATTGTGGAGCCGTATTTTATGATGAAAACGGAAAAGAAGATGATGCATTAAATATTCTAAAAAATCATGGGATAAATAGTATCAGACTTAGGTTGTTTAATGACCCCACATTGTCTTTTGATAGAGGCGATTATTGTAATGTAAGCAATACATTACCAATTGCAAAAAGGGCAAAGGCTAAAGGCTTAGGGATATATTTAGATTTTCACTACAGCGATTTTTGGGCTGATTGGCAAAAGCAGATAATTCCAAAGGCATGGATTGGAAAAAATGTCGACGAATTATGTGATGCAATTTATAAATATACCTTAGATTCGTTGATTGAATTTAAAAATAATAATGCGTGGCCTGACATTGTACAAATTGGAAATGAAATTGGTAGAGGCTTGTTATGGGACTATGGTACACTTGACAATCCTGAATATATTTCTAGATTTCTGAATGCAGGAATAGATGCCGTAAAATCGGTCACTGATGCTGATTATTTAATGCCTAAAATTATGATACATATTGAATGTGGAGCTGAAACAAAACAAACAGAGGATTTTTTTCGAAATCTTAACAGATATGGTATAGGAAATTATGATTACATAGGATTGTCCTATTATCCATATTGGGCTGGTCCATATGAGAAATTTATCGAAAACGCAAGAAATGCATATCATGTATTTGGAAAGAAAGTAATAATTGCAGAAACAGCATTTCCATATACAGATGTATCTAATGATGATACACCAAATGTTGTCACTGGAGAGTTAACACGCAATACAATGAATATGGATGCAACGCCAGAAAATCAGTTCCTAGCTCTAAAAAAGATTGTGGATATTGCAAAAAGTGAAGAATGTATAGATGGCATATATTATTGGGAACCAGTATGGTATCAGCTAAAAGGTGTAGGGGCTGAAAAAGGAAAAGGCAACGAGTGGGAAAATCAAGCGTTGTTTGATAATAATGGACATGTTTTAAAGGGAATTAAAGCTTTTAATTAAATGCTTGGAAGTATCAATATTGCTATGATGAAGGGCATCTTTGATCACATAGATGTCCTTCGTTACTCATAGATAATTAAATCTCCATGTAAGCCTATCATAGCTACTACATATTACATACAGCATAAAGTGGAATATTAACCATCCATTCCTGCTCTTTATAATTTAGTAAGGATAATCTGATAGAAGTAGTAGGGTGGAATTTATCATAATATGCCTTTAAACTTTGAGAGCGAATATTAGTCTCTGCCTTTACTTCTATTGGGACAGCATCCATTCCTTTTTGAATAAGAAAGTCTTGCTCAAAAGTAGCCGATTCAGTCCCATAGTAATATGGTGAATACTCAGTATCGCTAATAATTTGTTGTAAAACATATTGCTCTGTTAGGGCACCTTTAAATTCCACAAATAGGCTGTTACCTTCGATAATAGAATGTAAATCCAATTCACTCATAGCACCTAACAAACCAATATCCAAAAAGAATAGTTTAAAAAATGAGAGCTCCTTGTATGCAGAAAGAGGAACATGAGGCTCATTTACTTTATGAACACGATATACTAAACCACTATCAACTAACCATTGTATAGCTTTTTCGAATTCACTACTACGTGAGCCTTTTTTTATTTGTCCAAAGAAAAACTTTTTATTTTCTTTCGCTAATTGCATTGGGATGCCATCCCAAACCATATTAACTCTAACTACTTCATTGGCAGAAATGTGTTTGCCGAAATCGCCTTTATATTGAAGTATAATTTCTTTTTGAATCTCTCTAGCGGTATAGTAATCACTGTTATTTAAAAAAGCGTTTACAGCTTCTGGCATGCCACCTACATACATGTAGTTTTTTAAATGGTAAATATATTTTTCAGAGAAACTATCTATTAAAGTATAATCTTTTGTTTTAAGAGCATCAGCTAGGCCTGTTTCGCCAACAGCATATAGAAATTCCCTAAAATTCAGTGGATAAAGATTTAATGTTGTTACCTTTCCAACAGGATATGAAATACCTTCATGTAAGGCCACACCTAAAAGAGATCCTGCCACAATAACATGATATTCAGGGGCATCTTCATAAAAGTATTTCAGAGATTCAAA
>NZ_FOQF01000068.1 GCF_900113655.1 Pseudobutyrivibrio sp. OR37 | reverse complement strand
GCTTAGGCGGTCGTTCTTTCTTTTTTGAAAAATAACCAAAAAGAAAGGGACTTTTCAAGATTTTTCATCTTGACATATCACCGCTAGACTATTATTATTTTTTATTTTATACCCAAAATAAAAAAAAATCCTTTTAATACACACTATAAATAGTATATCCTTATTTTATAGTATATATTTGTCTTTCACAGATTTTTCAAATTATAATTTTCATATCTAGCTAGGGGAGTTTATATAATATGGAGCTAAAAAGCTTTTATAATCTGTATGAAAACAACTGGTTTTCAAATCTGATATTACTTCTTATCGCAACTGCAATCGCAGTCTTGTTGTTATGTGTACTACCTTTTGTTGATAAAAAAATATGTAAGCATTTTGGTCTTAATCTTCAAGGAGGACTGGATGAAAAAGCTGCAGCATCACGATATGCTCTCGTAAGAAAAATCATTCTATACATCATTTTTTTACTATATCTTATAGCCTTATTCTATTTAGTTTTGTTTGCACGTAAAGAAAATGAAAATTATCTTATTCGAAATTCTGGAATAAGACTTTTTATAATGAGTTGGCAAGGAGTTAAACTTCCACAGATGGAATTTATAGAATTCTATCTAAATCTTGTACTTTTTATACCTATGGGATATCTTCTCCCTTATATTTTTAAACTTTTCAGGGCGCATGCTTTACGGAGACCTTTTATCGCTTCTTTTTTAATCTCTGTTTTCATAGAAAACTTGCAATTAATGACAAAGCGAGGCACTTATGATACATCTGACATTATTGCAAATACATTGGGCGCATTACTAGGCTCTTACCTTTATTTGCAAATTGCTTACATGTTAACCAACCCACGTTGGCGTAAAGATTATAAAAACTACAAAACTTGGAAACATCTAGCTAAAAAGGGTATTCTATATCCATTTGTCAAAGGCTTTCGCCTATCAAGAGTAAATTTAGTTTCTAGAAGTGAAGAAGATGTCTGGGAATTCTATACCAAATTACTAGGAATGCAGCCAAAGAGATTTATTGTTCCTCCAGAATCTAATGATAGCTATTTCCTTTTTAGTACCGGTAAAACTCAGATAGCTATTCATTGTTTAAATACAGACACTATCATACCACCACAATCTATAACTATAACTTTCGAAAACATTGAAACATTAAAAAATCACTTACAGAAACACAATATTCCTGTAAGTGATTATGAACTTGACGTTTATTCAAATCAAAAAATGTTTACTATCACAGGGCCAGATAATGTCTCAATTACTTTTTTAGAAATATAAAATGTGTAAAGCATATAAACATACAAGAAATGCAATATTCATAATTGAGAATACTTTAATGTATTTTACATTATCAGCTCCGTCTATATAACTATATTGTTTAAAAGATATTAAACTAGCCATAGATGCTATTAATGTTCCTAGTCCACCTAGATTTGTACCTATAATTATTTGCCTTATATCAGAAACAAATCCTGAACAAAGAATAGCTGCTGGTACGTTACTGATAAATTGGCTAAGTAATATTGATATTCCAACCTCATTTATCTGTAATAATGAATTAATTAATCCACTTAATAATGGCATTTGTTTTATATTTCCAATAAATATAAACAGGAAGATAAAAGTAAATAATAAGGAATAATCTGGCTTTCGTAATACCCTTTTATCAAATATAAAAACAAATGCTAACACTATTACAAGCGCAACATAATATGGTATAACTCGTGCTACTACAAGTAATGATACGAGAAACATTACTATATACATTAAGATTAAACACTTGTCTTTTTTGCTTCTATTATAAACACTATTACTAGCTTTCTGTGATATTTCTTTGGAATGTCTTGTAACTATTAAAACACAAGCTATCAATAAAATAAGCGAACACATGCTATATGGTAGCATTAAATTTATAAAATCCGTTAACTTCATACCTGATAGGGAGTAAAGATATAGATTTTGAGGATTACCTAGTGGTGTTAGCATACTACCTAAGTTTGCGGCAAGAGTTTCTAAAACAATAACAGCAATGAACTTTTCCTTGTGATTAGCAATTGACAAAGTAATTATTGAAAATGGAACAAAGGTAAGTAAAGCAACATCATTAGTGATAAACATGCTTGATATAAAGCAAAGAAATACTAAGACTAATGCAATACCACGTAAGGAGTTCATCCTATTGACCATTATTTCTCCAACCTGTCTAAAAACAGATAGCTTTTGAAATCCAGCCATTGTAACCATTAATGTAAATAAAATACTTAATGTCCTAAAATCAATATAGCTTAAATAGCTCTTAGTTGGAGGAACTATAAAACAAGATATTACTGCCAAAATAAAGGCTACACAAAGTACTATTTCGTTTTTAATAAAATTTTGTATTGATTTCATTTTCTTTTATCTTCTTAAATATTAATATGTACAAAAAAAGCAAGCTATTGCTTGCCTTATCTTTATTAATAACATTTTGTTACTATTATTAGCAACCTCAAAACTTCACACAGTAAAAATTTAATCTTCCGATTTTTGCTACATTCTTTTCTTTTAGAATAAACCTTCGATCTATTAGTATTCATCAGCTGAATGCGTTACCGCACTTAC
>NZ_FOQF01000079.1 GCF_900113655.1 Pseudobutyrivibrio sp. OR37 | reverse complement strand
AGTATATCACTGTAAATATATCTCCACAAGTAATTCAGCAGTTAAATAATTATGTACTTTCTCTTGATTTATCACATAGATTAGAAGTAGTCAATTAATATATGAGCTTGCGTCCGGCCGTCTATACGCACACATTAATCGAACCAAATGACTATTTTTCTTCATCATTTGAGGCTGGATGCATCGACGCGTGTGTTCCAACCGCATATAAACGACCCACGTAAACCCACATATCTTGTGAATTTATTTGTGTCTAAAAGAAAAAAGCCCGATACATCTCGTATCGGGCCTGTAATCTTTTTAGTTTTAGATGTTAGTGCTGAATACCGCTAGTCCAATAAGTTTTGATGTAACCAGTAGTTCTTTCTGTAGAGGTGTTAATATCAAACAGATTGACGCCTGACAGATTTTCATTTATATATTTAAACCCTGTTTCGCCAGAGTCAGTATAAATATAATACTTTAACTCAGGACACTGATTACAAGCAAAGGCCTGTGAAGTGGCATCACCTGTTGCTACTTCTGTAAATGTAGCACCGTTAGCAACAAGATAGTTATAAATGTCAGACGCTGTATTAAGTCCACGCGACTGCATCCAAGCACAGATATACTGAACGTTAACACCATTCGCTATAAACGCGTCTGTGTTCCACACGCCGTTGGTGCTAAGCACTGCATCATCTAAGAACTGAGTGTATCCGCAAGCAGCCATATCATTCATTTCAACAGACGAAGTGCCTGTGCCGTAAATTAATTCAGCCTTCGGACTAATTACACCTTTTGAACCATCAGCGCATAAATTAAAATAGCAAAAATGACCGAGTTCATAATCTTCTTGATAACATAAAGGCGACACGGTTACAGCTGGATTTGCTTCGTGACCTAAAGTATTTACTTGCTGTGTATTATATGATTTTCCACCAATAGTTAAGCCGTCAGATTTGATACCTGTTGCTACAAAATCATTTACTACAGCGTTGCTACTATAAGTTGTAGCTACAGCCTTCTTTGAAGACTTCTTACCCTTTGCTTCAGATGTGATTGATGTACCTGTCACAACAATTGCACATA
>NZ_FOQF01000057.1 GCF_900113655.1 Pseudobutyrivibrio sp. OR37 | reverse complement strand
AACAACCTCGCATAAAAGAATTCAGTTAGAGATGATTTGTTGCGACCCAACTGCCAATGGGAAACCATGAACTCTAACAAACAGCTAGTGGGTTTGAAGTTAACTTCCGTGCCAGGGGAACTGACTATTAATGAAGTAACCATTAAGGCTCAACAAGGAGTGAAAGAACTATTACCTGATTGACTCAAGGTCAATAATATCATGAGCATAACCAAACCGATTGATGGAGTTGTATAAATGTAAAAACTTAGTAACAAAATATATATTACGAGGAGTCTTGCATTGAAAAAACATGTGGACTCCGGAGATATATATATCAGAGCCAATAATATTGAATTCAGTATCGTTGATGTGAATGAATTGGCTGATGCAATTATTGAACTGACTACAAATGATTATGTCGGGATTCTTAATGTTTCTGAGGAAAAACCAGTATCGCATTATGCATTTAACAAGGCTCTTTGTCGAAAATATGGATGGGATGATAGCTGTATTGTAGCAAATGAGGAAAAAGAAAACATATATTATTTAGACAACAGCTTAAGGAAACGAATTCTTAAGACAAGAATCGGCTGTTTGTAAGATAATATCTCAGTTTAAAATGTCTAACAGGGGGAGAAGAGTATGAAGACTATCATTAAATCAGATATAGTAAGTGCATTAAAAAGTGTTGGGCTCCAGAATGGTGATTCAGTAATGGTACATACATCACTTGGACAGATTGGATATGTATGTGGTGGTGCACAGACTATTATTGAAGCTTTGATTGATGTTGTGGGGCAGAATGGAACTATTATGATGCCTACACAGTCATGGAAAAACCTTGATCCGGAAACAGGAGTTCATTGGGATGCAGATGAGGCTGACTGGGATACAATACGCGAAAATTGGCCGGCATATGATAAGGCGATTACTCCGACAAACACTATGGGTGCGGTTGCCGAAATGTTCCGTTCATGGCCTGGAACATTAAGGAGTGACCATCCAGCTAGATCTGTTGCGGCTTGGGGAAAGAATGCTAAGTATTTAACTGAGAACCATGATCTCTCGAATATATTTGGCGACTCATCACCAATTGGGAGGCTTTATAAACTCGATGGGAAAGTTTTACTGATTGGAGTTGATTATGATAAGAATACTTCCATTCATTTAGCGGATGTGCGTGCAGAATACTCAAGCAAACATACCTGCATTGAACACAGTGCAGTCATGGAGAATGGAGTTCGTGTCTGGAAAGCTTATGAAACATTGTATGTTGATGGAGAGGACTTCAAAGATATAGGAAGGGCATTTGAAGTAGCCTGTACTACATGTAAGGTAAAAGTGGGCAATGCTGACATAAAGCTGATGAACCAACGTGAATTAGTAGATTTTGCTGTATCGTGGATAGAATGTAACAGAAAATAACTTTCCGTAACGGAAAGTTTTTCTTTTACAACCAGTACAACAAGTGTATTATAATTAGTATAAGTTCCATATAAAATGAAGTCATGAAAACAAGTAAGGAGGCTTCAGATATGGAACAGAACAGGAAAATGTATGGGGAAATCATTAAGGAACATGAATATAGAAAGCTGATTTTTGCTACGGTTATCAACCGATTTGGTGATTCTGTAGATGCAATCGCTTTTACATGGCTGGTTTATCAGATTACACATAGCGCAGCATGGTCAGCAATAGTTTTTGCGCTTAATACACTTCCAAACGTGGTGGTACAGCCTTTTGCAGGAGCCATTGTTGAGAAGATGAACAAGAAGTATGTGATTGTAGCAACACATCTTCTTAGGGCAGTCATTATTACATTGTTTGCACTTTTATATAGAGCAGGTCTGGTGAATGCCCTAGTTATGGCAATCTTTACTTTGGTCATCACAACAGTGGAGTCCTTTAATCTTCCTGCAACTTCAGCATTTACAATGCAGGTGGTCAAGAAAGAGCATATGACCTGCGGAATGAGTCTTAATTCCATGCTTTCAAGTGCTGCATCACTGGCAGGTACAGGTGCTGCCGGCGTAATCATTGCAACAGCAGGTGTTTCTACAGCAATGATGATTGATGTAGTAACTTTTGCAGTTGCAGCGGCTCTTATCGGTGCAATGAAGGCTGGAAGCGTAGCAATTACTGAAGCAGCACAAAATGAAGCATTCAAGACAACATCCGCTACCGGAGAAACAGAGAACAAAATAGAGCAGAGTAAAATTGAATTTTTCCTGGATGGATTTAGATATGTGGCAAGCTCACGAGTTATCTGTAATTATGGCTTACTTGCAGTCGCTCTTAACTTTATGCTCATTCCAATAAACGCACTTCAGGCGCCAATTGCCAGCGAGATATTCAGAATGGGCGGTGAAATCCTTAGTATTGCAGGCGCATTTGCTGCAATCGGAGGCATTGCTGGATCTGCATTTGTACCAGTTCTTTCACAGAAACTCTCTCCACTTAAGATGATCATGTTTGGAACATCACTTCTCGCAGCAGGAATGCTTGGTATGGCTTGCGGTGGAGTTTTTGCTGGAAATAATATTGCTTGTTATGTGGACGTAGCAGCTTCATTTTTTATCATGATGGTGGCAGCTTCAATCATAGGCGGTACAATCAATATCCAGTTTATGAAAAATGCTGATCCAAAATATATTGCAAGAGCAGCCGCAGTAATGGGCGCTTGCGGAACAGCATGTATGCCTGTGGGTTCACTTCTATTAAGCGCAGTTGTAACTAAGGTCAGCACAGGAGCAATTCTTGTATTCTGCGTGATTTTTGCAATAGCTATTCTTGCAATCTTAGTCTTTGTAAAGCCACAGATGGAGCTTGAGGAAGGCTCCCTTGGAATTAAAAACGAGAAAGTATCAGCAAATTTAGTATAAGAAATATTTCATTAAAGGAGTTTGCTATGCAGATAAAGCTTAATGAAAACATAAAAAAATACCGAAAGAGCATGAATCTGACCCAGGAAGAACTGGCAGAAGCCTTTGGAGTTACGGTTGGAGCTGTATCAAAATGGGAAAGCGGCAGTAATGTGCCTGATATTTTAACTCTTATGCAGCTGGCAGACTTTTTTAGCATATCTGTCGATGTGCTTCTGGGCTATAGCATGTCCTCCAAGAACGTCAAAGATATTTCTGACAGGCTAGATGCTCTTTTACATGAGGATAAATATGACGAGGCTATCGCTGAGGCAGAAAAAGCACTGGTTAGATATCCGGGTAACTTTAAGATTCTCACAAGCTGTGCGGACACATACCATATCGTTTCATCGATGAAAGATTTGAAGGATTATCGGGACAAAGCAATCGAACTTTATGAGTCGTCTCTTCGCTACATTTCACAGAGTGACAATCCGGAGCAGGAAACCTTTAGCATTAAATATCGCATAGCAACTATAAAAGGTCGTGATAACCCTGAGAAATCTCTTGAGGAGTTTAAAAAGATAAATTATCAGGGGATAGCAGACATCAATATAGCTAATATTTTAAGAATGACGGGCAAGCCTGAGGAAGCAATGGAGGTTTATACAAGAGTTTTGGTTTCAATTCTAGTCAAAACCTTGGAGTTTTCTACAGAAATGTTTATGGTGCTGGTTTCTATGGACAATACGAAGGCTTACAAGGAAGCTTGCGAGGTTATGGATTGGTATATGACTATAGTAGATGCTACCAGTACTGACATGAGCAAGAACAGCTATCTTTCCAAGATGAAGATCATGGGGCTTGTCTTTAAAGCGTTGGTTCTTACCTGCCTCAAAAAGGAGGATGAAATGAAAACCTGCATCGATACAGCCTTAGAAATAGCAAAGCAGTACGACAAAAACCCTTCAAATGATTTTGTCGGCAAAATCAAATTCTGGCACGGAAGTAAGGATTATCACATTTCTCTATATGATAATTTTGGTGTTGGTGCCGTGGCCGGCATCGATAATCTTTTTAATATGGGACCTAAGGTGCTGCCTCCTAAGGTTATAAAAAAGATGGAAGCAGCCCTTGAGTACTGGAATAGCGTAAAATAGATTGATTATGAAGAATTATTTTTAGATAACAGATTTAAAGCAATCATCTCCATCATCAATGATAGTAAGCTCTATATTAGAATCACCATAACCGCAATCAGCCAAATCAGCGTCTAGCTCCTCAGGAGTGTGGCAGTAGGTGTTTAGGTAGATGCCATCTACACCAGCGGCAATGGCAGAGCCGATGTCGGCCTTGATTTCATTGCCGACCATAACAGTTTCAGATTTTACTAGCCCATGCTTTTTCATTAAGCTATTAATGAAGGCAGCATCGGGCTTTTTTATTCCCATATCAGAAGATATAAATATATCATCAAAATATTCAGTGAGGCCTGTATCATCCAGTTCCTTTTCAGTGAAAAGACGCTGGGCGTTTGAAAGAAGATAAATATGGCTGCCAGCTGTTTTGATTTCAGATAGAACCTTGTGAACGTTCTTATAGCAAACAAGCTTCTTGCGGGATTTCTCTCTAAAAGCTACGCAAAGAGCGCGCATTTCATCATCGCTGCAATCACAGCCAATTAATCTTTGCCATACCCATTCAATCTTAATTTCAGGGTAGCAGCTGCCATTTTTTGCAGCAAGCTTATCAGTTTCTTCCGCGCAAATTCTAATATAATCATCCTTAAGCTTTTCAGGAATTGTAATAGTACCGAAATGTTCTTTAAGGTACTCTACCATAAACTCCCAAAGCATCATTTCATTCTCGTCAGTATGTATGTCTATAAGTGTTCCGTATAAATCAAAGATATAATTTTTGTATTTCATAGTATTCTCCTTTGGTAGAAAGATATATCAAACGAAATTATACTACTATATTTTAGGATATTGTTAAATGATTATGAAAAATAAACATTCTTAAAACTTATGTATTAGAATATGCATGAGGTGATTTGTAATGACAAGAATGATGAAAAGAGCTCTTATAAATTTTGGATTTAGGCTGATAGTTTTTCTGTTTATATTTTCAGTTTACATTTTACATAAAGATGTACTTGTAGAGTTCATGACACATGAATTTACATTTGGAATATCTGAATATGGAATCAGACCTCTTCATGTATTATGGGCAATATTTATGATTATGATGCTGCAGCATATCATCCCACATAAATATTTATCAATGGCATATCGCAAAGGAAATATAAAAGGCTTTGAAGAGGTGGAAGGATATTCTCGTCTGGAGTTATTAGAATTCATTCAACAGATGAATGTAAAAGCATGGTTTGTGATGTTGGTTTGGCTTAGCTTTAATGCTGTATTTGCCCTGTTATATCTGTTTAAAATAATAACTGTAGCGGATATGCTGATGCTGACTGTGTTCTTTTACTTAAGCGATTATATTTGCATACTGTTTTTCTGTCCATTTCAAACCTTCATAATGCATAATAAATGCTGTATTAATTGCAGAATCTATGACTGGGGATATTTTATGATGTTTACCCCAATGCTTTTTATCAAAAATTTCTTTTCCTGGAGCTTGTTTTTTACAGCACTTATCGTACTTATCAAATGGGAAGTGGGTTATGCAAAACATCCTGAAAATTTTTGGTTTGGAAGTAATAAACATTTGCAGTGTTCAAATTGTAAGGAAAAACTTTGTATTATAAAAAATAGAAATAAAAATGAAAGAGTTTAATAAGGCCTTATCAAATTTCATAAATGATGCTGCGGCAGGTGGGGCAGTGCGTCATCTTGCAGACCTTGGCTATTCCATATCCCAGATAGCTGATAATCTGGATTATCCTATCCCCAGGGAAAAGATTGCAGGCTACATGTGGGAGCATTTTGTAAATATTGGGAAAATCTGTCTAGAGGAGCCAAAGCAAACGCAAGACATAGCATCCTTTGTAAAGGAGCAGGACAGCTTTGGTAGAATCAGCTTTAGAAGAGTCGTTACGACGGTTGATAATTCCTACAAGCAGTACGTTAAATGTGAATTTGGAAAGCTTCTATATAAGAAGGATGAGAAATTCCTACAAGCTCTGCAAAAGCTTGAAGAAGGTGACAAGGAATATATAGAGCTTCTGCCGTGGCCCCTTACTCCTGTATATCACGAGCTGGATGAGCGAATGAATCGAATAAAGTGCATAATAATGTAAAAAAATGTGGATAATCAAAGTTTTTGAGGGTTTGCCAAAGTTTATGAGGGTTTGTCGTGAGGGGCAAGCCCTTTTTTAGTGGGAGTTTTTGAGGGTATGGTTTGAGGGGCTGGTTTGAGGGTACGGTTTGAGGGGCACTTTTGAGGGGCTGGACAAGCCAGCCCCAATGATTGTTTTAGAAAAAGTATGGATATGAAATATTGTTTTCTTTAAGAAGTTCTTGGAGCTCATCGATGTATTCATAAAGTCGCTGGATTTCAATCCAGTTCCCATGGCAGAGCTCATCCAATTCTTGTAATTCTTCCTTGGTAAATTCATAATCATCCCATTTAACACATTTATGGT
>NZ_FOQF01000059.1 GCF_900113655.1 Pseudobutyrivibrio sp. OR37 | reverse complement strand
TTTTCTTTTGCTCTGTGTGACTTGCTGTCCCTCAGTGCTCGATTATAATATCACCTAGAATTGTAGTTGTAAAGCCTTTTTTGAGTATTTTACCAAAGTAAATCTATTTGCCCCAAACACCTTATTTGTACGAATTGTACAAACATTATACTCATATTTTTATATACACGAGAATTAATATAATGTTTCGAAGGTTCTACTAGGTTTTTATGAATTCAATATTTTATTGTATTATACAACTACATCTATCAAGCATTTCTTCCTTAGATGGAAGCTCGAGACCTACTGTAAGTTCTTTAACTTGCAATTCAAATTGATGCAATGTAATTACATTATTCTCATAGTCTTTAAGAAGCCTATTCTTTTGCTTTATCTTATCCGCTAATTCATCTGAAGAAAGTACTCCCCAAGTATCTAATTCTAATAATTTCAAATCAACTTCTTTACAGATTTTCTTAAATTCCATTAATTCTCTCCCTTCTATATAAATTAATTAGCTTTTATCATATTAATTGCTAATATCCTAAAATATATAGCTCTTCCAATCACGGTAGACATAAATGTAGCTCCTAAAACTAATACTATGGAACCTATATCTACCGTACTATATATGTAATACGTTGTTAATAGATTTAATATATTTAGGAATACTGTAATAAGCGTAGATACAAATATAGGATAAAGAACATATTTTGGCCATTTTGCAAAAAACACTCCCAACCTATTAATTGGCTTCTTCGAACGATCTACAGATGTCTTCCAAACCTTTATTAGTACAATCATCTGTTCAAAATCATCTGGTGAATCTTTGAATGTAACATTTTTTTTCATCAAATCTATAGGCGCATTCGGAACAAGTTCTGGACGAGCATTAAATGTAAGAATTGCTTCTTGCAAAAGCAATAACTTATCTTTATCCTTACTATTTTCAGCTTGCATGCGATAACTCTCTTGCAGGGATTCTATAAAAACACGTTGATTAAGGGTTAATTTCATTTTTAACCTCGCAAGATTATTAGGATCTGCCATAAAACGCGTGTATTCACTATTTATTTTTTCTCTAGTCTTTTCACTTACAATTACTTTCATTTTACCACTCTCATTTCTAGGAAGTAGTATAGCTAAGTTTTACAGGCTATTCAATAAATAAAATATTAAAAATATATTAACTTAGCAGAGTCTAAATCGTGGAAAAGTCACTTTATAAATTGATATTGCATCAACATATAAAAAAAGCACTGAACCATAATAGATTCAATGCCTTATTAATTAGCGTGCGTGAGAAGATTCGAACTAGGTACACCTCTCACAATCCTTGAATTTACAATACTTTTACCACAGCTGATAGCTGAATACTCAAATGATACTCAAATTGCCTTCTCTAATTCTCCAATCAGTTCATCTATATTTTTTCGATTATAGATATAGAACTGTTTTGTAATGTCAAAATCTATATGTCCCATCTGTTTAATTATTAGATGCTCTGGTACTCCTGCCTCATAAAGCTTTGATGCATATGTTCTTCTAATGGCATGAGGACTTCTCTTCGGAATGCCTAGAATTATACATAAGCGATATAATCTATCTCTAAACTTCTTCGCAGAGTATCGTTCTATTTCTTTATCAGAGAATAAATATTCACTATTAACAGCTGATTTTTCAACAATTTTCTTCAACAAGGTAGAAGCTTCATGAGTCAATAAAACTGTTCTAGCACCTGATTCTGTTTTCGTAGTATCAGACACTATATAGGTTGCGCCGTTACCAATTCTTTCTTCTGTCCTTGATATATTAATTCCTCTATATCCTTTTTCAATATCATCATTTTTTAATGCAGCAAGTTCGCCAACTCTTAGGCCTGTTCTGAATAATAACAATATACCTAGGTCAACAAGAGTTTCACTTTCAAGACAATACCTTGTAATTTGAGCTATCTCATCGTCAAAGAAAATAAACTCTTCGTCAGATTTCTCAGACTTTTTTGTCCTGCGAAAAGTTCCTCTTAATTGCCTGCTCAAATCCGAAAGTATGTCATCAATATGAATGTCTATATATTCATTATCTATAGCATAATGAAATATTCCTCGCAAAACAGTTTTTAACGATGCATAAGCCTTAGATGTCAATTGCTTGTCAGCAACTTCCTTTTTCATGAAGAGCTTAATTTGATATGCAGATATATCTTCAATATTGTCACTTTGAACGTTTGAAAAATGTCTCTTAAACACTTTCTCATATGTATAAATGCTAGACGGTTTCTTGTTAATTCGTAAATCGTCAATCCATCCATTATAGCAATCTTCAATGGAGTGCTTCTTATTGTTTTGTGTATAATGCTCAACTAGTTTATTTTCAAGTTCTCTTTGAGATTTAGCTCTAAGATTTTTCCTTTTACCTGTTAGTTCATCGACAACATATGTCTGATAATAACCTTTATATCTTCCGCTCTGCAGCTCAGCAATTTTTGCATGATGATTTTTTAATATTTCCCTCCTAGTCATGTCTATATAGTATTCTAAATCTATAAAAGACATACTAGCACTTTGAGTATCATCTTTAAAGTGGGCAAGCCCATTTGTAATATTAAATTTCATAATGGGCTCACCCCTTTCTACTAATTTATTTTGTCAAAAATATTTTCTAAAACATACGGTTTTTGATTCTTTTTACTATAACTGTTAGGCTTTTTTTCTGTGTAGTAATACTGATAGTTTATATACTCCATCTTGTATATCCAATCCATATCAAAATGAACAACTGAAGATAATCTCCTAAATAATTGTTCGCCTCTATCGGCATAATCAAGTTTATACTTTCGATAGAATTTTATTGGGTCATAGGGAGTAGTTATGTAAATTGTTTTGCAAGCTAGAGATTTATTAAAATATCTAGATGACATTGCAACCTTTCCCCTAGAAAAGGGATTCAACATTGCCAATAACTCTGAATATGGAATAACATCCGGCCTCAATTCATCTAGAATTATAATTGGTTCAGCTTCATAAAACTGAAATGGGTCTGTTGATGTCGTAGTCTTATAATATGCACCAGCTTCTCTTGCTAACAATTCTGCGAGATAACTTTTACCTGTTTCACTCTCCCCATAAAACCAATGCACACCAACCATCTCATCATTTTCAATCATTTCCTGATGTAACTTTTCAGCACTCCTATCAAGGTAAAGCTCATGGGCTTTTTTTATTTTGTCAGCAGCCTTTGCATAATCAGAACCTGTGAGTAATTCTTTGGCAGCAGAAACTGTCATATTCCCACTTCCAATCAAGTCTAAGATTGCATTAATTTTGTTAGCACTAGTAATACCCTCAATCTTACTTACTTTATTACTTACTTGATTTATAAAATCTTTATAGTCAAAATTTGCTCTTACTTCATCACACGAGTACTGATGTTTATGTCGAGAATTATTAGTAGCATGGATAAGATATGAAAAACCATTTTCTACATTTCCCTTCCATATCTCTAGTCTTTCTGGCTTGTCTCCTATATCCTTAGCTACTTGATTCAGTGAACGCGCATTTTCAAATTGCATCATCAAGTGTATATGGGCTTCGGCTGGAGTAACATTATCATCCTTTGTGTCTTTGTCATGTATCACTAAAGCCATCCTTTTAGGACTTAACACCTTTTCAACATAATCATATAATTCGTCTGGAGACATATTATTTGGCAAATAAGCTATTTGCTGCTCATACATGTAATTCCGACACTTATTATATGGTGATTTCCTTGGCATTGTGCCACGCTCCTTCCATTTCATAATATTTCAGTCATCAAAATTGACACACATTATTATTTTTCGGCTGGGGATAACAAGCCCTCCCCAGCCGTATTTATAAGGATTTCATTCATTTTGGCACTGGCACAGCGCAAAGATTTCTACTACGTAAAATCTTTGCGCTGTCTATTATTTGAATAATACTTATTCAATAAATCTGACAGTGCTTTATACTCACCAAATTCAATACGTGGAAACTTTACAAACTTTATATTATTATTTGTTCCATCGTCCGCACTAAACCATGCATCGCCTGCTAAAAATTGTCGTTCCCTGAGTATTTCTAGCTTAGACGAATCCCACAGAAATCTGGCTTCTTCCTTACTTGGTTTAAACAGTATGCGAATCCCACAGGCATTATTTACAGCAGTTTCCAAGCCACCTGTTCCAACTGATGCTTCAGCAGTTGATAATATTAAGAAACAACCTGCCGAAGCCCCCTGTGTTGCTATTTGTCTCAGCATCCCCTGAAATTCAGCCAAACAGTACTCAGGTTTCTCCTTTGAGGCTTTCTTTGGAAACATATCCTGAATACTAACAAACTCATCAAGGAATAATATGCATGGCTTCATTCCAATTTCAAACCATTTACGTGCTTTTCCATCTTCATCGGCTGCCTTATTGATGAACTTCTGACGTTTTATTCTTAGGTTATTAAATCCTTTTATAGCTTTTAAAATATGTTCAACGTCACCATTTTCTCTTGGGGATAATACATAAGGACACTGACTAAGTTCTGCAGACTTAGGGTCTACTATAACTACCTTTGAACCAAATTTATCTCGACCTTGCTTTAGAATAGGTAATAAAAATGTTGATATTATAGCTGTTGTCTTACCTGACCTGCTTTTGCCAGAGACAATAGCTGATGAGTTTAATACCTTGGTATAGTCAATATATACATCTTCTCTGATATATATTTTCGTCGATATAGATGGTATATCAGATATGGTCTTATATACGCTCTGTTTATTGTAGTTCTTGATAACATCTTCAATGTAATAATCTACATATCTTCCTGCTATATCCTCTTCTTTAGCTATGACAGCATAATTGCCAAATCTCTTACGCAAACAATCAGAAATTACAGTTTCTAGATTTGCAACATCATCAAATTTTGCAGATTGACACTCAACTCTGATAACAAATCCACTGTCAATATTGTTCACATATATATCTGGTTCTATTTCACCCTCAATCAAATGAAGTGGATTACCCATACGAGAAGCACATAAACGTTTACGAACAATATATTTTATTTTCCGTCTATCACTTCTAACAATATTTTCAATGAAGGCAATTACGACTATAGCAGTACCTATAGTAAATAGAATGGTAATATATTTTTCAAAATCTACTGAGTAATCTTTGCCTAGCAGCTGATATAAATTGTTGCTTACATATTCAATTCCTTTAAGGAAACCAGCTCCTATGAATATTCCTACGCCTAGGATTATTATCTTAGGCGTAGGTGAGGTATACTTCAGAAGATTATCCTTTTGCCATCCCCTCATATTAAACCTCCCTCTTTATAGGAGCTGCTGTTTTTGGTTGCGGCGTTACAACAACCAAATCATCACAAGTGATAGATAATAAATTTCGATATTCACCATAGACTTTCGCTTTCATACCTTTAGGAACTACTTTGGCTTCAAGTGGGATGTTTATGTCCTTTTCGAGTTTAAATGTGACCTTCTCATATCGGTTTGTAAATTGATTCCCCTCTTTAAACACATATGGTGTTTTGTCATCGATAATTACACATTCCACCTTTGTGCCCAAATGAACCTTTGTTTTATAATCCGTATTTTCTTCTAATTTAGTAACTACTAATGTTTTGCCTGCAAAGAATGCCTCTGCATCAAAAGTAACAAATTGTGCAAGACCTTTCATGTTGGCCTCCTACTATTAGTATTAGTCATAGTCATTCTTTACCTTTTCTATAGGTTCGACTATGCTGTTTAAGGTACTGTGGATTGGTTTTCGCCTCCTACCGCATAGACGGTTTACGAAAGGCTCCAACCACAGTCTCTTTGTTTATTTGTTAATCAGTTAGTTACCGCATGACGGTTTATCAAGAAGTAGGTTACGATTGCAAGGAGCCCTGTGGATCTGAAACAGTATCAATACTATTATTAGGGAGGTCCTATATGATCTATGTAGGAATTGATGTCGCTAAAGACAAACACGATTGCATTATCAAGAACTCTGTTGGGGAAGTT
>NZ_FOQF01000060.1 GCF_900113655.1 Pseudobutyrivibrio sp. OR37 | reverse complement strand
AAAATATACATATAAAGCCAACTTTTCAGTTGCTGCTCACATGTGCAAAAAGTTTTACCGCGGTATTACATCTCCACCTGATTTAGAAACCATCATATCAAGAAATCTTGTACCCATTAGACCAGACCGACATCGTGAAAGATACCAGTCAGCAAGAATCTTTAGAGGTTTCTTATATAGAGTAGCATAAAAATGAAAAGTTAAAAATGTTATTTAGGCAGATATACAATCTGTCTTCTTTTAATGTCTAAAAAAGGAAAAAACGAGATTGAAGCATATCACTTCAATCTCGTTTTCTTCATCGTAGCCTCCACCGCAATGTTAACTTAATGACATTGCCTTCGGAGGCTCCTCTTAACATCATAATTATTCTATTCTTTGCTTTTCAATTACATATCCTATTTTTTCTTCTGGAACACGATATTTTACTTTCATTGTAATCGTTAATACCAGCTCATCGTTATATATATATGATTCTAACTCTTCTTTTGTGAATTCTAGCTCAATCCCATCATCCGCCCTATATAAATATTTATTGTTATCAATAGCTATATAATCACATTCAGTAAGTTCCACATGGCGTGTCTTAACTTGTATTTCATCAATAAATAGCTCTATAGGAGATTTTAAAAGCATGCCCATACTACCATGTCCGATATTTACACACTCAAAATCGTTGTCTATGAATAATTGATTACGTTGCATTCTTTTTCTATAATCAAATGTTGCAAATGAATATTGCGGACCTACAACGTATTTTGTATTGCTGTCTATGAGAAACTTTTCGAAATCATCGTCATTATTATTTTTATATTCATCAAGTTTATTTAATTGACTTAATTTCTCAATTATTTCGCTTAAAAAAGCACGCTCAAAAGACCTTACGTTACTCTCTATAAAATCACTTGTAACAACTGAAACAGGTATTCGTTGATTTAATAAGACTATCTTTTTTTCTGCATACTTATCTTTTGGTTCCACTGTCCATTTTTTCATAAGGTCTGCAAAATGAGTTTTTAAATATTCAACAAAACCTTTAATAATACAATTTTGATTATTTAATTCCGAAAAAATACTATAATCTTTTTTGGATTCCTCTAATAAATACAATTTATATGCTGCCGCTGATAATGTTAATAAACTCTCGTATCCTCGTTCTATTACTAAATCCCTTTCCTTCAACTTGGAGCCAAAGCAATCATATATAGTACACATTTTTTCTTTCAGGTTCTCTGCGCCAATCCCCCCGTATGCTTTAAACAAGGCTTCAGACCTATTATGTTTCATGTAAATTTTCAACAATGTATCATCTCTATATACTCCGCTAAATATAAGAGCTATAAATAAAAAGTAATCTTTAAATACATTATCAATTATGCATGTTTTTACCTTACCATTAGCAGGCACCTCCTCATATCTATCCATAACTCTATATATGTCTCGATATAAATCATTTAATGAGCCTTTGTACTCAATCAATGAATATAAAAATGAATCAAATATTTTTTTCTCTTTAAACTTTATTAGTATTTCTTTAGCATTTTTTCTTCTTTCGTCAGAAATATAAATATCGCTTTCTCTTTCTGCTAGATAATATGCGTAACATAATATTAATGATACCAAAAGAATATTTGAGTATTCCACTTCATAATACATTGGATTATAGTCATACACCTCTACATATGATGTTGCAAGTTCTCCTTGTGAGTTCTTGAGTAGAGCGGCAAAATAAGCAAATTGATATTCCCCCATAACACGATTGTATATGTCCTTACAATCTTCTGGGATTTTTTCATCTTGCCATATCTTTCTATATCCCCATTTTTCTTTTTTCAACGACTGACCATTAGATGCATGATATGATAATACTCTTACATATTCAGAAATAAACCATATAACCTGCTTGTATATTTTTTCTATTGATTCTTGATCACTTATTTTTTCATCATGACAGTATATCGCTACTCTAGTTATGTAATACGCATACTCTTTCCAATCACAGGTTTTCTTTAATTCCATAAAAGGAATTCTATATAATTCATCAAAGAGGACATGTAAACAATCATCATATAGATCAAAGCAATGCTCAATATGACAATTATTATTTTCTACATATCTATAAATGTTCTCATAGACTTCTTCAAAAAAGAGGAAAATGCGCTGCTTGTCATCAGCAGACTTTACAATATAAGCTGCCATTTCCTCTATTAATAAAATACCTTTTATTGGGTCTTTATCAAGAAATCCTTCAATACTGTTAAGGAAACGTTTTTTATTTTGCTCATATGTAGTTTTATTTTCACACTGTTTAATCCACCATTTCGTATATGTAGTTAATGTATCCTTCTTGTCCTCAAAACTCACCTCACCGGACAATAACATATAGTTACTATATCGTTTTAATTCGTCTTCGATAAATCTTTGCCCTTTGAAGACACTATATAACTCCATTATTGAACCTATTATGACTATGCATGAAATCCAAAACAAAGAAAAAACCACATTATATAAGCCTAAAATGTAAAACAATACGCTAAATCCAATTGCAGATATCAAGCCTATTATTATTCTTTTTTGTTTAAAGATACTCGGCTTTATATTTAAATAATAATTGCAAACAGATATGCCGTAATATTCATCAGATATAACACCAGAAAGCAACGCAATAATGGCAATTACCAATGGACCTACCGCTGCCTGAATTTGCACAATAGCTAGTGTCACATTTGAAAAATCCGTTACTAACAATCGAATATTTAGTATTTTTCTTATAACAATAGGTAATTCTGTTTCTGGTAACGATAGCAAAAACTCATTAACGTCCATTATTATCCCAAATAGTATTGTAAATGATATTGCTAACAAATATTTTATTTCTTTATTTTGCTGCTTTTTATGTTCTTCTTCCCACGATATATCATCAAACATATTCTCAACATTATAATCCATAACAAAGTTCTCCTATCAACTATTTATACGGTATTTATTGTACTACAATACACAGAAATCCGTAACTGTGAAACACTTAGATTTCCACTTCGTATTAAACATTAAAATTCTTGATAACCAAACAGAATCCTCAGTATAACTCCTCAAATATAACTGTAATCCACAAACTTCATCAGTTTAATCATACGTCAAATTCGTGAAAGTTTTTTCACTGGAACTTGCACCTTTATAACAGTTTCTATACACAAAAAACAATGCTTAAAGGCAACCCTCAAAGCATTGTTTTTTCTGATGTAATCCTTATTTTAATTTTGATTTAACAAAGATTCCTTCAACCAGAATCCCTTTTTGAGTTTTAATATTCCTCCGGCCAGACATCTCCTACATCTAATCCATTATTTGTAAGCCACTCGTCTTCAACCGTTACGTAAGATTCATTACCATCTTCATCTACAAGTGTTACTGATACAGTGGGCTTTTGGCTACCTGTTTCTTCACAACCAAAATCCCCATCAAAAATGTGTTTAATTATTTTCATAATAATTCCTTCAAATAGAATCTGTTCATTGAGCTATGCACAACTTCTTTAGGCTTTTCTATCAGCTTATATCCGCATTTTTCATAAAGATGAATTGCTACCTTTAAATTAGTATGAGTCTCAAGGTATATTCTTTTATAACCTTTGTTCAAAGCAGTCTCTTCAACTAAATCTATAAGTTCATATGAAAGCCCCTGTCCTTTAGCAGCGTCTGTTAAATATAGCTTTTGAAGCTCTGCAGTGTCATCCATAAAGCCTAGTTCAGCCAGCCCTATTCCCCCGATGATATTGTCATTATCATCCAATGCAATGAAGTACGCTCTTTGGGGAGAAGCTAGGTAAAAATCACTGAGATTATTGAGGTTCTCATCAAAGTATACTGTTCCAGGAATATCCAGTTTATTAGCCTTCAAATTATCTCTTATTATGTTAGCTAAAATCAGATTATCTTTTGGTTCAATTATTCTGTAATGCATTTATCATCTCTTTCCCCATCTTCCCAGCCTTTACAAATATCTACCCATCCTTCAGCTCCAGATGCTTTCTCAAGCTCTGCTGGAGTAATCTTTACGGATGTATATTCGTTGCCTCCTGCAGGATGAACATATTCGAATCGCTTCATAGAAACATCCAGCCAGATTGGAATATCCTCAGGCACAGCAAAAGGACAAACACCACCAGGCTGAAAGCCTGTAATCTCCTGCACCTGATCACGTGGAATCATATGAGGCTTGGTGTGAAAATAAGTTTTAAACTTAGAACTGTTTACCTTCCCATCGCCAGCCATAACAACCACAACAGGCTTTTCATCCACTACAAAGGACAATGTCTTCGCAATCTCTGGCTCGCTACAACCAATCTGCTGAGCAGCATGCTCCACCGTATCAATAGTCTCTGTATGCTCTGTGAGCCTGTCCCCCAGAGACTTCTCATCTAGGAATGCTTTTACCTTCTCATTAATCATCGCTATACCTCCATGTTAAATTCAATTATAGCGAAGCAATGCTATTAGCAGGAAATAAAAGATTTCTATTGCTAGTTATAAATCTCATCTATAATCTCCCACTTCCATATCAATCTCCTGTCCTGATTTCCTTCTTTCTACTTTTTCTTAGGTGCTGGCAGTTCATCTACCATCGCATTAAATAACTCATACAGGAAATCTCTGTTATCTATATCATCCACCAACAACATTTCCTTCGCTCCCTCATAAGGCAATTCTAGAGAAGCTTCTGGCATCATAGTCATGGCAGATTTTGTCGGCTTCACAAGAAATCTATCATCATAGATTCCACCTACAATCTTCCCCTGATAATAAATGATGTACTCACCCATCATTGCCTTGTATGTGATGTCATCCAGTGATGACAGTTGCTCTAAGACATATTCTAAGTACTCTTTGCTTGATGCCATTTATTCGCCCCCACGTTATTCTAACCTAATCGCATTAATTACCGGCTCCTCATATGGATGAAGCCCCTCCTATATCCTTACTTCAACCTTTACAGGCGACTTTACTAACCTAGAAAACTCTTCTCCCGCATTCTTAGAAGTTCCAGTTATCAGACCATAATGAACAGGAATAGCCACTTCTGGTGCAATTGTATTGATTAGTTCAGCTGCCTTCTTTGCATCCATAGTATAAGTTCCGCCAACTGGCACTAGGGCAATATCGCAGTTTACGGCTTTAGCCTCTTTAGTAGCATCAGTATCTCCCGCTACGTAAATACGTTTTCCATCTACAGAAATGATGTAGCCAACCCAACCAGCACTCTTTGGATGAAATGGTTTTAAAATATTGTAAGCAGCAACGGTTTCAAACTGTAATCCTTCTACTTCATAGCTTGCACCAGGATTAACATATTCAATCTTGCCCACCACTGCTGCAACTTCCGCTGCCTTGCTTTTCATTTTTTCAGGAACAACTAACACTGTATTCTTATTAGCGACCTTTTCAATGGCTTCTGGCGAGAAGTGATCATAATGGTCATGAGTAACTAATATAAATGCAGCATCATGTGGTGTTTCATCCATCTCAAATGGATCTACATAGACCGCCCTGTCTCCAACATCAATGCAAATACTGTTGTGCTTAAATACTTTAATCTTTTCTGTCATTAGTGCCCCCTTACTTATGTTTTGTATAAGGGTATTGTACTTCTTTTCAAAAAAGAGTGCCATTCATTTGAATAGCACTCAGAGTGTAGACAAAGAGGATGCTGCAAAACTTCTGATATGATCCTCCTTAAGTAGACAAGGTAAATAACCAAATCTACTTAAGGAGGTTTTTTATGTCAAAATCCCCATTTACTCCAGAGTTTAGAGAAATGGTATCAAAATTGTTTTTAGATGGTGAGTCTTCAATTGAGTTATCCAAGAAATATGGTGTCTCTGCTTACACAGTTCGAAAGTGGGCTTTAAGATATAAAGAACAAGGTATTGAAGCTTTCGCAAATCATGTTGGTAACAAGGCCTATTCACTTGAATTTAAGCAGCAA
>NZ_FOQF01000061.1 GCF_900113655.1 Pseudobutyrivibrio sp. OR37 | reverse complement strand
TGTGACTTGCTGTCCCTCAGTGCTCGATTATAATATCACCTAGAATTGTAGTTGTAAAGCCTTTTTTGAGTATTTTACCAAAGTAAATCTATTTGTCCAAAACAGTCTTTTTGTGTGAATTGTGCTAACATTTTAATCAATTACTCAAGATTGTATTTTTGGTACTTATTGTGATTAATTTATTTCTATACTTTCCCCTGTATAAATCAAAACTTTATGTGTTTATTGCTAAGATAGCTTAGATGAAAATATACATACAAAAAACTATTACCGAAAGGAGTTTACTATGATTTATTATGTTGATACAAATGCTTTCCGCGATGGTGATGGCTCTAAGAAAAGGCCTTTTAAACATATTTGTGACGCAGCTAAAATCGCTGTAGCCGGAGATGAAGTTTTAGTTGCAAGTGGTATTTATAGAGAAAAGGTTACACCTGCCAACGCTGGAACAAAAGACGCTCCAATTGTGTATAAATCAATTGAAAAATTAGGCGCTATAATTACTGGGGCCGAGGAAATATGTGGTTGGAAAAAACTCGAGGGGAACTTATGGACTGTAAGGGTGAACAATGATGTTTTTGCTGACTATAATCCATATACTACAAGAGTATATGGAGATTGGTACTTTTCTCCAAAAATAAGACATACTGGTGCCGTTTTCCTTAACGATAATATGATGTATGAATGTGATTCAATTGATGATTGCAAAAAAGGTGAACCAAATCCTTTTGCTTGGAATCAACAGGATGCATCATATCTATGGTTTACTGAACAAGATAAAGATAGTAATGAAACCATCTTATATGCTAATTTCCAGGGGCTAGATCCAAACAAAGAAAATGTTGAGATTCTTGTTAGAAGAAATTGTTTTATGCCTGATGAAAATGGGATTAACTACATTACAGTAAGTGGATTTAATATCAATAAAGCTGCTACAACCTGGGCTCCACCTGCTGCTTACCAGGATGGTATGATTGGTCCACATTGGAGTAAGGGATGGATTATAGAAGATTGCGAAATCTATGGTAGCCGTTGTTGTGGAATATCTCTAGGAAAATATTTGGACTCTGAAAATGATATGTACTTTACTGTAAAAAAAGTAAAAAGTCCCACACAAATGGAAAGAGATGCGGTATGCAGAGGGCAATATCATGGCTGGTTAAAAGAAAACGTCGGGCATCATATTATAAGACGTTGCAATATTCATCACTGTGAACAGACAGGAATCGTAGGTCGAATGGGAGGTGTCTTCTCTACTATTGAAGATTGTCATATCCATCATATCTGTAACTCTCAACAACTTGGAGGTGCAGAAACTGCCGGAATAAAGCTCCACGCAGCTATTGATGTTACTATACGAAGAAATCATATTCACAACAACATAATGGGAATATGGCTTGACTGGGAAGCTCAGGGTGCAAGAGTTAGTGGAAATCTTATGCATGATAACTGTCGTCCAAGATGCATTGAACAAGCTGACGGAGCAATGTTTAATACCGATGTGTTTGTTGAGGTTGGACATGGACCAACACTTATAGATAACAATTTACTTCTTTCACCTGTAGCTATTACCATTCCTAGTGAAGGAATAGCCTGTGTTCACAACTTAGTGCTAGGAAGCTTCAGTCTAATTAACTCTGGTGTTGACAGTATTATCAATAACCAACGTGAACCTCGTTATACTCCATATCATATTAGACACAGGACTGAAGTAGCTGGTTTTATGACTATTCTTCATGGAGATGATAGAATATACAACAATATTTTTGTACAACAGTATCCAATTACAGATAATACAAAAACAGCTGCTGATGCAGATTATCAAGAAGTTGGAACAGCTCCTTTTGATATATTCCCAACTTATGAAGAGTGGTATAAACCATTTTCAGCAAATACTGACCCTGACATGGGTGGATTAGCTGAAGCTCATTTTGGACACCTTCCTGTGTGGATAGATGGAAATGTTTATCTAAATGGTGCAAATGTGTATAAAAATGAAGTAAACAAATTAGAAGCTCCAGACTATAACCCAGAAATTATATTGGAAATAAAAGATGGAAATTATATCTTTAAAAACAAACTCAATAATATTATAAATAATTTTTACGGAAATCTGATTTCTACAGAATCACTTGGACTTGCATTTGAACCTGAACAAGCTTTTGAAAATCCAGATGGTACCCCTATTGTTTTTGATAAAGATTATTTTGGAAATCATCGATCAATAAAACCTATTCCTGGTCCATTTGCTGATTATAGCAAGAATGCTATTACTGTTTGGTAATAACAAATATAAAATTATTCTAAAAAACCACTTCAAAATTGAAGTGGTTTTTTCTATAAGTGCCAATCTATGCTATAACTATCAAGAATAGGAGATCTAGTATCGCCAACATAGGTTTCTTCATTAAAATCTACATTATGCAAAAAAGTTACCATAAATATATCGTTACTATCAGGATTTTCCATGAAATAGTCTTCTATTGCTATTCTATGATAAGAACCCCTTGTATCACACTGACGAACAATACGAAGCACACGTTTTTCGCCCCTAGCATATGCATCTAATAAATTTTCCCTTAAAAAAGCTTTTTCCAATGCTTCGTAATCTTCTGGTGAACAATATGACTTAACCAAATTATACCCTTCGTCATAACTACCTGTGGCAGGTATTGAGGTTTCAATATAGTTCTCTTTCTTCATGATATGATAACTATTTCTAGTAAGGTTTATAAATATTATAAGTGGGAACTTCTTATATACAGCATCAACAAGAACTCTAATCTGTCCAAATGCAGTGGAATTTCTAAAAGGATCAATGTAATCTACTGAAATTGGAGCCTCTTCTGTACACATAACATAAAATTCATCACGTGAAACAGGCTTAGAGAAAATATATCCCTGAATATAATCACAATCGCATGTATTGATAAAATCTAATTGTTCTTTTGTCTCAACACCTTCTACAACAGTAGTTAAACGTAATCTATGTGACATATAGAATACTGATTCTAAAGTAATTCTACCCTTTTCTGATTCACAATTATCCTCTAAAAAAGACTTATCAATCTTTAATACATTGGCTGGAACATCCTTTACAAAAGAAAGTGATGACATTCCCGAACCAAAATCATCTATTGAAACTGTATAACCCGCTTCAACTATACGATTAACCCAAGCAATTACATCATCTTTATCGGCTACAACATCAGATTCTGTAATTTCAATTCCAAATAGATTCTTTTCAACACCATAGACTTGTAAAATATTATCAAGTTTTTCAATAAAATTAGCGTCTTTAGCATGTTCTCTACCAAAATTAACACTTATTTTTACAGCTTTTTCCTTTAGTTCATTGATTAGCTTACAAGCTTCTTCTGCTATAAACCAATCGACAATACTTACCTGTCCTTTATCTTCAAGTTCTGGGATAAACTGATTAGGTGGAATAATTATCCCATCAGGTTTAATCCATCGTACTAAAGCCTCTGCTCCTCCAATAACACCCTTTTTAGGGTTGTATTGTGGTTGATAATATGCCTGCAGCTCATTATTCTCTATAGCTGCAACTACTTTATCATATAAAGTTCCTTCCATTCATAATATCCTCATGCGTTATATATTAGCATTGTTACGTAGATTATTATAATAATATCACGTTTTGGATTTGTCAATTAAGTATTAATTTTAGAACATAATTTCCAATAAAAAAGTTCTTCGTTAATAAACGAAGAACTCTGCAGTGCGCGATCAGGGGTTCGAACCCTGGACACCCTGATTAAGAGTCAGGTGCTCTGCCAGCTGAGCTAATCGCGCATATTATTTAATTTAAGAGCGGGTGATGGGAATCGAACCCACGTATTCAGCTTGGAAGGCTGATGTTCTACCATTGAACCACACCCGCATATATTTTTTAAATCGGGGTGACAGGATTCGAACCTGCGACCCCCTGGTCCCAAACCAGGTGCTCTAGCCAAACTGAGCCACACCCCGATGAATATGAAGCCGATGATCGGACTCGAACCGATAACCTGCTGATTACAAATCAGCTGCTCTGCCAATTGAGCCACATCGGCATTAAGCTCCCCAAGTAGGACTCGAACCTACGACAACTCGGTTAACAGCCGAGTGCTCTACCAACTGAGCTATTGAGGAATATTTCTCTCCCGAAGGAAAGTGGAGACGGAGAGATTCGAACTCTTGACCCCCTGCTTGCAAGGCAGGTGCTCTCCCAACTGAGCTACGCCCCCAAATGGGTAAACCATCTATTCGATAGCAACCTCAAAACTTCACACAGTAAATCTTACTCTTCCGATTTTTGCTACATTCTTTTCTTTTAGAATAAACCTTCGATCTATTAGTATTCATCAGCTGAATGCGTTACCGCA
>NZ_FOQF01000064.1 GCF_900113655.1 Pseudobutyrivibrio sp. OR37 | reverse complement strand
ATCGGAAGACAAAGTTTTACTGTGTGAAGTTTTGAGGTTGCTAATAAAGAATTAGCAAGCACCACCCAATAGAGATTGCTTGCTTTTTTAATAAAATATTGGATAATATGGCTCCGTGGTCAAGCGGTTAAGACATCGCCCTTTCACGGCGGTAACACGGGTTCGATTCCCGTCGGAGTCAGTTAAATATGCAGAGGTATCGAAGTGGTCATAACGAGGCGGTCTTGAAAACCGTTTGTCCGCAAGGGCGCGTGGGTTCGAATCCCACCCTCTGCGTTTTTAATATGGTGGGTGTGGCACAGCTGGTTAGCGCGTCGGATTGTGGTTCCGAAGGTCGAGGGTTCGAACCCCTCTACCCACCCGATATGAATAAGTGAAGCTTGTTCTTATAGAGTCTCCTTTAAGGAGGCTCTTTTTTGTTATAATTATGTAGTTAGGACAGATTTTAAGCGAAGCTATGGAGGGATTTATGAGTTTATATGCTATTGGAGATTTACACTTACATTTTGAATCAGAACTGAAGGCTAGAAATCAAATTGAAGATAAAGTATGGCAAAATCATGAGAAAAAATTAATGGATAATTGTCATAAGGTAATAAACGAAGATGATACACTTGTCTTAGTGGGAGATCATAGTTGGGGTAGAAATATTAATGAATGTCAAAAAGATCTTGAGTATATCATAGAGCTTCCAGGACGAAAGATACTTCTTCGAGGAAATCACGATATGTTTTGGGATGCTAATAAAACAGAAAAACTTAATGAAATGTATAAAGGAAAGTTGGAATTTTTGCAGAATAATTATTATACCTATAAAGATTATGCTCTTGTTGGTACAAAAGGATATACCTTTGAAGGACCATTTTATGTTGATAACTATGGAAATATAGAAGGCTGGGATGAAAAAGAAGCTGAACATGCTGAAAAACTAGTTAAGAGGGAATATGAAAGATTGATTACATCATTTGAAAAAGCTAAGGCTGATGGTTATCAAAAGTTTATAATGTTTTTACATTACCCTCCAACAAACATTCTTCAAGCAAATAGTATTTTTACAAAGATAGCAGAGATGTACAAAGTTGAACAGGTTATCTATGGACACTGCCACGGAGAAAGCAGATTTCATGATAGCATCATAGGAAAAAAGCGTAAAATAAGATATTCATTGGTATCTGGTGATTATCTAAGGTGGAACCCTTATTTAATTCTAAAGTAGTAAATCTAAGGGAATAATACTATACTTTCGCCGGTTATTTGTAATTTAACGTGTTGATATAATAATGTAAATAAAATTACAAATAAAACATGGGAAGGTATATCAAAATGACTAAAGAAGATTATCTAGAGCAAATAGAAGTTGTGAACCATGAAGGTATATACAAACCATCTTGGGAATCACTTTCAAAACACGAAAGCCCAAAGTGGTTTTGCGATGCTAAATTTGGAATATTTATTCATTATGGTTTGTACAGCGTTCCAGCTTTTGGAAATGAGTGGTATTCACGAAGCATGTATAATATGCGAAGTGAAGAGTACAAGTTCCATATTGAGCATTACGGGAATCAGAAGGATTTTGGCTATAAAGATTTCATTCCTATGTTTACTGCAGAAAAATTTGATGCTAAACGTTGGATTGAGGTTTTTAAAAATGCTGGCGCTAAATATATTGTACCAGTGATGGAACATCATGATGGATTTTCTATGTACGATTCTGAGTTAAATCGCTGGAACGCTGCAGCAATGGGACCTAAGAAAAATATTTGTGGAGAATTAAAAGTAGAATGCGAAAATCAAGGCCTTGTCTTCTGCGGATCTTCTCACAGAGCAGAGCATTATTATTTTATGAATCTAGGTCGAGAGATAGAAAGTGATGTAAGTGATGATAATTATCGCGATTTTTATGGACCAGCAGTTCTTCGATCAGAATATATAAATGTTGGATTCGATGGATTGACAGAAAATCCTGAATGTGTAGGACCTGATAAAGATTGGCTAAATGATTGGCTTGTTAAAACAGCTGAAATAATTGATAAATTTCAGCCTTTAATGATTTACTTTGATACTGCAATTCAAAATAAAGAATATAAACCATATTTGAAGAAGTTATGTGCATACTATTATAATAGGGCAGTTGAGTGGGATAAGGAGGTTACAATATGCTACAAACATTATGCTTTCCCACCTGATGTAGCAACTTTTGATATGGAAAGAGGTGGGCTGCATGATATTTCACCTAGATATTGGCAGACAGATACTGCAATAGGCAACAAATCTTGGGGCTATATTAAAAATAATACCTTTAAAAGTAGTTATAAGCTAATATGTGACCTGATTGATACTGTCAGCAAAAACGGAAATTTTCTTTTAAATATAGGCCCTAAGGCAGATGGAAGTTTTACAAAAGAAGAAGAGAATGTCCTAAAGGAGATTGGTGAATGGCTTTCAAAAAATGGTGAAGGAATATATGGCACGTCTTGTTGGAATCAGTATAAAGAGGGAAATTCTGCCATTACCGGAGGTTCTTTCAACGATTCAGAAGAAGTAGAGTACAATGAATCGGACTATAGATTTACATATAAGAATGGATATGTTTATGCATTCTGGATGAAACCTATAGATGCAGATGCAAAAATCAAAGCCTTCAAACATCAGCCGATGCGAGGCATGATAATTGATCATGTGAGTCTCTTATCTACTGGTGAGAATTTACAGTTTGAAAGAAGGGACACTGATATGATTATAAAGAAGACAAAGTCATTTGTATCTGATAGCCCGCTATGTTTTAGAATAAGCTTGGTTTAAATCGATTTATATTTTAACGGATTAGTCACATGGGAATGATATTATGAATTCATGGAGGAGTTTAGCTATGGATTCGATGGTATTAAAGGATAGCAATCAAGCTGCAATTGATTATTATGATTTGTATGTATCTATAAGAAGGGCTTTACGTGAAGGAAAGATGGAGATAAGTGATGCAGAAGCATATTTGGCTTATAAAGAGTTGTTTCTTACGAAGGAAGCAAAGCAGCTTGCGCAGGATATGATAAAGCACATTAAGGACTAGAGACGATTAGAGAGGCATCTAACCAATTAATGGTTAGATGCCTATTTATATAGGAAGAAAACATTTTAATCTATAATTAAAATGGATTATTTACATACTGTATAAACAATTAACACAATTCAAACAATAAGTGATTTTGTTCACTATTGATTTACTTTGATAAATTGCAAAAATCCCGTTGACACTAGGCATTCAGGGTGATATTATAATCAAGCACTGAGGGAGAGCAAGTCACACAGAGCAAAAGAAAAAACGAAGATTGATAACTGAACAGTGAAACAAACCTTGAATTAATACAAGTTTTCAGAAAACATGTATCCTTGAAATTCATTTAGTTTCTTAATGAAACGAAACCTTTATAGTAAACAAGTCAGATTTATTTTGACTCGGAATTGAACTCAA
>NZ_FOQF01000065.1 GCF_900113655.1 Pseudobutyrivibrio sp. OR37 | reverse complement strand
TAATTCAAGGTTTGTTTCACTGTTCAGTTATCAATCTTCGTTTTCTTTTGCTCTGTGTGACTTGCTGTCCCTCAGTGCTCGATTATAATATCACCCTAAGAGCCTAGTGTCAACGGATTTTCACCCATTTTTTAAAGTACATCTATTCGCCATTTTAAGCCCAATTGTTTGAATTGTACAAACTGTATGTTCAACTTTCTTTTTGCACATGAATTAAGGAAATGTTAGCTTTTTATATAGCTTTATATTATGATTGCCTTCTTTTATATCATTATGAATCAATTCCTCTGTTGGCCAGTTATTAGGTCCCCACTGATTTGGATTTCCTGTCTTTGCCATAAAGTCTCTGGCGTACGCGTACATTTTCATAAGTTGAGGGACATCAGCTTCTACTGTTTTTCTAATTTCCATTTCTGAGTTCTTTCTATATATTATAAAGTCTTTTCAAATATCTGATCTGCTAGTCCTACAATAGGTTTAAAATCTGCAATCTTTTTGAATCCATATTTTTCATATAGGCCACGATGCTCACTCTTTAAATAAACCCTAGTTAAGCCTAATTCTTTGCCATAACTTAGTGCTTTTTCAATTAGCTTTTCAGAAACTCTTTTGCCTCTACAGGATTCATCTACAAATACTAGATTTATGAATGGATGATAGTCATATTCGGGTGGGATATATCCATCTTCTTCAAAAACGCAAAATCCTGCAATCTCATCATTTTCAATTGCTGCAAAAATCTGCTTGTCATCTTTGAAGTCTCCGTTTTCCATTCTTGTAGCTAAATTCTTGCCTGGGTTCCATGAGCACTTACTTGAAAAAGCCATTAGCTTATCCCAATATGGCTCATTCTCATTTACTAATATAATCTCCATATCTAATTATAGCCCTTTCGCTCTTTTGCTTTTTCGATAAGTTCTTTAGCTTCTTCAAAAGCCTCTGGGAGAGTATCAGCACACCATTCCGTACCTTCTTTTTCCTGCTCCTTTATTTCCTCCCATGCCGCATGCTGTTCTTCCTTTGAGTTATAGATTACGCCAGCAAAGACATGAGGATGGCGACGTATCATCTTTTCAGATACAGTCTTTGCTACATCATCAAAAGTAAATAAGCCCTCCTCTTCTGCTATGACAGAATGAAACATTACCTGAAGCAACAAATCTCCTAGTTCTTCTTTTAGATTTTCTGCATCACCTGTCTTTGTGTAATTATTAACTCCATTAATGACCTCAGCTGCTTCCTCTATACACTCTGGTTTTAGGCTTTCATGAGTTTGAACCCTATCCCAAGGGCAACCGTTTTCACTTCTTAGAATTTCGACTATTTCTTTTAATCTATCAATTTCTGCCATTTTTAATCCCTCAAAATGTATCAGTCCAACTATCAATATAGTGATCGCCAATGGACCGTAATATTTGTAATAATCCAAGGACTCCCTAGCTTATAATCAATAATGATGGAACTGTTCTAAATGTAATCCCAATACAATTCAGAATTAGCCAAAGTAAACCAAGCACAGCTATAAATATGTTGTGTCAGCCATGGTATTGTTCCCAAAAATGCAATCTTTCAATTAATGATTATAGCTAATCTACGAAGTAGAAAAAAGCCCTTTGCATAAGCAAAAGGCTGTAGTAAGATATGCTATTTATTTAACTAATAACCAACAATAGATTCTTCCAAACCGACTGCATTCATTAAATCATTAATAGAGCCTGCATACCAGCTTGAAACAGAATCATCCCATTTATCGATTACAGTATAACCGCTAGTTTCATCATCCTCTTTATGTAATACTATGCAGCCAGCAATATATCCATATACATCTTTCTCTGTATAAAGATCTCCTCCAGTAATCCATATAGTCCATTCACTATCGCCCTGGCCATATGCTGATTCACTGCTACGTTCAATACCAATGCACGCTCCGCGTTCACTATCGAATATCCACTGCCCTTCTAGGTTCTCCAAAACATCCTCTAAAGAATAATCTAATTGGTCTAACTCTTTTTGTACATCCGAGGATATTTCAAACGACTCGTTCTGAATATCTGCAAGTTTTTTCGCCAATTGATAAACTCGAACTTTTGTCATATCAGCAGCTCGTTCAGACATTAATAATGGAGCCAAACTTCCTCCACCATTTTCGACACCAGCCACATCAGCATTTCTTTCCTTTTGAGTAATCCATTCCTGTTGCTCTTTAACTAGCTTATCTTTTTCATTCTGTGGCAGTTTTTCTGATAGTCTCTCCCATATTGAATTCAACTCAGCATCCCATAACTGAAAACATTCACCAGCTAATGAATTCATTTCAAACTGAGACATATTGCTAGTATCTGTATTTTCCAATTCTTTAGATTTTGCCTCAACTTCAGCTATTTCTGCTTGAATAGTATTGATATTGGCTTGACTTTCATCATTAGTTACGTTTGAACTATCAATAGTTTCAAGTGTTTCAGTCTCGTTATTAGTGATACTTGAGTTTAGATCGTTTACTTTAGTTTCTTCATTTTTCCCTACAAAATAGTAAACAATACATCCTACGATTAATAGTAATGCTATGACTATTAAAGTTAAGCATAATCTACGTTGTCTTTTCTTTCTCATTAAAATTCACCATCCCAAAAATTGGCTGCAAAGATTTCTCTCTGCAGCCTTATATTTTTTAGCGGGTAAGCTTAGCTTGAACCCACAGTGTCTAGTTTAGGCCTCCACATTTTTCGCATAGTCATTCCCACTGAAAACCGCCTTTATCCACTATACCTCATTTGTGTATATAATAATAGTTCTATAACTGCATTACAGGTGATTCAAATTCAACTTTCCAAAATATAGTTCCAAATTCATATTTTAAACTTCTATGCTGTTGCAGAAGCTATTAAAGATATAATTCCAATCACTATAAGTATTGGGATTGCAATGTAGAACAATCCTGCTATGCACATTCCAATGAGTATTACTGGTAAGAAAACCAAGGTCATTACCACTTTAAATATTGTCCACGAAGCTCTAATTGCTAATCCTAACATCTTCCCAAACACAACTAACATCATTATTGAAAAAATAAAAGCTAACATTTTAATTTCCTCCTACTATTATATAAAGTCATAGTCTTTCTTTACCTTTTCTATAGGTTCGACTATGCTATTTTAAGATACTGTGGATTGGTATTTTTCTCCTA
>NZ_FOQF01000070.1 GCF_900113655.1 Pseudobutyrivibrio sp. OR37 | reverse complement strand
GCAATCAATAGATAAATCCATTTCATATAAAAACCTCCATATATTAAAATACGCCATTCCTCCACCTGCTAAGACCTAACGGTAAAGGAATGACGTGAATCCCACTACTCGGTAGCAATGGGCGTCTGTTTGTTTAATTGTAGTGATGATAACGCATGATAGTAAGCAGAGTCAATAGCCCCGCTTTCATAATTAATCCTCCTCATACAAAACATACATCAACATATCATAAGCAGCTTGTTTCTTTGCCTGCTTCTTTGACGATGCATCTGCATAAAAGTAATATTCAGCCTCATCAATATGACATTCCACATGCCAAAGGGGATTACCGTTCTCATCATGGTGTTCTTCAGCGGTGTATTCTGGACATGAAAAATACCCTCTACGGGCAAGTGTTTCAAGTTGATTAATTGCCATATTCAATGAAGGCTCATCGATTTCATCTTGAATCGTAAAAAGCATATTATTGACATCTAAATTTCTTACTCTTACAAACTTCAGTATTATTACATTTCCAATCCTTGTTACAATGAATAGATGCTACTAGTATGAAAATTACAGCATCGCATTGTGATTATTCTCGTAAAAAAAGCCTTGTAGCGGATTTATTGCCACTGCAAGACTTTTCACTACTCGAAATCTATAAATGAACCTACACTCTTGAAATAAATGCAAGATTTTCTGTATTACCAGAATCAAGCATCTCAATCAGTCTATTAGCTGGCCCAGTAGGGTGCGTTCTTCCAAGCTCCCATGCTTCTACTGTTTTCTTGGAAACGCCAAGATAGTTTGCAAAAACAGCTTGTGTCATGCCAGCTTTATTACGAACGGCCTTAATTTCAACATTAGAGTAACTTCGTACTGGGTCAATAATATAAGTTGTAGTCTTTGCTTTGCCGTTACCTTTTTCAAAATCAATAGCTTCTTGTAAGCCTTCCTTTAAATCCTCAAATAAAGAACTCATAAACGGTCACCCCCTATTATTAGCAGCTTCTTCTTTCAATGACTTAACAAGTTTCTTTAATATTATCTTCTCTGCTTCTGTAAGATTCTCCTGTTCATTTTTCTTAAAAGCTGTAATTAAATATGTTGCTTCATATTCTTCAAAATCAGTATAGCAAACTCTAATGCTTCCGCTTTTTCCTCTGTTTTCTATAGGAAATCTTACTTTTCTAATTCCACCAGTTCCTTCCATAACAGGTCCCGACTGTGGATCCTTTAAAAGCATAATCTGTAGACGTAATAAATCATCGTCTTTTAACCCTATTTCTTTCCAACGCTTTGTGAAAAGTGGTACTTCTATAAATGTTCTATTCACTTTATACTCCCTTATTAATTTTATTATATACCCTACATTGTAGGGTGTCAATATCAGCTTACAAAAACATCAAGAACCTCCTCGGTCTCTGTCCACCTCTATATTATATTCTACTCGACACATTGTATTTTTATCGGACAGCTCAATGCCAGAAAGTCCAGATATCGTATATGCGATATAATTTTAGGTTGTAAAGTGAATTATATTTCAGAAGACCTTCTTCCATATCTACCTGACAATCCATCCTTCTTAATAACCTGGTCAAATGTTTCACCCTCCACAAGAAATCAGGCGCTTACGTACTATCTCCAATCCGCCCATAGGAACGCAGAACTTCTCATCCCTTGGTGGCTGACATGCCTGATACACTTCTTCCAAATCGAACCACTCTACACTGTCCAGCTCTTCCTCTTGGATGGTAAGATTATCGATGCCTACCTCATCGTCATAGACATAGACAAACGCAATTTCATTGTCTTTGAATGGCTTTCCATGGAATTCCTTTTCATACTGAATAGGAAATGTCCCTTCAAAATGTAAATCATCTGGATCCGCCTGAATACCAAGCTCCTCCGACAATTCTCTAACAGCAGATTCCAATGGCTCATCCCCAGCCTGAATGTGACCGGCTGATGAAGTGTCATATCTGCCTGGAAAAGAATCCTTATTCATAGCTCTCTTCTGTAAAAGGACCTCTGTCTTATCTCCATTTTCACGAACCACCCATATGTGAGCTGTTCTATGTCTAATGCCTTCAGCGTGGGCCTTTGATCTGGTCACTGTCTCGCCGGTAGGTTGCCCTTTTTCATCTACAATATCAAAAATCTCTTCTGCCATGTTTCTCCCTTTTATTCTCATTCTTTTGCAAGTATCTTAAGTCCTGCAATTCCAACTACAATAAGAATAACACATATGACCTGTGGAACCGACAGTTTTTCATGAAAAAGAAATACGCCGAGTAGCGTCGTTCCAAGGACTCCCATTCCAGTCCACATGGCATAGGCGGTACCCAAAGGCAACTGTCTAAGTGCAATGGCTAGGAATACAGCACTGGCTATGTAGCCCACTCCGGTAACAATCGATGGAATCAATACCGTAAATCCGTTAGACATTTTCATTGCCACAGCCCAGGTAATTTCCAACGCTCCAGCAATCAATAGATAAATCCATTTCATATAAAAACCTCCATATATTAAAATACGCCATTCCTCCACCTGCTAAGACCTAACGGTAAAGGAATGACG
>NZ_FOQF01000072.1 GCF_900113655.1 Pseudobutyrivibrio sp. OR37 | reverse complement strand
GCATAGAAAAATGACCATACTTCATATAAAGTATGGTCATTCACTAAACATTCCATTTAGATATTTAACCTGTCTACTTGACAGGGGGCATATCAATTGTACAGGTGGCATCCATTTTTTATTCCTGAATATTACATAAAAGTTACGATAATGTTGCATAATCCTCGTTCTATTGATAAAATGTATTTATGGGGAAATCATTACATGAAAAGGGAGAAAATGTAAATGAAAAAACAAAAAAGAATTTTAGCAAAGGCCTTGGTACTGGCTCTTTCTGTCAGTGCTTTAAGCATGTATGTATCAACAGATGCGAAGGCTGCAAATGACACTGCACGCATTGATGATGGCTGGTATTATATCAAAGGCGTACAGTCACAAAAGTATTTGTCTGTTGAGGGGAACAAAGCTGGAGGATGGACTAATGTTTGCATCAATTCCGGCACAGGAGAAGACGGACAAAAGTGGTACGTTAGCAACACTAATGATGGCTATATTAATCTTAAGTCTGGCTTGGGAGAATATATGCTTGATGTATCTAATGGTGCAGATTCTGACAATGCTAACATCGGTATTTATCAGGGCTACGGCGGAGATGCTCAGAAGTTTGTTGTTAAGACTACAGACACAAATGGAATTTATACGATTGGAACAAAGGCTTCTAGTTTACAACGCTTTTTGGATGTAAGTGCCAGAAAAACAGATGATGGCACAAATGTTGTTCAGTACAGATTCAATGGTAATGTGAATCAACAGTGGCAGTTTGAAAGTGTAGGTGGACAGTCAGGTCAGCAGACACCTTCAACTAATCCTTCAGGAAATGCTGGTTCTACAGCAACTACAAAGGGCGTTGAATTAACATATACAATCAACAACTGGGGCTCAGGCTATCAGATTAGCTACAAGGTAACAAACAATTCGGGAAGCAAGGTTAATGGCTGGACAATCAAGCTTAATAAGAGTCAGGTAAATATTGGCTCTAGCTGGAATGTAAATGTTACTACAAGCGGCAATTATTATGTAATTACTCCTGTAGAGTGGAACAAGACAATTGAAAATGGTTCTAGTGTAGAATTTGGCTCACAGGGTTCAGGTGCAATAGGAAGCAAGATTGATTATTCAATTGAGGCTACTACAGCAGGTGGTCAGGTACCAGCTCCACAGCCAACACCACAACCACAGCCTCAACCTACACCACAGCCTCAACCTACACCACAGCCAACCAATCCAAACTATAATCCTACAGCTACAAAGTTTAGCAATAGCATACCTAAAAAGTATTCTACAGTAAGATATGGTGAAGGCTCTGGAACAATCAAGAACATAACATATACAGCACACGACTATGAGAATAATGGTAGAACATATACAAAGAGAGCAAATGTATATCTACCTGCAAACTATGATCCTAACAAGAAGTATTGTGTATTATATCTTCTTCATGGAATCGGTGGAAATGAAAATGAGTGGGGAATGTACAATAACTCATCTACTGTAAAGGCTATCATGGATAATCTTGCATATTATGGTGATATTGATTCCTTTATCGTTGTAACACCAAATGGAAAGGCTTCAGCAAGTGGTTCTACAAATTCCTTCTATGCTTTTGGAAAAGAGCTTAGAAATGATTTGATTCCTTATATTGATTCTCACTACAGCACATACGCTGACAGAGATCACAGAGCTTGTGCAGGTCTTTCAATGGGTGGTATGCAGACTATAAATATTGGTATTGGCGAGTGTGTTGATTTGTTTAGCTACTACGGAGCATTCTCAGCAGCACCAACAAGCAATAATGCTGCAAAGACAGCATCTCTTTTACGAAACAATAAATATCCAATTCACTACTTCTACAACATCTGCGGATTACAGGATGGAATAGCATATCCTAGTGCATCTGCTGCAGCAAAAAATCTGCCAGCTGTATGCAATCAGTTTGTAGATGGACAGAACTTTAAGTGGCAGGAATTAAATGGAGTTCATGACTTTAACATTTGGTTCCTTGGCTTCTATAACTTCGCACAGATAGCATTCAAATAGTAAATAATGACGATTTCCCCGAAAATCAGACCTGGGCTTAGGCCAATGTCATTAAGTTAAGAGGGATGTATAAAGATCTCTGCATCAGGAATGATGCAGGGGTCTTTTTTCTATAAAGGGTTGACATTAATGCA
>NZ_FOQF01000076.1 GCF_900113655.1 Pseudobutyrivibrio sp. OR37 | reverse complement strand
TAGGTAATTGCGAAACTCGCTGATGCTCGTCCGCAATCTTGATTATAAAATCGGATATTTCGCGCATAGGCGCGGAATTACTTTTGAAAGATAATTTTAGGCGCACTAAATAAGCCTGACTTATGAAGTTGGTAAGTCCTAAGCGATTAAAGGTTTCAGGCTACGGACAAATTCATGGTGGTTAATTTTATCAGCCAAAATGACAGTTACAAGCTGAGTTATTCCAGCAAGTATCAGATCAGCATGAAGAGTTTTTTCGTTTTGAGTTCTGCGTCCAGCAAGGCAAAGGTTTTCTTTGATGTGATTAATGTCTCGCTCAACCGCGGTCCTAATTTTATAAGTTGATTCCCATTCTTGGGTTCCACGAATAGCTCCTGGATAAGCTCTAAGATCTTTTTCGGGATAGATATGAATCATTCGACCGCAAGAAGATGATGTACATGGATTATCACATAGGCATTTGCGATGCGATTTCTTTGTGTTTTTATCATAGACATATTTGATTTTTGGGCATACAAACTTGAATCGAACAAGCCCATTCTTTCTGGTTGATGAACTTTCAAATTTCATTGGAAGACTATCATCATTAGGGCAACAAGGTATTCCATCTACATTTATTTTACAATCAGGATTTTTGATTCCTGACCTCGCATTCAGTGGAATATATGCTTTTGAGAAATGAGCATCTTTGCCAAAGGTATTGCCAGTTAGTAACTCTTTGTATAGGAGCGCTGAATCAAATGCAGCATCTCCAAGAAAAGTCTTTGGGTTAATCAAAGGGTGCTTATCAAAGAAATCCTTAAGTGTTGGGATTAAAAGTTTCGCATCGTGAACACATTTATCTTCGTCAGGAGAATCTGATTTCTTCTCGACGATTATCTCAGGATGAGATGCCATGAAATCTTTGTTATAGAAGGAAATATGGCGAACAATACCTAAACCGTTCGTCACAATTCCAAACTTGAAAACATAACAGAAATGACCATTTATATATAGTTGTTTTATTTCTGGATTAGCAGATGCATGACTAGGCATTGAACCGTAGGCTGCTTTGTATGGATCATAACCTTTATCGAAGCCATTATTTTTAGCATAAGCTTTTAACTGCTTAACTATACGGTTGGCATACTTGGGATTGTTTTCAGTAACAAAAGCTTCAATGCCAGATGAGTCAAATATTGTCATGTCAGCTTTAGCAGCATCTATGGCCTGACAGATAGGCTCTGTAACATCAACTAGATTATCGAAGACGAGTTGCAAATCATAGAGAAAGTCTTGTTTAAAACGAGTTATTTTGGAAGCATCTGGAACTTTTGTGAAACCACAGAATTCTCTAAGTGGTTTTGAATAGCTAAGAAAAGTCAGTAAGAG